>JADHSV010000022.1 GCA_016776725.1 Rhodospirillales bacterium
GCGAACGACGCGAGCAACGCAAGGTCACGGGCGGCGTCAAAATGACCGTCACGGAAGGAGCCGTTTCGGGCAAACTGGTCATCGAGGCCAAGGGCGTGTCCAAAAGTTTTGGCGAACGCGCCATCGTTAAAGACTTTTCCGTTCGTATACAGCGTGGTGACCGCATCGGCATTGTCGGCCCCAACGGCGCGGGGAAAACGACGCTGCTCAATCTTCTGACCGGCGATCTGCCAGCCGACGAAGGGTCGCACAGGCTTGGCGCCAATCTGCAACCGGCCTCGCTGGATCAGAAACGCGACAGCCTCGATCCGGACTGGACATTGCGCGACGCGCTGACTGGAAACGGTGGCGACACCGTCGCCGTCGGCGGAAATTACAAGCACGTCGTCAGTTATATGAAGGACTTTCTGTTCGCGCCTGAACAGGCGGGAACGCCCATCGGGCGGCTGTCCGGCGGCGAGCGGGGACGCTTGATGCTGGCCAGGGCCTTTGCCCGCCCTTCAAACCTGCTGGTGCTGGACGAACCGACCAACGATCTCGATCTGGAAACCCTGGATTTGCTGCAGGAGTTGCTGGCCGATTACGCAGGCACGGTTCTGCTGGTCAGCCATGACCGTGATTTCCTGGATCGCGTCGTCACCTCGGTGATCGCCGAGGATGGGACGGCGCGGTGGATCGAGTACGCCGGCGGCTACAGTTTTCTGGCTTCCCAACGCAAAGACACGTCCGATGAAAAACCCGCAGCCAAGCAGCCCAGAAGAAAAAGCGCCGGGAAAAAGATTGGAAAAGGGAACAAAAAACCTAAGTCAAAACGCAAGCTTTCGTTTAACCAGCAGCACGCCCTTAAGACCCTTCCCGGTACCATGGAGAAACTTCAAGCCGACATTTCGGCGTTGCAGGCGAAAATCGCCGATCCGGACCTTTACGCCCGCGATGCGGCGGGTTTCGAGTCGGCGGCAAAAAAACTGGAGGCGGCGCAGTCGGAACTGGCGGAAGCCGAGGAACAATGGCTGGCGCTGGAGTTACTGAAAGAGGAAATCGAGGGCGGAACCGCATAACCGAAACAGAAACGAGGCGCGCAATGGCCGACATCATCTTCCATCACTATCCGCAATCGCCGGTTTCGGAAAAGGCGCGTGTCGGTTTCGGCATCAAGGGGTTGGCGTGGAAATCGGTGGAAATCCCGCGCATTCCGCCCAAGCCTGACCTGATGCCGCTGACCGGCGGTTATCGGCGAACCCCGGTGATGCAAATCGGCGCCGACATCTATTGCGATACCCAATGCATATTGCGCGAATTGGAACGGCGTTTTCCCGAGCCGACCTTTTATCCGAACCATAGCGAAGGCCTTGTCTGGGGTCTCAGCCGGTGGACCGACGCCGTGGTCTTTGGTGACGTCGTCGGTGCCGTGCTTGGCTCGGCAGTCGATCAACTGCCGCCCGAGTTCGCCAGTGATCGCGGGCGGCTGTATTTCGGGCCGGACTGGGACCTGAACGAAGTCGGGGCCGATCTCCCGCACATTCTGGCGCAACTGCGGCCGCAGTTCGGGTGGATGGATCAGGCTCTGGCGTCGGGCCGCAACTTCCTGACCGGTGATCAACCCGGCCTGGCCGATGCGCTCGGCTACTATCTGGTGTGGTTCAGTCGCGGGCGCTGGTCCGGCGGCCCCGGCCTGTTGGCCGAATTCCCGGCCCTTGAAGCCTGGGAAGCGCGTATTAAGGCCATTGGCCACGGCGAGGTTACCGACATGCAATCGTCCGAGGCCATCGACATCGCCAAAGCCGCCGAGCCCGCAACACCCGAACGCGCCGACGCAGGCGATCCGCAGAACCTGGTTCCCGGCATGACGGTGAGTGTCGTTCCCGACACCGATGGCGGCGATCCTTCCGTGACCGGCGTCGTCCGGTCGGTCGAGCCCGAAACCATCGCCATCTTGCGCAACGAGCCCCGCGTTGGCCGCGTGTGTGTTCATTTCCCGCGCGTTGGGTACCGTGTGACGGTCGTCAAATGAACGCCGCCGACGTTCTTTCGTTCTGGTTCGACGAATCAACGCCGGAGCAGTGGTTCAGGAAAAGCACTGAATTCGATCAAACCGTTCGTGAGCGCTTTGGCGAGGCCCATGCCGATGCCATGGCCGGGGCGCTGGATCATTGGCCTGAAACCCCGGACGGATGCCTTGCCCTGATCATCCTTCTCGATCAGTTCTCGCGCAATATTTTCCGCGACAACCCAGGTGCCTTCGCCGCTGATCCCAAGGCCTTGGCGCTGACCAAGGCGGCGCTGGAAAAGGGGTGGGTGGAATTGGCAGAGCAGACCAAGGCGCAGTTCCTGCTGATGCCCCTGATGCACAGTGAAGACCTTGCCGATCAGGACATGTCGATCCCGCTGTTTGCCCGATATTGCGGCGAAAAAGTCGCCGACTTCGCCATCCGCCACCGCGACATCATCGCCAAATTCAACCGCTTCCCCCACCGCAACGCAATCCTGTCTCGCCAAAGCACGCCGAAAGAGACCGAGTTTCTGACAACCGACGGGTCGTCTTTCTAAGGACCCGCCCCGCTATTGACGCTCGTCAATGGCCGCGAGCGGCGCAAGCTGGTATACTTCGGCTAATCGCGACGCGCGAATACATAGCGGGAGGAAACCATGGCCACGCTAGTTCCGTCGCACGGCGGCGGCACCACGAAGCCTTTGCGTATGCCCGAAGCGGAGCGCCCGGAACAACTGAAACGCGCCGAGGGTCTGAAAAAGGTTCCCATGTCCAGCCGCGAGGTCTCCGACCTCATCATGTTCTCCATTGCCGCTTATACGCCGCTTGACGGGTTTATGGGCGAGCAGGAGTGGAACAGCGTCTGTACCGAAATGCGATTGGCCAACGGCGTTTTCTGGCCGATCCCGATCACCGTTTCCGTCGATGAAGACTTGGCCAACGGCATCAATATCCGTGACGACGTGGCGCTGGTCGACGAGGAAACCTGCGAGATCATGGGTGTCATGAACGTCATTGAGAAATACTCAATCGACAAGGCGTTCGAGTGTTTTCACGTGTTTCGCACGACCGATGAAAAACACCCCGGCGTCGCCAAGGTCATGGCTCAGGGCGAGGTCAATCTGGGCGGCCCGGTTCAGGTATTCAGCGAAGGCGAGTTTCCCGAAAAGTACCCGGGGCTTTTCCTGAGCTGTTCCGAGGTGCGCGCGCTGTTCGCCCGCAAGGGGTGGTCGCGGGTGGCTGCGTTCCAAACGCGCAACCCCATGCATCGCAGTCATGAACATCTGGCGAAAATCGCCATTGAGGTGACCGACGGCGTGCTCATTCATCAGGTGTTGGGCAAATTGAAGGCGGGCGACCTACCGGCCGACGTTCGAATTGAAGCCATCAACGCCATGGTCGACAACTATTTCGTTCCGGCGACCGTGGCCCAGGCGGGTTATCCCATCGAGATGCGTTACGCCGGCCCCAGGGAAGCGTTGCTGCACGCGGTCATTCGCCAGAATTTCGGGTGTTCGCATTTGATCGTCGGGCGCGATCATGCCGGTGTCGGTAATTACTACGGACCGTACGACGCCCAGCACATTTTTGCCAGCCTTTGGCCCGGCGCCCTGCAAACGCAACCGCTAAAGATCGACATCACGTTTTATTGCACGAAATGCGGCGGCATGGCGACTAGCCGGACCTGCCGTCACGGCCCGGAAGACCGGGTCACGATCTCCGGCACGGGGCAGCGCGAGATGCTAACGAACGGCGAAGACATCCCGCCCGAATTCAGCCGCCCCGAAGTGGTCGAGGTTCTGAAAGCCTATTACGCCGATTAGATACGGGCCGCGCAATTGACCTCAGTCAATGCGCGGCCCGCCGGCGTTTCGCATGGTTGGATCGAATGTGCCTGCTGGCAAAAAGGACTTTCTCGTAGTGGGGTTTGACGGTATAGATTTTAGGTAAGATTTTTCGCTTTCCGAGATAAGGGAAATACCGGGCGGACCTCAAAACAACTACGCGAAAAGTAATCGTGACGATTCGTCCGAATAAAAGGGTTTTCCTTTTCACGTTCGGAAAAAAGGCGATTGGCGCGGAGTATCAGGGAGGAGAAGCCTATGCCCACCTTCGTACATACCGAAAAATGCGACGGCTGCAAGGACGGTGAAGTCACCGTCTGCATGTATATCTGCCCGCACGATCTTATGACACTCGATCCCGTGCGAATGAAAGCGTTCAACCAGGAACCGGAACAATGCTGGGAGTGCCAGTGTTGCGTTAAAGCCTGTCCGCAGCAGGCCATCGAGGTGCGCGCCTATCAGGATATCGTCCCCATGGGCGGGGCCGTCATTCCATTGCGTACCGACAATGCCATCATGTGGACCATCAAGTTCCGCGACGGCGCGCTGAAACGATTCAAGTTCCCGGTCCGCACGACGCCGGTCGGGTCCATTGATGTTTATGGCGGCAAACCGGAACCGGGCGACATCAACAGCCCCAATCTGTTTACCGAAACAGGCAAAACCCTTCCCACCATTTCGTGAGGAAGCGGGCGGTCGTTTGTAAGTTAACCTGGGAGGGAAAGTCTCATGAGTGAGCAAGGCTCCTTCGGAAATCCGGAAATTGTTGAAATCAGCACCGACATCCTGATCGTCGGCGGCGGCATGGCCTCTTGCGGAACTGCGTATGAAGCGC
The DNA here is from genome assembly GCA_016776725.1 of Rhodospirillales bacterium. Lineage (GTDB taxonomy): Bacteria > Pseudomonadota > Alphaproteobacteria > Rhodospirillales > Shumkoniaceae > JABGRG01. Next base: position 4,670 of record JADHSV010000022.1, read on the forward strand.
GGCGCTGGGCCGGTGACGACGTCAAGATCACTCTGGTCGACAAAGCCGCGCTTGATCGCTCGGGCGCTGTTGCCCAAGGGCTTTCGGCCATTAACACCTATCTTGGCGAAAATTCAGAGGAAGATTATTGCCGCATGGTGTCGGCCGATCTGATGGGCATCACGCGGGACGATCTGGTCTTCGATGTTGGCCGCCATGTGGATGATTCGGTTCACCTGTTTGAAGAATGGGGACTGCCCATCTGGAAGGACAAGGAAACCGAAGGCGTTGCCCTGGCCGACGGCGGAAAGCCCGTTCGCTCGGGCCGCTGGCAGATCATGATCAACGGTGAAGGCTATAAAACCATCGTTGGCGAATCGGCCAAAAAGGCCCTGGGCATCGACAATATCTACGAGCGTGTCTTCATCATTAAGTTATTGCTCGACGCCAACGAGGAAAATCGCGTGGCGGGCGCCGTGGGTGTCTCGGTTCGCGAAAACAAAATCTACATTTTCAAGGCCAACGCCACCGTGATCGCTGCCGGTGGCGCGGTCAACGTTTTCCGTCCGCGCTCTATCGGCGAAGGCATGGGGCGGGCGTGGTATCCGGTATGGAACGCCGGTTCCACCTACGCCATGGCCATCGAGGCCGGAGCCGAGATGACCATGATGGAGAACCGCTTCGTTCCCGCCCGCTTCAAGGACGGTTACGGCCCGGTCGGGGCGTGGTTCCTGCTGTTCAAGGCGCAGGCGACCAACGGTCTTGGCGAGAACTACATGACCAAAAACGCGCACATGCTTAAGGACTTCGCGCCCTATGATACGGCCGCCGTGGTTCCCACGTGCCTGCGCAATCACGCCATGCTTCACGAGATGAAGGAAGGCCGCGGCCCCATCATGATGGATACGCCGACGGCCATGAAAAAGCTGGCCGAAACCATGACACCGCGCGAGGTCAAGCATCTGGAAGCCGAAGCGTGGGAAGACTTCCTGGACATGTGCATCGGTCAGGCCGGCGTGTGGGCGGGGATGAATGTCCGCCCCGAAGAAACGCCGTCCGAACTGATGCCGACGGAACCCTACCTGCTGGGCTCGCATTCAGGTTGCTGCGGCATCTGGGTTTCGGGGCCGGAAGACATGAACTCGCCCGAGGAATGGCGCTGGGGCTATAACCGGATGACGACCGTGAAGGGCCTTTTCTCTGCGGGTGACGGGGTCGGTGCCTCGGGGCACAAGTTCTCGTCGGGCTCACACGCCGAAGGGCGCATCGTCGGCAAGGAAATGGTGCGGTTCTGTCAGGATAACGCGGGCTATCAGGCGGCGTTCAAGGACGATATTTCCGAAATCGCCGCCCAGGTCTATCAACCGGTCACCAACTATCTGGAACACAAGGACAAGACCACGGCGGAGGATGTCAATCCACACTACATCACGCCGAAAATGTTCCAGATGCGCCTGCAGAAGTACATGGATGAGTACGTCGCCGGTGTATCGACCTATTACATGACCAACGCCAAGCTGTTGGAAGTCGGCCTGCATCACCTTGAAATGCTGAAGGAAGACAGCGTCAATCTTCGGGCCAAGGATTTGCACGAGTTGTTGCGGGCGTGGGAAAATTACCATCGTGTTCGCACGGCGGAAGCCCATCTTCTGCACATCCAGTTCCGTGAAGAAACGCGGTATCCGGGCTTCTTCTACCGGTCCGACTTCCCGGATCTGGACGAGGAAAACTGGAAGTGCTTCGTCAATTCCAGGATGGACCCCGAGACGGGCGAGTGGAGCCTGTTCAAGCGCGAACACGTCGACATGGTCGAGAAGCACTACGGCTGATCAGCGATGGATCAGCAGACCGAGGCGGAAATTCTTGGTGCGGCGCGTAACCGCAATGATGGTGATGCGGTTACGCCCGTGCGCCTCGGTCTCGATGATCGTTTCCAGTTTTCCTGCCATCCGGGCGTTTCGTGTTGGAATAAGTGCTGCCATGGGTCCGACATCACCCTGACACCTGCCGATATCCTGCGTCTTAGCGCGCATTTCACCATGACGCCTGCGGAATTTCTGGCTGCCTATACATTTCCAGCCATTAACGAAAGATCGGGCCTTCCCGTCGCCAAACTGAATATGGATGATGGCGACGGCGCCTGCCCGTTCGTTGCCGAGGAAGGCTGTACGGTCTATGCCAACCGCCCGTTGACGTGCCGCTACTATCCCATCGGTTCGGCCAGCGTAAAGATGAAGGAAGACGACTCCCGCAACGATTTCAATTTTCTGGTGAAGGAATCATTCTGTTGCGGCCATGATGCCGATAAGTCCCAGACGATTGGCGAGTTTCGCGCCGAACAGGGGGTCGAGGATTACGACCGTATCAACCGGGGCTGGATCGACATCCTCATGAAAATGGCGTCGTGGAAAACCTTGGGCGGGCCGCAGGGGAAGGACATCTCGAAACAAACGAAACAAATGTTTTTCATGGTTTCAACGGATGTGGAGACGTTCCGGCGTTTCGTCTTTGCCTCCAAGTTCACCGACACTTACGAAGTCGACGCCCAAACCCTTGAAGCGGTCAAAACCGATGACGTCGCGCTGCTGGGGCTCGGGTTCGATTGGATGAAAAACGTTCTTTTCAATGATCCGGCCCTGCGTATGAAAGAAGATATCGTTCAGAAGGCCGTGGCCGGAACACGTGAAGAAATGGGCGCGATGTAAGAAAAACAGAAAGTGGGGACAGGGAATGTCAAACGGGAAGTTGTCCAGCCGGACGATACTTGTCGTCGGCGGTGGAATTGCCGGGATCAGTGCGACGGTCGAGGCCGCCGAGGCTGGTTACGAAGTTGTTCTCGTGGAAAGTTCGCCGACGCTGGGTGGACGGGTCGCGCAACTGAACCGCTATTTCCCCAAGCTTTGCCAACCCACGTGCGGGCTGGAGATCAACTACCAGCGCATCAAGAAAAACCGCGCCATTAAGGTCTACACCATGACCAGCGTCGGCAAGGTTGAAGGCGAAACCGGGAACTTCACCGTTTCGCTCAATACCAGGCCGCGTTTCGTTAAGGCCAACTGTACCGCCTGCGGCGATTGCGCCGGGGCCGCCGAAAGCGAAATCGACAATCCCTTCAATTACGGAATGGATAAAACCAAGGCCGCTTATCTGCCGCACGCAATGGCCTTTCCCCTGCGCTATGTCATCGATCCTTCGGTGATCGGCTCGCCGGAAGCCGAAAAGATCAAGGCGTCGTGCACCGTCGACGCGGTCGATCTGGAAGACAAGGAAGGCAGTTTCGAAATCGGCGTCGGCGCTATCATCTGGGCCACCGGATGGCAACCATATGGGGCCGAAAAAATCACCCAGTACGGGTATGGCGAAGTTGCCGACGTCATCAACAACGTGGAAATGGAACGTCTGGCGGCCATGAACGGCCCCACGGCCGGGCGTATCGTGCGCCCGTCCGACGGTAAGGAGGCCAAGCGGGTCGCCTTCATTCAATGCGCCGGATCGCGCGACGAAAAGCACTTGCCCTATTGTTCGCGAATTTGCTGTCTGGGCTCGCTGAAACATGCGGCTTATTTGCGCGAGCAGTATGCGGACGCCGAGATCGACATCTACTACATCGACATCCGCGCCCACGACAAACTCGAAGGTTTTTATCAAAAGCTGAAGAACGACCCCCAGGTGAATTTCATCAAGTCAAAGCCGGGCTCCATCGTCAGAGGCGAAAGCGGCGATCCCACGGTCAAGGGCGAGAACACCATCACCCGCGAAATTTACGCCAATTCCTACGATCTGGTGGTGCTGGCCACGGGCATGGAACCCTCGGCCAGGGGCGAGGGATCAAGCGTTAATTTGCAAAGGGATGAATATGGTTTCGTTGTGCCCTGCGTGTTTGAGCCCGACGGCATGATCGCCGCCGGTGTCGCTTCGGGGCCGCTGGATGTTTCCATGTCGGTTCAATCGGCCACGGCGGCGGCGTTACGCGCAATTCAGGCGATCGCGCAAGGGGAGGGCAAGTGATGACGGACCAGAACGGCATCGGCGTCTATCTCTGCAGCGGTTGCGCCATTGGCCAATCCATTGACGTGGACGCGCTTTCGGGCATTGCGGCCAGTGAATTCAAGGTTCCCATTTGCAAAACCCACGAATGTCTGTGTGGCGACGAAGCGGTGGCCATGATCGCCGAGGACGTGGCCTCAGGCGGTGTGGAAAAACCCGTCATCGCGGCCTGCTCGCCGCGCGTGATGACCGATCGCTTCCAGTTCGACGGCGCGCAGGTTATTCGCGCCAACATGCGCGAACAGGTGGTCTGGTGCCATCCGCCGGGTGACGAAGACACCCAGATGCTGGCCAATGATCAGCTGCGCATGGCCATCACCCGGGCGACCAAATCAAATGCGCCGGAACCCTGGAAGGAAGGCGAATTTTCCGACAAAATTCTGGTCGTCGGCGGCGGATATGTGGGCCTGAGCGCGGCCCTTGAAGCCAGCCGCGCGGGCACGGACGTATTGCTGGTTGAGCGTTCCGACCAACTGGGCGGCAATGTGCGCCGCTGGTCAAAGGTGTTGCCCGACAGCCCACCTTACGGCACGCCGCGCGACAATCCGGTTCCGGGACTGATTGCGGCGGTCGAGGGAGACGCGCGTATTAGCGTCATGACGGACGCCATTGTTGCCCAGACCTCGGGGCAGCCGGGTCAGTTCAAGGTCGAAATTACAAATGGCGGAAGTACGTCCGAGGAAATGGTGGGCGCCATCGTGCTGGCCACCGGCTGGCGCCCCTATGATCCAAACAAGCTGGGTCATCTGGGATACGGCGCGTCGCCCGACGTGGTGACCAATGTGGAACTGGAAGAAATGCTGGCCGCCGGCAAGGTGGCCAAGAAAAACGTGGCCTTCATTCAGTGCGCCGGGTCCCGCGACCCCGATCATTTGCCGTACTGCTCGTCGGTTTGCTGCGGGGTGTCCATCAAGCATGCCCTGCAATTGATCGAGGCCGACCCCGATGTGATGGCGTATGTCATCTTCCAGGAATTGCGTACGCCGGGCGTGGCCGAGGACCTGTACCGCGCCGCCCAGGACGCGGGCGTCATTTTCATGAAGGGCGATGTCAAATCGGTAGGCGCCGATTTGACCGTGGTGGTCGACGATGCCTTGCTGGGCGAGGAAGTGCCGCTGCAAGGCCTGGACATGGTCGTTTTGGCCACCGGTATGGTTCCCAATTCGACCAATATCGACCTGCCGACCCGGGAATTGGGCGAGGACGAAGAAATGCCGCCGCTTCTGCGCAGCGACATCGACACAACCGCCCCGATCACGGTTGCGGGGTATATGGGCGAGGAACCGGCGGCGGTTGAAAAACGCGAAGAAACCATGCCCGAGGGCGGGCCGCTTTTGAATCTGAAATACCATCAGGGGCCGCACCTGCCCATGCTGGCCGACGGCTTCCCCGACAGCCATTTCATCTGCTTCCCGTATGAATCGCGTCGCACCGGCATTTATCCGTGCGGCCCGCTGCGCCGCCCCATGGATATGGGCGAGGCCGGGCTGGACGCGGCGGGTGCGGTGCTGAAAGCCATCCAGACCATTCGTCTGGTTCGGGACGGGGCGTCGGTTCATCCGCGCTCGGGCGATCTATCGTATCCCAAGATCGGGTTGGAACCCTGCACCAAATGCCGCCGCTGCACCATCGAATGCCCGTTCGGCGCCATCGACGAAACGGACAAGGATTATCCGGTCGTCAACCCCGCCCGGTGCCGCCGCTGCGGCACCTGCATGGGGGCGTGCCCCGTGCGCACCATCAGCTTCGATAACTATTCCATCGATATGCTGACCTCCATGGCCAAGTCGTGCGAGATTCCCGACGAGTTCGACGAAAAACCGCGGGTTCTGATTTTGGCCTGCGAGAACGACGCCTATCCGGCCCTTGATATGGCCGGGTTGAGCCGCCGCAACTACAGCGCCTTCGTGCGTATCATTCCGGTCAATTGTCTGGGATCGGTCAGCGCGCTGAATGTCTCGGATGCGCTTTCCGTGGGCTACGACGGCATCATCCTCATGGGCTGCAAGTCCGGCGACAACTACCAGTGCCATTTCGTCAAGGGCAGCGCCATGGCCCAGGAACGCGCGGCCAATATCGAAGAGACCCTGGCCAGCATGATGCTGGAAAAAGAAAGGGTCGAGGCCATGGAGGTGGAAATTTCGGACGCCGAAAGGGTCGGCCAACTGATCGACGACTTCGTGGCGACCATCGACGAAATCGGTTTCAACCCGTTCAAGGGATTTTAGTTATGACGGCGCACCTTCCCGAAACGAAACGGAAATACGATCTGACATTCGCGCGCTGGGTCTCTCGCAATGTTCACGGTGGCGACAAGTTGAACATGTGCATGCAGTGCGGGGTCTGTTCAGGCTCGTGCCCGCTGGGCGAACAAATGGATTATGGGCCGCGCCGGCTGTTCATGATGATCCGCGCCGGCATGAAGGACGAGGTGATGAAATCCGACACCATCTGGAACTGCGTGGCGTGTTATCGCAGCGAAGTGCGCTGCCCGCGCGGTGTTCCGGTCACCCACATCCTTGACTCCCTGTCCGTCGTTGCCGTGCGCGAAGGCTACGCCGAGGCCAAAAACGCCGAAACCACCCGCTTCGCCAAGGCCTTTTGGTGGAGCGCCAAAAAGTTCGGCCTGACCGACGAGCGGCTGGTGACGGCGCTTTACTATTTCTCGGGCGGCATTGGTGAAGGCATTCGCAAGGGCATGGCCAACCAAAAAATTGCACTGCGCATGATCGGTAAAAAGCGCATGCATGTGGGCATGCCGCGCAAAATCAAGCGGCGCGGGGAATTGAAGAAAATTCTCGCCAAGGCGGTTGAGATCGAAAACCGCAACGACGCGGCAGCCGGGGAGGAGGTTAAGTCATGAGCAAATCCTACACCTACTATCCGGGCTGCACGTCGCGTTCGTCCTCGATGCATCTGGAAAAGTCGCTACGCGCCATCGCGCCCAAGCTGGGCATGGAACTCAACGAGATTGAAGACTGGAATTGCTGCGGAACCTCGGTCGGCCATATCGCCGAGGGGCGCCTGCCCAACGCCGCCTTGTCGGCGCGCAACCTGGCCCTGGCCAAGGATCGCGGCGAAGACGACGTGGTGACGGCGTGTGCCGCTTGCTTCATCCACACCCACGACGCCAACGAGCAAATTCGCGAGGACGAGGGCTTCAAGGCCGATCTCAACGAGGCTCTGGCCGAAGCCGGGCAGGCGTATGACGGTTCGCTCCTTGTCCGCCATGTGTGCGAAGTGATGGTCAAGGATGTGGGCGTCGATGCCATCAAAGCACAGGTGACCAACCCGCTTACGGGGCTCAAGGTCGCCGGGTGGACCGGCTGCCAGACCGTGCGTCCCTTCGCCGCCACCGAACGGGGCGGTATGTTCGATGACTTCGATGATCCAAAATTCATGCGCGATTTCATCGAAGCCTGCGGGGCCGAGGCCGTTGAATTCGCCAACAACACGTCGTGCTGCGGTGGCTCCGTGGCCGTTATCAGCCCGCAGAAATCACTGCAACTGATGAAGACCATCCTGGATGAAGCCAAGGAGCGGGAGGCCGATTGCGTCGCCACGCCGTGCCCGCTGTGCCAGCAAAATCTGGAAATGTACCAGGACCTGATCAACAAGGAATTCGGCACCGATTTCCAGATCCCGGTGGTCTTCTACAGCCAGCTCATGGCCGTCGCCTTCGGTCTGAACCCCTTAACAGACGCCGCGCTGAACCAGCAAATGATCCCGGCGACAAAACTGGTGGAAATGGGAACGAAGTAGCGGGCGGAAACACGCTTGTTGCCCATCCGATCACCGGCAACCTGATTACGTGACAGTACACTAAATTATTAAAAATAATTTAGTGTACTGTCACGTAATTTGATTTTCTGGGCGCATTGACCATAAATTCGTTAGGAGTTATTACGTATTGGAGCAAAGGTTGGTATAATAATAACTAGTGTTCGCTAATATTATGCGAGACGGTTTTTTAGGGGACGGGCGTGTCTATCCTTGATGCGGATGATGGCGGAGATTTGGCCGGGGCATTAGCCGCGCTGCAATCCGACGAAGAGGGTGAGCTTTCCCTGCACGACGGGTCCAGGGTCGCGGTCATCGGCGGCGGTCCGGCGGGGTCGTTGTTCAGTTACTTTCTGCTTCAGATGGCGGAGAACGTCGGTCTCGAAATCGAGATAAATATTTTCGAACCCCGTCACTTCACCCACCGGGGAGCCGCCGGCTGCAATCATTGCGGCGGCGTCGTTTCCGAATCCCTGGTCCAGACCCTGGCGGCCGAGGGCGTTAACCTGCCCCCCAAAGTGGTTCAGCGCGGCATTGAATGCTACGCCCTTAATCAGGATGTCGGCACCGTCGAAATCGCCACGCCGCTGAACGAGAAACGTATCGCCGCCGTTTACCGTGGCAACGGTCCACGCCAGTCCGAGCCGTTGGAGTTCATCGGTTTCGATCGTTATGTCCAGGACCTGGCCGAACAAAAAGGCGCTCGCATCGTGCGCAAGCTGGTTTCGGGCCTGCAACGGTTGGGTGGCGGCATTCGCGTACTTTGTCCCGATGGATCAGGCGGCGATTTCGATCTCGCGGTGGTGGCGACCGGGGTGAACAGCCATTTTCTGGAAGGCGTCGATGGTTTGGAAATCGGTTACAGCGGCCCCGAGACGCGCAAGGCTTTCCTGTGTGAATTTCCCCTGGGCCGTAAGGAAATCGAGAACCGCCTCGGAGCCGCGCTGCAAATCTTTCTTCTTGATATGCCGGGGCTGAAGTTCGCCGGCCTTATCCCCAAGGGTGATTTGGCAACCATGTGCGTTATCGGCGAGAACATTGACGAACAACTGATCGAGGCCTTTCTTGAAGCGCCCGAGGTCAAACGCTGCTTTCCCGATGGATCGGTCCCGCCCCACATTTGCCACTGCTTTCCACGGGTCAATACGCGAAGCGCGGTCAAGCCGTTTGCCGACCGCATTGTCATGATCGGCGATACAGGGACCACCAGACTATACAAGGACGGTATCGGCGGCGCGTACCGAACGGCCAAGGCGGCGGCCAGAACCGTGATGTTTTCCGGCATTTCGGAAGACGATTTTCGCCAACACTATTGGCCCACGTGCGAAAAAATCGAATCCGACAATAATATCGGCCGGTTCCTTTTCGCCGTCACCAGGCAGGTTCAGAAATGGCGCTTCCTTCGCCGTGCCGTTTTGAACATGACGGCGGCGGAACAGCGCCGCGCGACGGGGCCAAGACGCATGAGCAGCGTATTGTGGGACGTGTTCACCGGCAGCGCGCCGTACAAAGAGGTTTTGCTGAACACCTTCCATCCGGCCTACGTCGCAACACTGACGTGGCACATTATGCTCAGCCTCGTCATCGGCGTGTTTTCGTTTGGAAGCCGGGGACAGCGCTGATGACGTCGTCCGCAAGGTGCAAAACCGATCGAATTTACGCCGAGCAGGCGGAGAAGCTGCCGCCCTGCCGCACAGGCTGTCCCGGCGGCGCCGATGTGCGGGGATGGATCGGCGTCATCGCTCAGCGCGAGAAATCAGGATTGCCCGCCGATGAGGCCTACCGGCGGGCCTGGGAAATTATCGTCGATCGCAATCCGTTTCCGTCCGTGATGGGCCGCATCTGCCCGCATCCGTGTGAAGACGGGTGCAACCGAGTGGACAAGGACGGTGCGGTCTCCATTAACGCCATGGAAAGATTTATTGGCGATTGGGCGATAGAAAGGGCATGGGCGCTGCCGGTTATGGACGAAGGTCCGCAAGCGGAATCCATCGGCGTTATCGGGGCAGGGCCGGCAGGTCTTTCCTTTGCCTACCAGATGGCGCGCCGCGGTTATTCCGTTCACGTCTATGAAGCAAGCGACACCCCCGGCGGAATGCTGCGTCACGGCATTCCGGCCTATCGGTTACCCGAGGACATCCTCGCCGCCGAAATCGCTCGTATCGTAGCCGTGGGCGTGGAGTTGCACCTCGCCTCAAGGATAGGCGGCGATTTGTCCTTAGCCAAATTACGCGAACGCCACGATGCTTTGTTTTTGGGCATCGGCGCGCAAAGAGCGCGGCGTCTTGGAATTCCCGGCGAGGACGGGCCCGGTGTGTGGACCGGCACCGAATATCTGGGGCGCAAGAAAAACGGCCAACCCATTGATCTGGGGCGCAAGGTGGCGGTGATCGGTGGCGGAAACACGGCCATAGATGCGGCCAGATCGGCCCGCCGCGACGGGGCCGAGGTGGTGCTTGTCTACCGCCGCTCGCGTGATGAAATGCCGGCAGCCGATCACGAAATCGAAGACGCGCTGGTTGAAAAGGTGGGCATCGAATGCCTGGCCGCACCTGTCGAAATTCGCCGAAACGACGGCCATGTCCGCACCTTGATTGTCCAGAAGATGGAACTGGGCGAACTCGACGCGTCGGGGCGGCGACGCCCGGTTCCCATCGGGGGCAAGCAAACGGAGATGGAAGTCGATAGCGTCATCACGGCCGTTTCCCAAGAACCCGAATGGGACCGGCTGGACCAGGAAGCACCGGATGGGGCGCGCATGGAAAGCCGCCTGTGGGCGGGCGGCGACGCGCTGGGTCTGGGCACGGCCAGCATTGCCATTGCCCAGGGAAGGCTGGCCGCCGAAACCATGCAGGCGGAATTGCGCGGCCTTCCCGCCCCGCAACCGCTATCCGACCACACCGTTCAAACCGGCCAGGTGAAGCTGGATTACTACGATGGCCAGGAACGGGTGCAGCGGGCGCACATACCCACGGCGCAGTGGCTGTCGCAGCCGGATATGGAAGTCGACCGGACGATCACGCGCGAGGCCTTCGAAGGCGAGGCCGGGCGCTGTCTTTCCTGCGGCCTGTGTTTCGGATGCCAGCAGTGCTGGATGTATTGCAACCCGTCAGGCTATACGCGGCTTGAAACCGTCGGGCCGGGCATGTACTTCTCGTTTGATCCTGAAAAATGCGAAGGATGCGGAAAGTGCATCGAGATTTGCCCGAGCGGTTATCTTGCACCTTCCGAATAAGAAAATAAATCAAATGAGGTGCGTCCGCGACATGATCCACGTCCTTAATCTCACGCTAAACGTTCCCGCCGGCATCGACGAAGTGTTCGGGTTCATGGCGAACATCGGCAAGCTGGAACAGGTAACACCGCCTGACCTCCACTTTGACGTACTAACGCCCCATTCGACCCAATTCGCGAAAGGGATCGAGTTGGAGTACCGGCTGCGGGCATTTGGGTTTCCGCTCAGCTGGCGCTCGCGCATTACCCAATGGGAACCGCCGCACATGTTCGCCGACGAACAGGTTAGCGGGCCATATTCAATCTGGCGCCATACCCACCGGTTTGAGGAAAACGCGGGCGTTACCACCATGACGGATGAGATCCAGTACGAATTGCCGTTCAGCCCGTTTAGCGAGGTGTTTCACCCGCTAGTACGCAAGGAACTCGACCGCATTTTTCTGTACAGGAGTCAGTATATGGCAAAGGTTCTCGGAAAGGCCGCGTCATGACGGTCGGGGCCCTGGGCAAGGAATACGCCCCCGGCGAGGTCATTGTCCGCCAGGGCGAAATCGGCGAGTGCATGTATGTTGTTCAGGAGGGAACGGTCGAAGTGATCGTCGAAAAGGGTGGTGTCGAGGCCGCCGTCGGGACCATGGGCAAAAACGACTTTTTCGGCGAGATGTCCATCTTTGGGGGAGAGGTGCGCTCGGCCACGGTGCGCTCGGTTGACAGCGCGCGCATCCTGACCATCGACAAAAAGAACTTTCTTCGCGGCATCAACGACGACCCTTCTCTGGCGTTCCGTATGTTGAAAAACATGTCCAAGCGCATCCGTGAACTAAACGACGAAGCCTCCCGCAGGTCCGACGGTGACCGCCGTACTCACCGGCGCTTCAGCGTCTCCATCGGCGCGTCGTTATCCGTGAATGGCGAGGATATCGCGGGAACGTTGCTTGACCTCAGTTACCGGGGATGCTTCATGCGGATCGACCGGGAAATTCAGATCGGCCAGCCGGTGACCCTGCACCTTCCCTCGATTGATCGCGGTATCGAAACCGAAGTCCGGCGTACCAGCGAGGACGGCCTGCTCGGCCTGCATTTTTCATCTCCATTGCCCGAATGGAAAAAAATTATTTCGCAAAATTAATGCTAGCCGCCGGCGGCCAGGGATGCGATGCCGTCGGCAATAAACTGAACGGCCAGGGCGCCAAGCAGCAGTCCCAACAGCCGCGTGACCACGATGCGGCCCATTTCACCAAGCGCGCGGGTGATAAATTCCGCCAATATGAACGAGATGTAGGTGATCGCCACGACCAGCAGGATCGTTGCGATAACGCCTGTAAAATTCAGCCAATCATCCTGCGTCTTGGACGCCAGCAGGATCGTTGCGGTGATTGAGCCCGGCCCCGACATAAGCGGAATGGCCAGGGGAAAAGCGGCAATGTTCTTGACCCGGTCGATGCCGATGGCTGTGTCGGCATGCTGCTGGCGTCGGGGTTGGCGCATTTCAAACAGCATCTCGAAGCCGGTGTAGAACAGGAACAAGCCGCCGGCGATGCGAAAGGCATCGAGGCTAATTCCCAGAACTTCCAGTAATGCCTTGCCGCCGACAGCCGATAACGCCAGCACGGCAAATGCGATCAAACACGATATCCACGCCACCTTGCGCCGGTCGGCGGGTGCGAGATCGTAGGTCAATGCAATAAATATCGGCACCAGTCCGATGGGATCGACGGTGATGAAAAGCGTGGAAAAAGCCGAGATGAGAAAGTTCAAATCCATGGCGTGAGCATGCCATGATCCACGCCTTTTTCCAATGCGTTGTTATGGCGTGTCGCCCTCGGTCAGGGGCCGGCAGTGGGTCTCGCGAACGAAGAAGGTCGTGGTGACGCCGACGGCGCAGAATGCCACGAACGGAACGAACGCCAGTTTCCAGACGTCCAGACCATAGACGCGAACGCCGTCCATGACGGTTCCGTCCCAGTAGGCGTCCAAAATTAATCCGGCGGTGGGTTGCATGATCGCGCCACTGGTGATGAGCAGCGTATTGATACACGCCACCGTAACGCCCGATACCGCGCTCGGCGCGTTTTCCCGCACGGTTGCGAAGCCGACGATGGAGGCGGCGCTTGCCGCGCCCATAACAAACATAGCCGCGTGCAGGATGGGTACGGGCAGAACCGGTCCGTAAACGACCAACACAAACAGCGCCGTCATGACAACCAGGCCCCCGATCATGGGCGGTTTGCGCCGTCGAATAGTATCTGAAAGCCAGCCCAGGAACACGCCCCCAAAGGCCTGACCGACAAATCCCGAAGAGATGACCGCGGCCGCGCTGGGCCGATCGAGGGCGTAAATTTCGCTCAGGAACGGCACTCCCCACAGGCCCATGAAACCAAGGGCAACTACGGTGGTCGTCATGCCGAATATCGCCACCAGCCAGGTTTGCATATTGGCCATGACCGGCAAGGCGTCCCGAATAACGTCGGCCAGCTTTACTTTTTGCGTTTCGGTCACGTCGGCGCGCGCATCACGCACAACAAACCAGATGGCGGCTGCCAGAATAATCGCGGCGATGGATGAAGCGGCCAGACTTGCCCGCCAGCCAAACTCGTCAATTGCCAGAGCCAGGGGCGCTTGCGCCAGAATTCCGCCGGTCATGCCGATGACCAGGGTCATGCCTGTCATGGTGGCGAACCTGTGCGGTGCGAACCAGATGCCGATAAGCTTTAGCGTGCTGACCCAGGCGAACGCCACACCGATGCCGACCAGAAGGCGGCCCGCATAAGCCAGTTCGATGGAAGGCGCCAAGGCAAACAGGACCGTTCCCGTTCCGCCAACAAAGGCGGCCGCCGTCAGGATGCGTCGCGGCCCGAAGCGGTCGTTCAGCACGCCCACCGGTATTTGCATGCCGGCGTAGGCATAATAATAAATGGCCGAAAGGTTCCCAAGCACCGCCGCGCCCACGGCGAAATCGCGCATCAGGTCTTCGACCATGACGCTGGTTGCTACCCGCTGGAAATAGCCATAGCCGTAAAACAGCGCCGCCAGGGACCAGATGACCCAGGGGAGCATCCGGGACAGTGGGGCTTTTTCATTGGTTTTGGGCGTTTCCATCGGTTTCTTCTTTTTGGCTTTGTCGCTGATCCTTGGTATAGCAGGATCAATCTTGGTTGCGGAGACGATATCGCCATGATATGGCCGAAATTTATTACCTTTACGGGAATTGACGATCGAACCGATCTGATGCGGGCGGACGCGCTTGCGCGGCAATATCCCATCGAGTGGGGCGTGTTGTATGGTCCTGCCGATGGGGATCCCGTGACGCGTTTCCCTTCCATCCCGACCATTGATGCGATCCTTGGGATCGCGGGCGATAAGGCGCTGCATCTGTGTGACCGCGTGGCGCGCGAGTTTGCCGAAAACAAGGTTCTGCCACCGGACCTTGGCAAGCCGGAAAGGGTGCGAAGGTTCGGCCGTTTCCAGGTCAATCAGGTGCGCACCATAACGTTCAGCCATTTCGGGCCATCCAAAATCGTCCTCCAATGCCAGACCCTCGATGCCGACGCCAATACTGCGCAACTGTTCGATTTGTCGGCGGGCAGGGGAATCCTGCCCGAAACCGTGCCGGCGTTGATCCCCGGCCAACTGGTCGGATACGCAGGCGGCATAGGGCCCGATACCGTTCTCGATTACCTGTCGCGAATAAATGGCGACGGAGAGTTCTGGATCGACATGGAAACCCACGTGCGCACCGACGAATGGTTTGATTTGGACAAGGTGGAAAAAGTCTGCAAAGCTGTATTCGGCTGACGCAGCCGGAAAAACCGATCCTTCTACGATAGTTCACTCTGGGGAGTTGGGTATGCTTAGAACCGGGTCGACGTTTTTTGTATTTGTCTCAGTGCTGGCGCTCGTGGGCGGCATCTTGTTTGCCGGGTCTGCGGACGCGCAGAAATGGAAGAAAGACGGCAAACGAAATTCGCTGTCGACGGGGCCCACCGGAAGCGCTTCGTCGGGGGCGAGCGGCGCGCGTTCGTCGGGGGCAGGCGGCGGGTTTACGAACAGAATGGTCGGCGGC
This sequence comes from Rhodospirillales bacterium, assembly GCA_016776725.1. GTDB lineage: Bacteria > Pseudomonadota > Alphaproteobacteria > Rhodospirillales > Shumkoniaceae > JABGRG01. The sequence goes on from JADHSV010000022.1 coordinate 19,773, forward strand.
CGCCCGGGGAGATCGGGCGGTAGCGCTCCGCCGGTACCGGGCGGCATGTCTTCAACAATACCGGGCAGCGGAATCTCATCCGCGGGACCGGGCGGCGGGCTTTCCAGCGGGTCGGGCAGCGGGCGCTCAGCGGGATCATGCGGCACGCCGTCAACGGGGCCGTGCAACTAGGAGCCGCTAGGAGCCGCCCGACCTGTCAGTATTATTGTTTCGTTTATGCTGTGCGAAATGGACCGATTTTGTTACCATCGGACTCGTCCACGAAATAAAATTTCATTGTCCGGGGAGGAAATCATGGTCAGGCTGACTGTCTTGCTGGCTTTCGTCGCCGCATTGTTTGTTTCGACGCAAGCTGTTGCCGTTCCCGCCGAATTCAAGAAAGAACTTAACGAAATCAACAAGGTGATCAGGAACGCGACGACCCAGGTCGTCTACAAGAAGAAATACGACGGGATGTCCGAGGAACTGGACCGGGCGACCCAGTCGCTGAAGGACCTCGCCGCCAAGGCGGGTGTCAGCGAATCGGATTCGGATATCAAGCGCGCGCTCAAGCGTATCGCCGATACTCGAAAGAAGCTTAACAAGGCGCTGGCCAAGCAAGGCAAGACGCCAGGTGCGGTGAAATCCAAAAGCGGATTTGGCGCGCCCAAGAAAACGACCAAGACGCCGGGTGCGGTCGCATCGAAAAGTGGTTTCGGTGCGCCAAAGGCATCGACGAAAACACCAGGCGCCGTGAAATCGAAAAGCGGCTTCGGCGCGCCAAAGGCGGCGACCAAGACGCCCGGGGCGGTGACCCCCAAGGGTGGTTCCATGAAGCCGAAGGGCGCGGCCCCCGCGCAGACCGCCGCCGCACCGGCCGAGGACTGGTCATCCCAGAACGCCGTTTTCGACAAGTACAAGACGCGCATCGTCGACCTCAACGGCTTGGTCAAGAAGATGGCCAGGACCGAGGACGAGGCCGAATTCCTGGAACTGGCCAAAAGCGGTATTCCCATGTTTGAGCAATCGCGCAAGGTGATCGCGGCCATTCATGAGGGCATTCCCGAAATCCGGGACTTCCAGGAAGTCAACGCGGAAGCCCAAAAGATCAATTTGCGCTATCTGGTGTCCGATCTGGAAAGCAACCTGATCGATCGGGCCGAGCATCGCATAAAAATGGCGGCGTCGGGCCTGCTCAACGAGGCCGACAGCGAGCTGTATTCCATGAAGGGTCAAAAACGGCCGGACTTTGCTGCCAACAGCATGGGCCGCATCAAGGAGAAGTTCGCGATTCTCGACGCCATCGCGCCGGGAGATGCGAAGGTGGCCGAGGAAAAAGCCCGCATTATGCCCGAGGCCGAAAAACGCTATCAGGCGGCCATGGCCAACGTCGCCAAAACCAAGATGCCGAAGGAAAAATTCGACGGTGACGACGCCGACGCGATTCGGGCCGACATCGCCAAGCTGTATTCCGCGAAATACGCCGACGGTAAGGTCAAGCGGGTGGTGATCACCAGCGAATCCTGGAAGGAACAGGCGGTTGCCGAGGTCAACAACAACAGCGAAATCGTCGCCGGCTATTACAAATATCTGTACGCCCAAGTCGCTGTGAAGAAGGCCAAGGGATGCCTTGTTTATGCCATGGGTTTCCGCAAGGGCTGGACCGGCGAAGGCGAGGATTACGGACCCCTCGAAATCCGCTCGGTGGGCTCGAACTACCCGATCCTGGAAGAAAACATCGGGAAATAATCGGGGGCAACCGATAACCGGACCGGCGCGCCGCCTGTGCCGGTCCGCCTTCTTTTTGGGGGAGGCCAGGCTATGAACGTCGGAAGGGTGATAGCCCTGTTTCTGTATTGCTTCGGCGTGTTCGTCGTTCCCATGGCGATCATTCTGCCGCTTGTCTTCATCTTCATGCCCAACCCGTATGTGATTCAGACGGACCTTCTGGCGGTTGAAAACGGTGTGTTCAAAACTCCGCAATTGATTTTCGGCGAAGGCGCGAAACTGGCGGAGGTGGCGCGCAGCCCCATTCCCGGCGCCCTCGCGGCTGAGGGCGCTACGTATGAAGACGGAGCTTGGGCCTCGGTCAGCGTTTTCGCCACGCCCGAGGCCGGTCGGACCGCCCTTGACGTGGTTCTTGATCGCATTCCCCGAAATGCGACGACACAGACGCCGGGAACCGTCACCTTCACGCGTAGCGACAACGGCAGGCGGGGTCTGCTAACGACTATCGGCCCCTATCTTTTTCTGGTTGACGATCCCACGGAGGATGACCCGCGAAGCCGCCTCGAATTGCTTCCGGTCGTTGCCGAGAACCCCGAGAAGAACTTCGTTACGGTCATTCTTTTCGATTACTGGCAATGGTCGCTTGCGGCCCTGATTGCCTATATCCTCGTCCAATTCCTGATCTTTCCGCGCCTGGGCAGTTGGGCGACGCGGGTCGGGCCCGATGCAGGCGTGGTCGCCATTGACGGCCAGGCCTTGCGCAGGCGTCTGCTGGACATCAATAACCTTAACGTCCCGTTCGAGGTGAAGCCGGGCAAACGCGATGATGAACTGATCGTCGAATGGCGGCATACGGATGACCGCTGGGTCGGATTGATGTCTGTGGGCGGGGTCAAAATCCTGGCCCGCATTCGCTTGCGGATCGACGATGACCGCTCTTGCCTTGTCCGTTCCCAGGATGCCACCAGCACCGTCCAGTGGAGTGTCGGTGTGGCGGACCCCGCTTCCTTCCGATGGCGCGGCTCAAAGGGCATCGTCTTCAAGCAGTACGACCGGGGGCGCGCCTATGGCCTGGTTTTCAAGAACGGTAAACTCGTCCTCGACGACGCCTATAATTACCGCTTCGATCTGGACGAAATGAAGAACCCCATCGTCGCCATCATTATCGGGTCCGGCTGGGCCTATAACCCCGTGGTCACCTTCAACCGCGTGTTCAACTGATGTCCGGGCGCTGGAAACGGTCGCGTTATGCACTGCTGTTTCCGTCGTTCGATGGGCACGGCGTTGTCTACCATGCGCTCAACGGCAGCGTGACCCTGCTGGACCCCGACGCCAACGGCCGCGCGCGGGCGGTTCTGTGGCGGCCCAATTATCCGTATCGTTCGGAAGATTACCGGCGGCTTCACGGTGAATTCAGGAAGCTCGGCTGCATTGTTCCCGCTGGCCTGGACGAACTGGCGCAGGCCAAAAAGGCCCACCGCGCCGCGCGGCGTCAAAAGTCCGATCTGAGCCTGACCCTGGCGCCGACGTTGGATTGCAATCTGCGTTGCGTCTACTGCTTCGAGGGCACGCATCCAAATATTTACTGGACACCGGATCAGGAGGACGCGGTCTTTGAATTCGCGGACCGCCACTTGCGGCCGGGCGGCAACTTGTCGGTCCACTGGTTCGGCGGCGAGCCTTTGCTGGCGCTGGATACGGTGTTGCGGTTTTCGCGGCGGCTCATGGATCTGGCGGCAGGGCGTCAGGCGTCCTGGACCTGCGGGATGGTCACCAACGGCGTGCTGCTGACGCCGGAAACGTTCGCCGCGCTGGAGGCCGTCGAATGCTACGATTTTCAGGTCACGCTTGATGGACCCAAGGCGGTCAACGACCGGCTGCGGCGGGGCCGACGGGGGGAAAGCCCGTTCGATACGATCCTCGGTAATCTTCGGGCGCTTGATCTGTCACGCGCCAGTATGCGCTTGCGGGTCAATATCCTGAAACAGACGGCGGCTCATGCCATGGACTTGATTCGGCAGTTGGCGTCTGAGGGTTTCGCCGAACAGCTGTCCGTCTATTTGGCCGCAGTCGATGCGACGACCAAGGCCTGCCACGGCATGGACGGGGCGTGCCTTAGCCCTGAGGAATTCGCCGAGTGGCATTTCGGGTCACTTTTGGAACTCGAAGATTTGGGCTTTCCCAGCGAATGCCTGCCGACACCCATGCAAAGCTACTGCGGCGCGGACCGCGGCAACAGTTTCGTCATCGACGCCCGCGGCGACATCTTCAAATGCTGGAACCATGTGGGTTTGCCGGAGCACCGTATCGGCAATATCGGCGAGGCTAAATCCATGCGGCCCGAAAAGGAAAGCTGGGCCGATTGGGACCCCTTTGCCGACCGCGAATGTGCTGAATGCCCGGTCTTGCCGTCGTGCGTCGGCGGTTGCCCGTCGGCGGCGCGGGACTCTCTGTCGAAGGCCCGCAAATGTATCCACGTAAAGCACAAACTTGCCGATTATCTGAACTTCCACGTCTGGAAACACATGCGCGACGCCGTATAAAAGTGACCGCTTTTCGTGTATGGTTAACGGTCTTTTTCGTTCAAGCGCGCAGCCGCGTAATTGGAGGAAATGCAATGAGCAATAAGACACCTCTTAGCCGCCGCGACTTCATTGCCAAAACACTGGCCGGCGGTCTCGGCCTGGGGACATTGGTTTTATCCCGTTCGGCAGCGGCCCAGAAAAAACCCGGCAACCGTTTTGGGACACAAAACATCCGGCCCCAGGGCCTGCGCAATGACGGTAAGTGTGCCGAAAAGAACGTCCTGCCGGATTGCCTGACCTTGGGCAAGGGAAGCAACTTGCCGGGCGGCAACCTCAATACCGGGGGAAGACCGATCAGAGGCTCCGGTGGCGCCGCCGGGTATTCACCCGCATGCCCCACTCTCGGACCGAGGGGACAGGGCCGCAATTAGGAGGAGGCGCCGGGGAACTTCCTCTCGGGTCTTTACCTCAAGCGCGCAGCCGCGTAATTGGAGGAAATGCAATGAGCAATAAGACACCTCTCAGCCGCCGCGATTTCATTGCCACAGCCCTGGCGGGCGGCCTTGGACTCGGAACATTGGTTTTATCCCATTCGGCAGCGGCCCAGACAAAGGGCCGCAGACGTTTCGGGACCCAGAATATCAGGCCGCCCGCGGGCCTGCGCGACAACAAGAACTGCCCCGATCAAAACACCGCGCCGCCTTGTCCCACCCTGAACCGGGGAAGCAACCTGCCGGGCCGTAACCTCAACCCCGGAAGGCCGGGCGGAACGCGGAACCTGGGTGGCGGTACGGGTCCCATTGTCCCGCCGTGCGGTTTCGTCGGCGGGGGAGGATAGACCGGAATCGGCGTTTTTCGCCGGCCCGTTGCCTTATCCAGGCCACTTCGTCGGCATAATACGGCCATAATGCGGCGTTAAGAATCGGCCTGTCTTTTGGAAGAAGTTTCTTGCTTCGGGGAGGGCGGGCCGATGCCACGTCTGAATGTCTTTCGCTATTTGATCTCTGCATTCTTTATTTCGATTTTTGCGGTAACGGGTGCCTCGGCGGCGGCCGTTCGCACGGAGGTGGAGGTTGATCGCCCGGTCGTTCTGGCCGGGGAGGATATCCCCGTTTACGTGCTCGTTCGATTCGAAGTGCCCGAGCAATCGGCGGCCGTGGACAAGGAACGTCCGCCGCTGAATATTGCGCTGGTGCTGGACCGCTCCGGTTCCATGGAGGCGGCGGGAAAGCTGCCGTACCTTAAGGCCGCGGCCAAAACCATGTTGGGCCGCATGACCCCGCGCGACCGACTGGCCATTATCGAATACGACGACCGGGTGACGGTGGCGTGGCCCTCCGCACCGGTGGAATCGCCTGCCCTTATTGCCAAGGTCATCGACGCGCTGGAACCACGCGGCAATACCGATCTGGTTGGCGGAATGCTGGCCGGAGTCGCGCAGGTGCATGGAAATTTCAAGGAGGCGTCGATCAACCGCGTGCTGCTTCTGTCCGACGGCCTGGCCAATGAAGGCGTGACCAATCCGGCGGAAATCCGCAAACTGGTGCGCCAGGCAAAAAAGAAGGGCGTGCCCGTTACCACCCTGGGCCTGGGCCTGGAGTATGACGAAGACCTGATGCAGGACATTGCCGAATATTCCGGCGGCGCCTATTACTACATTGAGAACCCGAAACAATCGGTGTCCGTTTTCCAGCGTGAAATCTCGACATTGTTTAAAACCGCCGCGCGCGACGTGGATATCCGCTTCACACCCGGTGAGTTGGTAAAAGGTGTTCAGGTTTTCGGATACGCGTCACGCACCGATGGTGGCGCGACGGTTGTTGAATTTTCGGATTTTCATTCGGGCGAACAGCGCACTCTGGTCATGCGGCTTGAATTGAAAGGCGGCGGAGCGGGACCGGCGAGCCTTGGCGTTCTGGATTTTTCCTATGACGACGTGGCCGGGGGAACCCGCGCGGAACAGACCGAGGAGTTAGTTGTCGAAGTGACCCGCGACGCCGACGCGGTGCGCCACGCCACCAATCGCGAAACCGTTGTCGTCGCAGCACTTGCCGAAGCCGATGCCGAGCACGAAGCCAGCCTGCGCCTTCTGGATGCGGGAAACTGGAAGGAAGCTGAAGAAAAACTGGAAAAACTCGCCTCCCATCTGACGGCCCGCAACGCCGACATCGGCGATATCCGTCTGGCCAAGAAAATCGAGGCCTTGACCATCGAAAATTCATCCGTGATCAGCGCCGGCGCAGCGCCTGCGGCGGCATCGTCAATGATGTATATGAAACGCAGCAAGCAGCGCCTTTATCAGGCGGGGAAGGGACAGCGCGGGCTGTCCATGCTGCAATCGGGTGATTCAGGCAGCGCGGTTGAACGCCTGCAACGGGCCATGAAGGACGCCGGGCAATATTCCGGACCCGTGGACGGCGACTATTCCGATGACCTTGAAGATGCCGTGCGGTCCTATCAATCGGACAATAACCTGACCAGCGACGGCGTCGCCGGTCCGGCAACCCTGGACGCGCTGGGCCTTTATTAGGGTTTACCGTGTCGCCACGATTTCAACGCGGCGGTTCAGTTGCTTGTTGGCAGCCGAGGTGTTCGGCGCCAGCGGCACGCCCTCGCCGTAGCCCATCACTTTGAGGCGGGCGGGATTAATGGCGTGGTTGTTGGATAGATACTGCCTTGCCGCCAGCGCGCGGTTCAGGCTAAGGCGCAGGTTATAGTCCTCGCCGCCGTCGGAATCCGTGTGACCGTTGATGACCAGGACTTTTTGAACCAATGCCGGTCGGCGCAACGCCCGGCCCAATTCGTCCAGCAGCGGGATGGATTGCGCGCGAATGGCATGGGAGCCGACATCGAATCGCACCGCCAGATTGACATATCCGCCGGTCCTGTCCTTGGGAAGGGTGATGGATCTTTCAACGAGGGCTTCCTCACCTGTGCGTTTTTTCACGACACTCAGGCCGCGAACCTTGATTTGCGGGGGACCGAAGGTTCCGGTTTTGCCACGGGATTTGACGGCGGCCGGCGCCGGGCGGGGGACGGGCTTTAAAAGCCGCTTTTCCATGCCCTCGGCGGTGGTTTCAAACCCCATGTCGGCAGCCATGGAAGGGCCACCCGAAAGAAGCAGCAAAGCCACCAAAAATACCAGAAATCGGTTCATCGTCGGCACCTTTCCTTACCTGTTCGTCCCGCCTTCGCCAACCACGATAAAGGGCGCCCAAAAATAAGGGTGCGAATAGTCGGCGACCGACAGGTCGGTCATCAGGCCAACCATTGATTGGCGCAGGGCTTCGGCGCGGCTGACTAGCGGGTCTTCTTCCATGGCCCGGAACGCGCCCGTGGTCAGTTGCGTGGCCGCGGTGCTGTCCACCGGCCAGTGCGAAACCATTAGTGCGCGCGCGCCTGCGAAAAGAAACGCCTTGGCAAGGCCCGAAAGGCCCTCGGCGCCCGGTTTGTCGCCGGCCGCCGTATTGCAGGCCGACAGGATAACCCAATCGGCGTTGAGCTTCAGGTCGCGGGCGATCTCGCTGGCGGTCAGCAAACCATCGTCACCCTTTTTCCTTCCGGCTGGTGGCGTCAAAACAAGCGCGGGTTCCGATACGCCGCTGATCTCGCCGGCAACCAGGGCGTGGGTGGCGAAGGCAATAACGCGGCTTTGCGAAAGATCGGTTGCCATGACGCGGCTTTCCGTCGCGCGCTTTCCCAGTATCAGGGCATCGTTACCGACGCCAAGGGATTGGGCGATGGCGCGCAATTCATCCGCCGTCTCGGGCAAAGGCGGCATGGATCTGAGCGCATCCAGATCGACCTCGCTGGTCGTAAAGGCCGAGAAGACGGGAATTCCGCGCCGGTCTCCGGGGTGTCCCGAAAGAATAGGATCGCCAATGCCGGTAAAGGGGTTGGGGGCGGGGGCCATGATATCGAGGCTTCGCATCATGGCGAAAGACGATACGCTGGGATGAACGCTGATCGCGTATTTGCGGGTTAGCCAGGGCTCGTTCTCGTAGCCTTGGCGGGTCGCCGCGTCTGTCGGCGGGCCATCCAAAAGAACGCCAAGCGGCAGGCTTTGAAGCGGGCCGTCTAGCACCGTGATCAGATGATTGGCGCCAGACAGAATTTCGTCGGCCGGGGCGAAGATCGTCTTGTAAAGATCGTGGGCGCCGTTCAGATCGAACGCAGGCAATTGCTCATCCGTTGCCGACGGTACGATCGAGGTGCGCAGGGCGCTGACGGCCTGTTCAAGTTCGTCCTTTGTGATATCGATGTGAATTAGGCCGGTTTCTTCCTTGCGAATCGCGAAGAGATAAACTTCCTTCCTGCCGACGAGCCACAGCAGCAGGGCCTCGTCCGCCCCCAACAGCCGTTGCACTTCCTTGACTTTGACGGGCAGCGGACGCATCAGGTTCGAGAAAAGCGGAAATTCTGTGGCCAGTTTGATATCGGTTTCATCAAGCACTTTCTGGAGCCCGTTAAACTCCTCGCGCAGCCCCTGCAAGGCTGCCTCGTCCCTTTTTTCCGGCATTTGAGCCGCCGCCTTGCGCAGTTCGGCATCTATTTCATCGCGCCGCCGGGCCGCATTCTGACGGTCACGAACCGTGGCGGCCAGCGTGGTGTTGCCGGTGGCGAAACGTGCAACGGTGCGTGCGGCCGCCGTTGCTGCCGCCGTGTTGATTCCCAGTTGGCTGGCGCCGAACGCGCCTTCGATGGCCCGCTCCTTTTGGATCATGTTCCATTTCGCCAGCTCTGCGGCGATGCGTGCGTGCAGAACGAAGTTGCCGCCCAGACTTTCAAGCTCCAACCGGGTTGCTTCCGACGAAGGATCGGCCGCTTCCCCGGCGCGAAGGATGGCAATTGTCGTGGCCAGTTCGATCAGGCTCAGGGCCTCGTCCAACATGCCGTAGTCGGCATACATGTAGGCGAAATTGCTAAGCGACGATATGAGGATCGGATGAACGTCGCCGTAGATTTTCACGCGGGCGTCAAGGACTTTCCCGAACAGCTTTTCGGCCTCGTCATAGCGGCCCATTTCCACATAAAGAGAGGCGAGGTTTTCTTGGCTCACAAGAAAGCGAGGATGGTTCTCGTCGTAATATTTTCGCTCAATTTCAAGCGCCTGCTCGTACAGCGCCTCGGCGATGGTGAAGAATTCCAGGCCGTCATACACCAGCCCCAGGTTGGCCACCGCCGTGGCCACTTTGGGATGATCCGGACCGAGCTCTTTTTCCAGAATTCCCAAGGATTTGCGCATGGCATTCAAGGCCCGGTCGTAATCCCCGATGTCAACGAACATGCCGGCGGCGGCATTGTAGGTTCGCGCCAATCCCTCGGGGTCCGTTTCTCCGTGCTTGGTGCTGATGTTCAGGGAACGGAGCAAAAGTTGTTCGGCATCCGCTTTTCGGCCCTGTTCGGCGTAAAGCAGGGCCAGTTGTTCCAGTATTGTGCTGACATCGGTGTGATCCGGACCTGATGTTTTCTCAACGATCGCCAGGGCGCGGCGAAACAGCGCTTCAGGTTCTTCGTACTTAGCCAGATCGACGAGTGTCGATCCCAAGCTGTTAAGTGCGTTGGCGATGTTGAAGTCATCGGGCTCAAGCGCTTTCTCGCGGATGGCCAGCGCCCGGCGGAAAAGAGGTTCGGCGGCGGCGAAATTGCCTTTGTCCCGTTCGATTCCACCCAGCCGCATAAGGCTGTCGGCAACGTCCGGATGATCGGGCCCTCGCAGTTTTTCCCAAAGGGGAAAGGCGCGGCGGTACGCGTTTTCCGCATCAACCGTGCGAAACATTTTCTCAAAGGTCCGGCCAAGGGCATCCAGAATGGGCGCCAGCGCCGCGAAATCCTTACCCCACGTTTCTTCCCCAAGAAGAAGCGCTTTCTCATAGGACTGCGCGGCCAACTCATATTGTTTTGCGCTGAAATGTTCTCCGGCTACGTCGATTGCAGCGGAAATCGCCCTGGGAAGTTCGACCGCGTGCGCGGCGCTCCAAGTGACCATTAGTGCGAACAGCAATGAAGCGATCGTTCCGCACCTGGCCAAATACCTGCGTATCATGGCGGAACCCTTCGTTTGCCGAAGATCATGGGGTAAAATGGTGAATGCTACGCCACGTCGTGTCAACAAGACTGTAGATGGTGAAGGCAATGCGACACCTGCACATAGTTCCGATAATCGTTGCGTTCGCGCTTGGCGCCGCAACCGCCGCGCAAGGCGCGGAGAACGATATTTGGGCGGCCGATCCGAACTCCGGCTGCAAGGTTTGGACCATCGACCTTAAGCCCGACACAACCGTGACATGGTCGGGCGGCTGCGAAGATGGAAGGGCGTCCGGGAAGGGCCGGGCGCAGTGGTCGGACGGCGGTTCTTATGAAGGTGAAATGAAAAAGGGCGAGCCGAATGGCTTCGGGATTTTGAAGCGCGCCAGTGGCACCCGGTACGAAGGGGATTTTATTGACGGTATTTACGACGGCGAGGGTAAAGCCGCCTACCACGAGCGCGGCACCTACGAAGGAGACTACAGGTACGGCAAACACCATGGCCGGGGTGTCCGGGTTCATGAAGACGGCTCCCGTTACGAGGGCGAATGGCGCGACGGAAACCGGCACGGACAAGGCAAGACCGTCTTCCCGATGGGCGCCTCTTACGAAGGGGCCTACAAGTCCGATAAGGGAAACGGCAAGGGCGTGGCCGTTTATCCCGACGGCCGCGTCTATAAAGGGTATTTCAAAAACGACGACCTTCACGGCTACGGCGAGGAAACCATGCCCAGTGGCAGCACCTATCGCGGACGGTTCATCAAGGGAAAGCGCGATGGCTGGGGCGAGTTCACCTGGCCGAACGGCGCCGAATACAGGGGCGGATGGCAGGGCGACGTTCAGCACGGACGGGCCATGGTGTTTTTCCCCGGCCGGAGCATCTGGGTCGGGGATTACATCAACGGAGAACGGCAACAGGGTGGCGAATGCTTCGGCACCGACGGCACCCGCAAACCGGGCTTCTGTTAAAATCAATCCCGCATCATAGGTTCTCCCCACTTATCACTTGACCAAAATCAAGGCGCCCCTGCAGGTGAGCCTATACTAATTCTAAATTGCGGTATTTTATTCGGCGCCAGCAACACCTTATGACCCTAAGAGAATGTCCGTCATCAGGGGGTTAGGAGAAGGCGATGTCTGACGAGGCCCAGGGAGACGGGGCCAATCCCGTCGATGAGCCCATTCCATTCATGCAGCAGGTGCTGGACAACCCATTCCTGCTCCTTTTCATTGGCATCACGGTTCCAACGGTTTTCTACCTCATTTGGGGCGTGATGGAGATCGTGTCTATCCCGATAGCAGATTGAGAAGGGGGGTAAAATGGCAATTTTTCCGCCTGCGCAACGGATTTGGTGGAAGGAACCCATCGAAAGATCCGAGATTCTATGGATTACGATCGCCCTTGTATGGTCCCTGATCCTGTTCTTCATGATGCCGTATTGGCACCTTGTTGGGGAACAGAACCTTTCCAACGAGGCCTACCGAATTAAACCGGACGTCTTCGCCGAACGCACCGAGGCAATGGCCGACAAATACACCGTTCGCGAGGAGGGTGACACCGGAACGCCGGTCGTCCACCCGCCGGCGGGCGGCGATATTTATATGCTCGCACGCCTTTGGGAATGGTGGCCGGTTCTGGAACTGGAGAAGGACCAGACCTACCGCTTGCATCTGTCATCCGTCGACTGGGTGCACGGGTTCTCTCTTTTGCCTGAGAACATCAATATCCAGGTCCATCCCGAATACGAAATGGTCATTACCGTCACGCCGAACCGCGCCGGAGAGTATTCGGTGGTTTGCAACGAATTTTGCGGCATCGGCCACCACACCATGGTCGGCAAAATCTACGTTGTGGACAAATAGGGGGGCTGGAATATGTCAAACAACGCAGATTTTAGGATTTGTCCCGACACCGGTTTCAAAATTCACCTCCCGGCCGATAAGCTGATCAAATGGAACGCGGTCACCGCCGTCGTCTTTTTGCTTGTCGGCGGCATCTTCGGCCTTGGCGTCGCGCTGACGCGCTGGCCCGCCGTTCACCTGCTGCCGGCTGACTGGTTCTATCTGGCGCTGACCGCCCACGGGTTTGATGTCCTGCTGGTCTGGATGATCTTTTTCGAGATGGCGATCCTCTATTTCGCCGGGGCTGTTCTCCTGGGAAGCCGACTGGCCGCGCCGAAAGTGGCATGGGTCGGTTATTGGATGATGCTGGGTGGCGCGTTGATTACCAACATCGCGGTCCTGCGCGGCGATTCCAGCGTCATGTTCACCTCCTACGTGCCCATGCAGGCGGCGCCCGATTTCTACCTCGGGATCATCATATTTGCCGTGGGTGCGCTATTGGGCTGCTTTGTCTTCTTCGGCACCCTGGTCATCGCCAAGCAGGAAAAAACCTATGAGGGATCGGTGCCGCTGGTTACCTTCGGCGCGATTACCGCGGCAATCATCGCCGTCTTCACCATCGCGACCGGAGCCATCATCCTGATCCCGACGCTGCTGTGGTCGGTCGGGTATGTGGGCCATATCGACTCGGTCATGTACAAGGTCGTGTGGTGGGCGATGGGGCACTCGTCGCAGCAGATTAATGTGGCCGCACATATCGCCGTATGGTATGCGCTTGCCGCGATCCTTTTCGGCGCAAAACCATTGTCCGAAAAAGTCAGCCGCATGGCGTTCCTGCTTTATATCCTGTTCCTTCAACTCGCCAGCGCCCACCACTTGTTGGTGGAGCCGGGGCTGAGTTCCGAATTCAAGATTTTTAACACATCCTACGCCATCTATCTGGCCGTGCTTGCCAGCATGATCCATGGGCTCACGGTGCCGGGATCGGTCGAAGCGGCGCAACGCAAAAAGGGTTTTACCAACGGACTTTTCGAATGGTTGCGCAAGGCGCCTTGGGGAAATCCGTCGTTTTCCGGGTTTGCCCTCTCGTTGGTCATGTTCGGTTTCCTGGGCGGCATCTCGGGCGTCATGATGGGCACGGAACAATTAAACATCATCACCCATAACACCATGTACGTACCGGGCCATTTCCACGGCACCGTCGTTGTCGGATCCACCCTTGCTTTCATGGCGCTGGCTTATTGGCTGGTGCCCGTTTTGTGGCAAAGGGAACTGGTTTTTCCGGGCCTTGCCAAGTGGCAACCCTATTTGTTCGGGATCGGCATGGGGCTCGCTTCGGTATTCATGATGGGGGCCGGAACTCTTGGCGTTCCACGCCGTCATTGGGACATGAGTTTCGCCGACGCCACAATGCCCTACGACTTCCCGGGCGCCGCCCATTTGATGATGGGATTGAACGGCATCGCGGCACTCATCGGTGGGATCGGCGGGACGATCTTCATCCTCAATATGGTTGGCACCATCCTTTGGGGCAAACCCAAATCAAAGGCCGCGGCCGAACCCGAAAAACCGGCCGCACCGGCGCAGCCGACAGTCGTGTCAGGCTATGGCAGCGCCGGAACCATGGCGGTGCCGGGTACGTTTACCCTGGCCATGGTCTTCCTGGTTGCGTTCGTCCTCTACTACTTCGTGAACTGGAAATACCTGGCCGGCGTTTGGGGACTCAGTTAAGCGGATCGGCTGACATAACGGATAGAAGATGACCACACTCGCAAGAGAGCTCTATTCGGTATTCAAGATCAGGATCGGTATTGCCATAGCACTGGCCGCCCTGGCAGGAATGGCCGTGTCGCCCGGCCCCGCGCCGGAACCGTGGCAAATTGCCGTCCTTGGCCTTTCGGTTCTGGCTTCCGCCGCCAGTGCCGGGGCGTTCAACCAGCTGTTCGAATACCGTTTCGATGCCCTTATGAAGCGGACCAGCGACAGGCCGTTTGTCACCGGCCGGTTTCGGGTAGGCCCCGTGTGGTATGCAGGTGTTATTTTGTTGCTGGCCACGGCGGTCGGAACGGCAGCCTACGCCTTGAACAACATGGTGGCGTTTTACGTTTTTCTCGGCGCATTCGTTTACGGCGTTGTCTATACCGTGTGGCTGAAACGCCGTAGCGTCTGGAACATCGTCATTGGCGGGTTATCGGGCAGCTTCGCCGTGCTGGCGGGGGCTGCCTCCGTTGGGGCCGATATGTCGGCGCCGGCGCTGCTTCTCGCCGTTGTTCTTTTCCTTTGGACCCCGCCGCATTTTTGGAGCCTGGCGGCGGCCCTGCGCGATGACTACGCCCAGGCCGGTATTCCCATGCTTCCGGTAGTCGTGGGAGAAAAGACGGCGGCACGAATCATCCTAATCAACACGATTTTGCTGGTCAGCGCGTCAATGCTGCCGACCGCGTTCGGCCTGGGTTGGTTTTACTGGGGCGGCGCGGCAATTGGCGGCAGCTATTTCCTTTATCGCAGCCTCAAATACTCCCTCGACCCCTCGCCGGCCAACGCCATGAAAAATTTCTTCGCTTCTCTCGTCCAGTTGGTGTTGCTGATCGCTGGCGCCTTGGTGGGGGCGTTCGTGGGGTTGTGATGCGTCATACCGGCTCTTGCGGGGCGTTATCTTTCCTTGCGTTCGCTATCGCCTTCATGGGGCTCACTGATAATTTGCGCGCGTCCGAAGCCGTTTTCGACGATGCCGCCGCAATCAGCCGAAGCCAGGCGGCCATCGGCAGGTCGGTTGGCGATCATGAATTCCGTGATACCGGTTCACGTAAAGTCCGGTTGTCCGACTTCCGCGGCCGACCCCTTGTTCTCAATTTCATTTACACGAGCTGCCCGAGCAGCTGCAACGTAACAACGGTGATGCTGGAAGATGCCTTCGAGGTGGCGCGCGACGCCCTTGGGCGTGACGAATTCGCCGCCGTGTCCATCGGTTTCGATACGGCCAAAGATACGCCGGAAAGAATGCGCCTGTTCGCCCGCCAAAAAGGCGTCGAGGGAACGTATGGTTGGCAATTTCTTAGCGGAGATGCCGAAACGATCGAGGCCCTGACGAAAACGCTCGGCTTCGTGTTCTTTCGGTCGCCGCAGGGTTATGACCATTTGGCCCAGGTCACTGTGATAGATGCGCAAGGGAAGGTCTTTCGCCAGATCTATGGCGAATCCTTTGATATACCGCTGCTTGTCGAGCCCTTGCGGGCATTGGTTTTTGGCACCTCGGCGCCCTTTGCAAGCTTCGAGAACCTCGTGAAGAAGGTTCGCCTCTTTTGCACCATTTACGATCCGGCGGCTGATCGTTACCGCTTTGATTATTCCCTGTTCATCCAGTTGAGTGCCGGAATTCTGATTATTGGCGGCGGTTTTGCCTGGGTTTGCCGCGAGCTATGGCGAAACAGAAGAAGGCGGCGCAAGGAAACGCCGGTTCTATAGATTCAAAAATAAGAGGAAAACCTCATGTTGAAGGCCCTCCAATCCCCTTTGCGCCTGATGTTGGAGCGCTTGGAGTTGTTGTTCGACAAACCGTTCGGCCCGCCATGGAACCCAATGCGGCAACTGGGAACCCTGGCGTTCTTTTTCTTCTGGGTGTCGGCGGTCAGCGGCATCTATGTGTTCATTCTTTTCGATACGAGTGTTAGCGGCGCATATCCCTCGATCGAATACATGACCCACGAACAATGGTATCTGGGCGGAGTTATGCGCAGCCTGCACCGATACGCTTCCGACGGCATGGTGGTGACCATGGTTCTCCATCTGCTGCGCGAGTTTTCGCTGGATCGTTACCGGGGGGTGCGTTGGTATTCGTGGTTCACCGGTGTTGCTCTAATATGGCTGCTTATGCTTTCGGGGATCAGCGGGTATTGGCTGGTGTGGGATCAATTAGCCCAATACGTCGCCATCGGGTCGATGGAATGGCTCGATTGGCTGGGCATTTTCGGCGAACCGGTGGCCAACAATTTCCTGACCCGTGGCAGCCTCGACGACCGGTTCTTCAGCCTGCTTGTTTTCATCCACATATTCGGACCTCTCTTTCTTCTATTCGCCATGTGGATCCATGTTCTGCGGGTCAATCGAGCCAAGATAAACCCGCCGCGGGGACTGGCCTTCGGGTCGCTTGCGATGCTGGTCGTTCTGTCATTTATTCACCCGGCGCTCAGCCATCCGCCGGCCGATCTGGGGACCATTCCCACGGAGCTCGGCCTCGACTGGTTTTATATGTTTCTGTACCCCGCATTCGATTTGTTGGGGCCCGGCGCGCTTTGGGCGCTTTCCTTTGGCCTAACGCTTCTGCTTTTTGTGTTGCCGTGGTTGCCGCCGTTACGAAGGGCGAAAGCGCCCGAGGTCTTCCTGGAGCAATGCAACGGCTGCACCCGGTGTTTCGACGACTGCCCCTACGGCGCGGTGATCATGCAGCCACGTTCCGACGGCCGCCCGTTCTTGCAGGAAGCCGTGGTCAATCCCGACCTTTGCACCGCATGCGGGATTTGTGTCGGTTCGTGCCCGATGTCGACCCCATTTCGTAGCGACGCCAAGCTGGTGACGGGGATCGATCTTCCCACCCTGTCCCTCGATACCGTTTATGAACGTATGACGGCTGCGATCGCGAAAGCCCGAATGGAACGCAATACGGAACGCCCCGGCATTCTCGTCGTCGGATGTGATCACGGGGCGAACATTTCGACCGTGGAAGGCGATGCCACGCACGCCATATCGTTGCCCTGCATCGGGATGCTGCCACCATCATTCGTCGACTTCGCACTTTCCGACGGCGCCGCCGATGGCGTCATGTTAACCGGCTGCAGCGATTGCGATTGCCATCACCGGCTGGGCATAGTCTGGACCGAGGACCGAATGGCCGGATTGCGCGATCCTTACTTACGAAAACGCGTCCCCAGGGAACGGCTTCACTCCTATTGGGCGGGGCCGGGCGACCTTGCGGCTCTCGAAGACGAGTTGCAGCGGTTCCGCGACCGTTTGATCGAGAACGGAACCTAGGTATGAGTAGCTCAGTCAACGTCTACTTTTTCATCGCGCCGCTTATCGTATTCGGACCTCTGTTTCTGTGGCTGCTCTACAGTTTCGGTCTTCGCGAGATCGCCAAAATTCCGGGGGAAATCCGGCGCCAAAACAAGCTGAATTCGGAGAAAGAGGACCGGTTCGAGCGGGAGCGCGCACGCAAACGCGGGCGGGGGCCGGTCGGCGTGGTTCGCGGGGCAAACACCTCCGTCCTCGGGTTATTCGCCCAAGCAATCACGTACGCGTGGTTTGCTGCCGTCGTCGGAATTCTTGCCTCTTCGCCGCCTTACTTTTTCAGCGCCCCGGAGGATGCCCAGATCAAACTCAGCCTGAGCCATCCGGGGAAACGTAAAGTCGAATGCCGCCTGCGTAGCCGCGAGGAACTTGCCAAGCTTCCACCAAATATGCGCGCACCAAAGGATTGCCCGCGCGAACGCTGGCCGGTTTTCGTCGAACTGGAGGTGGACGGCAAACGCATATTCGCAAAATCCGCCGCCCCTAAGGGGATTGCCAATGACGGACCGTCGATCTTCTACCAGGCCTTTAGCGTCCCCGCCGGGCCTCACAGACTGACCATGAGATTACGGGAAAGCGGAAACGAGGGGTTCGATTTCCGCCGTTCCGAAACCGTCACCCTCGATAATTCCCAGGTCCTCGTCGCCGGCTTCGACAGTGCCAGCCATAGCGTGTTCTTTAAGTAATACCAAGGGTCACTATCCATGCTCCTTGGTATTAGTACGTCGCCGCGTCCAGCAGCATTTCACGGAATAAGGCCAGAAGCGGTTGGTCGAGCTGTTTGTCCATATTGATCATGATGTCCAGCGCGCGTTCCGGCGGCACCGGGTCCTTATACACGCGTCGGTCCGTGATGGCGCTGAAGATGTCGATGATCGACGCCATGCGCGCCAGCTGATTCAACTCGCGTCCCGGCAGGCCGTTGGGGTAACCCGTACCGTCCAGTTTTTCGTGGTGCTGGCCGGCGATGATTATGACCCCTTTGGGAATATCAATCGAATGATCAAGATGCTCGAGTGTGGCGGTCACATGCGACTTCATGACCACAAACTCGTCATCGGTCAGCTTGCCGGGCTTGTTCAAGACCGCCGGTGCGATCGACATCTTGCCGATGTCATGCAGTAGTCCGGCGGTGGTCAGGGTTGTCAGATCTTCACCCTTGATACCAAGTACGTTGCCGAACAGGCCCAGGAAGGTCGCCACCCGCAGCGAGTGGACGTAAGAGTAGTTGTCGTGGTTCTGCACCCCGCGCAGGATATCCTTGTAGTTGTCGCTGGCGATGGCGTCGACCAGCGGTCCACAGCTTTCCTGAACCTCGCCATAGGGAAGTGGCTCGCCGTTCTCGATTAATCGGGCGATGTTGTTGAACGACGACACCGTGTTTTTCAGGGCCGTACGCTGCTTGGGTTCGATCTTTTCCCACTCGGCCTCGACGCCGATATTGACGCCTTCCGCCATAGCCTTAAGCAGGTTGCTGCGCCAATACGGCTTGATGAGAATGACAACGCCGCCGCTTGATTGCGCCTCGGCAATAGCCTCGGAATTTTGTTTGCTCGCCGTAAACACGACGGGAAGACCGCGTGTGATTTTCTGTTCCCTGACCTGGGCGATGCAATTTGCGCCCCCCTTTGGCTGGACGACCTCATCGACGATCAGCGCGACCGGCAAGGAAACGGAACAGGCGAATTGGCCCTCGGCGGCGCTGTCGAACGCCTTGACCCGATACATGGTGACGAGGGATTGCACAAGCTCCTCGCGGTACTCTGCGCTCCCACCAATGATGTATACGAGAGGTTTCCGAGATTGATCGTCCGCCATGATCCGCCCGCTCAACAGTAGATCGCAATTTCCCACATGGGTAGCATATCTGCAAGGACTTGCCGGTATAATAGCTCGATTAAATAAGATCGGAAACCGTGGGCTGCTTTTAAAGGGGTACAAATAGAAGGGAATGCGCAACTCCCCACTGCATTCGGCAACTCACCAGGTGAGGTGTCTTGTCGGGGTGCTAAATTGACTTACCGAACCCGATTTCGCGGTTCAGTTTCTTTCTTGCACGGCGAAGGGTGCCCAGAAAGGAACCCAAGGAATTTAGAATTCCTGCCGCACGCAGTGCTGAAATCAGCCTGTATCGACGAACTGTCAAGCTCGGTTGACCAGCTATACGCAAGGCCCACATACGCACGGGCCAGTGTGATTTTCGAGCCCGGTGGTCATCATGCATCTCAGACAATTCAGCTTCAGTGAAAGGTGTACGAACCAACGCGCCATCGGCTTCGGCGGCATCGGCCAATTCGGCCCCTTTGGGTGTGCGGGCGATTACCAGGTTAACGCCAGGAGCCTCATCGTAGATGGGCCTGCCGTCTTTCATAACCCAGCCATCCGGCGCAGCAATATCAGCGAGTTCCCCGATTGCATCGGGACAAACCTTGCAGCGAAACGGCAGGTCATACTTCCAGGGCACCGTTTCATCAAGCCATGCCTGCTCATAGGTAAGATCAAATGCCCGCCCGTCGATGGTTTCCATATGCGCAGTACCAGGCCAACCCTCGCCCCGATACCGAAACAGACTAAGTTCATCGGGTGCCGCCCCCATATTTTCGACCATGGTATGAGCTGTGTTCAAGCTAAGGGTGCCGCCACAAAAAATGGTCAGGCAATAGGGAATTTGTGCCTCGGCCCGCGCGTCAATGCTTTGCAAATTGCGAATAGCGGCCACATCGCATGGCTTTCCAATGACAGCAAATGTGGCGCCCTCGTCCAGCAGTCTGTGAACTACGGTCAGCGAGGCCCCCGGCCCGTATCGCGACTGTGCGCCATCATAAACATCTTGTTCAGTTCGGCTGATCCAAGCCTCGCTGAGCGGCGGATTATCCGCTGAGGCTATTATGTGCAACACGGCGTCCACTTTGCGGGTTCGAATTAGGTACATACCAAGAGATGTAAGCACGCCTCCAGCGGCTGAATGAAAACGTACCTTTTCATCGCCAGCCCACCCCTTATGTAGGCTAGTGATGGGCCCCCAGATGGGGTGAAGGGAGTTTGGCGGGCCGGCCTGATCCTTTTTGGGGCCTGTGATGGTCGCGCCGGGACAGACCTGCATGATCCGTTTCATTAACACTGATTCAACTAACTTTTTGGTTTTCGGACGAATACGCCCTTCTTTGGTGAGGGCCATTTCAATGGAGTCGCTGCCCGCCATGCTCTCGCAGATGCCGCACCCCGCGCAAAGCCCTGCACCCACTACCTCGTCTACATCCAGCAATGCCATTCAAAGCCTCCGCACCATTCAACTCAGCTTGTCAGAGCAGTACCACAATCGGTACTGACACCCTACGTCAAGGTGGCATCGTTGCAGTAGTCATGTCTGCCAAGGGCTTTGACAAGTTAACTCACTGGCCCGGCCGAACTTAACGCGGCAGCCTCGACGGATGACCCGGATTTCTTACAAACGCCACCGATTTCCTCCATCCAACATCCAACATGCGATCTGGCTGTATTGCCGTTTCACACTGAGCTTCCGTGATGTCGAGGACCTTCTCGCCGAACGTGGCTTGGATATTTCCTACGAGAGCGTTCGTTGCCGGGTTCTGAAGTTCGGAACCGGCTAAGCCCGAAAGATAAGGCGCCGCAGACCACGACCGGTTAGCCGGTGGCATTTGGACGAAATGTTCGTCTCGATCCGAGGCAAGAAAATGTACCTGTGGCGGGCCGTTGATCGTGAAGGCGAGGTCTTGGATATTCTGGTTCAAGCGCGCCGAAATAAGAAGGCTGCGCGGAAACTGATGCGCAAACTTTTGAAGAAGCAAGACTTTGCGCCGACCATAGTTGTGACCGATAAACTGCGTTCCTACGGCGCGGCATTCCGCGATGAAGCTCACGCCCAATGGCGGAATGTGGCGATGGCCGCGTAGCCAGAGGTTTGTTGGTGGTTTCTTGGTTTAGCAGCGGTTAGGTTGTCAACGTCGTGCCGCCGAGTCCCCTGACTTTTTGTGCCTGCAAGGCTGTGACGAGCTTACCCGGGTCGACGTTCTGTACGCTGACACCGTCTCTAAGAGCGATGGCCGCGGCCGTTCCGGTCGCCTGCCCCATGGCGATGCATTGCGGCATGCCGCGGACCGACGCGAATGCTATCGGGTCCGCCGAAATGATACGCCCGGCGAACATCAGATTCTCGATCTCCTTGGGAACGAGCGAACGGAAGGGGATGGTGTAATAGGCCCCTTCCTCCACCATCGCGTCATGGGTGGCATTGCTCGAAGCGCGCATCACATCGTCGATCGGGTTGTCGCAGCATACGATGCCGTCGTGGAATTTCGTGGCGCGCGCCAGGTCTTCGCCCGTCACTCTGTAGACCCCTTCGAGCTTTCGCGTTTCGCGCACGCCGACCGTGGGGCCGAGATAGGCCATTCTGGCGTTCTCGAATCCGGGGATGTCCTCCTTCAGGAATTGCGCCAGCTGCTGACAGCGCCGCCGTCCCTCCTGCGTGGCGCGGGTCACTTCCATCGGATCGGCGCCGTCCACTTCCCTGATCACCACCGAGTTGCAGAACACCGTGTCCTTGTGGAACCCCTTCATCAGGTAGAGCTGAGCCAGATCTTCGTGCAGGCGGCCCGCGGCGATGCCTTTGGCCGCATAGCGGCGGAAATAGGGATCGTCCTCGGCAAAGACCCGGGACCAGTCGGCATCGATCATCTGAAATGAGAGCGTCACTCCCATCATGTTGCCCTCATCGTCACCCAGGGTATAAGGCACCCCGGCCTTGGCTGAAACATCCCCGTCGCCCGAGCAATCGATCACCATCCGGGGTGAGATCGTGTGGGCGCCGTGGCGGTCGAAATACTCCACTCCCACAATCCGCTTTCCGGCCATGACAGGCGCCACGGCCGTCGTGTTCAGGTGGACCCTGACCCCGGCCTCCTCGAGCATCTCGAACATGGTCATGGTGGCGATATCGTGATCGTATTGAATTTCGGGGCCGAAATTTTCAAGCGCGCAGGGCCGTTTCGCGGCTGCCGGCGGGTCCATTGCAAACAAACGGTCCGACAGCTCCTCCATTAAACCGCCGATTATCGTATCGCAGGGGTAGGCGGCCCCCCACGGCATGCCGGGGCAGAAGGCCATTACCCCGCCAATCTTACGACCCTCCTCGAACAGACAAACATCCAGCCCTTGCCTTCCGGCCGCAACAGCCGCGCCGAAGCCGGCGGTCCCGCCGCCAATCACCAATACATCCGTCGTCAGGTGAGTTCCTTCGTTCATTTTTGTTCCTCGTTAAATTGGCGGGTTGACGCAGCCATAGGGGGTTGCGGAGACTCTGCCCAACCCTGTCGAATATCCACCTCGGGCCATGACAGGGGAGGGGATGTTCGTATATGTTTTCCTTCTTGGGCATAGGGAAGGGTCGCCATGACGTCCGGCACAATCAAGATTCTCGTCATTGATGGGTATCCCAGGGATGACCGCGAGAACCTCGCCAATTGCGGGATGACCCTGGCGGGGGACCTCTATGCCTCCATGCTCTCGGACCTTTGTCCCGGCGTGCACTGCGATATCGTGTATCCGTCCGATCCGAATGCGGCGCTTCAACGGGGCATTGAAAACTATCACGGGATCGCCTGGACCGGATGTTCCCTGACCATTCACGGTAACGGCGACGAGCGGGTGCGGCGTCATCTGGATTTGGCGCGGGCCGCCTATGCGGCCGGTGTGCCGCAATACGGAAGTTGCTGGGGTATACAGATCGCCGCCGTCGCCGCCGGTGGCACCGTTGCCGCCCATCCCGGCGGCCGCGAGATGGGCATCGGGCGCAAGATCACGCTGAGTGCCGACGGCCGCGACCACCCCCTCTTCGAGGGTAAGCCGGATACATTTGATGGCTTCGTCAGTCACTTCGACGTAGTCACCCACCTTCCCCCCGGCGGCCAAGCGCTCGCCGGCAACGCCTTTACCCGCGTGCAGGCAATGAGCGTCGAGCACGACAAGGGCACCTTCTGGGGTCTGCAATACCATCCCGAATATGACTTGCGTGAAATGGCGCGCCTGATTCATTGCCGCCGCCAGGCGCTGACCCAAGAGGGTTTTTTCAAGGACGAGGCGGACGCGCGGCGCATGGTGGCGCAATTTGAAGCGTTGCACGCCGACCCTACGGACAAGGCCCTGGCCTGGCAGTTGGGGGTGGAAAGCGACTTGTTGCAAGACACGGTGCGCCGAATGGAGCCGCGCAACTGGCTGTCCCGTCTGGTGCTTCCGCGTGCGGCTTAGGGCTCCTTGCTCCATTTCGGATCACAAATAACGCACGCCCTGGCGTGACAGCTCTTTTTGAACATCGGCAAGATCAACCGTGTCCAGGTTACGCCCCGTTTTTATGGACAGGGCGGCGGCGATGCCCGCACCCTGGCCGGTGACCGCGCAGCACGACATGTTTCGCGTCGCCGCGTGACTGATCCGGTCGCCGCCGATGGACCGACCCGCCACCAGAAGATTCCTGATCCGTTTGGGCAGAAGCGCCCGGTAGGGAATGTGCATGTAGCGCCCGGTTGTTGGCAGAATCAACAGTCCGTAGCCGTCGATGAATTCCGGGTATATGCCGATGGAATCCTCGAACCGGCCCTGTTCGCGCGTGTCCTGTTCGGTCATATTGTAGCGGGCATCGATTTTGCGGGTGTCGCGGATGCCGATCGACATGCCAAAATTGCGTAGGCGCGCGTTGGCGCAGCCGGGCGTGAAACGGCGTAGCGCCTCGATCGCAAGCAGGCTCTGGCGGCGTCCCTCGATCTCGAAGCGGGTCAAATCCCCGGGTTCCGTGCCATCACATCCATCCATCTGGATGAGGTTCATATACGTCAATTCGCCGGTATCGTGCATGGCGCCCCAGGTCCCGGAAATCGTGTTGAGATGGGGCGGGATCAATCCGCATTCGATCGCCTGGTCGAAAGGCTTCTTGAGGAACGGCGAGAACATGTCATCCTCCTTGCCGGAGGTCTCGATGGACCATTCGCCGCCGCCGTCCCAGTCCTTGTAGGTCTGCGGATCGGCCTTGACGCCCTCGATGAAGGCTTTCTTGTCCACGCCGGCCAAATGGAACATCACCGATACCGCCATCATCCGTTCCTTCGGCGTCAAATAGGTTGGCGCCCCGGCGCGCTCGGCGATATCCGCATCTCCGGTGGCGTCAATAACCCGTTTCGCGAGGATCGCTTCCCGACCGGCCTTGGACTCGGTAATGATGCCGCCTATCGTGTCGCCATTCATGATCGGGGCGACGAACAGCCGGTGCAGCATGGGGTAAACCCCTGCTTCCTGCACCAGCCGGTCGGCGACGACTTTGAAGCCCTCCGCATCGATCTCGTAGGACTGCGACTGGGATTCCGGCACGGCCGCGCCCATCTCCTTGGCGCGCTCCTCGAACTCCCGGCCGATACCATCGGCCTCGACCGTCTTGTCATGCCGGTACCACGCGAACCCCTCGACACCGACGACCGTCATATTGCCGCCAAAACAGCCGAATCTTTCGACCAGGGTTACTTCGACACCGGCCCGGGCTGCAGCCAGCGCGGCGGCCAGGCCGCCCGGGCCGGAGCCGATAACCAATACATCGGTTTCGTGGATGACGTCTATCCGCCGTTCCGGTTCAACAATCGATCCCAGGCTATTTTTGTCCACATTTTCCACTTGAGACCTCCATTTCCCTGCAGCCCATGCGCAGCTGAGATCTAAACACCCAAAGCATCCCGTATCCGGTACGCCAGGACCGACGGCGCAAGGAACCAGGGCGAACCTGTGTAGAACGGCCTGGTTTGAAACGGGATGCGATCGAATGCGCCAGCCTGCTCGGCCAAGCCTGCCGCCTGCTGTCCGATCCGCATGCCAAGGTAGCTGGCCATTCCGACCCCGGAGCCGCAATACCCCATTGCATAATAGAGCCCTTTTTGGTGACCGGTGTGCATTAGCGTATCGAACGTAAAGGCAACGAGTCCGGCCCAGGAATGGCTGATCCGGATTCCTTTCAGTTCCGGGAAAAGCCGGGTGAGTTCCGCCAGAAGTTTCGGCCCGCTTCGGCATGGATCCGTTTCGCCAAGGGACACGCGACCGCCGAAAAGAATGCGGGTCCGGTCTGGCGATGGCCGATAGTAGTAGACCAACTTGCGGGTGTCCGACAGAATCCGGTTTGTCGGCATCACCCGGTCCATAAGGTCCGGTTGAATTTCTTCCGTTGTGATCACATAGGACCCGATGGGAATGACCCGGCGCCGATGCCATGGCGTCAACGGCCCCGTGTAACCGTTGGTTGCAAGGATCACGCGCCCGGCGCGCAGACGGCCCTTCGGCGTGGCAAGGTCAAATCCTCCCCGTTGCAAACGCTCCAGCCCGGTGACCGGGCATTGGGAAACGATTTGCGCGCCCGCCTGCTCGGCGACGGTCACGAGACAGTTGAAATACCGCCCGACATCGACGCTGGCGTGCCGCGGCAGAACCATGCCCCCGTAATAGGCATCCGTTCCAAGCTCTTCATGCTGGGATTCGCGCGGGACCATATAGGCGCCGGTCTCGAAGGCCGGGTTCCCGGTTTCGCATGCCCGCGAGAGAACCCCGAAGTGCCTTCTGGTATGGGCGCCGTGGAAACGGCCGGCAACCTCGAATCCGCAGTCGAGTCGCTCGTCGCGCACGAACCGAGCGACGTAATCGAGCGAGGCCTGCCCCTCCTTGAGGATGTCCGTGGCCAGGGCGTCGCCGTACCGCCTGGCCAGCGTCGCATAGGAGAGTTTGATGCTGGTGGAAATCTGCCCGCCATTACGGGTGCTGCCGCCCCAGCCGGTTGATTCCGCATCCACGACGACGGTGGACAGCCCGGCGCGGGCCGTCTGAATCGCCGCATGCAGGCCCGTGTAGCCGGCGCCGATGATCGCCACGTCGACTTCCTTTGGTAAAGCCGATGAGTCATGGCGCGGGGGCGAGGCGGTCTCCCACCAATAGGGTTCCTGTTTGAAGTCGGATGTAAACAAGCTCTTGTCCTATGGCATGGGCGGCCGGAATTCACGCCTTTGATTTCGCCTTGTCGCTCTGGACAACCACAGAAAGCAACGCCAGCAGGCCCGATCCAACCATGAGGAAGAACGACACGGCATTCAAAACCGGCGTAGAACCGACCTTCACCATGCGATCGTACATGGTAATGGTCAGGGGGGCTTCCGAGCCGACCAGGAACAGGGTCGTATTGAAGTTTTCGAAGGACACCAGGAATGCCACGATAGCCGAGGCGATCAGGGCCGGACTGAGGAAGGGCAAGGTGATGGTCCTCAACACCCGTGCCCGGCTTGCGCCGAGATTGAACGCAGCCTCTTCCATCTCCTCGTCGAATTTCTTCAGCCGCGCGGTGATCACGAGCGACGTGATCGTGGTGACGAAGGCGAACTGACCCAGGACGACCAGTAAGATGCCCGGGCGCAGAAATTCCAGCTCCATTCCGAAATTGTTTTCCAGCGCGCTGGCGATGTTGCTGGCGAAGACGAGAATGGAAATACCGAGGATGACGCCGGGAATGACGAGGGGCAAGATCATCAGGATGTAAAAGAAATCCTTCGCCGGAAACGATCCACGGACGAATAGAAAAGCGTTACAGGTCCCGACGAATACCGATAGGGCGGAGACGGAGGTGGCAATGATCGCCGAATAATACAGGCCGCGCAGCAGCCGCCGGTCGTGGAACATGCCAAGTTTGGGTTCGGTATCGTTGAAGAACCAATCAAGGGTGAACCCCTGCCAGGGAAGTGCTGGAAACAGGGAGTCGTTGAACGCGAACATCCCCGCCGCCAAGAGCGGCCCGGCCAGAAACACAAAAAAGGCGGCGACATAAGTGCGGTAGACCCAGAGGAACGCACGGTCCTTATTCTGATTAATCACCAGCCTTGCCCCTAACTTTTCGCAACGGTGCTCGACAGGGATTGACCGGAAAGCTTCAGGCCAAGCCACACGACGAGGGAGGTGAACGCCAGCAACAGGAAGCCAAAGGCCGCGCCCGATTCCCAGTTGTAGCGGGTGATAAATTGGTCGTAGATCTGCTCGGTGAACCAGCTTGAATTCTTGCCGCCGAGAAGAATGGGCGTGAGATAGCTGCCGGCGGTGAGCATGAAGACGACGATGCAACCGGCGACGATGCCGGGCATGGCATAGGGAATGATAATCTTGCGCAACACTGTGAAGCCGTTGCCACCGAGATTATAGCCGGCCTCAATCATCGAATTGTCCATTCCGTCGATGGTCGACACCAGGGGGACGATCATGAACAGAATAACCGTATAGACCAGACCGACGATAACCGCAGCGTCATTGTACAGAAACTCCATTGGGCTTCCCAGGATACCGGTCCATTGCAGCAGCCCGGACACGATGCCGGTTTCGCGCAGCAGCAGAATCCAGCCGAACGCGCGGATCAGATCGCTCACCCAAAGGGGGATCAGACAAAGTAGGAACAGGCCGTTGCGGGTTCTGAACCCGGCGATTTTGGCGATGTAGTAGGCGACAGGGAAACCGATCAGTAACGCCAATACGGTCACCAGCAGTGATATGGAGCCGGTGCGCAGCAGGGTGTTCCAATAGATCGGTTCGTTAACAAATTCGATATAGTTGTGCAGGCTGTACTGATAGACGCGCGGCGCGATTTTTTCCTGCAACGACAGGATAACCATACCCACGTGGGGCAACGCGATCAGCACCACGATCCACAGCGCGAACGGCATAAACAGGAGAATGAGGGAGAGCCGTTTTATGTCCTTTTGCAATGGCCCCTCCTTACGAAGCAAAACACATGGTATGCGCCTGGGACCAGTTCAGCCAAACGGATTGCCCGGGGTGTATATCGTCGCTCCCACCGGTTAGGGTGACGTCGGCCTCGATCAATTCCCCGCTGCCGTCGCGCACCAGCACCCGGCTGTTGGCGCCGTTGAACAACAGGCTGTCCACCGTGCCTTTCATATGATTGACCAAGTCGCCGCTGGCGCCGTCAACGTCCGTGGCTTGCCAGGCGGCATGGATGAACTCCGGCCGCACGAACACACTCACCGACGCTGAATCGCCCGGTGCCGTATCCCCGAACCGTTTGCAGACCAGGGTCAGGCCGGTGTCCGTTTCGATTTTTACAGTCTCGCCATCCGTCGCCACCACACGGCCGCTCCATCGATTGGTGTCACCGACGAATCCTGCGGTAAACGCCGTTTTCGGCACATGATAGAGTTCTTGCGGCGAGCCGACCTGCTCGAACTTGCCCTCATTCATGATGGCCACGTTGTCGGACATTACCAGGGCTTCGGATTGGTCGTGGGTGATGTAGACGAAGGTGGTATTGAATTGGTGCTGAAGGAGTTTCAACTCAATTTTCATCGCCTCGCGCAATTTCAAATCAAGCGCCCCAAGGGGTTCGTCGAGCAAAAGAACATCGGGATCGAGCACCATGCAACGCGCTATGGCGATGCGTTGCTTTTGACCGCCCGATAGCTGATGGATTTCCCGGTTTGCGACGTCGGGCAGGGCAATGCGCTCAAGCACGTCTTTTATGCGCCGGTCGGTTTCGGCCTTGTTCACGCGATTGCATCTCAAGCCATAGGCGATGTTCTCGTAGACGTTCATCATCGGGAACAGAGCCAGATGCTGAAACACCATCTTTACGTTGCGTTTGTTGGGCGGGGTGTTCAGGACCGACTTGCCCTTGATCTTGACGTCGCCGGCCGTGGCGTCGTTAAACCCGGCAATCATGCGCATCAAGGTGGTCTTGCCGCAGCCCGACGGTCCCAGGATTGAAAAGAAGGAGCCCTTCGGAATCTTAAGCGAAACGTCGTCAACCGCGCGCAACGAACCGAAATGTTTGGACACGTTGATGCACTCTAGATCGTATTCTGCGGAAGAGGTCATTCGTACTCTCAGCGGAAAAAAACAACTGAAATAAAAGTCGCCTGGAACGCCGCTTGGCGGTTGTCGAGCGCCCTGCGGCGTCCCAGGCCTAACAAAAACACGACTTAGTTCGAGGTTGCCGCCTTGATTTTTTCGAGCGTCTTGCCTTCCATGTCTTCCACACCCGGCGGGATGTTGGCGAAGAACTTGAGATTGGCAATGTCGGCGTCAGTAAACGCGGCGTTGACCGCGGCTTTCTTGTCAGCCGGAAGCAGGTCTTTGCCGCCCTTGACTGCGACGATCGCCCCGGAACTCGCCGACATCATGGTCACGATTTCGGGCTGAAGCACGAAATTGATCCATTTGTAAGCGGCGTCATCGGCTTTGCCCTTGCGCGGCAGCGCGAAGGTGTCGATCCAGGCCAGCGCGCCCGTCGACGGCGGCACGAACACGACGTTCTGGTTCTGGCCGAAAATCCGATAAGCGGTGGAATCCCAGGTTTCGGATGCCACGATTTCGCCGGACAGCATCATCGCAGACAAGTCGTCGCCGCCCTTCCAATAGGCCTTGAGGTTGTCCTTGCAAGCAATCAGCTTGACGGCGACCTTATCCAGAATTTCCTGATACTTACTAAGATCGGCATAGGCCGCGAACGGATCTTCGCCCATAGCAAACGCGGTTCCAAGCAGGATGGTGCGCTTCAGGCGCATCGAGGTCTTGCCCTTGTATTTGGGATCGCATAGGTCGCCCCAGCCTTTCAGGTCCGGCGCCTTGGTCTTGTCGACCATCAGGCCCGAGGTGCCCCACTGGTGCGGGACGGCATAGACCTTGCCGTCCATCGTCGTGTTCGCCTTTACGCCGGCAAGCAACGATGGCTCCATCGCCGCTGTATTGATCTTCGACAGATCCATCGGTTTGTAGATGTCGTATTCCAACTGCGCCGCGTAGATGCGATCATGACTGGGTTGGGCAAGGTCATATCCGGCCCCGCCTGTGGCCCGCAGTTTGGCGATCATTTCTTCGTTGTTGGAGAATGTAACGGCCACTTCGATGCCGGGGTATTTTTCCTCAAACAACTTGATAATGTTTTCGGGGGCATATGAACCCCAGGTCATCAAACGCAGAGTTTCCGCCTGAGCCGGAATTGTGGCGATAAGTACCGTCGCCAACGAGCCAGCCAACATAGTTGAGATTCTCATTTATTACCTCCCGTCAAAATCTGACAAAGTTCCACGCCAGCAATTCATACGTATTTCGAGTTGGGTGTCCATAGCTTTTTTGAAATTAAATTTACCAATGCGCCGGCCTGGAAAAGAAAATTACCGCGACTATTTCAGCACCCTGCTAGCACCCTGCTAGGTAAACTTGCGGAACAGCCGGGTCTGGTCGAACAGATCTTCTAACGATTTCATGCGCTGCTCGGTTTCTTCCCAGGACAGGCTTTGAACCGCCGCGATCATCGCTTCGACGACAAAAAGGCTGATGACCGACGAGTCCCAGGCCGAAGGCGCCTCAATGCGGGAATGAAAACTGTGCCGGGCGTGTTTGGCGGCCGGCGAGCCCCATTGGTCGGTGAACACGACCACGACAACGCCCTTCGATTTGGCCATTTTTACGAGGCCCATGATATCGCGCTCGTAGCGCCGGATATCGAATGCCACCAGCACGTCGCCGGGCCGCATATTCAGCAAGTAATGGGGCCAGATATTGGAGTTCGGCGCCACTAGCGTCACATTCTCGCGGATCACCTGCATATGGGTAAAAAAATAATCGGCCAGCGAACGGGTGATGCGCCCGCCGACGACATGCACGGCGTGCTCCCGGTCGGACAGCAGTTCGGCCACCGTGTTGAATTCGGCTGGATCGATCTGCCGCAGGGTTTGGCGCATGTTTTCCATCACGACGTCGGCGAATCGATTCAGAATATGGGTGTCCGGAGCGTTTTCCGCCCATCTGTTGTGCTTGGCAATGGGGTTCAAAATCGTCGCCTCGATCTCCAGGTGCAATGCGGCTTGAAGATCCGGAAATCCGCTGAAACCAAGTTTCTTGGCCATGCGGAGCACGGTCGGCGTTGAGACATTCGAGGCGATGGCGACGGCGGTGATGCTTCCCAGGCCGGATGCCGGGTAATTTTCCATGATCGCATTCGCCAGCTGGCGTTCCGCCCTTGTCAAGTTATCAAACCGGTTTCGAATGCGTTCCGCTACAGTCAACTCTTCGGGCGCCGTCATTTGAATGCTGTCTACCTGTGATCGGGTCAGTACCGGAGGAAATGGTAGTGGAAAAGGAATTTCCATGAAACAACGAACTGAAAAACTCTTTACAGAACATATCTTGACAGTAAACAATTTTATGAAAATATATCTCCAGATTTGTTCAGGAAGGAGATGCGGAATTGGCTATCGGTGGACAGTTGCGGAACCTTGCGCCGGCGGCGGATGATTGGGCCGACGAAGACCACGCACTTGTCTTCAACCCTTCCGGCACAGGCGATTTCGTGCTTGCCTGCGAACATGCCAGCAATTTCGTTCCGCCCGAATTCGATCACCTGGGGTTACCCGAGAGCGCGTTCGAGAGCCATATCGCCTGGGACCCAGGGGCTCTCCAGGTGGCCCAAATAATCTCCGCGGTTCTCGACGCGCCGCTGATCGCGCCAGCGGTTTCCCGGTTGGTTTATGATTGCAACCGGCCGCCGACGGTGAAGGACGCGGTGCCTGAAAAAAGCGAAACCTACGACATCCCGGGCAACAAGGGACTCGATTCTAGCGTCCGCCAAGCCCGGTCCGCCCGGTTCTACACACCTTTCCGCGAAACCCTGGCGGCGACCATCGAGCGGCGGCTCCAAGCCGGCGGTGAGCCGGTCGTCATGACCATCCATTCCTTCGTGCCGGTCTATCGCGGTGAAAAGCGCGAGATGGATCTCGGCATCATTCATGACGCCGATTCCCGGCTTGCCGACGCCTACCTCAGGGAGGCCAGAAGGGATAACGAATACCGGGTTATCAGGAACAAACCCTATAGCCCGGAGGATGGCGTCACCCACACCCTGGCTGTCCACGCCCTTTCGCGCGGCCTGCTCAACGTGATGATTGAAATCCGCAACGATCTGATCGCGACGGAGGCGGATCAACGGGTGATGGCAAGGCGACTCGCCAGCTATGCGACCAGGGCCGTCGCAGCAATTACAGGGAACGGCGCTGCGCCGCCGGGGCCTTCAATTTAACAGGATGATGGCGGACACGATGGCAGGAAAACTGAGTTTTGATGAGTTGAAGCAATTGGTCGCAAGCGGTGAGATCGATACGGTGATCGCCGCCCAGGTGGACATGCAGGGCCGCCTGATGGGTAAGCGGTTTCAGGCCGAGTATTTCCTCGACAGCGCCTGGGAGGAAACGCATAGCTGCAACTATTTGCTGGCCACCGACATGGAGATGAACACGGTCGAGGGCTACAAGTCGACCAGTTGGGAAGCCGGTTATGGCGACTACACCATGAAGCCGGACCTGTCGACGATGCGCCGCATCCCTTGGCTGGAAGGTACCGCGTTGGTGCTTTGCGACATGATCGACCATCACACCCACGCGGAAGTCCCCCATTCCCCCCGCGCCGTGCTCAAAGCCCAAGTCGCGCGGCTGGAAGCCATGGGCATGAAGGCCATGACAGCCTCCGAACTGGAGTTCTTCCTGTTCAAGGACAGCTACGACGAAGCGCAGGCCAAAGGCTATCGCGACCTGTCGCTGATTAGTCCCTATAACGAGGATTACCATATCTTCCAGACAACCAAGGAAGAGGACGTCATGCGCGCCATCCGCACCGGCCTGCAAGGGGCCGACGTGCCGGTGGAAAATTCAAAAGGCGAGGCCGAAGCAGGGCAGGAGGAGATCAACGTCCGCTACGCCGATGCCCTGACCATGGCCGACCGCCACGCCATCATCAAAAACGGCTGCAAGGAAATCGCCTGGACCAAGGGACGAGCGGTCAGTTTCATGGCCAAATGGAATTATAATCGCGCCGGAAGTTCATCTCACGTCCATCAGTCTTTATGGGACATCAATGGTACGCCGCTGTTTTTCGACCCGGAAGGTCAGTACGGCATGTCGAAAACCATGCGCCACTACATGGCCGGCCTGCTGCGCCATGCCAGCGAGATCACCTATTTCCTCGCCCCTTACATCAATTCTTACAAGCGTTTCGCCGTCGGCACTTTCGCGCCGACCAAGGCCATCTGGTCGCTGGACAACCGCACCGCCGGATACCGGGTGTGCGGCGATGGCACCAGGGCGGTGCGCATCGAATGCCGCGTCGGCGGTGCCGACCTTAATCCCTACCTGGCCATGGCGGCGCTGCTGGCCGCAGGCATGGACGGCATCGAAAACGAGTTGGAGCTGGAGGAGGAATTCGTCGGCGACGCCTACCACGGCACCGGTATCCGCGAAATACCCAAAACCCTGCGGGCGGCGACGGAAGAGCTGAAAAAGTCGGCTATGTTGCGAAACGCCATGGGCGACGCGGTCATCGATCATTACGTTCGTGCGGCCCGTTGGGAACAGGAGGATTTTGATCGCAAAGTAACCGATTATGAGGTTGCCCGAGGTTTCGAACGTGCCTGATACAACCAACGAGCATTAAAAATGACCAAGATGATCAAATGTGTTTCGCCCATCGACGGGTCGGTCTATGCCGAACGCCCGACGTTGAGCCTCGAACAAGCCCAGGCCGCTGTGGCTCGCGCCAAAGCCGCGCAACTTGGTTGGGCTGCCCGACCCCTGACGGAGCGCATCGCCCTGGTGAGCGCTGGCGTCGAACGGGTAGGCGCGATGAACGATATCATCGTCGAGGAACTGGCCTGGCAAATGGGACGCCCGGTCCGTTACGGTGGCGAGTTCGGCGGATTTAGCGAGCGTGCCAATTACATGGCCGATATCGCCGAGGACGCCCTGGCGCCCATCGAAATTTCCGATGATGGCAATTTCAAGCGCTACATCAAACGCATCCCCCACGGGGCCGTATTCGTCGTGGCGCCGTGGAACTATCCCTATATGACCGCCATTAA
>JADHSV010000023.1 GCA_016776725.1 Rhodospirillales bacterium
CCGGAACCAGCATCGACATCAACGGCGCGTCCTTCGTGCGTTAGGTGCCTACCTTAAGGGTGGACACCAGCCCGCGCAGGGCGGCGATGACGCTGAGCGGCGTAATCTTGCCGGTGCGCGGGTTTTCCTCGGACGGAATGTTTTCGATGGTCATGGTGAAACGCGCGCTGTCGGCGTCCACGGTGATGGAGTGGGTGTTGCGGGTGACGCCGGGATCGGCCCATATCTGAAGCTTCGTTTCGTCCGGCCCGATTCCCGCCAGACTTAGGGCTGCAGCCACGTTCAGATTGGCGGGAAATCCCTTGGCTCCGCCGCGTGCGGTGCCGTCGAAAACCTTCAACGCCTCGCTCAAGCCCTCGATATTGATGTCGTTTTCAACCAGATAGGGCGCGCCTTGCAGGCCACCCGGCGGCTTGCGCGTGACCATGGTTACCGATCGGATTGTTCCCTCGGCGGCGGCGCGAACCGTATCCAGTGCAATCAGCGCACCCGTGGGAATAACGATTCTGGCCCCGGTTTCTTCAGCCCGTTCGATCAGGTCCATGCGGCTGAGAAGGCATCCGACGCTGGAAGGCACGAATATGCGTCCCGCCCCAACGGCTGGATCGGCAACATCGGCAAACACAGCTGCGGGTGCGCATTCGACCACAACGTCTGCCACATCGGCAAGATCGCCCAGAGCGACGATGGGAACGGAATGGCTGAAATCCGCCATATTTCGCTCGGCCTTGGCGACGTCGCGGGCTGAAACCGCAGCCAGGGAAAGACCGGGAATTCCTTCATCAAGGCGCTTGCCCACCGCCTGTCCAATGGCGCCGAAACCGCCGACGCCAATACGCAAATCCTGCCTCTTAAGAATAGTCATTTGCACCGCCACAATCACGGACTGGAAAATCCGGTTTCATTAAGTTAGTTTATCAACGGTCAATTCGTCGGATGGGAGAGGATACAGGCCTCGAGGGCATAGCAGAATAACAGTTGACGAATTCAACCTTTTCCTTTGGCAATTTCAATAATCGAACAGGGAGACTCTGATATGAAAAAGGGATTAACTCAAGCGGTCTTGGTAGCTGGCGCTATTTCGGTCGCCGCTGCGTTTGCGCCGACCGCCGCCAAGGCTGCGGATATTCCGTGCAGCACGGCTAAATTGATCGTGCCGTGGGGCGCCGGTGGCGGCACCGACGTTTTGTTCCGCATTTTTGCCGAAACCGCCAACAAACAGGGCGCCAATCCGCAAATCCAGGTCGTCAACATGGGCGGTCAGGGCGGCAACAAGGGGGCCAAGGAAGCGCGCAAGGCCAAGGCCGACGGCTGCACGTTGTTCGCCATTCACCAAAGTGCGCTGACCAGTAATCTGACGGGCCGCGTTGATTTCACGTGGGACGCCTTCGAGCCGGTCGCCATGCTGACCCGCACACCGCTGATCGTCGGTGCCAACCCCGACGTACCCTACAATAACACCACTGAAATGGTCGCCAATGCGAAGTCGCGCCCCGGTGAGTTATTGACCGGCGGCACCCTGGGTTCGACCAGCCACTTCTTCTTCCTGCTGATCGAGGATGCCACAGGCGTCAAGCTGAAACATATCTCCTATGACGGCACCCGTCAGCGCATGACGGCGCTTTTGGCCAAAACCATTGAAATCGGCGAAATCAACCTCGCCTCGGCCAAGAAGTACATCCAGACCAACGAGTTGAAGGCGCTGGGTATCAGCACCACGGAACGCCATCCCGACATTCCGGACGTGGCGACACTGAAAGAACAGGGCATTGATCTGATTTACGGCACCGACCGCGGGATCATGCTGCCCAAGGGAACTTCGAAGGCCGTTGTCCAGCATTACATCGACATCATGGGCAAGGTTGCCAACGATCCGGGCTACAAAAAGTCGATCGAAAACAAGGGTTCGTCGGTGGAATACATGTATGGCGACGCCTACGCCAAGTACTTCGACGAGACCTTTACCAAGTGGAAAGCCATCGCCAAGAAAGTTGGCGTCTACAAGGGTAAGTGATCGCTGAATGCGATAACATTTAGGTGGGACGGCCTTCTCCTTTAACCGGGGAAGGCCGCCTTCTCAATTTCAACAGAACGGTAATCATGACCAGAGTAAACAGGGATTCTTACGTTGCCGTCTTTCTGCTGGCGTTTTGCGGCATCTTTTTTTCGGCGACCTTTTTTGTCAAGGACATGGGCTACGAGTCCATGGGGTCCGAAGTTTGGCCGCAGCTAATTCTCGTAGTTCTTTTTGTATTGACGCTGGCTTATCTGTTCCAGGCACTGCGCCAGGGACCGGATGAGGCACCCGCGCAGGAAGACAGCGGCTTCAAAGGCTGGCTGCATCGCTATCGCAATGCCCTTTGGTGCTATGCGCTGTTTTTCGTATTCCTGGTTACGCTGCCGTGGATGGGCATGTTGCTGGGGGGCGTGCTTTTCGTGTTTCTGGCACTGACCGTTCTGGGGAATCGAACCCCGCGCGATCACGCGGTCCATGCGGCCATCGCTGTGGGCACCATGAGCGGAATGTGGGCCATATTCACCTTCGGCCTGAAGGTGTTTCTTCCCGCAGGCGAAATCCTGCCGATGATGTACTAGCAGGGACATCCGGGCGACAGAGAAGACAAAAAAATGATACTTGAAAATTTGATGACGGCGATTGGTGCCGTCCTGGAACTTAAAACTTTATTTTTCATGCTGATCGGCGTGACGGCCGGGCTTATGGCCGGGGCCATTCCCGGTTTTACCATCGCCATGGCCATTGTGCTGACCCTGCCGTTCACCTTCGGCATGCCGTCGGAACAAGGATTGGCGACCATGCTGGCGGTTTTCGTCGGCGGCCTCTCGGGCGGTCTGATGTCGGGCATGTTGACGGGCATTCCCGGAACGCCTTCATCAGTGGCCACCACGTTCGATGGCTTTCCCATGGCGCGCAAGGGCAAGCCCGGTCTGGCCCTTGGTATTGGTGTCTGGTCGTCGTTCTTCGGCGGTATTCTAAGCGCCATCCTGCTGGTCACGCTGGCCCCGCAACTGGCCCGCATGGGCCTTGAATTCGGCCCCTGGGATTATTTCGCGCTGGTCATGTTCGCGTTGACCATCACCGCCAGTCTGGCCGGTGAAAACATGCTTAAGGGTTTGATCGCCGGTGCGCTGGGTCTGCTGGCCGCGACCATCGGCGAGGATGACATCAACGGCGTGGCCCGGCTTCATTTCGGCAGCGAGGAATTGAAACAAGGGTTTGCCTTTTTGCCCGTGCTGATCGGCTTGTTCGCTTTCAGTCAGCTTCTGAGCGACGTCCGCGATCCGGAAAAAGCCCGCGGTGCCCTGATGAAGGGCCGGACCGAGGCGGTAAGAATCGAGCACTTGCGCGCGATCAAAGAGGTTCTCTCGCGCGGCCTGAACGTGGTTCGTTCATCGCTGATTGGATTATTCGTCGGTATTCTTCCCGGCGCGGGTAGTTCTATTTCCAATATTCTCGCTTACGATCAGGCCAAGAAGGCATCCAAGACTCCGGAAAAATTCGGCACCGGTGTCGCCGACGGCATTGTCGCTTCGGAATCCGCCAACAATGCCACGGCGGGCGGCGCACTGATTATGATGATGGCCCTGGGCATTCCCGGCGACATCGTGACCGCCATTATGCTGGGCGCGCTGTTGATTCACGACGTCATCCCCAGCCCGACATTTATCGGCGACGAACCGGTGCTGGCCTATGCCATCTTTTTCGCCTTTTTCCTGGCCCACTTCATGATGATCGGTATGCAGGCCGTGTGCCTGCGCATCTTCGTGCGTGTCACGAAGGTGCCCATGTATACCTTGGCTGCCGTTATCCTCGGCTATTGCGCCATCGGTGTGTTTTCGCTGCACAATGTCGAATTCGACATCTGGACCATGTTCTGGTTCGGTATTCTCGGCTACACCATGCGCGTTTTAAAGTTCCCGCTGGCCCCGATGATTTTGGGCGTGGTTCTGGGCAATATCGCCGAACTTAACCTGTCACGCGCGCTGGCCATCAGCGACGATTTGACCCTGTTCCTGACCCGGCCCTGGTCGCTGTTCTTTATAACCGTCGGCCTCTTTTCCGCTGTGTTTCCCTGGTATCAGAAGTTGATTGGCACTAAGAAGTGGACATTGGTGTTTATGCCGGTGTTGTCTATCGCGGTTTCACTGCCATTGTTCATGATGAACGGTTTCGTCCGCCCAGGGATTGGTGGTGGGTTGCTTCTGCTGGGCTGCTACCAGTTGTGGAAGCGCAATCGCGATGGTTGGGAGCTCTCGGCGCCCAGCGAACACCTATACAAAGAATAAACGATCCGGCCGCTTTTTCGGGCGGTCGGCCAAGAAGGAGTCTACCGGATCTATGACCGATCTATTGTTGGTAAAGTGGTTGCTCGCCTTTTCGCCCATTGCGGTGGTGCTCATTCTGATGATTGGCTTCCATTGGGGTGGCGGGCGTGCCGGTGCAGCCGGCTGGTTTACGGCGTTAATCGTTGC
Source organism: Rhodospirillales bacterium (assembly GCA_016776725.1). Classification (GTDB taxonomy): domain Bacteria; phylum Pseudomonadota; class Alphaproteobacteria; order Rhodospirillales; family Shumkoniaceae; genus JABGRG01. The sequence goes on from JADHSV010000023.1 coordinate 4,492, forward strand.
GGTGCTGTTTTTCGGGGCCGATGCGACGCTTCTGGCCTTCGCCCAGATGAAGGGCGTGCTGCTGTCACTGTATGTCCTTTACATCATCTGGATGGCGCTGGTTCTTTACAACGTGGTGGATGAAACCGGGGCTATCGAGGTCATCGGATCGGGCATCAAGCAACTAACCGCCGACAAGCCCTTCCAGCTGCTTATCCTGGGCTGGGTGTTTGCTTCCTTCCTGCAGGGCGTGGCTGGTTTCGGCGTGCCTATTGCCGTGGTCGGGCCGTTGCTTCTGGGCATGGGATTCCCGCCGCTGGTGGCGGTGGCGGTACCGGCCATCGGCCATTCCTGGTCGGTCACTTATGGCGACATGGCGTCGTCGTTCCAGGCGATGATCGCGGTTACCGGGCTGAGCGGTGAATATCTGGCCCATTGGGCGAGCGTCTTCCTGGGCATCACCGTATTCATGTGCGGCCTTGCCGTGGTTCACGTTTACGGCGGGTTCAAGGCAATTCGCCGCAGCCTTGTGGCCATCGTCATCATCGGGTCGGTGATGGCCGCCACCCAGTACGCCCTGGCCACCAACGGCCTGTGGACGCTGGCCGGGTTCGTCGCCGGTATGGTGGGTATCGTCGCCAGTATTCTGGTCTCGCGCCTGCCCATGTATCGCAACACAAACGGCGGGACGGAAGAGGCGCCTTCCACGGACGGGCCGAAGATGAGCCTGACGTTCGCGTTGTCGGCTTACATCATCCTTATTGCCATCGTGGCGCCTGCCGAGATCATCGGGCCGCTGCACAAGTTCCTGGGCTCGGTCAAGCTGTCGCTGATGTTCCCGGAAATCACGACCAGCCAGGGCTGGGTCAACGCGGCGGGTCTGGGCAAGAAGATCAGCGTCTTTGGCCATGCCGGTGCGCTGCTTCTTTACACCTCGGTGCTCAGTTATTTCGTCTATGCCTCGCGCGGGTATTACAAGGAAGGCGCATTGGGGCGTATTTGGGCAAAGACGGTGAAAAGCGGCGTTTCGACCAGCATCGGCATCGTCTCCATGGTGTGCTTTGCGTTGATGATGAGCCAAAGCGGCATGACCAACCTGCTGGCCGAAGGCATCAGCACGGTGTTCGGCGAGGCCTACCCGTTGGTGGCCGGGGCCATCGGCACCTTGGGCGCATTCATGACCGGCAGCAACACCAACTCCAACGTGGTGTTTGCCCAGTTGCAGATGAACACCGCCGAGATCGCCGCATTGAGCGTTCCGGTCATTCTGGCGGCGCAGACCACCGGCGGGTCCATCGGCAGCATGCTGGCCCCGGCCAAAATTCTGGTTGGTTGCAGCACCGTCGGCCTGTCCGGCAAGGAAGGCCCGGTTCTGGCCCGCACCCTTACCTATGGCCTGATCATGACGGCGATTATCGGCGTTCTCGCTTTCCTTAATGCGGCTGGCTGATTTAAGAAGGTATACGAAAGTCATGCAGAACTTTTTCGACAAACACGGCAAACTGCTGAAGAACGGATCCTTCGTCGCCATGATCGGCATTCCGTTCCTCCTTTATTTCGCCGCCATGAACGATGCCACGGCGCTGGTCTATGCGCTTCTTGGCGCCATGGGCCTGAGTATGCTCGTGGCCATGAAGGTGGGGTAGCAAAGCGACGCGATTCAGCCTAAGTTTCAGCCGTGTTGGACCTGTATCCATTTGCCGCGCCGTTTATCCGCCTGCTTGATCCGGAAGCCGGGCACCGATTGGCAATCGGCGCCCTGAAGCGCGGTCTGGTTCCGGTCTGTAACCGGTTTGAGGATTCCATCCTTGGGATTTCCCTGTGGGGGCGGGAATTCCCGAACCCCGTGGGGACGGCAGCCGGTTTCGACAAGAACGCCGAAGTCGTTGACGCCATTCATCGGCTGGGCTTCGGCTTTGCCGAAATTGGCACGGTGACGCCCCGTCCCCAGTCCGGAAACCCCAAACCCCGGCTGTTCCGCCTTCTGGCCGACCAAGCGGTAATCAACCGCATGGGCTTCAATAACGATGGTCTGGATGTTGTGCTGGCCCGCCTGAAGGCGGCATCCCGGAACGGGATCGTGGCCATTAATATCGGCAAGAACAAGGACGTCGATGACGCCGTTGCCGATTATGTAACGGGCGTGACGGCGGCGGCGGACCTTGCAGACCTCTTGATCCTTAACGTTTCCTCGCCGAACACGCCGGGTTTGCGCGCGTTGCAGAAGAAATCGGAACTGGGATCGCTTCTGCAAAGTGTCATGACGGCGCGAAACGGGCGCAATGTGCCGATGCTGGTCAAAGTCGCACCCGATTTGTCCGATGATGAACTGAAGGATATTGCCGGCACCTGTCTGGAAGTCGGCATTGATGGCATCGTCGCCACCAATACGACGATATCCCGGCCCGAGGGCTTGCGCGATGCCAACGCGGTGCAGGACGGCGGCTTGGCGGGCCGTCCGCTTTTCGAGCTTTCGACGCGCATTCTTCATCGGCTTTATGAACTGACCGATGGCAAGATGCCGCTTGTCGGTGTTGGCGGTATTGCAAGCGGCGCTGACGCCTACGCCAAAATCCGCGCGGGCGCGTCGTTGGTGCAGCTATATTCGGCAATGGTTTTCGCCGGGCCTAATCTGGTGAACCGGATCAACCGCGATCTTGCCGCGCTGTTGCGCCGCGATGGCTTTGCCAACGTTAAGGATGCGATCGGCGCCGATCACGCTTAGAGCACATTTCGACCAAATGCGATCATTCTGATGCACTTCGGTGGAACGATCCGCTAGGCGTTTCGCGAAGCGCGATGCCTTCGCATCGGGCGAGCGGAACAACGACGCGGGCGGCCACCGAAGGGCACCCTTCGGGCGGGCCGATTAAGGCCGGGGCGTCGTCGAACCTCTTGCCCGTAGCAAAAGCTACGCGCTGCGAGGTCCTCCTAACCCCGGCCTTAATCGGCCACGTCAGAGTGACCGCATTTGGTCGGAATGTGCTCTCACCAGCCATTTCATGGTGAAGGGCGCAAACAGAATCAAGAACCCCAATCTCGATAGGTGATGGGTCGCCACCATGGCCGGGTCTATGTTCAGGGCCACCGCGATAAGGTTCATCTCGGTCACGCCGCCGGGTGAAAACGCCAACATCAATCCCTGGAACGGCAGGCCGGTAATTTCGCTGGTCAGCAGGGCGAAGCCGATAGCCCCGGCCAGCATGGCGACGGCCATGACGATGGCAGATTTCACAATCCCGAAGACGTCAACCAGCGTAATGCCCTTGAAGCGGCAGCCGACCGTGGCCCCGATGACGACCTGGGCCAGCGCGATCAGGACACCCGGCGGAAAGGCTGACGTCAGGCCGCCCAGATGGGCCGCCGCGCTCATGAACATGGGGCCCGACAAAACGGGGAAGGGAAGCCTTATCAATCTGGCTACAAAATATCCGCCGATGGCGCAGGCGGTGAGGATAAGCGCGTCGGTTCCCGTCAGGTCGGAAAATTCGCCCAATGCGCCGGTGTTGACCGCCTTGAAGCCGTAAAACAGCCGGTACCAGGCGGGGATGGCCAGAATGGTGATGGTAATGCGTATCGAGTGAATTAGCGAAATTGCACGTTCATCGCCCCCCAGTTCACCGCCGATGATGACCATCTCGGAAAAGCCGCCGGGGGCGGCGGAACAATAAGCCTCAACCGGTCCGAAGCCGAAAAAACGGCGCAGCCCGGCCCCCAGAACGACAATCATGACCACGGTAAACCCCAGCAGCAAAAGGATGCTGGGTATCCAGTTCGCGGCTTGTGATACGATGCCGGGCGTAAACGCGCTGCCGATCATGACGCCGAGCACGATGATCATCAGGTTGCGCAGGCGGTTGGGCGCTTGTACGGGGCCTTTGGCGGCAGCCACGATGGCAACCGCCGAAAGCGACCCGGTCATCCACGGCAAGGGCAGGTCTATGGCCCAGAACAGTCCACCGCCCATCGCGCCGATACCAATGGTCAGGGCCATTTTTGCGATGGATCGAGCGAGCGTACCGGCTTTTTCGCTCACGGCACGAATTGTTCCTTGATGATGCGTTCTTCAAGATTGTGCTCGGGATCGAACAGCAGCCTTGGGACCACGGTGCCGTTTACCTCGACGCTGACGGTTTGGGCGTCGCGCACTTCGCCGAAATCGGCGCCCGCGCGCACGCGGCGCTGCAAGGGGTCGAGAACCTCGAAAACCACCTTCGCGTTTCGCGGCAGAAGGGCTCCGCGCCAATGGCGGGGCCGGAAGGCGCTGATCGGCGTCATGGCCAGAAGTTCTGCGTCCAGCGGCAGAATGGGCCCGTGAACGGCATTGTTGTAGGCCGTGCTGCCCGCCGGTGTCGCCACAAGAACGCCGTCGCAGATCATCTCCTCCATGCGTACCACGCCGTCCACGTGAATTCGGATTTTCGCGGCCAGGCGCGTATCGCGAAGCAGGGCCACTTCGTTGATGGCGAGGGCCTGATGGTGCACCCCGTGGATATCCTCGACGGTCATTTTCAGGGGCGTCAGGTCGATGGCTTCGGCGTCAGCCAGACGTTCCGGAAGATCGTCTTCGCTGTAGGTGTTCATAAGAAAGCCCACAGACCCGCGGTTCATCCCGAATATGGGCGTTCCCCGTTCCATGAAGGAATGAAGGGTTTGCAGCATGAAGCCATCGCCACCGAGCGCGACCACGACATCGGCTTTTTCAGGCGCCACATGGGGATAGCGATCCTTTAGGCGGGCCTCGGCCTCCTGCGCTTCCCCGGCCTTTGAGGCAACAATGGCAAAGGTCTTGAATTCCATGACGGTTTAAGTGTCCTCTCCCAACGCGCGAAGTAGCCTGCGGCAGTATAGCCGAACCGTGGTATGAAGCTATGGGTGTAAAACGAGATTTTTCCATCAGGCGAAACAATGAGCACTTTTGTCGCCATTGATTTTGAAACGGCGAACCAAAACCCCGAAAGCGCATGCGCCATCGGACTGGTCAGGGTCGTTGGCGGAAAAATTGAGGAAACAGAGCATTTCCTCATTCGCCCGCCGTCCCGATGGTTCGTTTTTACCGGGTTGCACGGAATTGGCTGGCCGGATGTGGAGGCCGAGCCCGGGTTCGCCGAGTTGTGGCCGAAAATCGATCAATGGCTTGATGGCGCTGACTTCCTGGCCGCCCACAATGCCCGCTTCGATCGCGGCGTGATGGATGCCTGTTGCGCGGCGGCCGCAGTGGAACCTCCGGCACTGCCCTGGGCGTGTACAGTTCAATTGGCAAGATCCATGTGGAACGTCAGGCCGACCCGCCTGCCTGACGTTTGCCGGTATCTGGCAATCCCGCTTAATCACCATCAGGCGCTGTCGGACGCAAGGGCGTGCGCCGAAATCGTCATTGCGGCGCAAGAAGATGGATGGGTGTTCTAGGCTTGGCGTCTTTGTGACTGGTCGAAACGGATCGAGGAGTCTTTCGAAGTATGGTCGTCGCGGGCAAAATCGTAAGCCTCACGCCGAACGCCGGCGCCATCTGACTGAGTGGCGGGTTGTTCGCCGCGCGCGCGGGGAAGCGCATTCCAGTCCCGATCCTCGGCAATGTCTGAGGGGGCAAACCGGTCACCTAACAGAATACGCCCGATTTCATTTACCGCAGCCTGTGCCCGTCGCGACGCTTCAGTGTCGCCAATGTGGCCGAAGCGAAAAACAAAAAAACCGCTGTCTCCACTGTGGGGCGAAAGCGTCCCTTCGGCGCCAATGTGTTTGCGCAGGACAGTCTGGCAAACCGAATGGATATTCCTGATTGTTTCCGGCGATCCGGGATCGGACGCGTTGAGGAATTCGAAGAGACGAAGCACGAAAGCCGGCCCGTACTTGGCCGGCTCCTCAAAAAGGACAGCATCAACCGTTACGGCGCCGCGAGGCTCGCCAAGAGAAGAGATCGTTCTCGAATACATACTGCCCCTCGAAAGCGATTGAAAATCATCGCTTCGTGTATCGGGTAAGTATACGCAGCAATTGATTGGGGGTAAATACAATTGATTTGTGGAAAACAATCATGCAACGCTTTGAAGTTGCAAAGCTTTTTGACTTTTTGTCTGTGGCGCGCCGTTTGTGTTCAGCCGCCCGTCACGTTCATGTGCCGTTGGACCGAAGGGGTCTTCGTTGCCGGGTCGATAACGAAATCATGGCCTTTCGGCTTGTGGGCGATGGCTTTGTCGATGGCTTCCATCAACGGCCCGTCGCTTTCGGCCTCGCGCACGGCAGCGCGAAGGTCCACATGGTCATCCTGGCCCAGGCACATATAGAGTTTGCCTGTGCAGGTCAGGCGAACCCGGTTGCAGCTTTCACAAAAATTGTGGCTCATGGGGGTGATGAAACCGACCTTCTTCCCGGTCTCGCCGATAGAGACGTATGTGGACGGGCCGCCCGTGGTTTCCGGGATATCGGTCAGGGTCCACCGGCTTTGCAGTTGCTCGCGAACCTTCGCCAAAGGAAGGTAATAATCCGTGCGGTCTGCGTCGATTTCGCCCATGGGCATGGTTTCAATCAGGGTCAGGTCGAAACCGTTTTGTCCGCACCATCCAACCAAATCGGGGATTTCGGTCTCGTTAACGCCACGCAAGGCCACCGTATTGATTTTGACGCCAAGGCCCGCGCTGGCGGCGGCTTCGACGCCCTCCAGCACTTGATGGAGGCGTCCGCCGCGGGTCAACGCATCAAACGTCTTCGGATCAAGGGTGTCCATGGAGACGTTAACGCGCCGCACGCCGCAATCGAATAATTCTGCCGCGTGTTTCGCCAGTTGGGTTGCGTTGGTGGTAAGGGTCAGTTCGTCGAGATCGCCGCTGTCCAGGTGCCTTCCCAACGAGCGAAAGAGGCTCATCACACCACGCCGCACCAGGGGCTCACCACCGCTCAGCCGCAATTTCCGCACCCCGCGATGCACGAACGCGGTGCAGATCCGATCCAGCTCTTCCAGCGAAAGGATGTCGGCTTTCGGCAGAAATACCATGTCTTCGGCCATGCAATAGGTGCAGCGGAAATTGCATCGGTCCGTCACCGAAACACGCAGGTAGGTAATTTTCCGTCCAAAGGGGTCTTTCATTCGCCGGTCAGCCGTTTTCCAGGAGCTTTCATACGAGGGTGAACATAGTCATCTTTCAGCCGTTCGTCCCCCCCAAATTTCTTGGGGTTATCGGCGCGCTAAAAGGCCGTATATTGTTTCGGCGCCAGCGATGTTCAATGGGGGAAGCAGTGCCGGAACTGATGAATACCCGCGAGGTTGCGGAATACCTTAGAATCAAGGAACGCAAGGTCTATGACCTCGTGCGCAACAAGCGCATTCCATGCACGCGGGTTACCGGCAAATGGCACTTTCCCAAACGGCTGATTGACGCGTGGCTGGCCGAGGGAACCGATATTCCGGGTGCGGTGGAACGCCGTGTGGCCTCGCCCCCTTCCGTCATCTCGGGCAGCCACGACCCGTTGCTGGAATGGAGCGTGCGCCAATCGGACTGTGACCTGGCGCTTTTGTCGGGCGGAAGCCTGGACGGGCTGCGCAGGTTCGCGGACGGCGAGGCGATGGTTTGCGCCCTGCATGTGTTCGACCCCGAGAGCGGCGGGTACAACGTCCCTGCGGTGAAAAACCTGGCTGTGTCGGACGCCGTTCTTATCGAATGGGCGCACCGCGAACAGGGGTTGGTGGTGGCGCGGGGAAACCCTGTGGGTATTACCGGTGTGGCCGACGTGGCGGCGCGTGGTGTACGTGTCATTCAACGTCAGGACGGCGCGGGAAGCCGAATTCTGTTCGATCACCTGTTAAGCGAAAACGGCATAAACCCTGCGGATTTGGAACTGCCGGTGGAGCCCGCCCGCAACGAAACCGATCTGGGGCTGGCAATATCGGAAGGCAAGGCCGACGTTGGTCTTGCGGTGCGCGCAGCGGCCCACGCCTTCGGGTTGGATTTCGTTCCCCTGCACCGGGAACGCTGTGACTTGCTGGTGCGCCGGCGCGACTATTTCGAACCAATGGTGCAAAAGCTGCTGGCCTTCTCCCGATCTCCGGGCTTTTCCGCGCGGGCGGCCGAAATGGGCGGTTACGACGTGGCCGGCACCGGCCGTGTGGTTTGGAATTCTGCCTAGTATCCCGATCCGGCCTTCGCGACATATGGGCTGTGATCCAATCGGCCCTTCCCAAAAGGCAAGACTTTAGCTTAAACTTTTGAATAGTTCTTGATGGCAGGTCGGACGGGAGACGTGAGAGTGTCCGCTAATCTCATTGCATTGAGTGAGCGTCTGACGCGGGCTGAAAAGACAGCCTTCGACCTTATCGGCGATATCCTGAAGCGGAATGGCGCGGTTGGCCACGGTGATCTGAGCGACTTGTCTCGGGCAACGGGGATTCCGGCCCAGCATTTGCGGACGATATCGGAATTCTACGATGAATTACGCCCCGCAGACGACCCACCGCCCCGAGTTCGGTGCTGCAACGGCGAGGCCTGCCGGGCTGCGGGTGCGGACGCCCTGACTGCCGATCTGGGAAAACGGCTGGACGGAAATTTGAGTGCGGTAACGTGCCTGGGATTGTGCAGCCACGGCCCCAATCTGAGCCTGGACGGCCGCGTGGTCACGGCGGATTGTCCGGACACGGTGGATGAAGTGGTTGAAGCCGTGCGCGAGGGGCGGCAACTGAGCGGACCGGAACCGCAGAACCCCATCCATTTCCCGGCGCCCGCGCAACCGTGCATTCTTCTGCGTCGAGTTTGCGAAACCGAAGGTGGACGGGCCACGGACTATCCCGGCGAAGGTTATGCGGCCCTGGAAAAGGCCATGGCCATGACGCCCGAGGCGGTGGTCGCCGAAATATCCGCCAGCGGCCTCAGGGGGCGGGGCGGGGCCGGATTCCCGGCCGGGCGCAAACTGGAAGCCGTCGCCAAATCGCCGAGCCCCGATGGCCGCCGCTTCGTGGTCGCCAATCTGGACGAAGGGGATGCCGGCGCCTTTATCGACAAGGAACTGGCCGAACGCGATCCCCATGGCCTGATCGAAGGCATGCTTATCGCCGCACACGCCTGCGGCGCGCGGGAGGCCTTCATCTATATCCGCCATGAATACCCCTACGCATTTGCGGCCTTGCAAAAGGCCGTGGACGAGGCCCGCGAAAGGGGCCACCGAGACTGCGCTATCCAATTGGTCAAGGGCCAGGGGTCCTATGTCTGCGGTGAAGAGACGAGCCTTCTGCGGTCCATCGAAGGGGTTTCCCCGCAGGTCAGCCTGCGGCCGCCCTATCCGGCGCAGGAAGGGCTTTACGGTTGTCCCACGGCCATTAGCAACGTGGAGACGCTGTGCAATCTGCCGTGGATCATCCTGAACGGAGGTGCGAACTACGCCGCCATCGGTATGGAGGGCTCCACGGGAACGAAGCTGATCAGCCTTAACAACCAGGTTCGCCGCCCCGGCCTTTACGAGGTGGAAATGGGCGTGAGCGTGCGCGACATCATCTTCGATCTGGCAGGCGGCATGGCCGACGGCTGCCGGTTCCAGGCGGTGCAGATCGGCGGGCCGCTGGGGGCGATCATTTCGGGTACGGCTCTCGATACGCCCTTGGGTTTTGAAGCGTTGGACCGGGTCGGGGGAACCTTGGGACACGGCGGCATGGTGGTTTTCTCCGACGCGACAGACCTCGTCACCGTGGCGCGGGAGCTCATGGCTTTTTGTGCGCATGAGAGCTGCGGAAAGTGTTTCCCATGCAGCATCGGAACCCTTCGCGCAGTCGAGCTGTTGGATCGCATCGCCACGGACGGCCTTACGGGAGAACGCGAAACCCTGCTTCGTGATCTTTGTGAAACCCTCCGTCTGGGGTCTCTTTGCGGGCTGGGAGGAATGGCTCCCGTGCCAATCTTGTCCCTGCTCAACCACTTCCCGGACATATGGCCCCGGGCCGGGGGAGGCGGCCATGAGTGATACCGTCCTCGTAACCCTGGATGGACGGGCGGCCCGCTTTCCGTCCACCATGACGATCCTGGAGGCGGTGCGCGCCGACGGCGGATCCGTGCCGACGCTCTGCCATTCACCCCACTTAAAACCGCATGGCGCTTGCCGTTTGTGCATGGTGGAAGTGGACGGGGGGCGTCCGGTGGCCGCCTGCCACACGCCGTTGCAAGATGGCGCCCGGTATCGCACTCGCTCAAACCTGCTCACCCGCCTGCGCCGAAATATCCTGGAGCTGATCGTCAGTGACCACCCGCTCGACTGCCTGGCTTGCCAAGCCAACGGGAATTGTGAACTGCAAAGTGCCGTGGCGGAAGTGGGACTGCCCGGCGTGCGCTTCGAGAACCCGCGCACCCACGATCCTAAACCCGACCGCTCCCACCCCTTCCTGCTCCTGGACATGGACAAGTGTATCCGGTGCGCCCGCTGCGTGCGTGCCTGCGACGAAATCCAGGGCTCTTTCGTGCTGGGCATGGCTGGTCGGGGATTCGATGTCCGCGTCATCGCTGGCAACGACCAATCCCTGGACGCCGCGGGGTGCGCCAGTTGCGGCCAGTGTGCCGTGGAGTGCCCGACGGGAGCGATCCGGGAAAAGGACGGATATGGTGAACCCGATCACGAGGTCACCACCACCTGCGTTTATTGCGCCGTCGGTTGCTCGCTGGTCGCCGGTGTGCGAGATGATCGTGTGGTCGCGGTGCGTCCCGATCCGGGAGGGGGCGCCAACAGGGGGCACGCCTGCGTCAAGGGGCGCTTCGGCCATGCCTTCGTCCATGCCCCCGACCGTCTCAAGAACCCATTGATCCGGCAGGCGGACGGCGGGTTCCGCGAAGCCTCCTGGGACGAGGCCCTGAAATTGACCGCCAACCGCTTAGCGGAAGTCCGCGACGCCGGACCCCACGCCTTCGGCATGATCAGTTCGGCGCGCTGCACCAACGAAGAAAACTATCTGGCGCAGAAGTTCACCCGGGTCGTCATGGGTACCAACTCGGTCGACAACTGCGCCCGGGTCTGCCACTCGCCGTCGGCCTTTGCCCTGGGGGCGGCCCTGGGAACAGGGGCCGGGACCAACAGCTTCGAGGATGTGGAACGCTCGGACGTGTTGATGATATTCGGCGCCAACCCCACTGCGGCCCATCCCGTTCTGGGCGCGCGCATCAAGCAGGCGGTGCTGGCCGGCTGCAAGCTGATCGTCGTCGATCCCCGAAACACCGAACTGGCCCGCCTTGCCGACATCCACCTTGCCCTGCGCCCCGGCACCAACGGGGCTGTGGTCAACGCCATGCAGCAGGTGCTCGTGGCGGACGGCCTTCTGGATGAGGACTTCATCGCGCGGCACGTGGAAAACTTCGATCAAGCCACCGGCGCGCTGGAAGGCCGTCACCCGGAATGGGCCGCCGGATTGTGCGGCGTACCGGCCGAGACCATACGCGCGGCGGCCCACCTTTACGCCTCCGGGAAGGCTGCGCAGATCCTGTGGGGGTTGGGCGTCACCGAAGCCTGCCATGGCACCCTGAACGCCTTCGGGCTGATCAATATGGCGGTTATGACAGGTAACCTGGGCCGACCAGGAACCGGAGCCGGCCCGATCCGCGGACAGAACAACGTTCAGGGCGCGTGCGACATGGGGGCCCTGCCCAATGTTTTCAGCGACTATCGGCCCGTCGACGATCCAATGGCCCGCGAAGACCACGAACGTGTTTGGGGCGTGATACCGCCAAGCCATGTGGGCTTCAAGATACCCGAGATGTTCGAGGCCGCGCGGGCCGGGTCGCTGAAGGCCATGTACGTGATCGCCCAGGACGTGGCTCAGTCGGACCCCAACACGGCTGGCGTTGCCGCCGCTCTGGAAAACCTGGACTTCCTGGTTGTCCAGGACCTGTTCATGACCGAAACGGCCCGGTTTGCCCACGTGATCCTGCCGGGATGCAGCTTTCTGGAAAAGGACGGGACCTTCGTCAACAGCGACCGCAGGGTGCAGCGCGTGCGCCGCGCCATTCCGCCCCTTACCGGGTATACCGACAGCGACGTCATACACGCTCTGGCCCGTCGCATGGCCGTGAATCTGGGCTTCGACGACGGTCCCGGCACAGCCACGGATCCGGCCAGGATTATGGAAGAGATCGTCGCGTTGACGCCCAATTGGGGTGGGATCAATTATGCCCGCCTGGACCGCGATGGTTTCGTTCAGTGGCCCTGTCCGCAACCCGGCCATCCGGGAACGGCCATCGTTCACGAAGGGGGCAACTTCCTGCGCGGTAAGGCCCGCCTGACGCCTACGCCGTGGCGTCCCCCGGCGGAAGACACCGATGAGAAGTATCCTTTCATGTTGACGACGGGACGAACGCTTTTCCATTACAACGTGGGCACCATGACGCGGCGAACGCCCATCATCCGCTTGGCCCGGGCGAAGGAGGAACGGGTCGGTATCCACCCACGGGACGCTTCGAAGCTGGGTATCCGCAGCGGCGATCCGGTGCGCGTTGTGTCCCGCCATGGCCGCGTAAAGGCCCCGGCGGAAATCACCGAGGAAACGCCACCCGGCATCGTCTTCATGACCTTCCATTTCCCGGAAACGCGAACCAATCTGTTGGTCGGCTCAGAAGCGGACGACCACACCCAGTGCCCCGACTACAAAGTGACGGCGGTCCGTATCGAGAAGGAGGTTTGAGCGGTCTTACCCAAGTGGTTCGGCTTCTGTTTGATGACGATTGATGTGCACCAACGAGCGGAAAACGATCTAACCCAGCAGCAAGGTATCGTCGTCCAGTTCCTCGCCGCGCACTTTTTCGAACATGTGCAGAAGGTCCTCGACCTTGAGGCCCTTGCGTTCGTCGCCCGAAACATCAAGCACGATCTGACCTTCGTGCAGCATGATGGTGCGTTCGCCCACGTCCAGCGCCTGACGCATGGAATGGGTGACCATCATGGTGGTCAGTTTGCGTTCTTCGACGATGGTTCGCGTCAACTCGATGACGAAGGCGGCGATCTTGGGGTCAAGTGCGGCCGTATGTTCGTCCAGAAGCAGGATCTTCATGGGATTGAACGTTGCCATGAGCAGGCTGACGGCCTGGCGCTGGCCACCCGAAAGCAGCTCCATGGGATCGTCGAGGCGATCCTCCAATCCCAGTTCAAGGCGCGCCAGACGGCTTCTCGCCTTCTCGCGCAGGGCCTTGCCCGTGGCCGCCCCGATGGTGCGCTTGCGCCCGCGGGCATTGGCCAGGCCGAGATTTTCAATGATCGACAGATTGGCGCAGCTTCCGGCCATGGGGTCCTGAAATACCCGGGCCGCCAGTTTCGCCCGTTGATACGTCGGCCAGGCGGTCACGTCGGCGCCATCAATCAGCACACGGCCCGTATCGGGGATTGTTTCGCCGGAAAGGGCGTTGAGAAGCGTCGTTTTTCCCGCGCCGTTGCTGCCGATCACGGTAACGAACTGGCCTTCGGGTATGTCCAGCGAAATGCCGCGCAAGGCGGGCGTTTCCATGGGCGTTCCTGCGCCAAAGGTGATGCGAAGATCCTGGACTTCTATCATTTCAGCGGCCCGACCACTCGTTTGTCCTTGACCAGGGCGCGTTTTACCGGAGCCCTTACGCTGGGAAGAACCATTGCGCCGGCCACCAGCAAGGCGGTGATGAGGTTGAGGTCTTGCGCCTTGAGGCCGATAAAATCAGCGTTCAACGCGAGAGCCACGGCAAAGCGGTACATCAGCGACCCGGCGACACATGCAAGCGTCGCCAGAAATACCGTACGAGGCAGGATCACGGCTTCACCGCCGATCACGGCGGCCAACCCCACCACGATGACACCCACACCCATGGTCACGTCGGCGGCACCCTGGCTTTGCGCGAACAATGCGCCTGCCAGAGCTACCAGCGCGTTACTGAGCGCCATTCCCAAAAGAATGTAAAAATTGGTGTTGATGCCCTGCGCGCGGGCCATGCGCGCGTTGGCCCCCGTGGCCCGCATGGCAAGACCGATTTCCGAATTAAGGAACCGGTCCATTCCGAACTTGGCGATGACGATTAATACCGCCAGCGCCGCGGGAATGGAGACGTAAGAAGGAACACCGATCATTTCCAGCGGCGTAAACACGGTTTCCTCGCCCAACAGCGCAACATTGGGACGTCCCATGATCCTGAGGTTGATCGAATAGAGGGCGATCATGGTCAGGATACTGGCCAGAAGGTGCAGGATTTTCAGGCGCACGTTCAGCCACGCGGTGATCAACCCGGCGCCCGCCCCGGCCACGCAGGCAACCAGCGTGGCCGGAAACGGATTGACGCCGTTGACGATAAGGATCGCCGAAACCGCCGCTCCCAGAGGAAAGCTGCCGTCGACCGTCAGATCCGGAAATTGCAAAATCCGGAATGACAGATACACACCCAGGGCGACCAGGGCGAAGATCAGTCCGGTCTCCAGCGTGCCAAGAAACGCAATCAGGCTCACGTAAAGTTCCTAACGCACGACTTTGGTGGCTTCGGAAATGACAGCATCGGGAATGGTGACGCCCATTTTCGCTGCCGATTTCACGTTAAGAAATAGGTCCATGTTCTTGACGCCGGATACCGGGATCGAACCCGCGTCGGTGCCCTTGAGAATGCTCAGCACCATTTCGCCGGTCTGGCGGCCAACCTCGTAATAATTGAAGCCGAGAGCGGCGATGGCGCCGCGGGGTACGGAATCGGTATCGGCGGCATACACCGGAAGCTGGGCGTCGATGCCCACCTTGACGACCGCTTCAAAAGCCGAGACCACGGTGTTGTCGGTGGGAACGTAGAAGGCGTCCACTTTTCCAACCAGCGCGCGGGCCGCGGCCAGCACTTCGCTGGACTTGGGCGCGGCGCCCTCAAACACTTCAATGCCCAGCGCCGGGGCGGCCTTCTTGACGGCGTCCAGCGACGAAACCGAGTTGACTTCGCCCGGATTAAACAGCACGCCCAGTTTTTTCACATTCGGCGTGATGCGCTTGATGAGGGCCAGATGCTTGTCGATGGGGGCCATGTCCGACGTGCCGGTGACGTTCTTGCCGGGTTTTTCCCAATTGGAAACCAGTTTGGCCGCGACCGGGTCGGTCACCGCGCTGAAGACGACCGGGATCGTCTTGGTCGAGGCCACGACCGTCTGGGCCGACGGCGTGGCGATGGCGACGATTACGTCCGGCGCGTCGCCGACGAATTTCTTGGCGATCTGGGCTGCGGTGGCGACGTTGCCCTGGGCGCTCTGATAGGCCCACTTAAGGTTCTTGCCTTCGACGAACCCGTTTTCCGCCAGCACATCCTTGACGCCCTTGCGGGCGGCGTCCAGCGCCGGGTGCTCGACAATCTGGGTGATGGCGACGAACTTGTCGGCGGCCAGTGCGCCGGTCGTCACGCAAACGGCGGTCAGGGCCGCTGCGGCAAAGCGAATTGCGTTCATGATGACTTCCCCTTGAGTTTTATTTGGTTCGCGAACTGGCGCATATTAGCGGCGTTGGCCGCCAGTAAAAAGAAAACTTCGGTGTCTCCGGTGTTTTATTGATCGACGTTTCGACTTATATGATGCGCCATGAACAGCCTTGCCATAGATAAGCCGATTGCGGACACCCGTGTGGTCGTTGCCATGTCGGGGGGCGTCGACAGTTCGGTGACGGCGGCCCTGCTGGCGCAAGAGGGCTATGACGTCATCGGCGTGACCATGCAGCTTTATGATCACGGCGAGGCCATAGACCGCCCCGGAACGTGCTGTGCGGGGCGCGATATCTACGATGCCCGGCGGGTCGCCGATGCCATTGGCATTCCCCATTACGTGCTGGATTTCGAGAAAGAGTTTCAGGGATCCGTCATCGATGACTTCGTCGAAACGTATCTGGCGGGCGAAACGCCCATTCCCTGCGTTCGCTGCAATCAGACGGTCAAGTTCCGCGATCTTTTGGGAAAGGCGCGCGATCTGGATGCAGACGCCTTGATAACCGGACACTATGCGCGCTGGAGGATCGGGCCCGACGGGCCGGAACTTCTGCGCGGAACGGATCACAATCGCGACCAAAGCTATTTTCTGTTTGCCACCACGCGCGAGCAGCTTGGCTTCCTGCGCTTTCCCCTGGGCGGCATGGACAAGACCGAAACCCGCAAGCATGCGCGGCGTTTCGGCCTGCAAGTGGCGGCCAAGGCCGACAGTCAGGACATCTGCTTCGTTCCCGTGGGAAGGTACGTCGATGTAATTGACCGGCTTCGTCCCGGCGCCGCCGAACCCGGCGAAATCGTTGATACGGACGGAAACGTTCTGGGCAAGCATGACGGCATTATTCATTACACCATCGGCCAGCGCCGGGGCCTGGGCATCGGTGGCGGCCCGCCGCTGTACGTGGTGCGCCTTGAACCCGGGACGCGGCGCGTCGTCGTCGGATCGCCCGAGGCGTTGATGAAAGACCGCCTAAACGTGCGCGAGGTCAACTGGCTGGGGGCGGGCGACGCACCGCCGAAGCAAGGGACTCGCGTTTCGGTCAAGATCAGATCGACCAAACCTGCTGTGGGCGCGACCGTGTTCGGCGGCGACGGCGGGACCGCGCAGGTCGTTCTGGACCACGCCCAGTCGGCCATCGCGCCGGGGCAGGCCTGCGTGTTCTATGACGGCGAGCGGCTTCTGGGCGGCGGTTGGATCACGCGGCAGGCCGAAGGGTAATCCAGTCCTTTTGGTCTAACCACCGGTCAATAAAACCAAAGCGGCCAGTACCAGTGTTCTTTTGAGGGGACGTCGGCGGCGCGGCTGTGTGAAAGCTGGTTGCGCCCTTATGTCACTCAATAGGTTGCGTGCTTCCTCAACCATTTGCCCGGGAATCTGGATGCGGATTCCGCCCAAGGTAACGAAGTACAACCAGTGAACGCTCAGAAGGTGCTCATCAGCCGCATCGGCCAAAAATCCGTGCGCCCTCAAGAAGGAGCGGACCACTTGCGCCTCGCTCATGTCCAGATGAAACTCTAATGGTTCAAGCGCCACCTATTCGTCCTCAGATTTGGCCAGATTGGCAATCCCTTCGAATGACCATTATTACGATAAAATGGGAAACTATGAACCGAAATTGGTGTGGATCGGGAAAGAAAAAGGGCCGCCCGGGGAAGGGCGGCCCATATTTGCCTTGGACAGACGGTCTTTGTTGACCGTTTCTTATCTTAAAACCTTATTTCGCGAAGACCATCTTGATCACCTTTTCCTGATACGCGTGGCGAACCTGCGCGTTATCGAAGGTGGCGACGCCGAAGTAGTACTTCTTGCCAAGATCGTCGAACTGGACGTCGGTCTTGCTGCCGGTGGTCAGCTTGCGGGCAATCTCGATGGTCCACACGCCGTCGGCCCACTTGGCGCCCGAGTTGATGTCGCCACGGTCGCCGGTGGGACGCTGGGTCTTGATGGAGGCCACTTCGTCGCCGGCCACGAACTTGCTGTCGTCAAAGGCAACGGCTTCGCTGGCGGGCAGCCAGTAGGTGCCGCCCTTGTTGGCGGCCTTGCCGTTCTTGTTCATGAATTCGGGTTTGCCGTCCTTCATGCCGATGTTCTTGTAGCCGCCGCCGGTCTTCTTGTCGCTGTGGCGGCCGGCGCCTTTGGCTTTCTTCGGGTCGTAGCGCATGTGGTCGAGATACTGATCATCAATGTAGCCGAGAGGCAGGGAGCGCACGGACTTGACATGCCAGATGTCGCCCAGCTCGCCTTCTTCTTCGGTGTACTTGTTGCCGTAGGGCTTTCCGGGTTCGCCGGAATGGCAGGCCATCTGGCAACCGCGCTTGGCGAAACCGAAGATGGACTCGTTAATGTCCCAGATCAGCGACGCCTTGTCTTCATAATAGACGTTGTTGTCGCCGCCCTTGTCGTTGGCGTCTTTCAGCTTTTTCCAGCTACCGTCGGCCTGCTTTTGGTAGGGCGAACGCTGATAGTTGAGGGTCGCGTCCTTGTACTGCAGCAGGATGTAAAGGTTATCGCCATCATAGGCGGCCTTCATCGTGCCGGTGGTGCCGCCGGTGCCGCCGAAGTTGGCGCCCTTGACGGTGGTGATCGGAATGGCCGGAGCCGAACCCCAGATGGCGTCGTCGGCAACGCCGTCGAGCGTCGGCGCGGCGGACGCCTTGACGGCGTTAAGGGTATAGTCGTCGGCCGAAGCGGACGAGGCGGCGATGAGAAGACTGACCGGCAGAGCGGCCAATGCGGTGAGTGTTAGACGTTTCATTGAGTACCTCCTTAATATTGGTGGTTACTGGTTTTGGGGAAGCCTGCGATGCCTCCACCAAGGCAAAGCAGACATTTCGTAGTTCAGGGTTGTTCGTTTTCGGGCTTTTCGTCGTGCTCATCGTGCCAACCGGTGATCATCATGCGAAAACCGCCGGCGACGGTGGTTCCTGTGGTTCCCATGTAAAGGTGGCCCAGCAAGAACATGGTAAGTCCGAAGCCGGCCACATAATGGAGCACGGCAATGGGAAGCAGGCCGTCGAACCCAAACAATTGGGCCGGGGCTAATTCGGGGTAGAAAAAGGCCAGTCCGGTAACAATCACCACCGG
The DNA here is from genome assembly GCA_016776725.1 of Rhodospirillales bacterium. GTDB lineage: Bacteria > Pseudomonadota > Alphaproteobacteria > Rhodospirillales > Shumkoniaceae > JABGRG01. Next base: position 22,969 of record JADHSV010000023.1, read on the forward strand.
CATGGCTATGTACATGACGCCGATGTAGGTCAGTTGCTGCATGGCGTTGAATTTCTGTTCGGGCGTGGGGACGACGTGCGGCGCGTCCCCTTTTAGCTGGCCCACGAAAACGTAGTAATTCTGCCGATCCAGGTTGGCTTTGAGCCCTTTCAGTTCCGGGATGTACTGACGCCACGATCCGGTCGCCGAATTCCAGACCGCAAAGAAGATGTACAGTACCGAAACACCGATCCCCGAGACGTTATGAATGGTCCGCGCGATATCGAAGCGAATGAGCGGAATGACCGGATCGGTAAAGTGCAGGCTTGCTCCGGATATGATCAGAAGGATCATCAGCAGTGCGTTGGTCCAATGCCACAGGCGCAACGCGATCGGCATGATGTAAGCTCGTTCAGCCATTGCGCCTGCTCCTCACCCACGCTGCGATTATTCGCAAAATGGAATGCAAGACGATGATGAACACCACCACCGCCGCGAAAATTCCAAGCGCCAGGTCCAGATAAACGTTGCGGGTGGCGCCGATGACGTAGGCCTCGTTGAGGATCATGCTGTTGACGAACCCGACCCTGCTGCGCTCTTCCGACACCATGTGTTTGTAAAGGCGAAGCCGCAGGGTGGAATCCGCCGAATGACAGGCCACGCATCTTTTCTCGGCTTTTTCGGCGGGGAGAATTTCGTGCGACATCACCTTCTTTGAAACCGGTGTGTGGCATTCCACGCAGCGCACGGCGTTCCAGTGCAACGGCCTGTTGGGCAGCCATTCGTGGTTCTCTACCAGATCGGGTCTGGCTTCCTTGGAAACCTGCTCGAAACTTTGATCCGATCCGTGACAGCTCAGACAAAAATCATTGTCCTGGCGGACCACGTCGCGTGGCGAGTTCATATACTTGGCGGCCTGGAAGACGTGCGGGTCGTGGCAGGTCGAACAGGTGAACTTTTCCTTTATGCCTTCCTTGGCGTGGACACTTTCATCGAATTGCATTTCGATGCGAAGGAATTTGCGCGTGTGGCATTCGTCGCACCAGTTGATCTGCTTTTTGTCATCTGCGGCGTGGGGGAATTCCTCGAAGCCCTTTACATGGCAGGCCTTGCATTCCACGCGGCCATGATTGGACCCCTCGTAGACGCCGAGGTCGACCAGATGGTCGCGCAATTTGTCTTTGTCCACACCCTCGCGGTTAAGCGTATCGAAGCCGCCCTCGGAATGACATTCCAGGCACTTGGCGTTCGAGTCCTGAATATTTTTCAGATCTTCAGGAGCAATGGGCTTTCGTTCAATTTGGGCTATGGCGGAAGTGGTCAATAAAACCAAACCAATCGCCGCCCATATGACCGTTTTTATGGCTGCCATAGATTTCGCCGTTTCGGCGTCCCTGCTGCTTGTATCGCTCCGGTGGTGATCTTCCGAAAATCGGCAGAATCCCGTAGTTGCGAAGTATTCTTATCGGTTTAACGCGAACTAAAGAACATAGATCTATTTGTATTTGCCGAAGTATAGCTTTTTGTCGAATCCGGCCCAACAATTATCTTGGGTTACAACAGTTCAAAATTGCGCTTGAATCGGCAATATTTGTGATGATCGTCAGGATTTGTGGCGTATTCGCCTTTTTCAGGGTCTGCGGGGGTATCGGTGACAGGGCGACCCGATTAATATCCGGAAAAATCACAATTCCTTTGGAGTTCCACCCTTGGGCTTTTCCACCCGGCTCGTTGCAAGCGCCTTTCAGGCCAGCGGACCCGTTATTCTGGGCTACTTCCCGTTGGGGTTCGCCTTCGGTCTATTATTTGTCGAGCACGTAGGTCTTCCCTGGAGCTACGCGACGGCCATGAGCCTGATCGTATTCGCCGGGGCTTCGCAATTCCTGGCCGTCGGCTTGCTGGCCGCGGGCGTGGGCGTGTTTGAAATTGCGGCGGCGACTTTCATTTTGAATGTGCGGCACGCGTTTTTCGGTCTTAGCGTGTTGGAACGCTGGCGTGGGGCAGGGTTCAAAAAGTTTTTCCTGATTTATTGGCTGACCGACGAAACCTATGCACTGATGACCAGCATCAAGCCCCCGCCTGATGCCCGCGAAACGGATTTTCACTTGCTGATGGCCGGCATCAACTATTCGGCCTGGTGTCTGGGCTCGACCGCCGGAGCCCTGGCGGGTGAAGCGTCAAGCTTCGATACGACGGGGATGGACTTCGCCCTGACGGCGTTGTTCGCGGTCCTGCTGGTCGAACAGATGCGTCAGGTGCGTGAAGTGTTTCCGTTCGCTCTGGCGTTTGTGGCGGGCATTATCACCATCGTCGCATTCGGCGGCGAAAACATGCTGTTGATTTCCATATCGCTCAGTCTCGGGCTGCTGATCGCCAACGGGGCGCGAAGGGGGTGGGCGTGAACGGATATATCTGGTCGGTGATCTTCGCCATGGCGGCGGTCACCTTCATTAGCCGCGCCGCACCCTTCGTGTTTTTGGGGCGGTTTGCTGAAAGCCGTGCGATCAGGTTCCTCGGGCGCGGTACGCCGCCCGTCATCCTGACCCTGCTGGTGATTTATTGCCTGAAGGACGTTGCCGTCACCGTGTCGCCCTACGGTCTGCCCGAGGGGATCGCGTTGGCCGTGACCATCGGACTGCACGCGCTGTTTCGCAACGCGCTGGTCAGCATCGGCGTCGGTACAGGAGCCTATATGGCGATCGTGCAGACCGGAATTCTAGCCCTGTGAGTTTTCCCGCCACAGGATATACAGACCGCTGGCAACGACCAGGGCGGACCCGGCGATGACGAACCCGTCGGGCACGTCGCCGAAGAAGATATAGCCGTAAAAAACCGCCCACAACATTTGCGTATACATGAACGGTGCGGCGATGGGGGCGGGCGCGTGCCTGAATGCCATGACCATGAAGATGTGCGCCATGCCGACGAAAATTCCGGCAAAGGCCATCAGCGCCAGATCGGTAATCGACATGGGGGCAAAGCTGAAACTAAGCAGCATGAGGACGCCCGGGATCACGCACTTTGCTCCCATGACCCATACCAGCATGGCGCCGTTGGACTCGGTCGCCCCGATGCGGCGGGTGACGATCATCGCCATTCCGAAGACGAAGGCCGCCCCCAGGGCCGAAAAATAACCCACGTCCATGGGCGCCAGTCCGGGCCGCAGAATGATGACAATGCCGATAAAGCCGACCACGACGGCGGCCCATCTGTGCCAGCCGACCGAATCCTTAAGCAGCCAAGGCGAGAGCGCGGTAACCAGAAGCGGTGCGCCGAAGATCAGCGTATAGACATTGGCCATGGGCAGGCGGCTGAACGCGAAATAGGCGAACAGCGTATCCAGCATCAGCAGAACCGCGCGCAAGGCCACGCCCTTGACGTTACGTGGCTTGATCGTGCGAATGCCACCGGTGCGTGCGACCAGAATGGTGATCGGGATAAATGAAAACAGTGCCGTCAGGCTGGCCACCTGAAAGACCGAGTATCCCCCGGTCAGATATTTGACGGCCGCATCGGCGGTTGAAAAGCAAGCGAAAGTCGCGGCGGCGAAGACGATGCCGCGCCCGATATTGTCACCATTTGTCATGAAAGCAGACCTGTCCGTCGGCCGTCGATGGCCGTCCCCAATTTAGGCGCAACCTAACAGATGCCACGGAGGCGGAAAAGGGACCAACTCAGACTATGTTGGTTTAATTCAGTGAAGGCGGGAATATCTCAGATCAGGGGACGGACCGGTGTTACCGACAAGCTTTTCGACCTCGGTCAACACCATCAACGCCTTGCCCAGCGTGGGCTGATCGCCGCGCCGCGACAATCGCTCGGCACGTTCGTAGGCAATCTCAACGGCCAGTTTTCCGTGGCGTTCGAAAAGTTCCTGCGCCGCTTTTTCGACCGTCACATCATTTGCCATTGCAAATCCACCATGCAGTTTTCCGATTGCCACGCAGTATCTTCAAAGGTGGTTCCTATCCGCAGTTCAGACAATGGATATTGGTGAGAAAAAATGCCGGGCGGCGTTCGCGTGAAGGCCCAAATTCTGCGAGTCCCCTCACAGGCGGGATTGACTCGCCACCAATCGGATCACGGTCTCTGGCCGAGGGTATTTCTTCTTGTGCGACGGATTAATACCAACGGCCCTAAGGAATGACTCGCGCAGATCCCTAAAACAGATCGCCGGGTAGGAGCCGAAGCGCAGGCGATGCCTTTGCATCGTTAAGCTTTCGCGACGCCCTCCGGCGACCTGTTTTTGGGACCGGAACGGCGGCATAGCAAGGGTTTCGGACGTCGTCGCGCACGGCTTGCGATGCAAAGGCATCGCGGCGCCGCACGCTCCTAGCCGAAACCCTTGCTATGCCGTCTCCGCGGGTCATTCCTTAGGGCCGTTGGTATTAGTTCCAGCACCGTTACCCGGCGGCAAGGAACGGGGTCACGTCGTAGTTGTTGCCACGAACCGTTCGTGGTGTGTCGCAAAGCGGCGTTTTAAAAATGGTATCGGCGTGAAGGAACAGGATTTCGTCATCCTCGTCGGCCGTCACCATGCTTTCGATGTTGCCCGGTTCGTTGTCGATGACGGCGACGATCCGATAGCCCCGTTCGCGAAAATCGCGAATTCCGACAGCTTTGGTATGCGGGATAAAATGATCCGGGTTTAAGCCGTTCATCCAAAGAAGGTCGGACGTAAACTCAACCCCGTGTTCGCGCCCCAGGGTGTTCAGGGATTTGACGGTTTCGTCACGGATGATTTCCGGGCGGCCCGTATTCAGCCCCACGTAGGTATTGGGCTGCGCCTGAAACCAGCGGATAACATCCATGACCCCTGGAAACGGGTGGTGCGCGGCGTTGATCGTATTGTCCGACCACAGGAATTCGCGATACCAGGGTTCAATGCGTGCGGCGGTCTGGGCGGCAATGCCGAGTGCGTCCATCAGATCGTCGAACAGGTCTTCGTGAATGTCGATATCCTTGGCGTCGACACCTGCAAAATGGCGAGTGCCGTGTGCGGCGTCATAAGCCTGCAATACGTGTGCGATGATGGGGCGCATGTCGATGATGGTGCCGTCGATATCGAAGACGATCAGCAGCTTGTCCTCGGGATGGCGTTCACGCAGCATTGCGTAGTGTTCTGCGAGCGCCTTCATCCAGTTGACCATTCGGTTTTCTCTTTCGGTTTTTGATGTTATTCGGCTGCCGCGATGTCCGCGGCGACATTTTCCTCGGCGGTATGTTCGAGCACTTCCCGCGCGCGCGACGCTTCCTGCTGGCGTGTCCACATTTCGGCATAGACGCCACCCTCGGCGAGTAGCCGCGGGTGATTTCCACGCTCGACGATGAGGCCGCCGTCCAGCACCAGAATTTCATCCACGTCGACCACGGTGGAAAGCCGGTGGGCGATGATCAGCGTCGTTCGGTCGGCCGAAACCTCGGCCAATGACGCCTGGATTTCCCGTTCGGTATGGGTGTCCAGCGCCGACGTGGCTTCATCGAACAACATGATGCGCGGGTTCTTCAGCAGCGTGCGCGCGATGGCGACCCGCTGTTTCTCGCCGCCCGAAAGCTTCAGGCCGCGTTCGCCGACCATGGTCTGGTATCCGTCGGGTTGGCTTTGGGCGAAGTCGTGAATGCGCGCCAGCCTTGCGGCACTCTCCACTTCGGCCGGGCTTGCATCGGGGCGCCCGTAGGCGATGTTGTAATAGACGGTGTCGTTGAAAAGCACCGTGTCCTGCGGAACCATGCCGATGGCGGTGCGCAGCGAATTTTGCTCGACCTCGCGAATGTCCTGACCGTCGATCATGATGTGCCCGCCGGTGACGTCGTAAAAGCGGAATAAAAGGCGCGAGATGGTCGACTTTCCGGCCCCGCTCGGCCCCACGATGGCGACCGATTTTCCGGCTGGAACCGTAAACGAAATGCCGCCCAGTACAGACCGCCTTTCGTCATAGGCGAACGAAACGTTGTCGAAAACAATTTCACCGCCGTTGACCGAAAGGGGTTCGGCATCCGCTACATCGCTGATTTCGGCGTGCTCCGCCAACAGGCTGAACATCTGGTCCATGTCGGTCAGCGAGCGTTTGATTTCGCGATAAACGAAGCCCAGGAAATTGAGCGGCATGTAAAGTTGGATCAGGTAGGTGTTGACCAGCACGAAATCGCCGATGCTCATGGATCCGCCCGCCACACCGTATCCGGCCATGGTCATGATGGCGATCAACCCGGCGGCGATAATAAAGCCCTGGCCGATATTAAGCATGGCCAGGGAGGTGCCGCTTTTGACCGCCGCGCTTTCATACTTTTCAAGGGCGGAGTCGAAGCGCCGGGCTTCATGGGCCTCGTTGCCGAAATACTTGACGGTTTCGAAGTTCAAGAGCGAGTCGACGGCCTTGGTATGGGCTTCGCTGTCGGTTTCGTTCATGATCCGCCGGAACTTGATGCGCCATTCCGTAACCGTCAGCGTCCAGGTGATATAAAGGGCGATGGTGCCGAAGGTAACAAGCGCGTACCACACCGAATACAGCGACCACAAAATTCCGCATACCAGCACGATTTCGAACAGCGTCGGCAGGATGTTGAACAACATGAAGTTGAGCAAAAACTCGATACCGCGTACGCCGCGTTCTATGGCGCGGCTGATGCCGCCGGTTTTTCGGTCCAGATGAAATCTAAGCGACAGGCGGTGCAAATGTTTGAAGGTGGAGAGGGCCGCCTGGCGCACGGCGCGCTGACCGACCTTGGCAAACACAGCGTCCCTAAGCTCACCAAATGTCTGGGCAAGAATACGGGCCCCGCCATAACCGAACAGTAGCGCAATCGGCACCGCAACAACGGCCGCGGTATCGCCGGAAAGAACGTCCACCACCTGCTTGTAGAATACCGGAACGACCACGTTGGCGACCTTCGCCAATGCCAGCAGACTTAGCGCAATCACGACCCTTGCGCGCAGCCCGATTGCGCCGGGTGGCCACAAATAGGGCAGCAAAGTGCGGATCGTTTTCAGGTCCTTGCGGGAGCCCTGGAGTTGCGGCATGGGGTCGCGGTGTCCGGCCATGAAGTGCTTTCGTTTGTTTTTTCGGTTTCGCTGTCGCTGTCGGGTTCAATATGGGGTTGCCGGGGTCCGCTTGCCAAGCGTCTACGCTCCGCGCCCATGGACGCGTGCATCTTGACCGTATTTAGCCGTGAATGGCTTGCCGTCCCAAAACCCTTTATTCGATAACCGACAGGTTGTCGGCCGAAGGCCGTCCGCTTCCGTCGGTGACCATTTCAAATTCGAGCTTCTGTCCTTCGATCAGGCTGGATAGCCCCGCCTTTTCCACGGCGGTGATATGAACGAAGGCGTCCTTCCCGCCGCTTTCCTGTTCGATGAAGCCATATCCTTTGCGGGTGTTGAACCACTTTACCGTACCAACTGGCATGACGTTCTCGCTTGCTAAGGGGTGTGCTTCGGTGCGCCGGATAAACATGGCGCGAAGTGAAATAGCGTACTCCCGCGCAACAAAGCGAGGCAACAGCAAAAGGTTGACGGGGACGGCCCTAATTTATCGCGCCCCAGCCGCCCTGCGCCGGTGGTTGGGCGGGCGCTTGCGGTTGAAGCGGCGCCGCCGGTTGTCCCCATCCGCCGCCGCCGCTAAGCGGGTCGACCGGGGCCGGAGGAGGGGCAGGCCTTGCGGCTGCCTGTTCGGCGCCGCAGCCCGGCCGCATTTCGCCGCACACCGATGGGCGTCCGCTATAGCCCGAGAAGTGGCGGACGATTTCCGTGTAGTTCAATTTCGGGCAGTAGTGTTTCAGCAGGCAATTGTTACGCTGTGGCCGCCAGGTCCAGGACACGCAGTTTTCGTCCTTGGCGCAAATATTATGGCATTCCTCGGGCGACGCGGCGGAGTGGCCGATGTAGTTGAGGCCGACAAACATTCCCCGCCAGTAGGGCAGGCCATTGTATTTGCCCGCCACCGGTCCGGCGTTGGATGGCTTGGCACAGGCCATCGACGGACCTTGTTGCGCCGGTTGGGCCGGAGGGCTCGGAGGCTGGTCCGAAGGTTGCGCCGTGGGGAAGTACACGGTGGGTTGCGGCACGCCGGGATTTACCGCGGTCGGCTGTCCGCCGGGCGTCGTAGGCGGCGGCTGTGTTGTTGTTGTTGTCGAAGCGCCCGGCGAGACCATCGACACGTTCATTTCATAAAACGGGGTGTGTCTGTATTTGTTGTTCAAATAGAGCTTTTGCCCGGCTCCGTTTTTCATCAAGCGCCGCCAGCTGGGTTTGGATTTTGCAGCTTCGTCGTGCAGGGCCTTTAGGAAGGACAGCGTGAACAGGCTTCCCTTGGAGGTCGCGGTCGAGGTTTCGCCGGGGATCGACGAGGTTGCGACGACGAATCCGACGCTTTTCAGGAACAGAGTTTTATAGGCGTCGGGATTAGGCAAGGATTTGGCCCGGTATTGGTCGGCTTGGCTGACCGTAATATTGGCCACGTTGTTGCAGGCGTCGGTCAGTGCAATGGTCAGGCGCGCGCCCTTGGCCTTGAGGGTCTGGATGACCCAGGCGTAATCCAGCGGCGTGTTGGAATGGAAATAGAAGAACGGCCATTTATAGGTCTTTTGTTTGGTGCGAAAGCCATGACCGGAATAATAAAAAAGAATGACGTCGTCGGCGCCGACTTTAAGGCTGTTGATTGCCGCGCCCACTTTGTCGAGCTTGAATTTATTTCCGCGCAATACGGTCTTGCGCACATTAAGCCCGGTCATCTTGGCGATCTGGCTAAGTTCCTTTTCGATCAGCGTACGGTCGAGATCGACCATGCGGCCGATGCTCTTGTCGTCGGAATCGATGACCAGAATGGCATGAAGATTGGCCGCCCATGCGCCCATGGGCGCGGCCAGGAAAATCATGAGAAACAGCAGTGGCAATATCCGGTCCCAAACCGGGTGGCGACCATCAGGCCCGCCTGATTTAGCAGTTTCCAACTTACCCATTACCGCCCCCGCTTTTGAAAATTTCGACCGTTGTTTTCCCGCACGCGTCTTTTTGTGATATGGGAAGGATAACACCGGAATTGAAACTCCAGTGGATAGAATCTAACATATAGCGCCCATACGACGGCTTCCCGAGTTCGTCCGGGAAGGCGTTCGGTGCGTGGTGATGCTTTCGCATCACGAGCATCGGACAACGCATCCGGCGAGCTTGGGTAGCCGCCCTGCGGGTCCCATATCCCGGTTTCTCTGTGCGTCGAGCGCCCTTGACGATGCATAAGGCATCGCCAGCGGCCACTCTCCTTCCGAGAAACCGGGATATGGGATCGTATGGGTGCTATATGTTAGATTTTATCCACTACAATCGGGCCGCGGTGTTCGCGGTGCAATAAAAGAGAAAAGGCGGACGTATCCCAATGGCGAATATTATTGGCAGGCTTTTTGACAAATGGGCCGGTGGGCGGCAACGCAAGGATCTCGTAACTTTTCTCGGCACCCTGCGCAGGATGGACGACGCCCAGGTCGGATTTATCGTCGCGTCCGCTTCCGATGTCCGGCACAATCTGGCCGAACTTCACGGTGTTGACCTGATGGATCCGGCGCAAGCGAACGCCGACAACCCCAAGCTGATGTTCGAATTCACCACCCAAATCTTCAACCTGCAGCGCAAGAAAAAAGCGCAGGAAGCGGCCGTCCTGTCCGTGTGGGTGCACACGCTGCGCGTTCCCTTGCGCCCTGAATTGAGTGAGCTGGGCATCGAAATGTGGGCCGAACTGGCCCGCGGGTTTCCCCATATCGAACGGGCCGTTGCCGATTTCAAGGAACAATCGGGCATGGAAATGAGAACTGCCGGAGCCGACAGTTTTCCATCCGGAATGTCCCCGAAATCCGCAACGTAAAGCAGGCTGTTGGAGTCTTTCTAGGCCCCGTGCGCGCAATTCTTCCGGATTAAGACCTTTTCGATGGTTTCGGATTCGCCCTTCAGGCGAGAGTATTCGGCGGCTTCCGAACCGTCCCCACCTTCGAGGAAAAACAGCGCCGGCCAAAAAAGAACCATGCCAATGGCCATTTGTGCCTGATCGTTCCCCGCAAGTTTTCGCAAGGACGCGTGCAGGTCGTTTTTTCGCCGGTCAACCCGGTTCAGTTCCGCGCTCAATTGTGTGCAGGAATATGATTCGTACTGCGTCGGCGAAATATAGGCTGCGCCCAGCTTGTCGGGCTGCGTTGCACACCCCGTCAAAACGATGCCGGAAATCGCGCTGATTATTATTTTTGAGGCTAACCGCATTTCACTCCCCTAATTTCAGATGTTATTATGGGTAACTATCCATGAGAACTAACACCCAGAGCGTGTAAACGCAATGATGGTGTGAATAAAGTAAAAAACTCGCAAAAAGACCTGTCGACATAGGATCGGAGACGAGGGATGTTCGATTCTCTCCACGCGCCGATTGCTTTTGCAGCAATCCGCAGCCATGATCGCGCGAAATTCCGGCAGACAGTGACCGGCAAGCGGAAATATGCCTCAGCCTTTACCCACCGAAACCCAAAGCGCCACTCTCTCGCCCACCATGAAGGGCATCATATATATGGTGCTGGCGATGTTGATTATTCCGTTCAACGACGGCATTGCCAAAGCGTTGACGGCGCGTTATCCGGTGGCCGAAATCGTCTGGGCCCGCTACCTTTTTCATTTCCTTCTGTTGCTGCCGCTCATTGCCTGGAAGAACGGTCTACCCTCGCTCAGACCTAAACGCATCTGGCTGCATCTGTTGCGAGGCGCCTTCACGGTGTTTGCCACGTTCTTCTTCTTTTGGGGGCTGTCCACCCTGCCCATGGCCGATACCCTCGCTTTGCTGTTCTGTTACCCTTTATTCATTACCGCCATGTCGCCGATTTTTTTGGGCGAGAAGGTTGGGCTGCGCCGATGGGCAGCGGTTATTGCCGGAATGGCCGGGGTCCTGGTTATTATTCGACCGGGCGGCGACGTGTTCCAGTGGTCGAGCCTGTTTGGCGTCGCAGCGGGGCTGAGCATGGCCTGCTACTGGATCGTCACACGGCGCGTGTCAGCCAGCGCACCGCCGCTGGTGGCGGCCGCTTATGCCGCTGTTTTCGGGGTGCTCTTCATGCCCATTATTTTTCCCGGTGGATGGGTCGTTCCCAGCGCCGCCGATGTGGGGCTGGTGGCGATCATGGGGGGCATTGCGGCGGCGTTCCATCTGTTGGTGGTCAAGGCCCTGGAATTCGGACAGGCCTCCGTGCTGGCCCCCTTCGGATACACGGAAATCATCATGGCGACCACCATCGGATACGTGGTCTTCGGCGATTTTCCCGACCCCCTTACCTGGACGGGCATCGCCATTGTCATCGGGGCGGGGGTCTACATTTCCCTGCGTGAACGTAAGCAAAAAGAGGGCGCAAGCGCTTGACCGACCAAGACCAAGGCGAAGTCATCGAATTTCTGATGCGGCCGGAAACTCTGGCCGACGGATGCACGGAAGTGCGCAAGGTGGAAACCCACGCGTCGTTTGTTTTCATCGGCAAGGCGCGGGCGATCAAACTCAAGCGGGCAATCAAATACCCGTTCATGGATTTCTCGACCGTCGAAATCCGCCGGCAGTTCAGCCACGATGAAATCCGCGTTAACCGTCGGACCGCACCTGGATTATACCGGGGCGCGATCCCGATTACCCGCCGTGCTGACGGCGGCCTGGAGTTGGACGGTTCGGGCGAGGCGGTCGACTGGGTCATCGATATGGATCGGTTTGACGAGGATACCCTGTTTGACCGCAAAGCGTCGCGAGGCGAGTTGAACCGTCGCCTGATGGAGGATTTGGCCGAAGAGGTGGCGCGCTTTCACAAGGTCGCCGAACCGCGCGACGATTTCACCGGTCGGGGATGGGTGAACGATACGCTCGTCAGCAACGAGGCGTCTTACGCACAATTCTCGGGTGGAACCCTGGCCGCCGAGCGCGTGGCACAATTCAACCGGCTTCAGCGCGAGGAATTCGAGCACCTGGGTGATCTGTTGGACGAACGTCAAACGGCGGGGTTCGTTAAGGAATGCCACGGGGATCTGCATCTTCGGAACATCTTTCTGGCCAACGGGCGCGCATCCATCTTTGACGGCATTGAGTTCAACAAGACTTTTTCCATCATCGACGTTTTTTACGATCTGGCGTTCCTGCTGATGGATCTCGACCGTCGTGACCTTCGCCGGCTGGCGTCCATCGTACTCAACCGCTATATGGATGCGGCGTGGGATACGGAAGGATTACGCCTGATGCCGCTATTCCTGTCCATGCGTGCGTCGGCCCGCGCCCATGTCGCCGCCGTTGGCGTGGCCGGGGCGACCGAAGCCGATGTCGCCGATCGTCTGCGGGTGGAATCGGTTGAATATCACGATATGGCGTTTCGCTATCTGGATGTGGCCAAGCCGCAGCTGGTGGCGGTGGGCGGGCTGTCGGGAAGCGGCAAATCGCGCATGGGGCGCGAACTGGCCTCCTTCGTGGGCGCAGCGCCCGGTGCGCGCATCGTGCGCACCGACGTTATCCGAAAGCGTCTGGCGGGCGTCGATCCCTTAACCAAGCTCGGTCCCGACGGCTATACGCCGGAGATGAGCGAACGGACCTATGCGGCGTTTTATGATGAAACCCGCAAGGCGCTGGAAACGGGGCAATCGGTTATCGCCGACGCCGTATTCTCCAAGCCCGAGGAACGTGCCGTGATCGCCGATGTTGCCCGCGATATGGACGTTCCCTTCAACGGACTGTGGCTGGAGGCTCCGCGCGAAATCATGGAATTTCGCGTGACCAAGCGGCGGCGAAATGTCTCGGACGCCGATGCCGGCGTGGTGCGTCGGCAGCTGGATTATGATCTCGGTGAAATCACCTGGGATAGGATCGATAGCTCCGGTCCGCGCACCCGGACCCTTGAAAAAGGTTTGAATATTCTGGGGTTATAGCCGAAACGCGCGTGTCAACCTTCTAATTTCCGTTCGGCGCGGGTATCATGTTAGGGGATATTGTTGACAGGCGGAACGTGCCGAGGAGGACGCCATGCCAATCAAAGCGATACTCGTTCCCATCGACGGGACGCTAAACGCGCAACCCGTGTTGGAAACGGCATTTGCCGTGGCCCGCGATCTTTCAGCCCATGTAGAGGTGCTTCACGTTCGCGCCGATTCGCGCAATGCGGTGCCGTTGCTGGGCGAGGGGATGTCGGGCGCCATGATCGAGGAAATGATCGATCTGGCCGAATCCGAGGCGGCAACCCGGGCCGAAAAGGCACGCGCCGCGTTCGATGATGTGTGCAAGCGGTTTGAATTTCCGGTGGTTGGGTCCCCTCCGGGGCCGGACGGACCGTCGGCCGGATGGCTGGAACGGACGGGCCGCGAAGACGAAGCAACGGCCCAGTGCGGACGGCTTTCCGATCTGATTGTCGTGGCCCGGCCGACCGAGGACACGGACGTTTCCTCGCGCATGACGCTCAGCGCGGCGATCCGCGAAACCGGCAGGCCGGTCCTGGTGGTCCCGCCGGGCGAGCCCCGACCGCTGGGCAAAAAAGTCGCCATCGCCTGGAACGGTAGCGCCGAGGCGGCGCGCGCGGTACGCCTGTCTGTGGCCTTTATCGAAGCCGCCGACGAGGTGATTATCCTGACCGCCGAGGGTGGCCACACGCGTGCGGTCGAGGCGTCGGAACTGGCGGACTATCTGGCCTGGCACGGCGTTACGGCGAAAGCCCACACCTTCGAGATCGCGGATCGTGCGGGGGGCGAAGAGCTTCTTCGCGAGTGCGCGGAAATCGGCGCCGACGTGTTGCTGATGGGGGCTTACACCCAAAGCCGGGTGCGACAGCTTATTATGGGCGGCATCACCCGCCACGTTCTGGCCGAGGCCCAGTTGCCGGTGGTCATGGCGCGCTAGCTTCGGCCTAACCGAAAAGGTCACCCTGAGTCTGGGGCGGTTGATCCTCAACCGCCGTCAGGGTCCCGTGCGTGAAAGGCACGAGGGCCGCGCGTATATCCTCGAACGTCTTCGACGGGTCAATCCAGTCGGCTTCGCGGCTGCGATCCAGAATGACCGGCATGCGCCCATGGATGCGGGCGATTTCCGGGCTCGGCGCGCAGGTGATGATGGTGAAATGCCCACTATCGAAAAGACCGGCAAAGGCGAAAGGTTCGCTGTCCGCTGGCGCGATCCGGTTTTTGAAACGGGCACGGCCATCGCGCCGCCATTCGAAATAGGCCGTCGCCGGAACCAGACAGCGGTTGGCCAGCAAAGGCCGAAACGTCTTTTTGGTGTCCAGCGTTTCGGATCGGGCGTTAATCAGCGGTTTGCCGTCCCACGACGATGGCAGGCCCCATGACAGAAATTGCGGGGCTGCGTCCGCCACGATGACCAGCGTTCGGTTGGTCGGGCGAATTTCCTCGCCTTCCGGCAGTTGCGGAATTCCGACCAACCCGAACCGGCGCGCCATATCGCGAGGCCGGGCATTGAGTTCATAGCGCGAGCACATGACCAGATCATATGGGCGAAACACCAAATTGTACAAATACACAGCGCGCCGAAGCTGCTATCGTTTGCACCATGGGAGAGGAACGAAAAACCGTAATTATTACCGGCGCCAGCCGGGGAATTGGACATTCGGTCGCCAAACGTTTTTTGGAGAGCGGCTGGCGGGTGCTGACGTGTTCGCGCGACGAAGTGCCGCCCGAGTGCAAACTGATCCCCAATTGGACATGCCATATTCCTACTGATCTGGGAGATGCCGCGAGCGTTGCCAACTTCATTGAAAAAGCCAATGAAGTGCTGGGCGACGGGCCGTTGCATGCCCTGGTCAACAACGCCGGAATGTCGCCGAAGACCCCGTTCAAGGAACGGCTGGGCTGCCTGAACGGCGAGATCGACGCCTGGCGCGAGGTGTTCGAGATCAATTTCTTCGCCGCCCTGAAACTGGCGCGCGGGTTCGCGACACCCCTGCATCGGGGCAAGGGGGCCATCGTCAATGTCACGTCCATCGCGGGCCATTATGTTCATCCGTTCGCGGGGTCCGCCTATTCAATTTCCAAGGCTGCGCTTTCGGCGTTGACGCGGCAGATGGCGCACGAGTTCGCCGAACTGGGCGTGCGGGTAAACGCCGTTGCGCCGGGCGAGATTGAAACCGACATGATCCAGCCCGAATACGAGGTTCTGGTGCCGCGCATCGCCTTGAACAAGATGGGGTCGCCCGAAGATGTTGCCGGAACCATCTATTTTCTTTGTTCCGAGGACGCAGGCTACGTAACCGGAAGCGAGATTTGGGTGACGGGCGGTCAACACCTCTATTAGTGGATAAAATGAAGCTCAAACCCGAAAAACCCGCCAACGCCGCGCTTTTCTATCATCCGGATGCGGTCGAGTCGGGCGGGGACAAACTCATGGGCCGCCACGCGGCGGGCGAAGGGTTTCTGACCGGTTACGTTCGCTATTCCGATGCACCAGCTTTCTACGCACACTGCGCCGACAAGGCCCATTTTGCCGATTTTAGCGCCCGTGTCGCAGCGCTTGACCCATCGAAAAGGCCGTGCCGCTGGATCAATTTCGGAAACGTGGAAAATATCGGTAAGATCGGATGCCTGTCGCTGCCCACGCCGTCGCTGGCCGGGGCGGCGTGGCGCCGCCGCGCAAATGATACGCGGGCCTACAGTATTTGCGGCGTCAACCACACCATCGCGTCGGAAGCCGTCATGGACGGCCTGGGCGAATTGCTGACCTCGCCGGTCCAGCCGTGGGATGCCGTGATCTGCACGTCGCACGCGGTTCGGGCGACGGTGCGCAGGTTGCTTGGTAATTGGGCGGAATTCCTGAACGGGCGCACCGGCGGCAATGTGCAATTGGGGGTGCAGCTGCCGGTAATTCCGCTAGGCGTGCATTGCGATAAATATGCACCCGGAAAAAAGGCGGATAAAGCGCGCGCGGATTTGCGGGCAAGTTTGGGGATCGAGGAAGATGATGTCGCCGTCCTGTTCATGGGGCGGCTGAGCTTTCACGCCAAGGCGCACCCGTTGCCCATGTATCTGGCGTTGGAGGAAGCGGCCAGAAGAACGGGAAAGAAAATTCATCTTGTTCAGGCTGGATGGTTCGCCAACGAAGGGATCGAGAAGGAATTCAGGGACGGGGCGAAAGCGTTCTGCCCGTCGGTCAATCCGGTCTTTCTGGACGGGCGGGATGCGTCCGTGCGCTCGAACATCTGGTTTGCCGCCGATATCTTCTGTTCGCTGTCCGATAATATCCAGGAAACGTTTGGTCTGACGCCCATCGAAGCCATGGCCGCCGGGTTGCCCTCGGTGGTGGCCGACTGGGACGGATACCGCGATACGGTCCGTCACGGAATTGACGGCTTTGCCATTCCCACATGGATGCCGCCGGCAGGGGCAGGGCAGGGGCTTGAGCTTCCGGTCGGCGGCGAGCTGGGGCTGGTTGATCGCGATCAGGCTTATAATTTGTATTGCGGCAACGTCAGCCAGGCGACGGCGATAGACGTTCCGGCCTGTGTCGAGGCGTTTTCCGTCCTTGTCGATGATGTGGATCTGCGCCGGAAAATGGGTGACGCGGCGCGCAGGCGGGCGCGGCAGTGTTTCGATTGGCGGGTCGTTGTTGCCGCTTATCAGGCCTTGTGGAAGGAACTTGAGGCGATCCGAAGAAGCGCCACCGAAATCGCGCCGCAGGCCGATGGCCGCCCCGCCCATCCGTTACGAGACGATCCGTTTGCGCTGTTTTCCGCCTATCCCACACAGTCTTCCTCCGGCCAATTCGCCATAGGCCCGGTTTCCGGAGCCGACCGGACGCGCATGAAGGCCATTCGGCGGCACGGCATGAACCGGTTCGCTGCATCCACAATGCCGCCTGAGGCGGAACTGGGTAATCTGCTGGACCGGCTGAACGAAGGGGGCGTGTCCGGGCTTAACGAATTCGTTGATCAAGCACCCGAGGAACAAAGGGCGGGTGTCTTGCGTGGCGTCGGCTGGCTGGGAAAGGCGGGACTGGCGCGCATTCTTCCGGCTGTCGGCCCGGCGGCTCCGACCGAGGATGCCGAACCAAGGGACGTGCGGGGCTCGGGCATCAACGCCCTGCGACGGGCGGTCATGGATACTCCGGCTTCGTTGCCGGCGCGCAAAAGCCTGGCCCGGGCCTATTTTGAGCGTGGGGATCGGACCTATGCCGTCAATGAGTATTTTCGTGCTATCCGCATCGCGCCCGACGATGCCGAACTGTGGTATTGGCTGGGGATGGCGTTGCGTCATGAAGGTGACGCGGCGGCGGCGCTGGAATGCTTCACGACGTGCAAACGTCTTGCCGGTCCGAATCCCCATCTGCTTTGCCAGCAAGGAATGGCCTTTAAATCGACCGGCAAGATGAAAGCCGCCGAAAAGGCTTTCGGCCAGGCGCTGGAGGCGGACCCCGAAAACATCCATGCGCTGGCGGCGCTTGCTTCCATGGAAGCCGCCCGGGGGGGCAAGGCAAAGGAAAATAATAGGATCGCCCTGCAAATGACCCGGGAGGGTCACTACGAAATTCTACGGCCGCTGTTTGATGGCTTGGCCACCGCGCACCAAATTTTGATGTCGGCGGATCAGCGTGAGTTGATCGAATTCAATCCCGATGTCGTTGTGATTTGCGATGCCCCGTCGGACGATTTGCGGCGATTGATGCCGGACGCAGAATTCGTTCAGGCCGATCCGCAGGCGGGGGTCGAGGAAGCGCTAAGTGCCATCTCGGCCATCGACACACAAAGCAGTTGACGGCGACCGTCATCGCGCCAATTTCACCCGAATGAATGTTATCCCCAGAAAAGTGGCAACATACGATATTTTGTTGTGAATGCCGATTTGCGATCAATATATGGATGGTGTAAGATTTTTGCCGCCTTCCAGCCGTATTCGTGAATTGGGATTAGGGATAGATCGGTGGTTGAAGATCGCCAGGAAAAACGCAACGCAAAAGGGCTGCCGGAAGAGACCGGCGCCCAGCCCGTGGCCGACGACGTTTTCGACCGCGCCTTTGCCGGGCAGGACGCCGAGCCGGAACAGGGCGCTCCGGTTGACGAGCATCTGGCGCCGGACGAATATACAGAGCCCTTCCATCTGCGGTTTCGCCTGCCGGCAATCGCTGGCGCGATCCTGAGTGTGGGCTGGCTTGCGTTTTCCCTGTTTGCCGTCAACGAACAGCTTCCGTTAAGCGAATTGCTGTCGCTTCTGCCCCATGAACTGGGCGGCCTGGCCGCAGGCGTACTGACCCCGGTCGCGTTGCTGTGGATGGTGGTCGCCTTTTACGAACGCGGACATCAGTTGCGCCGGGAAACGGAATCCCTGCGCTGGCATTTCCGGCGTCTCGCCTATCCGTCCGATCGCGCCGAGAAACGCGTTACCCGGGTTTCGGAAGTGCTTCGCGCCCAGGCCCGTGAATTGACGCGGGCATCGGAAGAAGCCAGCGCGCGGGCGCGGGAAGTCACCGAAATGGTCCACCGGCGCACCCTGGAACTGGCCCAGGTGTCCGAGGACGCCGATCTGCGCGCCCAGGCGGTCGCCGAGACTTTGCGCCGCCAGACCGAGGACCTTCAAGGTGTTTCCGACAAGGCCACGTCGCGCGCACGCGATGCGGGCGATGTCCTTTACCGGCAGTCGCATGATCTGGCGACGGCGTCGGAAAGGGCTGCCGTACAGGCGGACGACCTGAGCCAGACATTGAAGCGCCGCAGTGAAGAACTTTCCGAAACATCCATCGAAACGGCGACGCGCGCCAAGGAATCGGCTCGCACGTTCCAGGACGGCGCGTCCGAAATGACCACCGCCGCGGCAACCGCTGTGTCGCGGACGGAAGAAGCCGCCCACGAATTCCAGAAACGCCTGAAGGAACTTCTCAGAGCGTCGGGGGACGCCGGCGATCATCTGCGCGCCGGGGCCGAGTTGCTGAGCGGGCACACCGACGATCTTTCCGAAAAAACCGACCGCGCATCCGCGCAAACCGAATGGATGCGCGAAACCTTGCGCCGCCAGACCGACGACCTTGAGGAAGCCGCCCAACGGGTCGCCGATCAGTCGTCCGATATTGAAGGGTCGCTGGCGCGGCAATCCAAGGCGCTTACCGAAACTTCCGATTACGTCGCCGATCGCGCCAAGAGCATTGGCGAAGGCCTTAGCGAGCATGCCCGCGAACTTATCGCCACGTCCGAGCGCGTCGCCATGAACGTGCGGGCCACCGGCGACGTCTTCCGTCAACAGGCCCGCGAGCTGGTTGAAGCGTCCGATACATCGGTGGCGCGGACCGGGGCCGTCGGCGACGTGTTGCGGCAAATCGCCGGCGATCTGGGCGGCACCGCCGAAAAGGTGCTGGGCGAGGTCAAACGTGTTGGCGAAGAACTGAAGGCGCGGCAGGGGGATCTTGGCGGCGTCGCCGAGAAAACGCTGGAAAAAATTGGCGAAGTTGGTTTGTCCGTGCGTGGCCGTGCCGATGATTTGGGCAAACTGGCCGATCAAAGCCTGTTGCGTATGAACGCCGTCGGCGAAGCGTTGCGCCGACGCACTCTCGATTTGGCTCAGGCCTCCGACAAGGCGAGCAACGGGGTTCTTTCTCTGGCCGAAGGGTTGGACACGAGCACCCAAAAACTGGAAACAGCCGCCGACAAGGGGGTGGCAGGTGTCAATGCGGCGACCGCCTCCCTGCGTCAGAGTTTCGGCGCCATGGATGCCTCCGCCGAACGCACCAGCGCCTTGATAGCGACTTTCCGCGAGCGGCTCGATAACGTGACCGGGGCGTCGGAAACGGCTGTCGCGCGGATGATTGATCTGGGCGAAAATGTCGGCGAGCGGGCAAACGACGTGGCCACCGCTTCGGCTCGCGCCACCGGCGAAATCGAAAATGTAGCGCGTGCCCTTTCCGAACAGGCGGATAAACTATCCAACGTTACCACGCGATCGGCCAAGCTGATGGCCGGGGCTGGTGAAATTCTCGGACGGCATACCGGCGAGTTGGACGTCACCAGCGAAAAGGCCGAACAACGTCTTCAGGGCGTTGGCGAGGAAATGCGCCGGTGCTTGCGAAATCTGGTGGCGACGTCGGACGACGCGGCGGCCCGCGTGCAGGCCGTTGCCGAGGCGCTGGACAAACAGTCGGACGGACTGTCGGATGTTTCGGGACGGGCCATCGACGATGTCGGCAAGGCGGGCGAGACGTTACGTGAAAGGGCCCGCGACGTGGCCTCGGTTTCCGGTCGTTCGGCCAAACTGATTTCCCTGATTTCGGATGCCTTGCAGCGCCAGTCCGACGAGCTGGGCCTTGTTTCCGAACGCGCCGTGGATCGCATTGAGGTGGCGGGTAATACCGTCGATCACCATTCGGAAGGTCTGGCGCGCAACGCCGATGAAGCCGTCCGCCAACTGAGCGGGGCCGGTGACACGGTACGCGACCGTTCGCGCGAACTTATCAATCTTTCGCAAGAGGCTGTGTCACGGGTTCAGGATGTCTCCGAAGGCTTGCGCGAAGGGCAGCGCGAAGTGACCTCGGCTGCCGAACATGCTGAAAACCGTCTGAAATCGGCCGGCGATGCGGTTGAAACGCGGGTTCGCGAAGCCGGCGTGGCGTCCGATCGCGCGGCGCGGCGTCTGGACGATATCGCCGGCGCCCTGGGGCGTCAAACGGATGCGCTTGATGCCGGATTGGACAAGGCGTCGGGACGCCTGCGCGAAGTCGGCGAAATGCTGCGCCAGCGTTCGGACGAGTTGAATCAGGCCTATGAAGAAGCTTCAAACCACGTGCGAACCTTTGGCGACTCGCTGCGAGAGGAAACCTCTGCGTTGACCGAATCGTCCAGCGCGGCAGCCGATAAGGTCGGACGGGTTACCGATGGCCTGCACGAACAGTCCCACGAGGTTTCACGCGCCGTGGACCGCGCCGCCAAGCTGATGGCCCTGGTAACGAACGCGCTCGGCCGCCATTCCAACGATTTGGCGGTGGCGTCTGAAAGGGCCGCCGGTCAGGTGGAAAGCATCGGTGACGCGTTGCGCCAGCGGACATCGGAATTGGAAGGCGTTTCAGGCCGAACCGTGGGCGACCTGGTTGCGGCGGGCGAGAAGTTGCGCACGCATTTAGGCGACCTGAGCCGCGATTCGCAGTCGGCCAAGGAAAATATCGACGAGTCGGTGGAAGGCCTTAGCCAACATGCCGAGCAGGTGGCGGGCAAGGCGGAGGAAGCCACGGTTCGCTTGAAGGGGGTCGGTGAGGCGCTGACCCGCCGTTCGCAACAGGTGAGCGGCGCGTCGGATGACCTATCGACCAAACTGACGCGTATCGGCGAAATGATGACGGGCCAGTCCAATGCCCTGATCGGCCAATCGCGCGATATTTCGACGCAATCCGACGCCGCGGCCGAAAAACTGGCGGGCCGGGTTGAGGAATTGACCGCGACCTATGAAAAAGCCGAACGCGGCATCCAATCTTTGGCCGAAGCCCTGGGGCAGCGCACAAAGGAAATTTCCAGCATTTCGGAAATGGCGATGTCCAAGGTCGGCACCTGGGATCAAACCCTGAAGACCCGCTCGGAGGAACTGGGCAAAACATCAAATGCGGTCGCCGAACAGGCCCGCGAAATGACCAAGGCCATGGGCCGCCAGACGGCGGCGCTGCAACTGGCTTCCAAGGAAGCAACCAACATCCTGGGTGTTTTGCGCGAACGCTCGGGCCAGATCGCGGTGGACGATTTCCTGAAACGCGCAACCTTTATTTCGGAACGTCTGCAATCCATTGCCGTCGATATGAACCGTCTGATGGAAACGACCATCAGCGAAGACGACTGGCGGCGCTTCAACAAGGGCGAAAAGGGCATCTTCGTTCGCAAGATGCTGGGCTTCCGGGAAAAATCGAAGCTGGCCGCGATCCGCGAAAAACACCGCACCGACAGCGAGTTCCGCGACTATGTCGGCCGTTACCTTGCCCAGTTTGAAACCCTGCTTTCCGACGCCAAGAAGTCGGACCATCAGGGCGTGCTGAGCACCACCTTCCTGGCGTCGGACATGGGCAAGCTGTACATGCTGCTGGCCCGCTCGCTGGACCGGGATATTTAGGTCCTGCACTCATAAACGGGGGGCCAGTATGGTCAGGACGTCTGCTCGTCATGAGTTTTTGACCGTGAGAAGGACGTTGAACATATACCCGGGTAGTTCCATAAGCGGACACAAGCCCTACGGTAATTCAGCTTTGCGAAGGCGGTCTCGCAGGTTGTCCTCTCAGCCATAAATTGCGATCGCCGTCAACATTTCAGCCAACTGCTCAGGATCACCCATAAACTTAACTCCATGCCGCTGGGGCCTACTTTCTTAAGCCAGCCCAATTCCCCATCGCCCGAACCCAAAGTCCACCCCTCTCGCCTCATTCTCGCCCGCCCCAATATGGTTGCTAATTTGGATCAGTGCCAACGGCAAAACGAGAGATGCCCGGAAACGAATAATATCTAGGGTATAACGCTGACCTTCCAATCGCGTTATAATAGGCGTCAGAGGGGTTCCTATGGGGAAGGGGAATTTTGGTGTCAGAAAATACCAATATTGGCGATCAGCTGTCGTTCGAGAATCGGCGGGAACTGGAGGCTCACTTTCGCAAGATTTGCAACCTCGGTGCAAATGTCATTGTGGGGTGGCGGAGCCTGCCCACGGGAATGCAGGTATTCTACGTTCCCAGCCTCAGTTTGCCGCAGATCGCGAAATTACGGAGCGATTTGTTGCAACTGGACCGGTATGTCGAAAATCAGCAAAGGGGAGACGCACTGGTTGCATCGGGTTGCCGCGAATCGACCATCAACCTGAAGCACTACATCGGTGGAAACCTCAACCATATCGACGATATCAACAACATCATTCGGTACTACTCGGTCACCCAGTTTGAATCGCGCGCCGTTGCTCTTTTCGACATGGTGAGCTTTTCGGTTCACTCGCCACACGAACAGATCTGCCACGTCAGCGTCTTGTCTTACTACATCAAGCTGGCTGCGGCTCGGTGCCAGTCGTTGGGCATGCCGATCCAGGTTTGTATGACGACGACCGGTGACGGTTTTTATGTATGGAACAGCCACGAAGGTCTGGACGCCGATATTGTGTTGTTTTGTGCAGTCGTATTGGCATTGGGCTATATGTATGCGGCGCGGCATCTGACGGAAAAGAGCGCGGCCAGCGTTCCTCGCCTTCGCTGCGCGGTCCATTTCGGCAGCCATTACGAATATTACCAGGGCGGAACTGCGGCGGCTGAAGGGGGCGGATACATCGTCGGGGACGTAACGATCAGCCTTGCGCGCCTTATGTCCAAGGCCATCAGCAGTCAACTTTTGGTCGGAAGCACATTTATTCCCCTAAGTGACAAAGACAAAAAATGGCGGAAAATCCTCGGGACGGACGAAATCGATTGCCTGACATTCATTGCGCTCGCGCAGAATGAATTGACCAAATTTAAGGGGTTGCCGACTCCAAGCGGAAAAATAGCCGCGACTAATGTCTTTTTCACCGGACCCAGGGTTTCCGAGGACACCTTTGCCATTCGAAAATACTACGTGAAAGACAAACACGGAATTGAGCACCCGTGTTTCAACGCCAAGCTCGATATCGTATCCACCTCGGGCGATAACATCACCTTCGGCTTTATCGACGAGGATCTGGGCAGCTTCGACGCCCGCGCCGACGAAAACGAGGACATCCTGATCAAGATGAGGTGATGTCGGGTCCTTGACTCTGGCTCAGGCGCTTGATGCCTGTCTTGTGGTGCGATGCAATCTCGTGTCCGAGTTTTAAAACTTGGTGTTTAAGCAACTACATTCCGCCAACACTTCTCTGGAGATGGAGGTTCCCGTCAGGATGGCGCCGTCAAGGGTCGTTTTCTGGAACCTATTGGTCCGCACGCCGTCTCTATTGCATATTTCAATCGACCGGAGTTTGGCGCCGACCAACCGGGCGTTCGCCAAATTCGCACCGCTAAGATTGGTGCCAAGAAAAATGGCGCGCTCCAGGTTCGTCCTGCGCAGGTCAGCCTTCTTCA
This sequence comes from Rhodospirillales bacterium, assembly GCA_016776725.1. Taxonomy (GTDB): domain Bacteria; phylum Pseudomonadota; class Alphaproteobacteria; order Rhodospirillales; family Shumkoniaceae; genus JABGRG01. The sequence continues at coordinate 46,959 of JADHSV010000023.1, forward strand.
ATTCGGTCATGGCGAAAATACAACCGGCCAGATTGCCTGTTCGGAATTTCGAACCGTTGAGGATCATGCCGCTGAGGTTCCTTCCTGAAAGGTCGACCCCAATCAGATCTTCACCGGTCAGGACACAGCGTTCGCCCGCTTTTCCCCCACTACTTAGCCAATGTTCATGGTCACGAAACGCCCGCTGCAAATGGAGCGGCAGATTGGAGAGGCCGACCTTGACCCTTGTGTTTTCGATTAAGGCCGTGCTGAGGTCGACCCCCTCAAGGTCCGCGCTTCCAAGCGCCGCATCTTTCAAGTTGGTTTTCACCAGTTTTGCGCCGCGCAAAATCGCATTCGCGAGGTTAACGTTCTGCAAATTGGCATTGCTGAGCCGGGCGCTAGCAAGATTGGCGGATTCAAGATTGGCAGACGAAAGATTGGTGTTTTCCAGATTGGCGCCAACCAAATTGGCGTTTTTCAAATTTGCGCCGACCAAGCTCGTTCCCTTGAGGTTGGCGCCTGAAAGTTGGGCCCGCACGAGTTTCGCGAAATCAAGTGCGCAGGAACTTAGATCGGATACTTCGCGGCCGATGGTCCGATTGTTGATATCGACAACGGTGCCGCCCCGGAAATCAACGTCATCAAGGTCGGCATGGTTCAGGTTCGCGCCGACAAGAGAAACACCGCGAAAATTAGAGCCTTTAAGATTGGCGCTAATGAAATTCGTTCCGCGTAAATCCGCGCCCATAAAATCGCTGCCGGCAAGGTTCGCAGACGTGAAATTCGCCTTGACGCAACTTGCGCCTACGAAAGCTCCTTCGGGCAACACAACATGGGAGAAATTCTTGCCGCTTAAGTCGGCATCGAAGAAATCCGCGCGCTGGCCGGTTGCACGATCATGAATCCATCGGTGGTGCGCCTTAACGGTCGCGACGATGTCTATCATTCGTCAACTCCCCCGCGGATGGTTGTCCTGTCTTTCAGCTTCTTTTCGGGTTATTTTCTTCGAGGATAATTCAATTGATAAAAGCCGCACTTTGAATTTCGTTCAAAGTATTCTCGAAAAAAATGCCAGTCCCCCAAGCAACATTTTTCAAAAAATAGATACGGCATATTTCTTCGGATATACAAATAATTTTTGGGACGCCTTTTTCCCTATTTATACTTATGGTATCATATCATGTAATACACTACATTATATTGTGTATCATCCGTTTTCTAGAGTAACCAAATGAATACCAACTAACTGATTCTACTCGACACTTATTCAAGCGGGCCCAAATAGATTCTGACCTTTTGCCGACCATACATCTGCATCAAAAGCAGCCGTTGGTGGTGAGGCTGGCGAAGGGCCGATTTGCGTCCACAAGCGATTATCGGAAGCCGTTCTAAGCGAAATCCTCGACCAACCCGATAATAACCTGGGCTATGTCGGGTTCATCGCCCAGGGGCGGGCAATGCCAGGCGGGGGCAATGCGCTTGGGCAAATCATCAAGGGCGTGATAGCCGCCTCCCATGAGAAACGGAACGACGATCAAGTTCTTGCTTTGGACGTGATCGGCCCAGTTATCGACCAGCGGTTCAATTTCCAGAAACAGGGCATGGACATTCGCCGCGACGCCCATTTCGTTCAGGCGGGCGGCGACGTGGCGGGTTTGCTTTTCCGAGGCGGGGTCGCGATTGGTTCCGTGGCCGACGAGGATGACGTCCGTCTCGGGGGGCTTTATGCGCGCCTGAGCGCACATATGTTCAATTTGCCCGGCAATGATCGCGGGGATGCTGGCGTGGGTTCCCAGGGCTTGGCAGTAGCGGAGACGGCCATCATTTCCCAAGGCGCGGGGAACGGCCGTGCGGGCCATATAGCCGGGGCTCGCAAACATGGGAACGACATAGATCTCGGGCGCCGCGATCTTTTCCAGAACCTTGTCCAGCTCCGGCTTTTGCTGGAGAAACGCGGCGTGGACTTCGGCGAACAGATTTCGCCTGCGAATGGTTTCGGCGTGCTGCAAAACACCGGCCGCGCCTTCGGGGTGTGTGGATGACCCATGCGCGGCAAGGATCAGCGCGGCCCCCGGTTTAGCCATGGGCTTCGTGGTCGAGCTCTTCCGCCGGGTGGAACCATGCAAGTTGTTCGGCAAGTTCGGCGACACGGCCAATGACCAACAGCGTCGGCGGGCGCAAGCCTTCTTCGCGCACGCGTTCGGGCAATTGGGCCAGGGTCGTCAGAACCGTTTTTTGCTGGGCCGTGGTTCCGCTTTGAATGGCCGCCGCCGGCGTGTCGCCGGGCAACCCGGATTCAATCAGTTTTTCGCGCAGCGTATCCAGATTGGTCAGGCCCATGTAAACGACCAGCGTGGTGTCTGGATCGGCCAGGCTTTTCCAGTTCAGCGCCAAGTCCGTATTCGATTCACCCTGGCAATGGCCGGTGACGAACCGCACGCCCAGGGCTTTGCCGCGATGGGTCAGCGGAATTCCGGCATAAGCAGTAACACTGGTTGCCGCCGTAATGCCGGGAACGATTTCAAAGGGAATGCCTTTTTTCGCCAAATGCAAGGCTTCTTCGCCGCCGCGCGCAAACGTGAACGGATCGCCGCCCTTCAGGCGAACGACCAAGTGTCCGGCCTTGGCCAGCTTGACCAGAAGCTCGTTCGTGTCTTCTTGCGGCATGTGGTGGTTTTTGGCCGTTTTGCCGGCGTAAATGCGCGTTGTGCCGGCTGGAACCATGGCCATGACTTCATCGGAAATCAGGCGGTCGAATACGATGACGTCAGCCTCGGCAATCAGCCGGGCGGCCTTGACTGTCAAAAGATCCGGGTCTCCCGGACCGGCCCCGACGATGTAGACGGGTTTGCTCGTCGTCATTTTCTTGCTTTCTATCTGTCTATATTCGAGCGCACGAATTCCACGAAACGCGCGGTCCAATGGTTGCGGGTGGTATCGCGCAAATGAGCGTAGCTGGCCAACATGTTCTTGTAGACAATGCCGTCGCTGCGGCCGTCGGTTCCATACCCGCGCGCCACTTCGTACGCGAAAACCGTGTCGCCGTCCAGATGGCCCACATCGGAATAATGGAACTCGTGCGCGCAGATTTCAACGGGCGGGTCGTTTTCGGTCAGGCGCGGCCACGGGGCGGCGCCGGTTTCGCGCAGGCGGACAAGGCCGTGTCCGCGCGGCTTGTCGCCGACAACGATATGGGCGGGGATGACCCCGACCATTTCCCCCGTCATTCCCTGCCATTCGATATTGCGCGCCAGATACATCAGTCCGCCGCATTCGGCATAGGTGGGAAGGCCGTTTTCGATGGCGTTACGAATTTCCTCGCGTAACGATGCGTTGGCTTCAAGGGCGCTTAAATGGGTTTCGGGAAACCCGCCACCGATAAAAAGCCCGTCGATGTCTGGAAGGGCCGTATCGTGCAGGGGGCTGAAAGTGACAAGCTCGGCTCCGGCGGCGCGCATGGCCTCCAAATCACCCGGATAATAAAAGGCAAAGGCGGAATCCCTGGCCACGCCGATACGCACGTCCGCCGGACGGACCGTGGGCGGAGCCGACGGCGGGGCGGTAACGAGATTGGCAACATCGGCCATGGCGAGCAGGGCGTCCAAATCGATTTGTTCGGCGATAGCGTCGGCGGCGGCATCGATCTGGGTTTTGGCCTGACCCCATTCCTCGGTGGGAACCAAACCCAGGTGGCGCTCGGCAATGCGCAGGGAATGATCGCGCCGCACCGCGCCAATGACCGGAATGTCGCAATAGCGTTCCACGGCGGCGCGCAGTTTCGTCTCGTGGCGCGTGCTGGCGACGTTGTTCAGGATAACCCCGCCGATGCGCAGATCGGCATCAAAAGCTTCGTATCCCATGAGCAACGGGGCGACGCCACGGGCCATGCCCGCGCAATCGACCACCAGAAGAACCGGCGCGCCCAGCAGTTTGGCCATGGCCGCGTTGCTGTTTCCGCCCTCTATATCGGTGCCGTCGAACAGTCCGTTGTTGCCTTCGATGACCGAGGTGCGCGCGCCTTGGCTATGGCGCGCGAACAGACCCAGAATTTCATCGTTGGGCATGGTGTTGAAATCGAGGTTATGGCAGGTGCGTGCCGATGCCGCCGACAGCCACATAGGGTCGATGAAATCGGGCCCCTTCTTGAACGGTTGAACGGCATGCCCCATGCGCGCCAGCGCAGCGCAGACGCCAAGCGAAACCGTCGTCTTGCCGGAAGACTTATGGGTCGCCGATACCAGAAAATGGGCCATCGGTCTTTAGTTAGGCAGCTTCCGCCGCTTCCGCCACTTCCTCGGTGTCCACCGCGCTGGCCTTGCGATGGTGCGGGTCGGCAACTTCATCGGCCAGACTGGTGGGCAGGAACTTGAGGAACTTGATGGCGATGGTCAGCATCAACATGGAAATGGCGATGCCGCCAATACCCAAAAGGATCTCCCAAATGCTGGGCGAGTAGCCGTTGATGACACCATCGAAGAAGCTGCTGGAAACCTCCATGCCGGGGAACAACACCAACGGATAGGCCAAACCGCCGACGATGGTCACGAACATCTGCGAGATGCCGCCGATAACCACCAAAACACAGGCCAGACCAATCGCCTGACGCGAGTTCGCCGTGCCCGGATACCAGACCAGGACCATCGGGACAACGGCTCCGATCAAAACCTGGCCGATCCAGAACATGGCGGTAAAGGCGCCGCCGTCCAGCAGGATAAAGCGGGTAAAGCCGTGGTGTTCGGTGGCGTACATGTTGGTCAGGTGCTGCACGACCACGAAGTAAAGGCCGCCCGCGACGAACACACCCAGCAGGTTTTTCAGCTTTTTCACCACCGCATCGCCCAGGGGGCGGCGGGTCCAGGCGGAAGACGCCATGAGCACCAGCAGGAAGATGGCCAGGCCGTAAGCAAACGAAAGCACGATGAACATGGGGGCCATCACGGCGGCGTCCCATCCCTGGCGGGCGACGATAAAGCCGAACACCCAGCCCGTGCACGAGGTCAGCGCCAGGCGCCACATGAAGGCCAGAATGCCAACCGGCTTGGAAAGCCCGGTTAGCCGCCAGTCCATGGTTACCCAAAGATACGCCGCCACCACCGCAAAGAAGCCCATGTAGAAGTTGATGTTCCACACGAAAATGGACTTCAGATTGAAGTGCGTCATGGAAATGACCAGACGATCGGGCCGCCCCAGATCAAGCACCAGGATCGAAAGCCCGCCGGCCAACAGGCAAAACGCCAGCAATCCGGAAAGCCGCGCCAACGGCTTGTACATAACCTTTCCGAAGACCGTGCCGATGGAGGCGACATTAAGTGCGCCCGATGCCGCCACAATCAGGAAAATGGCGAATACATGCGGAATTCCCCAGGGGATCGCATTGCCCATGCCGGTGATGATATGCCCGGCGTGATCGGTATAGGCGGCGGCCCCCAGGCCACATGCCGCCAAAAAGGCCAGCCCGCCCAGAAGGGTGTAGTATTCGCCGCTGCGGCCTTCGACTTCGCTAAATTCGACCTTAGCCATTTCGCTGCCGCCCTCCTAAAGGCCTGCGTACAGGACGCTGGGCTCGACGCCCAGATCGGCCCTGATCCGCGTGACCGTGATTTCGGAAACCTTCTTCGAGATGGCGCTGCCGGGGTCTTTCAGATCACCGAACAGCATGGCGCCGGGTGCGACCTTTGCGCAGGCCTCGACACAGGCCGGAATGCCGCCCACATCGACGCGATGGACGCATAGCGTACAGGCCGAAACCGTGCCCACGCCGTGCGGCGATTGGGGCTTCTGGTCGGTTACGGGCTCGTAACCGAACGAGCGCGCCTTGTACGGGCAGGCCAGCATGCAATAGCGGCAGCCGATGCAGATATGCTTGTCAACCAGCACGATGCCGTCGGCCCGGCGGAAGGATGCGCCCGTGGGGCAAACGTCCGCACACGGCGGGTTTTCGCAATGCTGGCACATCACCGGCAACGATTTCTCGGCTCCGGTCAGCTTGTCCTTGATATCGACGCGGCGAACCCATTGTGCAGTCGCGTCCGCGCGGCTGGCGGGCTTCAGGCCGTGTTCGGTATTGCACGCCGCCACTAGTGCATCGCAGGCCGCTTTGTCCAGCTTGTTGGTGTCGATCAGAAGGCCCCAACGGGTCTTGTCAGTGGCGGCTTCACCGGCGGTTTTGGCCGTGGCCTCGGGCGCCGTCACAAGAACGAAGCCGGGGGCCAGGGCCATTCCGGCCATTGCCGAAGCGCCCTTAAGAACCTGGCGGCGCGTGGTATCGGTTGGGCAGCGATCGGTCATTTCTTTGCGCCCCCCTTGGCCGGTTTCGTGGTGTGGCAGCTCCAGCAATCAAGCGTCACCGCCGCGTAGGCATGGCATTCACCACAGAAGGGCTCGATGGATTTTGCCGCCTCCGGTGTTTTGGGATCGTCCGCGGCGTGGCACTCGACGCATCCGTTCAGGCCGTATTTTCCGTCACGGATACCCAGGCGCATGGTTTCGTCACGCTGCTGCTTGAGAAAATCCATGTGGTTGCGCCGCATGACGTCGGCGGGTTCGACGCAAGTCTCCCCGGTTGCCTTTGCCGGACTGGGCAGTGGCACGCCGCCGTCGGCATGGACGGCGGTCGACGCGGCGGCCGAAATAGCCA
>JADHSV010000024.1 GCA_016776725.1 Rhodospirillales bacterium
GCCAGTTCGGCCAGCGGATAGGCGGCTTTTTGCTGGCGATGTTCGAAGGGCAGGGGCAGTTCGCCGCAGGCCGCAGCGAACAAAACGAAGGCTAGAGAAATGATCGAAAACCGATGCATGTGCGCATCATGGCGCAAAATGGGTTAATTGCCGAGTACGATTGCCGAAAGATTTCGCCCGCAGTCGGCCTTGCCCCCCAATGTTGCCCGGCGGTGGCTGAAAAAGCGGTCGGGTGAACGGAAATTGTCGATTTGCAGCAACTGGGTTTCCTTGATGCCCATGGCGTCCAGCCGCCGATAAACATACGTGGGCAGATCAAACAGGAAATGGCCCTTGCGTTTGGCGGGCGCGAAGAAGGATGTGTTGGCGTCGCTGTCGGCCAGGAACGTGTCGTAAAACTCCGGCCCGACCTCGTAAGACCCCATGCGGATGCACGGCCCCATTGCGGCAACGATGCGTTCGGTTTTGGCACCTAGCCCGACCATAGCCTCGACCGCTGCTTCCAGTACTCCCGCCCTGGCCCCGCGCCAGCCCGCGTGGGCCGCGCCAATGACCTTGGCCTTGGAATCCGCCAGCAGAACCGGCGTGCAATCGGCGGTAAGAATGCCCAGTGCTATGCCCCGCACATCGGTGACCAGCGCATCGGCCTCCGGCGCGGCGTCCCGCGTCCAGCGTTCGGTCACCGTCAACGCCCTAGCCGAATGAACTTGACGCGCCGTGACCAAAGCATCGGCGGGTTGATTGATGCATTCCATGGCCAACGCCCGGTTTTGCGCCACATTTTCCGCCAGGTCGTCCGACCCGAACCCGCAATTCATGGACCCGTACAAGCCTTCGCTCACACCCCCGCGCCGGGTGAAAAAGCCGTGACGGACGCCGCTCAGGGAGTTGATCAGGGATGCAGTAATCATGGTGTCGTTTATAGCGGGAAAGACCCTAATATTTAAAGGGGTCTTTCAATCAAATCCGGGTGAATTCGGCAAATCAGGGGCTTGCAGCGCGACGGCCTTGAACAAGGTTCCCATCTGGTCGGGATCGGTAAGGCGCGCGATACCGGCGTCGATCTCGACGGCCAATTCCCGGCTTGCGTTGGTCTTCAGGTTTTGCGCCCTGGACTGAAGCCCTAGCCGCGTAAGAAACTCTCCTTGCCCCAGTGGCCCGAAGCCGCGCGCGCCGGCCTCATTTCCGGCCCGCAAAAACGCACCGAAATCCACGTGGGCCGTCAGATCGGCCTCGCCGGGCCCGTCCAGAACGTCCTGATACCGGTGAGCGCGAACGGCCTGCAGGGTCGCGCCGGTTTGGCTGAGCGAGTATCCGTAATCAATAAACAGCGCGGCTCCGCCCCCGCGAACCAGACGCTCACCCAGCGCTGCAGCCAGTGACAGGGCCGCCGGGCAGACCTCGACGACACTTCCCATTGGCGCGCTGATCAGGTTTTCGTCCAGCAATGCGGGGCGGTCCTGCGGCGGACCCAGAACGAAGCGAAGGTCATGGCCGTTGTCGCCAAGCCCGACCATGCGCTCGGACCATCCGGCAGGCGTCTTCTGGAACTGGCGGATGGGCAAAACATCCAGGAATTCATTGGCGACCAGCAGAACGGGGCCGTCGGGAATACCGGACAGATTGTCGTGCCATGTGGCCGTCCTTGGCAATGCGGCGTCATCTACGGCATGCTTTTGCTGCGATTTCAGCGCCTCGTTGGTCTCGACCAGATGAAGGGAAATGGCCTCGCGAAATCCGGGTGCCGCGCGCGCAGCCCGCAGGGCGTCGGCCATCAAGGTACCGCGTCCTGGTCCCAGTTCCACCAGATATATCAGGTCGGGACTGCCCATGGCCTGCCACGAAACGGCGCACCAAAGGCCGATCAGCTCGCCGAACACTTGCGAGATTTCCGGCGCGGTAATGAAATCCCCGGCCACGCCCAGCGGATCGCGGTTGGCGTAGTAACCATGACGGGGATGGTTCAGGGCTTCGGCCATGAATTGGGCGACGGTCAAGGGACCACTGTGCGAAATACGTCTGGCCATCAATTCGCCAAGCGCGTTCACGAAATCAACTCCGCCTCTGGCCCAGGAAGATAAACCACAGGCCGACCGCCAGCATGGGAACCGAAAGCCATTGCCCCATGGTCGTGCCGCCCAGCAAAAAGCCGATATGGGCGTCGGGCTGGCGGAACAATTCAACAAAGGCGCGCGCCGCCGAATAGCCGGTCAGGAACACGCCGATCAGGGTTCCGGGCCGGTCGCGCACGGCAGGAATTCGCCACAGGATAAACAGAACCGCGAACAGGACGACGCCTTCCAGCGAGGCCTCGTAAATCTGGCTGGGATGGCGCGGCTGCGGTCCGCCGTTGGGAAACACAACGGCCCACGCAACGTCGGTCGGGCGGCCCCACAGTTCGCTGTTCACGAAGTTGGCGACGCGCCCCAGAAACAGTCCGATGGGGGCGGCGCAGGCCAGCATGTCGCCGAACGCCAGCGCGTCGATCTTGCGGCGGCGAACAAAGATGATCCCGGCCACAACCACGCCCAGCAAGCCGCCATGAAACGACATGCCGCCGGTCCACGTTTGAACGATGGCCCCTGGATTGGCCAGGAAATATGCCGGTTGGTAAAACAGGGCGTAGCCCAGCCTGCCGCCGATGATGACACCCAGGGTCGCCCACACCAGAAAATCGTCAACATCCTGAAGCCGGGCGACTTCGGGCGGGCCACCGGCCAGCCTTCGCACGTAACGCCACGCCAGCACCAGACCGACCACATAGGCCAGGCCATACCAGCGAACGGCAATGGGCCCGACCTCGAACATGATCGGGTCGATCATGGGGAATGGGATGACGAAGGTCATGGGGCCCGCGTTTTATCGGTAGGGATCGGCTGAATCGAGGAACTGCCGCACATAGGCGGCCATGCCGTCTTCCAGCGTCGTGAACGGTTTGTTGAATCCGGCGGCGCGCAGGCGCGCAGTGTCGGCTTCGGTGAAGTACTGGTATTTCTCGCGAATATTTTCAGGCATGGGAATGTACTCGATGCGGGTGTTCATACCCATGGCCTGGAACACTGCGCCCGCCAGATCGGCAAAGCTGCGCGCCTGCCCCGTGCCGCAATTGTAAATGCCGTTGGTCAGCGGATGATCCAGCAGCCACAGCACCAGATCCACGCAATCGCCGACCCACACGAAATCGCGAAGCTGGCCGCCGTCGGCGTAGTCCGCGTGGTGGGACATGAACAGCTTCGCCGCCGACCCGTCCTTGATGATGGGGAAAATGTGGGCGGCCACGCTTTGCATGGTTCCCTTGTGATACTCGTTGGGGCCATACACGTTGAAAAACTTGAGCCCGGCCCACTGCGGCGGTTTTGGTGCGCCGTCGGCGATCAGCCGTGTGATGCGCCGGTCGAACAGATGCTTGGACCAGCCATAGGCGTTCAGGGGGCGCAGGCGGGATAACGCATCAAGGCCGCCATCGTCCACGAAGCCCGTCTCGCCATCGCCGTAGGTGGCGGCGGAGGAGGCGTAAATGAACCGAGCGTCGTTTTCCGCGCACCAGTTCCATAAGTCCACCGACAGCCGGAAATTGGTCTCGACGATCAAATCGGCATCGGTCTCGGTGGTCGCCGATATGGCGCCCATGTGCACGATCGCGTCCACTCCTGCGCGGTGGGTATCCAGATAGGCCAGCAGGTTGTCGGGATGGACAATATCGGCCAGTTCGCGCTTGGCGATGTTGCGCCATTTTTCGCCGTTGCGCAGGCGGTCGCAAACAACCACGGGGCCGCGCCCCTGTTCCTCAATGGCCGCAATGATGTTCGACCCGATGAATCCGGCGCCGCCGGTGACCACAATCATGACCCGTTTATAGGGCTGCATGGCGCGCCCCGCAAGCCGAAGCGGTTGCGTCGAGGCTCCCAGCGTCCCATAATTAAAGGATTGAAGACCGTTTTTCCGCCAAGGACGCCGAACCCAGGGACACCCCATCATGCAAACTCGCAATCGTATCTTCGACGACTTCGCCCGTGTCGCCAACGGCGCCGTCAGCACCATCGTCGGCATCAAGGACGAAATCGAAGCCATCGTGCGCAGCCAGTTGGAAAAAATACTGGGTGAGATGGACGTGGTTCCGCGCGACGAATTCGAGGCGGTCAAGGCCATGGCGGCCAAGGCGCGCAGCGAGCAGGAATGGCTGGAAAAACGCATTGCCGCGCTGGAGAAAAACCCGCTGGAGAAAAAACTGGCGGCGAAACCGGCCAAACCGGCGGCCCGAAAACCCCGCGCCAAGGCCGCTCCCAAGGCCGCTCCCAAAAAGGCTTAAATCCCCTTATCCACAAGAAACGACGGCTCCCTCTCATTGAGGGCTTGCGCCGGGACTCGGCTTTTGGCACTCTACAGGTAGTAGATCGAACCGGGGAGCGACACAATATGTCGGCATACATGCTAGATGTTGTGGCTTCGGGCGATCAACGTTTCTTGGCTACCGGACGCCTTGTCTGGCTTGGGGAGACACGGGCATGAGGGCCACACAGCACTTCGAAGAAATCACAAGCAGCCAACCGCTGGACGTAATTGAGCGGGTGGTCACCGCCAACGACTGGATCTTTGATCGCCGCAGCGATGTCGAGATGGCGGCGCAGGTTCCCGGCCACTGGTGTGATTACAGCATGTATTTCGCCTGGAACGAGGACGTGGGCGCGCTTCACTTTACCTGCGCTTTCGACATGCGCGTCCCGGCCAACAAACGCGAGGCCGTGGGACGGCTTTTGAGCCAGGTGAACGAACGCATCTGGCTGGGCCATTTCGGCATGTGGGACGAAGAAGGGCTTCCCATGTACCGCCACGCGCTGCCTCTTCGCGGAACCATGGGGCCGACGCGCGAGCAGACCGAAGATTTGCTCGATACCGCCGTTTACGAATGCGAGCGGTTTTTCCCGGCCTTCCAGTTCGTCGTGTGGGGCGGCAAGTCGCCGGAAGAGGCCATGGCTGCGGCCATGATCGAGACGGTCGGCGAAGCCTAAACTCCGGAGAATATTGACGATGACGAAGCTGGTTCTCGCCGGTTGCGGCAAGATGGGTGGCGCGTTGCTGGCCGGGTGGCTGGATCGCGGAATTGAGGCCTCAAACGTGATCGCGGTGGAGCCCAACGCGGACGCCGTGGCCTGGGCCGTGGCGCGCGGTGTTACCGTGATGGCATCGCCCGACGAAATCCCCGAAACGTTCGTGCCCGATGTGGTCATGCTGGCCGTCAAACCGCAAATGATGGATGCGGTGGTTCCGGCCTACACACGGTTTGCGAAGGGCGCATCCGTGTTTCTGTCCATCGCGGCAGGCAAGACCATCGCCTATTTCGAGAACCTTCTGGGCGATGCCGCCCCCATCGTACGCTCCATGCCCAACACACCCGCCGCCGTGCGCCGCGGCATGACCGTGGCCTGCGCCAACGGCCTCGTGGGCGAGGCCGCCAAGACCCTTTGCCGGGATTTGCTTGAGGCGGTCGGCGACGTCGCCTGGGTCGATGACGAAGCCCTGCTTGATCCGGTCACCGCCGTTTCCGGCAGCGGCCCGGCCTACGTGTTCTTGCTGGCCGAATCCCTGGCCCAAGCCGGGATCGATGCTGGCCTGCCCGCCGATCTGGCTGCCCGTCTGGCCCGTGGCACCGTGGCCGGTGCGGGCGAATTACTTCATCAGGCTGACGAGTCCCCCGCGACCCTTCGCCAGAACGTTACCAGCCCCGGCGGCACCACCGCCGAGGCGCTGGCCGTCCTCATGGGCTCCGATGGCTGGCAGGCCGTCATCACCAAAGCCGTCGCCGCCGCCTGCAAACGCTCGCGCGAACTGGCCCGGTAAGGCAATGCTTGGCAAGTGGAGTTTGGCGGCCTAGACTCTTTCGGGGATGAAAAAAGGGAAGGAGCCGATGGCACGCCGACCCGCAAAACCTGACAAATCGGAAACGCAAAGTTCGCCTGACGCGAACGTCGTTCGTGCGCGCATTGTGGCCGCCGCGTTCGATCTGGCCGGGACGGACGGCTGGGCGCGGGCCGACCTTTCGCGCATAGCTTCAGCGGCGGGGGTTTCACTGGCCGAGGTCCATGCCCAATTTCCCGCCAAGGCGATGATGATCGACGCTTTTATGGCGGGGATCGATCAGGCCGTTTTGGCGGCAGGCCCGGCCGATGCCGATGATGACGCGCGGGATCGTTTGTTCGAGGTGTTGATGCGCCGCTTTGATGCCCTTACCCCGCACAAGGCAGACGTGGCGGCTGTTTTCAGGGATTGCTGCGACCCAACCGTGGGGTTGATCGGGCTGCCGTGTTTCCTGCGCTCCATGGCCTGGATGCTTGAAGCCGCGGGCCTGCCGTCGGGCGGAATTTCAGGCGCGGCGCGGGCGGCCGGACTTGGCGCGCTTTACGCCAATGCCGTGCGCGTCTGGTTGCGCGACGACACGCCGGATATGGCCAAAACCATGGCGGCGCTGGACCGGGGATTGGGTTGCGCCGACGGGATTGTCTCTTTTTTCTGCCGTAGGGACGTTAAAGAGGAAGCCTGATGCGGGCACGCAGGCCGCCGCCGGGGGCGTCGTCCAGTTCGATGTCGCCGCCGTGGCCGCGCACCACGTCGCGGGCGATGGCCAGCCCCAGACCGGTTCCGCCGGTTCCGGGTTTGCGTGCCGCGTCCAGCCTGTAGAAGGGCTTAAACACGTCGTCGCGCTTGTCTTCGGGAATGCCGGGGCCGTCGTCGTCGATGACGACTTCAATGACATCACCGCGCCGCCCGGCGTTGACCGACACATGATCGGCATAATGTTGCGCGTTTTCGATCAGGTTGGTCAGGGCGCGCTTGAAGGTATTGGGCCGCAGCGGCAGGGCGATCTCGCCTTCCGTATGCAGATCGACGGCGCCCCCCCCGCGCCGCGCCTGGGCCGCGACTTCGTTTAGCAAATCGGTCAGGTTGGTGGGTCTTGGCGGCTCAGCGCCTTCGCCGCGCGCAAACGCCAGATAGCTTTCCAGCATATGCTCCATTTCATCGACGTCGGCCTTCATGTCATCGACGCCGTCCAGGCCGCGCGCCATTTCAAGCTGTAACTTCATGCGGGTTAGCGGCGTGCGCAGATCGTGCGAGACCCCGGCCAGCATGTCGGTTCGCTGCCCGATCTGGCGCAGAATTCGTTCGCGCATGGCCAAGAAAGCGGACGCTGCCTGCCGAACCTCCATGGCGCCCTCGGGCTTGAACCCAGTCACCTCGCGGCCCTTTCCGAAGTTGTCGGCGGCGATGGCCAGACGGCGGATGGGCTTGACCTGATTGCGCATGAAAATGGTAGCCACGCCGAACAGGATCAGCGATGTGCCAACCATCCACAGCACGAAAACATACACGGTGGAACTGAACAATCTCTTGCGCGACGTGATGAATTCGACAATCCCGTCGGGTAGCTGAACGCGGATAACGACGTATTTTTCCAAAGACCGGGCGTCGATCTGGAACGGCCTGTTCACCTGTTCACTTAAACTGCGAATCAGCATGCGCTCCATCAAATCGGCGCCCTGCGGCGCTTCGTTGGGCAGGATTTCCCCCGGCGCCATGCGAATGGACAGGCCCAGATTTGCGGCTGCGATGCCGACGATGCGGTCCTTGTTCTCGTCGCCGGGGAACTGGCGCATCATGGTGATGACCGAGGCCACATCGCCCGCCACGCCGCGCGCCAGCCGCAGGGTGACCTTGTCCCAGTGGCTTTCATAGAAAATAAAGCCGGACACCACCTGCAGGATGACCAGAGGCGTGACGATGATCATGATCGAACGGCCCAGCAGGCTGCGCGGCAAGATGTTTTTGACGGTGTTTTGAAGACGTCCCATGGCGTTTCCTAATCTGGGCGCAGAACGTAGCCTTTGCCACGAACCGTCTGCAGATAGCGCGGTACTTTGGGATCGGCCTCGATCTTTCGCCGAAGGCGCGTAACCTGAACGTCGATGGCCCGGCCGCCGCCGGAAGCATCCGTTCGCGCGATCAGGTCTTCGCGGCTCATGATGGTGCCGGAATGGGCCGACAATACACCCAGCAGGGCGGCCTCGATGGAGGTCAGGTGAAGGGGGAGGCCATCGCGCAAAAGGCGCTCGCTTTTCGCATCATAGACCACATTACCCATGGTGATTTCGCTGGGCGCGGCGATCGCTTCGGGCAGGCGGCGCAGGATGCTGCGGATGCGCAGCAGCAACTCGCGCGGCTCGAACGGCTTGGACAGATAATCGTCGGCCCCTTTTTCCAGCCCGGCGATGCGGTCCTCGGGCTCACCCATGGCCGTCAGCATCAAAATGGGAACGGCGTTTGTGCGGCGCAAATCGGCGGCGAAGTCCAGCCCGCTTTCGCCCGGCATCATCAGATCCAGCACGATCAAATCAAAGGTCAGCCCGGTCAGCCGTGTGCGGGCGTCCGCCGCATCGCACGCCGTGGAGACCAGAAAGCCGTTCTCGCTCAGGAACTTGCGCAGCAGTTCGCGCAAACGGTCGTCGTCATCGACCACCAGAATATGCGCTGCACCCTGTTCCATTCTTTCGCCTCCACGCGAAACTGACGTATTGTATCGTACGGACGATGAAAGGGAAGGTCGGTCTTATGTGTTCTGGGACAACCATGCGGGCTATGGTCCTGGACGCGCCCCGGTCGCCGCTTGAATTGCGCGTCGTGACCCGCCCCCAACCCGGCCCCGGTCAGGTGCTGGTAAAGGTCGCGGCCTGCGGCGTGTGCCGTACCGATCTGCATGTGGTTGACGGCGAATTGACCGAACCCAAATTGCCCATCATTCCCGGCCACGAAATCATCGGAACAATCGCCGAAATGGGCGCAGGCGTGGACCGTTTCACGTCCGGCCAGAGGGTCGGCATTCCGTGGCTGGGCTTCAGTTGCGATGAATGCGATTATTGCCGGGCGGGGAAGGAAAATCTGTGCCTGGGCGCCCGCTATACCGGCTACCAGCTGGACGGCGGCTACGCCGATTACGCGCTGGCCGACGCCCGCTACTGCTTCGCCATTCACGGCGACTATTCGGACGCCGAATCCGCACCCTTGATGTGCGCGGGCCTGATCGGCCACCGCTCGTTGCGCATGGCGGGCGATCCCCAGCGCTTGGGCCTCTACGGCTTCGGCGCGGCAGCCCACATCGTCGCCCAGGTGGCGCGCTTTGAGGGGCGGCACGTGTTTGCCTTCACGCGGCCCGGAGACCAAGCTGCCCAAAACTTCGCCAAAGACCTGGGCGCCACGTGGGCAGGACCGTCGGACGTGCCCCCGCCCGAACCCCTGGACGCCGCCATTATCTTCGCCCCTGTAGGAGCCCTCGTGCCGCTGGCCTTACGGGCATTACGCCCCGGCGGCCGCGTCGTCTGCGCCGGCATCTACATGACCGACATCCCCAGCTTCCCCTACGACCTCCTGTGGGAAGAACGCGAAATCGTCTCGGTCGCCAACCTGACCCGCGCCGACGGCGAAGAATTCCTGACCCTCGCCCCACGCATCCCCGTCAAAACCACCATCGAAACATACAAACTGGAAGACGCCAACGCGGCGCTAAACGACCTGCGCGCCGGCCACATCCACGGCGCAGCGGTGCTGATTCCATAGGGCACGAAAAACGCCACGTTCCAGAGGGCACGAAAAACGCCTCGCAGTCCCCACGACCGCCCCGATGCTCGCCCCTCCCTCCAGTCGCTCCTCTATGATTGAGAATGCGCCGCGTTCGCATCAATATCGTGACGGGAAGGCATCGCTGGGCGGGAGCGGTGGGATTACAATTCAAGACTTGGCCCCGCGCCTTGCATGACCTCGCGCCTTGCGGCTTCGTCGCTATACCCATCAACAAGCAATAGGCGTCAGCTGTTTTGAAGAATGCAAAATAAAGCACGACTTAAAATCAATCAAAATAACCATGATGAAGATATGGTTACGTGAAAAGATGAGGTTTTGGTCAAATTAGGTAAAAAATTGGCTCTAATTTTTCTTTGTTTGGCGGGAAAATATGACACGATTTATTTCCAAAAAAAATTCACGACACTTGAGGGAAGTATTTTTCGAGGATGCATTGGACGCGTTTCAATGCAAGACCTTTGGTTGCGGTATTGTTTTCAACAAAACAAATCCGCCCGAGGTCAACGAAGTCATCCTGGGGGGGGAGACGGCGCATGGTGGACATCGTCGCGACCATTGAGGCGCATCGTCGTTGGATTGGCGACGCTGCGACGGGCAAGCGTGCGGATTTTTTCAAATTTGACTTGAGCGGACAGAACCTGTCGCGTGCCGAATTGCAGGAAGGAACCTTCGTCGGTGCGACCTGCGTAAAATCGGATTTTGCCTTCGCGAACCTCACGGGCTCCGATTTCCTGGGCGCGGATTTACGCGGCACCAATTTCGAGAACGCAAAACTTAACGGATCGAATTTCCGCGGCGTCTCCCTCGTTGGTGCGAACCTGAACCATGCCGACCTCAACGACGTCGACTTTAGGGGCGGTACGGTCGTGGATATCGGCAACCAGACCATTGGCCGAAACGTCACCGATTTAAGCTCTTGCGTCCTTGATTTCGCGAAGCTTGTACGAGCCCAGCTTGCCGGCGCCAATCTCAAGGGTTCGAGCCTGATCGGCGCCAATTTGAATAACGCCAATCTGGTCGGCGCCAACCTGGAAAATACCAACCTGCGGTCTGCCAACCTTTCATCCGCCAATCTAGCGAGCGCGCGGCTCGGCAATGCCAATCTGGAGAGCGCAAATCTGGAGCACGCGATCCTGCGCGGCGCCAGACTTGAGAAAACCAATCTTAAGGATGCAGCGCTGGACAAAACGGACTTGGAAGGGGTCGACCTCAGCACGGCCCATGTCGCGAACACCGGCGTTAGGATTGGGCTCGCCAACCTGCCGCTCCATCTGCAGCGGGCGTTCCGCGATCATGAACAATGGCTGAGTAGCGGCGGAAAGGTGGGCGAACGTTGCGTCCTGAAAGGCGCAGACCTGAATTCGGTCGACCTCTCGGGCAGGAACCTTAGCGGCATGGTCCTCGACGGATCAAAGTTCCGAAAAGGTAATTTGGCGGGCTGTGTATTCGCCATGACCGAAATGAAGAGGACCGACCTTCGCGGAACCAATCTGGAGCGCGCCATCTTTCTAGGTACGAACCTAAGCGGTGCGAATTTGGCGAATGCGCGACTCGCCGGCGCTAAACTCGTGCCGATCGAGATCTGCAATAAAGACGGCACGCGCACCAACAAGTTCCAGAAGACGAACCTTGACGGAGCCATTTTGACGGGAGCCTCCGTGTCGAAGGAAGCGTTGGCGGAATGCAGTTGCATCAACACCAGGTTCTCGACGTAAGAATCACCGCATTGTAATCAGGATATCCTCGCTCTCGTCCGCGCGGGCTTCGAAATTGCCGAGGTCCTCATCGACAAAGCCGAATGTGATGTTGTCGCCCGATTCACTTGTGATATCGAGTTTCGCATTGAAGCACGGATGCTCAATTCCGTGTTTGTCCTTTACGTAATATTTTCGAATGGCGAACGTGTCTTCGGATATCCTGGGTCCGGTGAAATTGACTTTCGCCGAGCTGATTTTTCCGCTTGGAGTCGGCAAACCTTTGAATTTGGTTAATTCGGCCTGCGCTATCGCGATGAACGTCAGGCAATCGATTTCGTCAACGCCAAGGATTTCCTTCCATTTTTCATCTTTGTCCCCAAGCGGAATATGTGTGCTGCCCACCAGAAGTTGGCTGCTAACGGCCTTTGACATGAGGCGGGCCAGATTGATCGTCACATCCCCGACGATGTATCCGCCGGCTTCCGCCGCCCCGCTTCCACCTTGGTAGTATTCGTAGTGGCTGCCGAAATGCACGGCACAGCGAAGACGCGGAACGGTGGCGACGCTCGTTTCCGTCTTTTGCCGTGCGGCGTACATGTATCCCAAAGTCAATACGACCGAACAAAACAGCACAATATCCGCGTCCAGGCCTTCGTGGCTGTTCCACACGTAAAAACCGTCTCCGGTCGTTGTCAAACACACCTCGATCGGCATACCCAACGAACGGCACCGGGCCGCCGCCAGCTTGATGTAATAGGACAAGACGCTGACGTGGGTGATCTGTTCATGCGGCGAGTGGACCGAAAAGCTCACCATGTCGAAAAGCGCAACGGCGCGGGAATCGAACTGAGTGACCGAGAAATACCGAATGATATTGTTGATTTCCTGGATATGGGCATCGTTTTTTTCGATGTCGTGCTTAAGCTCGATGGTCGTTTCACGGCAACCCGAGGCAACCAGTTGGGCGCCTTTTTCCTGGCTGTCAACGTATCGGTCCAGTTGCAACAAATCGCTCCGGGATTTTGCGATCTGCGGCAAACTGAAACTGGGAATGTAAAAAATCTGAATTTTCTTGGACAAACTCCGCCAGCCCACGATGACATTTGCACCGAGGTTACTAACCTTGCGGAAGTGACCCTCTAGTTCCCGCCGATTCTCGAACGACAGGTTATGCCAATACTGGATTTTTCCAGCATCGATATTACGCTTTTCCATAGGACCCCCCCTATGATGCCTATTATAACGCGTTTGGAAAGGCAGCGTTATACCTTAGATATTAGTCGCCTCCGGTCGCCCCTCCCTGGGAATGCGATATCGACCGGGAAACGAAAATGGGGGCGGCATCGTATCAAACCAACGGGTTCAAAGGGCCCCGGTCCTTTGCGGGTACGGGCGGAGCCCGGTCATTTGGGCTTATTCCAAATCCAGTGTAGCCACGCGGTCGCGGTCGTTTTCGTTGATGATGCCGTGGAGCACCTTGCGGAATTCCTTGGCGGTGTCGGCGCCGGCGTAGGCGTAGGCTTGGGCGATGCGGCGGCTTTGCAGGTTGGTCAGGGTGGCTTCGAGGTCGCGCCCCTTTTCGGTCAGGTTCAGGTGGCGTTTGCGGCGGTCGATCATGTCGGATTTCTGGGTGACGAAATCTTCGCGCAGGAGCTGGCCCAGAACCCGCGACAGGCTTTGCTTGGTGATGCGCAGAATTCCCAGCAGGTCGCTGACGGTGACGCCGGGATTACGCCCGACGAAATAGATGACGCGGTGGTGGGCGCGCCCAAAACCGTACTGGGCCAGAATTTCGTCGGGCTCGGCGGTGAAGTCGCGATAGGCGAAAAACAACAGCTCGATGGCCTGTCGCAATTCGTCTTCGCCGATGGCAAGGGCCGCGTTCTGTGGTTTAGGGTCGTTCATGGGGCATCACCAAAAAAATACGTCAGTGTTATTGACGTATATGCCAAATAATGGTACCAAACGCAACAACCTTTTGAACAACGATTCCCTGACGAAAGAAAGTTCCATGGCAGCGACCGCATTTGATCAAAGAGACGGCTTTATCTGGTATGACGGCAAACTGGTAGCCTGGCGCGACGCCACGGCCCACGTTCTGACCCACGCGCTTCATTACGCGTCTGCGGTGTTCGAGGGCGAACGCGCTTACGGCGGCGAAATTTTCAAGCTGGCGGAACATACCGAACGTCTCGTAAGCGGCGCCCAGACCATGGGCTTTGAAATCCCGTATTCGGCAGCCGAGATCGATGCAGCGTGTAACGAGACCTGCAAGGCCAACGGCATTGTTGACGGATACATTCGCCCAGTGGCATGGCGCGGCAGCGAAATGATGGGTGTTTCGGCGCAGGCCAACACCATTCATCTGGCCATCGCGGCGTGGCCGTGGCCGTCCTATTTCTCACCCGAGGCGCGCAACAAGGGCATCCGTCTGACCATGTCCGACTGGCAGCGCCCGTCGCCCAAGACCGCACCCGTCAGCACCAAGGCGGCAGGCCTTTACATGATTTGCACGCTGTCCAAGCACACCGCCGAAGCGGCGGGCTTTGACGACGCCATCATGCTGGACTGGCGCGGACAGGTGGCCGAAGCCACCGGGGCCAACGTTTTCATGGTGCTGGGCGATGGCAAGCTGCACACACCGACGCCGGACTGCTTCCTGAACGGCATTACCCGGCGCACGGTCATTGATCTGGCGCGCAAACGCGGCATTGAAGTGATCGAGCGGGCGATTCAGCCCGAGGAACTGGCCAAGGCAACCGAGATGTTCCTGACCGGAACGGCTGCCGAAGTGACGCCGGTGGGCTCTATCGACGATTACAACTACACGGTGGGCGACATCACCAAAGGCCTGCGCGAGGACTACGAACGCCTCGTCGGAAAGACGCCGGTGGAAGCCGCCGTTTAACACCAAGCGCAATCGCAAATGATTGGGGCCGGGCTTGATGTCCGGCCCTTTTCATTTTCCCTACAGCCCCCAGCCTGGCCGTTCCACAGCGTGTTCGTGCAACTCGCTGGTGATGTAGTCGAAAGCCTCGTCCACGGAATCGGTCTTGAAGAACAAATCTAAGTCCGCGCGGTCGATAACCTTGTGGCGCACCAGGGCCTCGAAATCCACGACCTCGTCCCAAAATTCCTTTCCGAACAGGACAATGGGAATGCGCTTGTTTAGCTTGTTCGTTTGCGCCAGCGTCAGGATTTCAAACAATTCGTCGAAGGTTCCAAAGCCGCCGGGAAAGGCCACCACCGCCTTGGCCAGATAGACGAACCAGAACTTGCGCATGAAGAAGTAGTGGAACTCGAACAATAATTGGTGGGTGATGTAGGGGTTTTCGTGCTGCTCGAAGGGCAGTGAAATGTTCAGCCCCATGTTCAGGCCCTTGGCCTCGGATGCGCCCCGGTTGGCCGCTTCCATGATGCCGGGGCCGCCGCCGGTGCAAATCAAGAAGCGCCGCCGGTGGTCTTCAAGTTCTTTCGACCAGTGAGTCAGGCGTTCGGCCAGCTCGCGCGAACTTTCATAGTAGCGCGACATATCCAGCCATTGTTCGGCGCTTTCCACGTCGCCGCCTTCCTTCTTCGCCTTGTCCAGCGCGGCTTGCGCCTCGTCTTGCGCCAATAGCCGGGCCGAACCGAAAAAGACGATGGTGTCGCTGACGTTTTGGTCCTCGAACCGGGCGGCGGGTTCAAGGTATTCGGCCAATATGCGAATGGGCCTGCCATCGCGGCCGCTCAGGAACTCGTCGTTGCGGTAGGCCTTGACCAGGCTGGATGTTTTTTCGGTCATCGGTTTCTCTCCGGTTGGTGCGCCTCCAAACCATACCCGACATGCCGCGCCAGTGGTTGATTTTTCGCGCTCATTGCTTAACTGCGCAGGGGGAGAAGTTTTTCATGCAATGCAGCCAATGCCACTCTGAAAACCGCGACGGTCGGCGTTTTTGCGCGGAATGCGGCGCGCCGCTGGACGTAATGTGCGCGCAATGCGGTTTCGCCAACACGCCCGACGACAAGTTCTGTGGCGGGTGTGGCGCGCGCCTTGGGGCGGCGACGCCTGCGCCTGCGAAGCCCCAAAAAGCCGAGGCCTCCGCCGGCGCCGAACGACGTCAACTGACCGTCATGTTTTGCGATTTGGCGGGCTCGACGGCGATGGCCGAACGCATGGACCCCGAGGAACTTCGCGACCACATCACGGCGTTTCAAAAAACCTGCACCGAAGAGGTGGCGCGCTTTGGCGGATATGTCGCGCGTTTCATGGGCGATGGCCTGCTGGTGTATTTCGGCTATCCCAGCGCCCACGAGGACGATGCCGAACGCGCCATGCGCACCGGCCTGCACATTCTGGAAGAAATCGCGGCATTGAACGTGGCGGGCGGCGAAACCCTGAGCGTTCGCATCGGCATCGCCACCGGTCTGGTGGTGGTCGGCGACATCATTGGCGAAGGGGCGTCGGAGGAACACGCCGTGCTGGGGGAAACGCCCAATCTGGCAGCCCGCTTTCAGGCCCTGGCCGAACCCGGAACGGTGGTTGTGGGCGACGCCACCCGGCGTCTGGCCGAGGGCCTGTTCGTGTTTGACGATCTGGGGATGCAAACCCTTAAGGGCGTGGCCGCGCCGCTCAGGGTTTACCGATTGTGCAAACCAAGCGGCGCGCAAAACCGCTTTGAGGCCGCCTCGCAAGGCCACCTGACGCCGCTGGTTGGCCGCGATGAGGAAATCGGCCTGATGCTGGGCCGCTGGAATAGAGCCAAGGAAGGGGAAGGGCAGGTCGTTCTGCTGTCCGCCGAGCCGGGCCTGGGTAAGTCGCGCATTACCAAGGATTTGCGCGACCGGCTGGAAGCCGAGCGCCATAACCGGGTTTTGTGTTTTTGTTCGCCGTTCTACCTGAACAGCGCCTTTCATCCGGTGATCCAGCAGCTTTATCGCCGTTTCGGGTTCGAGCATGACGAACCCTATGAGGTCAGGTTGGGTAAGATCGACGCCGAACTGACGCGGCTGGGGCTGCCGGTTGATCAACACGCCCCGGTGCTGGCGTCCTTGCTGAGCATCCCGGTGGGCGATCGTTATTCGGCCCTGGGCCTAAATGCCGAACAATTGAAAAGGGCCGCGCTGGACACCCTTTCCGATATTGTGATGGCCCGTTCCGCCGATCGGCCCCTGTTGCTGATTATCGAGGATCTGCACTGGATGGACCCCTCGACGCTGGAGTTCGTTGGCCATGTAATCGAACGCATCGGGTCGTCCATGGTGATGCTGGTGCTGACGTTCCGGCCCGAGTTCGTGTCGCCCTGGGGTCGCCACAGCCACCTGACGGAGTTGAGCCTCAATCGCTTGGGCCGCAAGGAAAGTCTGCGCATCATCGCGGAACTTACCGGCAAAAAGCCCCTGCCCGACGAGGTGCTGGAAGACATTCTGGTCAAAACAGACGGGGTTCCGCTGTTTGTGGAGGAGCTGACCAAGACAGTGCTCGAGTCGACTTTGCTGGAGGAAACGCCCGACCGGTACGTGCTGTCCGGCCCGCTGGCGTCGGTGGCCATACCGACTTCGCTGCAGGATTCGCTGATGGCGCGCCTTGATCATCTGGCACCGGTCAAGGAAATCGCGCAGTTCGCGGCGATCCTGGGGCGGACCTTTGGCCACGAGTTTTTTCTCGCTGTATCGCCCTTTTCGGAAAGCCGCGTGGAAGATGCGCTGAGCCAGTTGCTCGACGCGGGGCTGATCTATCGGCGCGGCTCTCCGCCGGACGTGGTTTACGAATTCAAACATGCACTGGTGCGCGACGCCGCCTATCAATCGCTGCTCAACAGCCGGCGGGCGGAATTTCATACGGAAATCGCGTCGGCCATGGAGATCCGTTTCCCCCGGCTGGTGGAAAAGCAGCCGGAGTTGCTGGCCCATCATTTCTCGAAGGGCGGGCAAATGGACCGCGCCCTGGAATATTGGAATAATGCTGGAACGCGCGCTATCGACCGTTTCGCCAACCAAGAGGCGATCGCGCATTTATCGAAGGGGGTCGAGGCTCTTCTCACCATGCCCGCAGGGGAAAACCGCGCCAGATGGGAACTTTCATTCAATTTCGCGCTGGCCACGGCCATGCGGGTGGTGGAACGTCTGGACGAGGCTTTCGTGGCGCTGGATCGGGCCGAGGCCGTGGCCCGGGAACTGGACCTGCCCGAGGAACTTTCAAAAATCTATCATATGCGCGGGAACCTCAGCTTTCCGCTGGGCAAGATCGAACAGTGCGGCAAGGCCCATGCGCTGGCCCTGGATTACGCGCGCAAGGCGCAATCGGCCGAGGCCGAAGCCCGCGCATTGGGAGGCATGGCGGATGCCGCCTACGCCCGTGGCCACATGAAAACCGCCAACGACTACTTCCGACAATGCGTAACCCTTTGCCGCGAGCATGGATACGGCAGGATCGAGGCCGCAAATCTTTCCATGGTGGGCTACACCAGCCAATACACTTTCGATCTTCCGCAGGCCTTTGAATGCGGAAACGCCGCCGTCGAGGTGGCGAGAAAGGTTGATCACCTACGCGCCGAATTGCTGGGCGAGGGTATCCTCTATAACTCCTACTTTGAGTCGGGTGATCTGAAGAGCGCGCGCGAGCACGTAAACCGGGCGCGGGAATTGACCAAGCAAATCGGGGCGCGGCGTTTCGAGGGTGAAAACCTTTTGTACCTGGGCAAAATCTGTCGCGCCGAGGGAGACCTAGCGACCGCGCGCAATCATTTCGCCGACGCCATGCGGGCCTGCCGCGAAACTAGGCTAAGTTTCATGGGGCCATGGGTTCTGGCGGAAATGGCGGCCGAGGCCGAAAATCCCGAAACGCGCGAAAAGTATATGGCGGAAGGCCTGGAAATTCTCAGCCAGGGCGTCGTCAGCCACTGTCAGTTCTGGTTCCATCGCGTGGCCATGGACATTTACTACCGCGTAGGCGACTGGGGTCGCGTGGACCGACACGCCACCGCCTTGCAGGACTACACCACCGGGGAGCCCCTGCCCTGGACCGACTTTTTTATCGCCCGGGGACGCGCCTTGGCCGCATACGGGCGCGGCGAACGCGGACAGACGAACATGGATGAAATCGCGCGCCTCAATTCGGTAGCCAAGACCGCCGGCATAACCTCAGCACTTCCCCTGCTTGAGGAAGTTCTAAGCGCCTAATTTGTCGATGTCGGCAGGTCGAAGAAGAACGTCGATCCTTCGCCGGTATCGGTATCAAAACCGATGGTTCCGCCGTGTTTTTCGACGATGGCCTTGCTGATGTTCAGGCCCAGGCCGGTACCGCCTTTTTGGCGGGTATCCGACGAATCCGCTTGGGAAAACTTGGCGAATATCTTGCTCCTGAATTTCTCGGGGATGCCCAAGCCCCGGTCGGCCACCGCGATCCGATAACCTGCGGCGGTTTCGCTCAGCGAAATCCTTACATCTGCATTCCGGGGCGAAAACTTGGCTGCATTGGACAGAAGATTGGCCATCACCTGCAACAGACGGTCCTCGTCGCCGTCCACCACCGCATCGGAATGTGTATCGGCAATAACCAGCGTTACCTCGCATTCCTCGGCGAAGCCCTGATTGGCGGCCAGTGCCGTTCGAAGCAACTCACCCAGTTCAACGGGCGCCATGCGGAAGTCCATCTTCCCGGCCTCGATCTTTTCGATATCGAGGATGTCGTTGATCAGCCGCACCAACCGGTCGGCGTTGGTGTACGCGATATCCAGCATCTGGCTCAGTTTGTCCGGCAGCCCTCCCATGGCACCGCCCCGAATGAGACCCAGCGATCCCTTGATGGAGGTCAGCGGCGTTCGCAATTCGTGGCTGACGGTGGAAACGAACTCGTTCTTGATGGTCGTGATCTGTTGGCGTTCAAAGACACGCCCGACCTGGGCTCCGATCTGGCCGACGGCCTGAAGAAGACTGTCACCGGGTTCGCGGATTTCCTCGGAAAAGAATTCCAGCACAGCGACCACGTCCGATCGGACCATCACCGGCAGGGCGAATGCGCCGCGAATGCCAATGTCCCGTGCCATTTTGGCCCGGGGAAAATTCGCGTCTTCGGTAACGTCTCTGATCCACGCCGGTTTCCCCTCGGCCAGAATGCGCCCCGGCAACCCGACGCCTTTCTCGAAATTCGTGGCCTGCGTAACTTCCCTGAAATAGGCGAAGCGTTTGGGGTTTTCCAGATGCCATATGCCGGTCGGAACCAGGGTGTCGGCTGAATCCCGGGATTGAATATAACAGTGCCCCACGGGCCAGCCGGAAAATTCGCAAACCAGGTCCAGGCAAATCTGAATAAGCTGGTCGGTTGTTTCGGCTTCGTTGGCGGCAACGGCGATAGCGTGCAGGACATCGGCTTGCGAGCGTTCGTTTTCCAACGCCCTTTCGGTCTGCTTGCGTTCCGATATGTCGCGCAGAATGCCGACGAACATGCGCTTGCCGGCAACCTCCATGTGCGAGACGTTCAATTCCATGGGAAACAGGGTTCCGTCCTTGCGGAAGCCTTCCAGATCGCGGGCCTGGCTTATGATGCGCGAGGCATGAAGACGCGAATTTGCCACATACTGCGGATGCTCATCCCGCGATTCCGGCGGAAGCAGCATGGAGACGTTGCGCCCCAGCAATTCCGAAGCCGGGTAACCGAACATCTTTTCGGCGGCCGGATTAACGGTATCCATAATGCCTTGGTCATCAATGGTGATGATGCCGTCGGCGGTGTTGTCCACAATGGCGCGGACCCGCACCTCGCTATTTCGCAATTCAACGGTTCGCGCCTCCACCAACTCCTGAACGGCCCGGCTTCGATTGGTGTAGACCACCAACAGGCCGCAAAGCGATCCGGTCAGAACCAAGCCGAGGACAAGGATGCTCCACGCCTGCCAAACGGAATGGCCGATTTGTGGATCGACCGGCTTGGAGATAATTGTCCACCGTCGCCCGCCCACATCAAGGGACGTTTCCAAATGGATGCTTTCTCGTGCCGAGCGCATGGCCTGAATGGTCGCTTGCGCTTGGGAAGAGTGAACAAAACGCGCGTTTTCGCCGTCAACGAGGACGTCGTCGAAGAGATGGTAGGCGATGCCGCCCGTTGCGGGGGCCGATTGTTTCTCCGCTTCAAGGGCTTCGTTCACCACTTCATCGATCTGAAGTACACCAAGGACGAAACCGATCAGGTTCGCGCGCCTCAACTCGACCGTATTCCTGGGGTGTTCCTGTCGAAAAACGGGGTTGAAAATCAAAACGCCGCTTTTGCCGCTTTGCACCAGCGCAATTCTGGCGCTGGCCGTCATTTTTCCGGAATCACGCGCTTTTTTCAAAGCCGCTAGGCGGCTGTGATTGGAGCCCATGTCAAAACCAAGCGCCGCCTCGTTCCCTTCAAAGGGCTCCACGAAATAAACCGGGTAGTAGGCGTCGCGCTCGCCAGCGGCCGCCAGTTGGCCGTCTTCGGTTTGTTCGGTGATCATGAAGTCGGCGAAACCGTCTTCCCTCGCGCTGGCCTCGTAGGGCTCGCGCATGGACGCCGATATTCGGGGTATCCACTCCAGCGCCCGAATGGCGGGGTTGCGTTGCAGCATCGGTGCAACGAAGGTGCGGAAATTTCTGCGCGTTACCGTGGGAGCGCTTTCAAAAAAACCTTTAATGGCGCCGACTGAGGAAAGGTTTGCGTCGATGTGGCGTTCGATGGCCGCCGTTCCGCTTATGGCTGTCCTCTCGAACGCGGCGATCGATTTGTCGAGCTCATGGTGCTCGACCTCCCGGTATCCGAACATGGAAACCAGGGTCCCAATCACCGCAACGACTCCAATTGCGAAATATCTGTGACCCAGAGCCACCCTGTTCCCCCGAAAAAATTCGAAACCCAACAACTAATTTGGACCAACAAATGAAATGGGGATCGATCCAACAATTTGTAGCTGATTCAATCTGGCCTATGATGGGTGGTAGCGTAAAGCCCTAACTAATTGCCTTCCGGAACAATGGAAAAATTCCAATGTGCGTAAAGAACCTTGATTCGCGGCCCGCAATTCTATAGGCATTTCACACTCTCAGCGCCGCACACGTGCGCTAAAAATGAAAACCGAAAAAAACGGGAACGAGCGAGATGTCCTTAAGCGTTGCGATTATTGGCGCTGGCGCCAGTGGATTCTATACGGCCAAGGCGTTGTTTGACCAAGGTGTGGATTGCACCGTCGATATGATCGAGAAGTTTCCATCCCCCTATGGTCTCATCCGCTATGGCATTGCGCCGGATCACCCATATACCGACGGTGTTATCAAATCCTTCGAGAAAGTGGCGGCCAACGAACGCTTTGAATTTTTCGGAAATGTGAGCGTCGGGCGGGATATCAGCTTGCTGGAACTGCGCGCACTATACGACGTTGTGGTTCTGGCCATCGGCGCGCCCGCCGATTCAAAGCCCTCGTTGATCAACGACCGGGTTGAGGGAATTTATGGGGCCGCCGAATTTGTCGGTTGGTATACGGGCCATCCCGAGTTCCGGGATCTGTTCTCGGCCATCGGCACCAAGGGGGTGGCCGTCATCGGCAACGGAAATGTCGCCCTCGACATTGCCCGAATTCTGGGTCGCACGCGGGCCGAACTTTCCAAAACCGATATGCCCGGATACGCGGTGGATATGATCGCGTCGTCGCGGCTCAAGAATATCTATGTGCTGGGACGGCGTGGGCCGCTGGACGCAAAGTTTTCGGGGCCGACCCTGCGCGAACTGTTGGGCCTTGAGAAATGCGAACCCGTGGTTGATGCGGAAGTTCTTCCCGATGAATTGCCTGATGATCTTTCGCCCCAGGCCCTGCGTACAGCCAAACGGAACCTGAAAATCTTTTCGTCCTTTACCGACCCGACGAATGACCTGAATAAGCGGCAAATTCACTTTTGCTTTAACGCCATTCCCATGGAAATTCTGGGCAAGGACAAGGTTGAGGGTATCCGCATCCAGCAAGGCGTCGTCGATCGGGGTCAGGCCAGGGGCTTGGGCACCTACCGCGACATTCGCTGCGGCATGGTAATCGCCGCAGTCGGCTATCGCGTCATTCCGCTGGAAGGAGTTCCCATCTGTGCCAATCGCGGAATGGTGCTGAACGAAGACGGTATCGTGGCCGACAACCTTATGGTCGTCGGCTGGGCCAAGCGCGGACCGACCGGACTGATTGGCAGCAACAGGGCCGACGGCGAGCACGCGGCCAGGCAGATTGCCAAGAATTACACGAGCGGCGAAATGCCGGGCCGCGAACGCTTCAAGTATCATTTAAGCGCGCGCGGTGTGCGCTGGGTCTCCAACGAAGACTGGAAGACCATCAACGCCGCCGAGATTGCCGGTGCGCCCGCCGATGCGCCCCGCCGCAAGTTCATTTCCGTCGAGGAGATGCTGTCTGCGGCTTCCGCAGACAGAAACGAGGAAGCCCAAGAGCTTGAAGCGGTAGGTTAAACCGTTCAGGGAATTATATGGCGAAATTCGATCCGCACGAATTAGGTCCCGTCATCGCCGGTATCCTGTCCGGAGCGCCGCCCATGCCGCTGGATGCTGGCGCGCCCAATTCCCAAATGGCCGACCGCCTTCGCGGGCTGACGGCGGACGGCCTTTTCCCCGGTCAAACCATCAATGATCCCGACATGGCCGCGGCCTGTTTGGCGGCCATGTGGCTGCGCCACGGGTTTCTCGACGACGCCCATACCCTTTGTCAGGCCATTCACACGCCCACGGGAAGCTACTGGCACGGCATCATGCATCGCCGTGAGGGCGACTATTCCAACGCCAAATACTGGTTTCGACGGGTCGGCGATCATCCGGTTTTTGCCACCCTTGGAGCGGCGGCGCGCGACATCGCGGCTCTGGGGGATGGCCCGGCGGCCCGTACGATGGCCGCGCAGGATGCGTGGGACCCCTTTTATTTCATCGATATGTGTGAAATTGCAGTGGGCGCGGGAAAACCCGACGACCTGCTGTGGCGTCAGGTGCAGCGCGCCGAATGGGAAATTTTGTTCACTTTTTGCCGTTCTGGCGCCATTCGCGGCGACCGGTCTTAAAGCCGCTAGCGATTGCAATTCCCGGGGCGCGGTCTTAGAAAAGAACCTCCTGAAGTGACCGAGTATAACGGTCCGGAATTAATGGAGGAGACCCCGTCCCATGACTTTCACGCCCTTGAACGATGATGAACTGGCCGCCCTGCGCGCCCTGGACACGCCGACCGTCTGCAATGCGCTGGAAATTCTCGTGCCCGAACGCAGAGGCCACGGATTCACCGTTGAACAACTGATCTGTTCATATCCGGACTTGCCGCCGATGGTGGGTTATGCCCGCACGGCGACCATTCGGGCCATGCATCCGCCGGTCGCACCGGCCGCGGAGGTTGCGGCGACGCGCCTCGAATACTACGAATACGTTGAACAGGGACCGCGACCGACCATCATCGTCATCCAGGATCTGGACCCCATCAAAGGTTTCGGGTCGTTCTGGGGCGAAGTCCAGTCCAACGTGCATAAGGGGCTTGGCTCGCTGGGCGTGATTACCGACGGCTGCGTACGCGACATTCCCGATTGCGCCGAAGGGTTCCAGTTCATATCCGGTTCCATCAAGCCGTCCCACGCCTATGTCCATGCCGTGGATTACGATGTGGACGTGACCGTCTCGGGCATGGATGTCAGTACCGATGATCTGATCCATGCCGACATGCATGGCGCGGTGGTGATTCCCCACGATGTAGCCCGCAACGTGCCCGAAACGGCGGCCCTGATCGCTCGCAAGGAAGCCGTCATCATCGGGGCGTCGCAAAAACCGGGTTTTTCAGTCGACGTGCTGCGCGAAGCCTTCAAGAAGCAAGAGGATATTCACTAAACGGTTAAACACCTGCGCGCAAAGGCGGCCGCGTTGGCGACCGCCGCGTCGCTCGCATCGACCATGCGCCCCAGGCCCGCGAATCCGTGACAAACGCCGGGGTAGCGTTTTAGTTCGGTCGCCACGCCCGCGGCTGTCATGCGTTCGTTCATGTCCAGCGTTTCATCTCTGAGAACGTCGACCCCGGCAGCGCACAGATGGGTTGGCGGCAGGCCGCGCAAGTCGGCGCGCAGCACGGATGCGCGCGGGTTCGTCGGGTCAACGTCGTCGGGTATATAGGCGCGCCAATAGGCCATCATATCGTCGCGGGTCAGGCCGAACGCACCGCCGCCGAACGCGTGGTAGGACGCGGTATCGAAATCGCGATCGAAGACTCCGTAGAAAAGCAGCAGGCCCACGATCAGGCCGGGGTGGCTCTCGCGCAAATCGATGGCCGAGGCCAGCGCCAGATTGCCGCCCGCCGAATCGCCGGCGAGAACCAGCCGTGATCCGTCGATCCCAAGGGCGTTCGCCGCTTCGGCGATGGCGCAGATGGCGGCCGTGCACTCGTCGAGCGGTACCGGGAATTTGTGTTCCGGCGACAGCGCGTAATCGACCGACAGAACCACAGCGCCGCTTTCGTTGGCCAGCACCCGGCCTATCCGGTCATGGCTGTCGGGGCTGCCCTTGACCCAGCCGCCACCGTGAAAATGAACGATGGCGTTGAGCGGAGCGGCGTGGTCGGGGCGATAAACGCGAACCGGAATATCACGAAACGGCCCCTGCACAGAGATGTCCACACACGAGGCGACGGGGACAGGAACTTCGTTCCAGTAGGCTTTTTCGGCCAGCATGCGCGCGCGTTGCTGCGCCAGATCGGGGTTTGGCGGCATGTCGCCCAACTGGATTGCGATCTCGGCCATCTTGTCCATGGCCGCCGCCATTTGCGAGTCCATAAGGTCCCGCGGCGACGATGCGCCTCGCTCGGTTGGTGCGTTCATAATCCGCGCGTCCCTCGAAATTCTGAAGGAAAACACTATGCAATGAGCGCACGGGGCGCTTCAAGCGTCGGATTGTTTTTGAATGAAAGAGCTTAGGTGGCCAGGGAAGCCCAGCCGTAGAGGACGATCCAGATCATCATGATTGCCGCTGCGCGCAGGCCGAAATCAGACCACGCACTGGTTTTCTTGGATTCCATTCGTTCTTGTCCCGCTTACGTTAATTGTTGGGCTGATTAATCGCCCGATGCCTGCGGCTGGCCGATTTCTTTTTTGGCAAATTGCCTCTTTCCGACCGCAATGCGGCGCGCAATAAACAGCATCGCCGTTCGGAAATCAAGGGCGGAGTTTGACAAAATGGCCCCCGCCGAAATTGGGCTGGCAATCCGGCGCGGAGTTTCTATACTCCGCGCCTTGTTTATCAATATTTTTGTGGAATTCAGCCATGACCGATACGGAAATCCAGAAACTTCTCGACGCCCGCCTGACCGACGCCCAATTCCCGCAGCTTCCCAATTTCGAGCGCGGCAAGGTGCGCGACTCATACGATTTGCCCGACGGACAGCGCATCATGGTCGCCACCGACCGCCAGTCGGCCTTTGATCAGGTTCTGGGGGCCGTGCCCTATAAGGGACAGGTGCTCAATCAGACGGCGCGCTTCTGGTTCGAGAAAACCGCCGATATTTGCGCCAACCATGTGGTCGACTATCCCGATCCCAACGTTGTCGTCGGCAAAAAACTGAACATGCTTCCGGTAGAAATGGTGGTGCGCGATTACCTGACGGGCGCGACCGATACCGCCATCTGGACCATGTACGCGCGCGGCGAGCGGGTTGTTTACGGCCACGAGTTACCCGACGGCATGGTCAAGAACGTGAAACTGCCGAAAACCATCCTGACACCGACCACCAAGGCTTCCGGCCCCGGCGGCCACGACGAACCCATTACCGCTCCCGAAATCGTCGAGCAGGGTTTGCTGACCCAGAACCAATGGGACGAACTGGCGCGCATCAGCCTTGAACTGTTTGCCCGTGGACGCGAGATTTCCGCCGCCAACGGCTTGATTTTGGTCGATACCAAGTATGAATTCGGCGTTGACGAAGACGGCACCATCACCCTCGCCGATGAAGTGCACACGCCCGATTCCAGCCGCTTCTGGCATGCCTCTTCGTACGAAGCGCGCCTGGCGGCAGGGCAGGAACCCGAATCGCTCGATAAGGAGTTCCTGCGCCTTTGGGTGACCGCGCGTTGCGACCCCTACAAAGACCCTATCCCGGAAATTCCCGGCGAAACCATCGTCGAATTCGGTCGCAAGTACATCACACTGTATGAAACGGTGACCGGCGAAACCTTCGAGGCACCGGCTTTTGACGAGCCGGTTCGCGAGCGCGTTGAAGCCAACCTCAAAAAGGCTTTCCCCAAGTACTTCTGATCCCATCATGAAGTACCTGTTGATCGGTTATGGGAATCCCCTGCGCAGCGACGATGGCGTCGGCTGTCATGTGGCGGGGGAATTTGTTGACGACGCCCCCGCCCTGATGGGGGCGGCATCGGCGGATGTGCATGTGGTCAGCGTGGGAGAACTGGCCCCGGAACTGGCCGAGCCTGTGGCGCAAAGCGAACGGGTTGTGGTGGTCAACGCCTCGTATGGCGAACTTCCCGGCGAGTTCACAGTGCGCCGCGTTGAGCCCGCAAGTGAAGCCGACGGGCCCGCCAGCTATGTATACGACCCTGCAACGCTGGCGGCATGGGCCCGGGGAACGGACGGCAAAGCCCCGGAAATCCTTGTTGTCGCCGTGGGCGCGGCAAATTGTGCATTCGGCCAGGGCCTTTCGCCCGACGTCGCCGAAGCCGTGCCCAGCGTTCTTGAAAAAATCGCGGCCCTGTTTCTCTCGGACTGAACACGAACCAAAAGGAATTTGAGGGGGGGGGAAGAGAGGCTCCCGGTGTGCTTCTGGCTTTCCGGGAACCTTGGATGCTGGGGGAGGAATTTCTGCTTCTGCAAAAAGGGTTTTGCCGCCGGATGACCGGCGGGAGGGTTGGCGTATTTCGATCAAGCCGCCATTTGGCTCCTTGCCACGGATGGCGCGTGGTAAGCGGCCCGGCGCTGCGTTGCCTTGGACGAGAACATCGCCTTGAAACGCTGTTTGTCAAAGCTGTTCTCGAATTGCACGTTGCCGAATTTGGTGGCGAGGTGTTCATCCACACCGGTCAATCCAAGGTGCCAGCGTCCCTCGCAATGGGTTTCCAGCCAGTCGTGAATGCGTCTGACGGACCCCGTTGTTGCAAAGTGGATGCTTCGCCATGATGACGCCGATGCCGTTTTTTTTGCAATAACAGTCATTATCCTATGGTCCTTGTGCTGCCCCCTGAGGTGTTCTCAATTGCACCGCGCCGGGGGTCTTCATTTGCCAGTAGCGATTTGGACGGTAATGCATGGGTGTAACGAGCGTATGGCAATCACGATCATTTTGGTTTCACCGATGAGACAAACGTAACAAAGGAACTACAAACGTTTCCGGGTGTAAAAAAACGTAAAAGAACCGGGGATTGAGCGGGTTTTGGGCTAAGGCGGGCCCGGGGGGAGATGAATGCAGCCAAAATGCTGTTGATGCAGGGGCGTCTGCTCGCCTACTTTTAGGCGACGGCCGATAGAAGCCAGCAAGCGGGAAAACCAAAACATGCCGAAGTCGGAAAAAAATGCGCTTTCTCCCAATTCAACGGGCGGGCGCGACGTTGCCTATCATCTGCATCCCTACACCGATCTTGCGCGTCACCGCGAAAGCGGCCCGCACGTCATTGTTCGCGGCGACGGCGTACGCGTGATCGACGAGGACGGCAAGGCCTATATCGAAGGCATGTCCGGCCTGTGGTGCGCGGCTCTCGGATTTAGCGAGGAGCGGCTGGCGGCGGCGGCGGAGCGTCAGATGAGAACGCTGCCCTTCTATCACAGCTTTACGGGCCGGGTTCCCGACGTGATCGTGGATCTGGCCGAAAAGCTGATCGGCCTGGCGCCGGTGCCCATGAGCAAGGTGCTGTTTTGCAATTCTGGCTCCGAAGCCAATGACACGGCGCTGAAGCTGGTGCGGCTATTCAACAATCTTGTCGGCCGCCCGGAAAAGAAAAAGGTTGTCGCGCGCAAGGGGGCCTATCACGGGGTCACCATGGGCGCAGGCAGCCTAACCGGGTTGGCCCACACCCACTCCGGATTTGATTTGCCGATCCCCGGCGTTCTGCATACCACGCGGCCCGACTATTATCTGGAAAGCAATTCCGACGAAAGCGAGGAAGAGTTTGCCAGCCGCTGCGCCGACGACCTTGAAAACCTGATCCTGGATGAAGGCCCGGCTACCATTGCCGCATTTTTTGCCGAACCTTTGCTGGGCGCGGGCGGTGCGGTTCCGCCACCGGCAACCTATTTTGCCAACATCCAGAACGTGCTCGCCAAGTACGACATCCTGCTGGTGGCCGACGAGGTGATTTGTGGCTTCGGGCGCACCGGAAACATGTGGGGCAGCCAGACCTTTGGCATAAAGCCCGACATCGTGACCAGCGCCAAGGCGCTATCGTCCGGGTACGCTCCCATTTCGGCAGTGATGATTTCCGAACCCATTGGCGAGGCGCTGGTGGGGACCAGCGAAAAGTACGGTATTTTCGGCCACGGCTTCACCTATTCGGGGCATCCGCTGGGCGCGGCGGTGGCGCTCGAAACGCTCAGGATTTACGAGGAAATGGACGTGGTGGCGCGGGTGTGCGAAATCGCACCACGTTTTCAGGCGGCCTTGCGCTCATTCGCGCAAAGCCCCATTGTCGGCGATGCGCACGGGGTCGGATTGGTCGGCGGCTTGCAACTGGTGGCCGACAAGGCAACCCGCGCGATGTTTGCCGCCAATGCGCGCGTGGGCGTTCATGTGATCGAACGTGCCCAGGCCCACGGCCTGATTACGCGCAATCTGGGCGACGTTATCGCCTTTGCGCCGCCGCTGATCATTCAAGAGGCGGAAATCGACGAGATGTTTGAAAAATTTGCGGAAGCCCTGCACGAAACGGAGATATGGGTGAGCCAAAACCAGTAGGAGACGACCATGAGCAAAGTGATTGATTACTATTTCTCCATCACCTCTCCCTGGACTTATCTGGGTGGCCAGCGCCTGATTGAAATCGCCAAACGCCACGGCGCGACAATTACATACAAGCCTATTGATCTGGGTGGGAAGGTCTTTCCCATTTCGGGCGGCCTGCCCCTTCCCAAACGCGCGCCGCAACGTCAGGCCTACCGGCTGGCGGAACTTGAAAGATGGCGCGATTTTTTGGGCATTCCGCTCAACATCAAGCCGAAGTTTTTCCCGGCCAAGGGCTGGCCGGCGGCGGGGCTGGTTACGGCGGCGCGCGAGCAGGGCCTTGATTGCGCCACCTTGACCAATGCCTTCCTGCGCGCCGTGTGGGCCGAGGAGCGCAACATCGACGATACCGACACGCTGGTGGCAATTGCCGGAGAATGCGGCATGGATGGCGCATCCCTTCTTGCTTCGGCCTACTCCGAGGCGGTCGTTTCGGTGTTCAACGCCGACACCCAGGAAGCCATCGATCGACAGGTATTCGGCGCCCCTACCTACATATACAAACGGCACGTCTTCTGGGGTCAGGACCGGCTGGACTTTCTCGATCGGGCGCTGGCGGGGTAGGGTGTGTGGTATTTGCCCCATGTCTGAAATCGGACAAAAAAATGGCCGCCGAAGCGGCCAGAGTCTGCTCTTGAGGGAAGATCGGATAGGGGGTAACAGGGAGTTAGAGAATGAAAACCTTTCAATGCTCCATTGCGGCACCGCCGCAAATTTCGTTGACCTCGGGAAGGTTTCCTTCACCTTCCAAATTCGATCTAACTATCGAACCGTCAATAAGGTTAGGATGCCTTAATTGGAATCATTTGCATGTGATACAAATCACACCCCCCCCAAAAAAAACTGGGCGCTTTCAAAAAAAAGCGCCCGCATGCCTCTAGTTCGTTGAAAATAAACAATTAAAAAAATAAGAAAAATTCGGTTTTTTTAGATACCGCGCACCTCGTCGACCATTTCCTCCAGTTTTTCAACGTCCGTGACCACCAATGCGTCCTTGGTTCGCCGCAAAAGGTCTCTTTTGGAGAGATCGCTGAGCACCCGGGCCACCGTTTCGCGGGTCGTGCTGACCCGGCTGGCGATATCGGAATGTACGGGAATGGGTTTAATGACAGCGGAATTGTCGGGACTTTCGGTTTCACGGGCCTGGCGAAGGATTTCGGCCTGAACCCGGTTATTGGCGGCCAAGGTGCTGAGATCCATGATGCGTTCGGTCGAGGCGCGCACCATTCGGGTCAGTCGTCCCATCACTTTTTCGGCCACCGACGGGTGCTTCCTCATGACGTCCATGAAGGCGCGATGAGGCAGGGCGACAATGAGGCTGTCGTCGATGGCCAGCACCGCAGCCGAGCGCGGCTGGCCGTCTATGGCGGCCAGTTCGCCGAAGTGCCCGCCCTCGCGGATGTCGTCCAGCGTAATTTCCCGCCCCGACAACGAATAATTGACGATGCGCACACGCCCCCGGACCACGAAGAAGATGTCGCGGGTGTCCGCCTGACGGTCAAAAACCTGGGTTCCCGCGCGGAAGGTTTTGTAACGACAAATGTCTTCGACCTCCCGCAGATCCTCTGGCGAAAGATCCTTGAGAAGGTTCGTGCTGCCCAGCAACCTGGGGCCTGTTTCCGTGCCCTCGGTCCGCTTTTCCGCCAACGTTCACCCCATTCGGCCCGTCGTGGACCGTTCCCCTGCGCCCGATCGGGCGCAATCCATACAAGAACTCCCCGTATATGTGGGAGCCTCCGGGCGAGTATGTCATCCCTTTACAAAAAAGGGGATAGTAAAAAATGCTCTCTTAATTCAGCGGCTTGCGCGGTCTGGGCGGCAAGACTATGGTTTTGCAAGGGGTAGCCACGAATTGCGGGTGATCGAACTAGAAAAGGGACGAGGTGTGCCGAAACGCGAAAAAGACATTGTGGAACCGTGCATTGCGGTTGTTATCCCGTGTTATCGCGAATCCACGCGCGTGTTGGGCGTGATCGGCGGTGTCGGTGACGAAGTTCGTCACATCATTGTTATTGACGACGCTTGCCCTGATGGCACGGGCGAGGCGGTGCGGACCAAATGCAGCGATCCGCGCGTCGAGGTTATCACGCACAAGACCAACACCGGCGTTGGGGGCTCGACGCTGACCGGCTATGCCCGCGCCCTTGAAATCGGCGCCGACATCATCGTCAAGGTGGACGGCGACGGCCAGATGGACCCGGCGTTGATTCCGCGCCTGATCGCGCCGATCACTGATGGAAACGCCGATTACGTCAAGGGCAATCGGTTTTTGCATCCGGACGGCCCCAAACAGATGCCCACGGTTCGCGTTATCGGCAATCTGGGCCTGTCGTTCCTGTCCAAGGTGTCAACGGGCTATTGGGATATTTTCGATCCCACCAATGGTTTTACGGCCATTCACGCCAAGGTGGCCGCGCGCCTGCCGGTCCAAAAAATCAGCCGGGGCTATTTCTTCGAGACGGATATGCTGTTCAGGTTGAACATCATGCGCGCGGTGGTCGCGGATTTGCCCATGGCCGCCCGGTATGCCGACGAGCAAAGCGGCATTCGCATCGGCCGCGCCATCTTTGAATTCGCGGGCAAGAATTTCCTGAACGCCATCAAGCGTATTTTCGTATCTTATTTCGTGCGCGATTTTTCGGTGGTTTCCCTGCAACTGGTTTTGGGAAAGCTGCTGTTTTTGTTCGGCGTTGTCTTCGGTGGGCTGGAATGGCGCAAAAGCGTCACCAGCGGGGTTCCGGCCACGGCGGGAACAGTTATTCTTGCCGCACTGCCCATTATTGTGGGCGTTCAGATGGGGGTGGCGTTTCTTAACTACGATATCCGCAACGTCCCCAAAAAGCCCATTCACCTGATTTTGTAGGTTACGCAGTTACGAACACGCCGCCCCGGCGCGAATCGCCCACGCCGTCGAAATCGCCGCTGCGCGGATCAAACCGCACACAATGCGCGCCGCCGAAAAAGAAGTTGATCTCGTCCCAGCGTTCAACGCGCGGGCACACGGTTTCGAGAGCCTGCATCGCCTTAGCCGAAAAGCCCGCCTCGACGCTGGCCAGATCGCCTTCCACATGAAGGCGCGGGGCGGTTACGGCCCTTTCCGGGTCCATGCCGAAGGCCAACTGGTTGACCATCACCTGAAGCATAGCCGTGCGAATGCGGTTCGAACCACCCGAACCCATGACCTGCGCCCAGCCGTCCCGGTGCCGAACAATGCTGGGCGCCATCATGGAACTGAGCCGCACATCGCTCGGCCAGTGATGGAAACCCTGCGGGTTGATGTCTTCCTCTCCCAGCATATTGTTCATCATGACGCCCGTTCCCGGGATGATGTAGGCCGCCCCTTCACCGTTGGTCACGGTGACCCCGGCGGCGTTGCCGGCGGCGTCGATGACGCTGATGTGGGTGGTCCCGCGCGTTGCCGCCGGGTGACCAAAAACGTCCCGGCGGTAGGCGTCTATCAACTCGGGGTTCAGAAATTCAACCGCCGCCGTTTCCGCAGCCATTTTGTGAAGCTTGTTTTCGACGCGCGCCGTCTGGGTGGCGGCCATAACGCGCGCCAGGTGTTCAATGTGACCGGGCGAGCCGAATTCCAAGCCATCGAATGCGCCGTTCCTTAGTAGCTCCAGCCCGAAGGCGATCAACAACCCCCCCACCGACGGCGGCGGATTGGCGTAGATGGTGGCGCCGGAGAAGTCCGTTTCAAGCGGCCGGCGGCGTTCGACCCGGTAGGCTTGCAGATCGGCTGCTTCCAGCAAACCGCCGCGCGTGCGGCTGTCGGCGACGAGGGCGGCGGCGATGTCGCCCCGATAGAACACATCGTCGCCTTCACGGGCCAGGGCATCGAAAGTATCGGCCATTTCGGGAAACGCCAGGTTTTCCCCCGCCCGCACCGTTTTTTCCGGATTTTGGGCGCTGCCATAGGCGCGCAGACAATCGGCGTTATGGGTATAGATGACTTCTACGACGCCGAATACATAGGCCTGAAGGGCGTTGACCTTAACACCGTTGCGGGCCAAAGCACACGCCGATTCGACAATGCGATCCAAAGGCATGGACCCCAGGTCTTTCTGGATTTTACTGATCCCGCGCGCCATTCCGGGCGTCGCCATGGACCCCATGCCGATGTGGAATTCCTGCTGGGCCGGGCCGAAATCCGCCGTAATGGGAAAAAAGTCGATGTCCGCCGCGGGGCGCGAATTCTTTGGTGTCTGCGGGAAAAAGTCGTACAGGGTTGGCGCTTCACCCGCCCGCTGGGCCATCATAAATCCGCCACCGCCAAGGGATGCCAGCACCGGCTCGGCGACGCAGGCTACGCACATGGCCGCTAGCGCGGCGTCGAAGGCGTTACCCCCGTCCCGCAAAACGGCCGCCGCGGCCCCGGCTGTTTCCGGGTGCCCGGCGGCAACTGCACCGGCACGAACCATGCCCTTTTTTATACGGATTTTTCCCCCCTTGTCATGCGTTGTGGTCACCGGGCGGTCACTGGTCGGTCGGTTTGGCTTTGCGATTTGGCCGCGAAGACCATATTTTCCAGAGTATGAAAGCAAGTTTAGTCCCCCTCCTTGGCCTTCTTTGCGCCTGTGCCGCGACGGTTCCCGACGCAGGGAAAAACACTTCAGCGGAGGCCTGTATGAATATCGGCACGTGGATCGCGCCTTCCACCGGCGAGGCTCTTGATGCGGGCGACTGGATCAACGATCTGGCCGCGCGACCGGTCGTTCTTCTGGGCGAGACCCACACCAGTCCTGATGATCATCGCTGGCAGATGCAGGTGTTGGCCGCCGTACATAGCCGTGCGCCCAATCTGTCCATCGGTTTCGAGGCCTTCCCCCGGCGGGTCCAGCCCGTGCTGGATCGCTGGGTCGCCGGTGAATTGAGCAAACGACGTTTTCTGGCCGAAGTCGGTTGGGGCGATGTTTGGGGGTTTGAGCCCGCGCTGTATATGCCGCTGTTCGATTTTGCCCGCATGAACAGCGTTCCCATGATCGCCCTGAATGTGGACCGCGCGCTGGTATCCCGGGTTGGCCGTGAGGGCTGGGACGCGGTGCCAAGGGACGAACGCGAGGGCGTGGGTGATCCGGCCCCACCGAACCCGGCCTATGTGGTCTCGCTGGGGCGTGTCTACGCCCAACACAAAAAGAAGGAGGACGCGCCGCCACAGGACGAAGATCCGGCGTTCGCCCGGTTCGTGCAGGCCCAACTGACCTGGGACCGGGCTATGGCCGAGGCCATTGCGGCGGCGCGCAAGAAGCACGCAGCCGGTCCCCTCGTCGGCATTATCGGGCGGGGCCATTTGGAATACGGATACGGCGTCCCGCATCAGCTTTCCGATCTGGGGATCGATGATGCAGCGGTGGCTGTCACCTGGACCGACGAACGCGATTGCGCCGAAATGCTTGCAGATGGCGGCGTGCCGGTGGCCGATGTGGTTTTTGGTGTTCGCGCCGAGGCGGACGAAGAGGTCAAACCCAGGGGGCCGCTTCTGGGGGTTCTTATCTCGGAAGCGGAGGGTGGCGTTCGCATCGACGGGGTTTCGGAGAACAGCGTTGCCACCGCGTCGGGCCTCGAAAAGGGCGACGTGGTAACCCATGCGGCAGGGCGGGCAGTGGAAAAATCCGCGGATTTTGCTGCCATTATTCGTTCTCAACCCTACGGCACATGGTTGCCGTTGCAGGTGCTTCGTGCGGGCAAACGGATTGAAGTCGTGGCCAAATTTCCGGCTCGCCCCCATCCGCCCATGAAGGGACCGTCCCCCCACAAACGAAAATCCACCAAAAAAGCGGAGTAAGGAGGTGTTTTTGCCCGGAAAACGATGGCTTTATTGACAGGAACGGGCCGAACACCCATCCTTGTAGGTGTGAGGTTTTTTTGGAGTGTGCCGTTGGGGCCGGTCAGGTTTACGCCAGGGAGAATTCCAATGAGGTTTTTGCTGCTGCTGTTCGGACTTCTTGGCTTTGCCGTGACTCCCGCCGCAGCCCAAAGCTATGGCGAGGGTCTATTCAATTCAGTCTCCTACAAACCCATTTCTGCCGGCGTATCCCTGAAAGTTCGGCCGCTGGATAATTCCAACGACAATTTGGTTCTGCAAGAGGAATTCGAGCGCGCGCTTGCGGAGCGCGGGTTCGTAGTCAGCGGCGACGCCAAGTACGTCCTTTCGTTTGAAACCAGCGACGTGGTCGGCGCCTATACCGAACGCGACACGCGCCATGTGGTGGAACTGTCGGGAAGCGGCGGTCGTGGCGGTGGCGAGGATATGCGCGCGCGGGTCAACATGTTTGACAGCTCAGCGGGTGGTTTGTTTAACGCAGGCAAGGGAACGGGGGACACCTCGATCGTCACCCCGACGCAGTACCGCATGGACGCCACCATTGACGACAAAGAATCGGGTCGGCGTCTTTGGCAGGCATGGGCCGTGGCCGACCTTGAGCAGTCGGACGGGCTTACGCTGACCCTGGCCATGGTTCCGGTGGTCGCCGGTGCCGTGGGTGAAACGGTCAAGCAAAAAACGTTTTCAGTTCGCTGAACCGGCGGCGCGGTTCATTTCCGTTTGCCGTGGCCGGTGATTCCGGGTAAATGATCTGCGCGCGTGCTTACATTCGATGTAAGCGCAATTTTTTTTGTGTGCACTCATCAGCAGCGGAGTCGTTTGATATTATGGCCAACGTAGTCGTTGTGGGCGCCCAGTGGGGCGACGAAGGCAAGGGAAAAATTGTCGACTGGCTTTCCGAGAGGGCCGAAGTCGTCGTTCGTTTTCAAGGCGGCCATAATGCCGGCCATACGCTGGTTATCGATGGTGTGACCTACAAATGCAGCGCGCTTCCGTCGGGCATCGTGCGCAAGGGCAAACTTTCGGTTATCGGCAATGGCGTTGTGCTGGACCCATGGGCGCTCCTGGCCGAAATGGACAAGCTGGCGGAACTGGGCGTCGAGATTTCGCCGGATCGTCTGCAAATCGCCGAAAACACCGTCCTGATCCTGCCGGTCCATCAAAATCTGGATCTGGCCCGCGAAAAAGCTCTGGGCAGCGCCAAAATCGGCACCACGGGCCGCGGCATCGGCCCGGCCTATGAGGACAAGGTGGGCAGACGCGCCATTCGGGCAGGCGACCTTGCC
The DNA here is from genome assembly GCA_016776725.1 of Rhodospirillales bacterium. Classification (GTDB taxonomy): domain Bacteria; phylum Pseudomonadota; class Alphaproteobacteria; order Rhodospirillales; family Shumkoniaceae; genus JABGRG01. The sequence goes on from JADHSV010000024.1 coordinate 36,383, forward strand.
GAAATCGACGTTCTGCCCGAACGGGTCGAAAAGCTGCTGCTGCACCACAACGCGCTTCTTCGCGGCTTTGGCATGCCCGAGCTGGATCGCGACGAAGTGGTTGCCGAAATCGCCGCCGTTGCGCCGAAAATTCTCCCGTACGTCGGGGCCGTGTGGCGTACGCTGGATGGTGTGCGCAAATCCGGCAAGCGCATCCTGTACGAAGGCGCACAGGGCATGTTGCTGGACATCGACCACGGCACCTATCCGTTCGTCACTTCGTCCAACACCGTGGCCGGGCAGGCCGCCGTGGGTTCGGGCCAGGGGCCGGGCGCCATCGATTACGTGCTGGGCATCGCCAAGGCTTACACCACGCGGGTCGGATCGGGACCGTTCCCGACCGAATTGTTCGACGACGTGGGGCGTGGATTGGGTGAGCGGGGCCGCGAATTCGGCACCGTCACGGGGCGTCCGCGCCGGTGCGGCTGGTTTGATGCCGTGTTGACCCGTCAGTCGGCCAAGGTCAACGGCCTGAACGGGGTCGCCTTGACCAAACTTGACGTGCTGGACGGGGTCAAGGAACTGAAGGTTTGCGTCGGCTATCGCATCGATGGCGAAACCATTGACTATTTTCCGGCATCCTCCACTAAACAAGCGAAGGTCGAGCCCATATATGAAACCATGGAAGGCTGGACCGAAAGCACCTTCGGCGCGCGCTCGTGGGCCGAACTTCCGGCCACGGCGGTCAAGTATGTGCGCCGCATCGAGGAGCTGATCGAAGCCCCGGTGGCGCTGCTTTCCACCAGCCCCGAGCGCATGGACACCATACTGGTGCACGATCCATTCGCCGATTAGCGGCGTGATTACTCGGAGGCTTTGCGAGATGTCTGACCAGGCGAGCACCAAAGACGGAACAAGAGCCTCCACCGAAATCCAGTTGCTGATCGTCAAACTGCTGGCTGAGGGAATTGATCCCAAGGCCATTGCCATTGCCACGTGTGGCGTCGGCTCGGCCATGCTGACCAAGCAGTTCAGCCAGCCCGACGCGACCCAGATCGGATACGGATTAGTGGAAAGCGCCGCGCGGGGCGATCTGCCCCTTATCCCGGCGCTGACCGCCACCAACGCCAATCCAAAAGAATAAAAAAACCATTATTTTCAGAGGAAACGCAATGCCCCGGCAGATCACCTTTCTTAACGGCGAATTCGTGCCGCACGAAAACGCCTTCGTCCATATTGATGATCGCGGCTTTACCTTTGCCGACGGAATTTACGATTTTATCCTGGTTCACAAGGGCTGCCTGATCAACGAGGAAGCCCATCTGGACCGCGTCGACTATTCGCTGGGCGAAATGCAGATTGATCGACCCCTTTCGCGCGACGAACTGAAGGTGACCTTGCGCGAAATGATCGCGCGCAATGAACTGGTTGAAGGTTTCGTGTACATGCAGTTCACGCGCGGGGTCTCGCCGCGAGATCATCCGTTCCCGCCCAAGGGCACTCGGGCGACGTCGGTAATTACCGCGCGCCATATGCCGTTTGCCTCATGGGAGCAGGCGTCCGAAGGCGTTGCCGTTATCACGCTTCCGGACGAACGTTGGAAACGTTGCGACATCAAGTCGCTCGCCATCCTGCCCAACATTCTGGCCCGCGAAAAAGCGGTGCGCGCAGGGGCGTCCGAAGCCTGGATGTTCGATGAGGACGGCTTTGTTACCGAAGGTCCCGCCTGCAACGCCTGGATCATTACACGGGAGGGCGCGGTGGTGACCCGGCATCTGGACCGCGCCATTCTTAGCGGCGTCACCCGGCGCAAACTGCGCGGCGTGCTGGAAAGCCAGGGCATCACGCTGGAGGAACGAAAGTTCAGCGTCGAGGAAGCAAAAAACGCCGCCGAGGCCTACCTGACCAACAGCCCCTATCTGGTCAAGCCGGTGGTCAAAATCGACGACACTCCCATCGGCAACGGCAAGGCCGGCCCCGTCACCCTGCAAATCCTGAAAGCCTACCGGGCCGCCCTGGAGGAACAGTGCGAGGATCGGGAGTAGTCGCAAGCGGCGTGATCGAAATATAGTCCTGAAGGGGATTGGGCCGCGTCTCCCTTTCCCTTCCTCATTTCCATCCGGATCCTGCCCCCCGTTTTGATTTCCGCCCCGACCCCACCGCGATCCCGATCTCCTTCCTCTTCACATCCGCCCACACTTTCACATGATTGCGAATGTGCCGCATTCGCAATCATGTGAAATCAAAAAAGTCGATTGAGGTATGGAGGGTGCGGAGGCCGGGGGCGGGCATGAGGGTAGCGGGTTTGGGGTCGTAATTAGAAGAGTACCGGGCACAGAGGTCGGGAGCGAGAAAGTTGGGGGCGGGAGAGTATCGGGAACGGGGGTGCCGCCAGCGGTGAGGAAGGCGGGGAGCGGCAAGGCCTTGCAGGCAGCCAAGTAGCTGGCCGTTAGGGCGTCAGCGTTTTTTTCGCGGCACCACGTTGAAGCCGCCGGTTTTTTCGTACATTTCCATGAGCGAGGGCATGAGCCTTTCGCCCAGACCCAGATCCATGGCCTTTTGGTAGGATTTGGCGACGGCAAGACCCAAGGACGGCTCCAGCCCGATGGCCGTGGCCATTTGGCCGTAGTACGAAACGTCCTTGTGGGCGTTTTGGATGGCGAAGGCGTGACCGGTCAAATCGCCCTCCAGAAATTTCGGAACCATTTTTTGCAGCGATCCGCTGTTGGCCGCGCCATTGCTCATGACATCAAACAGCGCGCGCTGATCGACGCCCATGGCGGCAGCCGCAGCCATGCCCTCGGCAATCAGGGCGCAGGTTCCGGTGGTGACGAAGTTGTTGATCAGCTTGGCGGTGTGCCCGGCGCCCACGCCGCCGAAATACACGACGTTTTCGGAATAGGCGTCGATGACGGGGCGGATGGTCTCGAACGTTTCGGGACTTGCGCCGACCATGCTGTTTAGCCGCCCTGCTTCGGCGTCGGCAGGCCCGCGCGTAACCGGTGCGTCGGCCATGTGCGCGCCGAATTTCTCCAGATCGGTGGCGATGTGCCGGGTTGAAGTGGGGTCGCTGGTGGTGCAGTCGATCAGGGTAAAGCCGGGCCGCGCGGCGGCAAGAATGCCGTCTTCACCGTAGACAATCTGTTCAACCTGGGGCGAGCCCGAGACACACAAAAACACCATGTCGCAGGCCGTGGCCAGGGCTTTTGGCGTTGCGGCCTCCGTTGCCCCTTGCCCAACCAGCGCGTCAACGGCTTCGCGGTTGCGGTGCGCCATGACGGCAAGGCCGAAGCCCTTGTTCAGGATATTGCGGGCCATGCCATGGCCCATCATGCCCAGCCCGATAAAACCGATTTTGGCTGTCATGGGCGCGTCCCTCCCCCGATGGATGCGAACGGTTTTAGAGCATTTGGTCGGAAAGTGCTCTAACTCTTCTGTCGTTCCACCATATCACAGAGCAGGAAAAACGCGTGGCGTAAGGCATCAACCTTGGCCACGCCCTTGCCCGCGATGTCGTAGGCCGACCCGTGGGCCGAGGTGGCCACCGGGAAGGGGAAGCCAGCGTGCACGGTAACGCCGCTATCGAAGTCCAGCAGCTTCATGGCGATCTGGCCCTGGTCGTGATACATGGTGACCACAGCATCGAAATCGCCGTTGCGCGCGCGCAGGAAAATGGTGTCGGCGGGGAACGGGCCATGGGCCTCGATCCCTTCAGCCTTTGCCTTTTCGACGGCGGGCGCGATGGTGTCGATTTCCTCATGGCCGAAGTTGCCGCCGTCACCGGCGTGCGGGTTCAGCCCGGCCACGGCAAGGCGCGGTTTTTCATACCCGGCACCCCGCATCGTGATATCGGCAAGGCGGATGGCTTCGAGTACGCCCTCAATTGTTATCAGGTCGCTGACCTTCTTGTGCGATACGTGGGACGTGACCCTCGAAGTCCACATATGGCCGACGGTATTGATCAGGCCCATGGGGCCCGCATGGCCGATCACGTCGGCGATGAAGCCCTGCTCGTCCTCGTGCTTCAGTCCGGCCAGATGCATGGCTTCCTTGTTCAGGGGCGCAAAGCAGACCGCGTCGAGTTTGTCGTCCTTTACCAGATTAAGCGCGTATTCCAGGCAATTCAGTTGCCAGGCTCCGCCTTCCAGAGACACCTTTCCCTGATCAATGGTGGCCGGATCAAGTGGCGGCGCGCCCAAAACCGAGGCTGCCTGACCCGCCCCATTGCCGAGTCCCGCAATCTCGCACCCGGCCTCGAACATCCGCGCATCACCGATGACGGTGATCTCGGCCCGGTCTGTCACGTCCGCGGACGCTACCAGTCTGGCCGTCAATTCGGGACCGATACCGCTGGGATCACCCGGCACGATGCCAATTCTTGGTTTCATTTTTTTGTTTCTCCGTCGGGGGTCAGCGATAGAAGATTTCAACCAGACTCATGGGGATGGCCGGAATGTAGGTGACCAGCAGCAGCACCAGCAAAAGTACGCCGATGAACGGCAAATTCACCTTGGTAGTGTTCCAGATATCGGTCTTGGCGATGGAGCACGAGGTGACCAGCACACTGGCCACGGGGGGGGTCTGCTGTCCGACCGTGAGGTTCAGCGTCATGATGATGCCGAAGTGAACCGGATCAACGCCGATCTGGTGGATCAGGGGCATGACGATGGGCACGATCAGAATAATTGCCGCCGCGCCGTGCAAAAACATGCCGAGAACAAGCAGCATGATATTGAGCAGGGCCAAAACGGCGTACTTGTTGTCGGTGATGCCGATAATGCCGCGCGCGAAACTCTGCGGCACCTGAATTTCGGTCAGGTAAAGTCCCAACACCGCCGAGGTTGCCACCAGAAGCATGACGACGGCGGTCTGCATGACCCCTTCGACCATGGCCTTGTGCAGGTGTTCCCAGTGAAGTTCGCGGTAAATGACGGTGCCGATGATAAGGGCGGCAACCACCGCCAGCCCCGCGCCCTCGGTCGCCGTAACCAGGCCGCCGAAGATGCCGCCAAGGATGATTACCGGCAGCAAAAGCGCCCAACCGGCTTCCTTGAAGGCTTTCCACAGGCGGCCCAGATCGAAGGCTTCTTCGCGTGGCAGGTCGTGTTTCACGGCATACCAGTAACAAAGTCCCATCATGGAAAGGCCGCCCAGCAGCCCCGGAATAATTCCGGCGACAAAAAGCTGGACGATGGACGCGTCGGCCAATGCGCCATAAAGGATCATGGCGATGGACGGTGGAATGATGATGGCGATGGAAGCCGACGACGAGGTGACGGCGGCGGCGAAGGTGGCTTTGTAGCCGCGCTTCTTCATGGCCGGAATTAGCACCGATCCGATGGCCGCGACGTCGGCCACGGCGGAACCCGAAATCTCGGCGAAGAACATGGAAACGCCAACGTTGACCATGGCCAGGCCACCACGCACAAAGCCGATCAGCGCAGATGTCAGGTTGATCAGGCGGCGCGAAATGCTGGTCGTGTTCATAAGTGCGCCGGCCAGAATGAACAGCGGAATGGCCAGCAGCGGGAAGTTGGTTGCGCCGTCGAACATGGTCAGACCGGCATTGAACAAGCTGTCCACGCCCTTGGAAGCGACCATGCCCACGATGGCGACGACGCCCAGCGCCACCGCAATGGGCACGTTTATCAGGACGAGGGAGAAAAGGCCAATGACGACGAGGAGTAATGTCATGACTTGCCCTGCGCCTCCTCAATCGCTTCTTCGATGGCGACCATTTCGTAGTCGATGCCCGCGCGAGCCTTGTGCCAGGCGTCGGGCATGCTCAGAAGTTCAGCCGCAATAAAAAGCACGGCTCCGATGGGGATCACCGACTGGGAGAAACTCAACGGAAGCCAGGCAAGACTGATCAGCGTTTCGTCACCGAACACATCCAGCAGATACCAACCGGCCCAGCCGATGACCGCGAAAAACCCGATAACGACGAGCTCGGAAAAAACAAACAGGGCCGTGCGTACGCGCGTCGGAAGGCTGAAAAACAGGCCCGAGAACCCCAGATGCCCTCGTTTGAGAGCCGCCAGCGCCGAACCGTAATAGGTTAGCCACGCCAATTGAACGGCCGCGACTTCGTCGTACCAAACCAAAGACGCCCCACCCTTGCGATAGGCGACGGCCAGCACCACGACGACCGCTAGGCTGATCAACAGGCCGACCGAAACGGTCTCCAGAAGCCGTTCAAACCACCGGTTAAGTGTTTTGCACATGAAAAGCGTGACCCGTGCAGAATTGGGAAAGAAGAATGACCGGCGCCCTTTTCCAGGCGCCGGTCAGTTGATTGCCCGTATTATTTGGCGAGTTCCATGGCCATATCGACCATTTTCTGACCGCTCGCCACTTCTTTGGCAAACTGGGCGTAGATAGGCTTACTGGCTTCGACGAAGGCAGCGCGATCGGCCACGTTAACGGCCATGCCGCCACCGGCGAGCTTGTTGCGCAGGTCGACGCCCTGCGCGGTGCCGGTCGCATACATCCAGCCCTGCACGTCGCGTGCGGCCTTTTCAAGAATGGCGCGGACGTCGGCGGGAAGCTTGGCCCAGGCCTTGGTGCCGGTTGTCAGATAGGACGGCGTGTAGACGTGACCCGTAACCGACAGGTACTTCTGCACTTCCGGGAACTTGGCGGCCCAGATGTTCGTGTAGGGATTTTCCTGACCGTCGATAACGCCAGTTTGCAGGGCGACGAAGACTTCCGAGAAGCTCATGGGCGTCGGGTTGGCGCCCCATTCGGTGAACATCTTGACTCGCCACGTGCTCTTCGGCGTGCGGATCTTAAGCCCCTTCAGGTCGGCGGGCGTGTTGATCGGGCGCACATTGTTGGTGATGTGGCGGATGCCGTTTTCCCAGAAACCGAGAACCTTGTAGCCTTTCTTTTCGATCGCAGGCGCGATCATCGGCCAGAAGATCTTGTGCTCGATGCGGTTCAGATGCGCGCGGTCCTTAACCAGGAACGGCATATCGAACAGACCGGCTTCACCGGCGATGGACGACATCATGGAAGACGGCATGGCAAGATTAACCGTGCCCAGCTTCAACTTCTGCATCAGGTCTTTGTCTTTGCCCAACTGGGCCGAACCGTAAAACGTGACCTTGGCCTTGTCGCCCAAAAGATCATTGGCCCGCGCGGTGAATTCCTCGGCCGTGACGTGCTGGGTCGACCCCGGCTTTGCACTGATGCCGAACACGATTTCCAGCGCGCTGGCACTGGACGTTACGCCAAAGGCCATGACACCGGCGCAGGACATAAGAAGCCATTTTTTCATCTAGAATTACCTCCTCAGACAACGTGTGATTTGTTCGTAAAAAGCCTGCCTGTTGCCGCTATGCGTCTGGATTCCCAGTTTTGTGCATATGTCATAAGCGCATCGTGCGTCAAAGGCAGTCAGCGGCGTAAAAACTCTCTCATATGGTATACCATTTGTCAACGCCCCTTTCTGAAGCCGAAGACAGATTTCCAAGAAAACACATTAAATGGTTGTTTTATCACAAAAAAATATGGGATTGGATTTGATACTAGAGTGCAATGCATGGTATACAATTTTTGCGTTGCCCTGTGAGAGATGGAACGATATCCTGTTCGACGACAACCGGAACACTGGTTTAAAAGCGATATGGTTAGCATCGGCGCAAAATCGCGGGCAGCCCTGCCCGAACAGGTGGCCAACCATCTGCGGGACATGATTGTCGAAAATCAGATCGCGCCGGGCGAACGCATCCGCGAACGGGCCATCGCCGCCGAACTTAACGTGTCACGAACGCCCCTGCGCGACGCCCTCAAGGCGTTGGCCGCGGAAGGGCTGGTCGAGTTGCTGCCCAACCGCGGCGCTGTCGTCGCCAACCCCGGCGCCGAAGATGTGCGTGAAATGCTCGAGGTCCAGGGCGTTCTTGAAGAGCACGCGGGGCACCTGTTTTGCGCCAACGCCACCGACGGTGACATCGGCGAAATCCACGCCCTGCATTTCGAGATGCTGGCCGCGTTCGAGCGGCGCGAACGGCTGACCTATTTCAAGCTCAACCAGACCATTCACCGAAAAATCATCGAGATCGCGGGCAACAAGGCGCTGGACGGTGTTCACCGGATGCTCAGTGCGCGGCTGTTTCGCTTCCGCTATCAGCCCAACCTGAAGGTCGAGGCGTGGCAAAGCGCCATCGAGGAACACGAAATCATTCTTGCCGCCCTGGTTGAACGCAACGGCCTCGCGCTGGGCACCGCGCTGCGCGTCCACCTGAAAACCACCTGGGAAAAACTCAGCAAGGTCATGGCCGAGGAAGAAGGATAGGGACCTTCCGGCTCAAATCTCCACCATCCCACCGTTGATAGGCCCGATTTTTCGCTCCGCTTCAGGCGCCATATCAAACCCTTCTGAGATATTACATCTAACCGCCAACCTGTTCGTGGTCGGTATCGAGCGCGGTGGGGAACTCTGCTGCGATCTGCTTTTCGGCTTGTTCTTCGGCGCGGGAGAGTTCTTCGACAAGGCGAGACTCGTCGATTTCGCCCGCGCGTTTGCACAGGCGCAAGATGAATTGCTCGTCATTGGGAGCTTCCAGACCAATCATTACCGCCTCTTTGGCGAATTCGGCGGCTTCGGCGTCGCTTAGTCCCATCTGCGCCGCTGCCCACAGCCCCAGCAGCTTGTTGCGGCGGGCGCGCAGTTTGAATTGGCGCTCTTCGTCCATTTTGTATTTGGCTTCCTGGCTTTTTTTTCGGTCGTCGAACGCGTTGTCGTTGCCGGTCATCGTCAAGCGCCCCTTGTCTTTTTCGAGACCAATTGTATACCAAGGATCATGTGTACGCTCGTCATTATGCGCCGCCCTGGTCACGCATGGCCCCTGATTATTGCCGCCAACCGCGACGAAATGGTTGGTCGGCCATGGTTGCCGCCCGCACGGCACTGGCCGGACCGCGCTGAAGTGGTGGCCGGGCTAGACGAAACGGCGGGTGGAACGTGGCTGGGCGTTAATGACTTCGGGGTCGTGGCTGCGGTCCTGAACCGCCGCAATTCATTGGGGCCGCGCGACGGGCTTCGCAGCCGGGGCGAGTTGCCGCTGGAGGCGCTGGATCACGAGGATGCGGCCAGCGCAGCGCAGGCGCTGGCCCATATTTCGCCGTCCGCGTACCGATCGTTCAACCTGGTGATCGCGGATGCCGGGCGTGCATACTTGTTGTGTTTGCGTTTCGGGGGCGATGCCCGGGGGAAACTTCCACCCGTCGAAGTTCAGGAAATTCCGGCGGGGGTTTCGATGGTTACGGCGTCCGATTTGAACGATGTTTCATCGCCGAGAATTCGCGCCTTTCTTCCGCGCTTCCAGGCCGCTGCCCCGCCCGATCCGGCGTCCGGCGACTGGGCGGAATGGAAGGCGCTTTTGGCAAGCCGGGTGCGCGATGCCGAAAGCCCGCCCGAAGCGGCCATGAACATCGTGACGCCAACGGGTTTCGGCACGGTTTGTTCCTCGTTGATCGGGCTTGCGGCGGCGGATTCAGAGCCATCGGGGCTGGTATGGGAATTTGCGTCCGGGCGCCCCGACGAAAACGAATTCGAGATGATCGAATTTTGAAGGTGTTTTGCGGGCGCGCACCTGCTATACGAAGCGCGATCCAGACTTAAAAAATCGAGCGCCGAATGGCAAGACGCAGGCAAATCTACGAAGGCCGCGCCAAGATCCTTTTTGAAGGACCGGAGGCAGGCACAATCGTTCAGCATTTCAAGGACGACGCGACCGCGTTCAACGCCAGCAAACAGGGCGTGATCACGGGCAAGGGCGTGCTGAACAACCGCATATCGGAATACCTGATGTTGCGGCTGCACGAAATCGGCGTTCCGACCCATTTCATTCGCCGTCTTAACATGCGCGAGCAATTGGTGCGCGAGGTCGAGATGATCCCCGTCGAGGTGGTCGTGCGCAACATCGCCGCCGGAACCCTGTCGGAACGCTTCGCCATTCCCGAGGGAACGCCGTTACCGCGCACAATTCTTGAATATTGTTTCAAGTCCGACGAACTGGCCGATCCGTTCGTCAGCGAAGAACACATCACCGCGTTCGAGTGGGCCTCGCCCCAGGACATGGACGACATGGTTTCCATGACCCTGCGGGTTAACGATTTTCTTACCGGCCTGTTTTTGGGCATTGGCATTCGGCTGGTTGATTTCAGGCTTGAGTTTGGCCGTCTTTGGGACGCCGACCAAATGCGCATTGTCGTCGCCGACGAAATCAGCCCCGACAGTTGCCGCCTGTGGGATGCGAAAACCAACGAGAAGATGGATAAGGACAGGTTCCGCCGCGATCTCGGCAACGTGGAGGATGCCTATCAGGAAGTCGCCAGACGGCTTGGAATATTACCCGAAAGCGGCCCGCGCGATATGCAGGGCCCAAAAGTCATGCAATGAAGGTCATGCAGTAAGGAAAAGTACCGTGAAAGCGAAAATACATGTGACGTTTAAGGAAGGTGTGCTCGACCCGCAAGGCAAGGCGGTGCGCAATGCTCTTGGTTCTCTGGGCTTCGACGGCATCGACCGGGTCCGCCAGGGCAAATTCATCGAGATTGACCTGCAGGAAAACGACGCCGAAAAGGCGCGTTCCAGCGTCAAGGAAATGTGCGAGCAGTTGCTGGCCAATACGGTCATCGAAAATTACGCCATCGATATCATCGAGTAATTTTCGGGTGCGCCGCTGCGTTTGTTCCGCGCCAGCCAAATCCCAACCCATCGATCGACGAGGGCAACACCCATGAAAGCCGCTGTCATCGTTTTTCCCGGCTCAAACTGTGATCGCGACGTGCAGGTCTCGATTGAGCAAAGCACGGGAAAACCATGCGCCATGATATGGCATAAAGAAACCGAACTTCCCGAATTGGATCTGATCGTCATTCCCGGCGGTTTTTCCTATGGCGACTATTTGCGTTCCGGCGCCATTGCCGCCCACTCGCCGATTATGCGCGAGGTCAAGGCGCGCACCGATAGCGGCGTTGCGGTTCTGGGCATCTGCAATGGTTTTCACGTTCTGACGGAAACCCAGCTTTTGCCGGGAATTCTCATGCGCAACGCGGGACTGAAGTTTATTTGCCGCGATGTCGATTTGCGGGTGGAAACCACCAGTTCGGTGTTCACGCAAAATTACGCGAAGGATCAGGTGATCCGCATTCCCATCGCGCACAACGACGGCAACTATTTCACCGATCCCGACACCCTGAAAATGCTTGAGGACGAGGACCGGGTTGCCTTCAGGTACTGCGATGCGCAAGGCGGCATCAACGAAGCCGGAAACCCCAACGGTTCCATGTCCAGCATCGCGGGAATCCTTAACCGGCGACGCAACATTCTGGGCATGATGCCGCACCCCGAGCGGCTGGCGGATCAACTCTTGGGCGGCATCGATGGCCGACCCATGTTCGACGGCCTGGTGGAGGCCTTGGTGGCATGAGTAAAATCACTCCGGAAATCGTAAAAGAACACGGCCTGACCGAGGACGAGTACGACAAGGTTCTCGAAATCATGGGGCGCGAACCGAACATTACCGAGCTTGGCATTTTCTCGGTCATGTGGAGCGAGCACTGTTCTTACAAATCGTCCAAGAAATGGCTTAAAACCCTGCATACGGAAGAGCCCTGGGTGATTTGCGGGCCGGGCGAAAACGCGGGCATCGTCGATATCGGTGACGGCCAGGCGGCCATTTTCAAGATGGAAAGCCACAACCACCCATCCTTCATCGAGCCCTTCCAGGGTGCGGCGACGGGCGTGGGCGGCATTATGCGCGACATCTTCACCATGGGCGCACGGCCCGTGGCCAACATGAACGCGCTGCGCTTTGGCCGCCCGGACCATCCCAAGACCAAGCATCTGGTCAACGGCGTGGTCGCCGGGATCGGCAGTTATGGCAATTGCATGGGCGTGCCCACGGTGGGCGGCGAATGCGAGTTCGACACCAGCTACGACGGCAACATTCTGGTTAACGCCATGACCGTCGGCGTCGCCGATACCGAAAAGATTTTTTACTCTGCGGCGGCGGGTGAAGGCTATCCGCTGGTTTACGTCGGCTCGCGCACGGGCCGCGACGGCATTCACGGCGCGACCATGGCGTCGGCCGAGTTCGATGACGACACCGACGAAAAACGCCCCACGGTACAGGTGGGCGATCCGTTCACGGAAAAGCTGGTGCTGGAAGCCTGTCTGGAACTGATGGCGACCGACGCCATTATTGGTATTCAGGACATGGGGGCCGCCGGGCTGACGTGTTCGACCTTCGAGATGGCATCCAAGGGCGGCGTTGGCGTGGAAATGGATCTTGATCTGGTTCCCAAGCGCGCCGCGGACATGACGGCTTACGAGCTGATGCTGTCGGAAAGTCAGGAACGCATGGTCATGGTTCTGAAACCGGGCCGCGAAGAAGAGGCCCGCAAGATTTTCGAGAAGTGGGAGCTGAATTTCGCGGTTGTCGGCCGTTTGACCGACACCGGTCGTCTGGTTCTGAAAATGGGTGGCGAGATCGTCGGCGATCTTCCCATCGATCCGCTGGCCGAAGCTTCGCCAGAATACGACCGCCCGTGGGTAGCTACGAGCAAGCCTGCGATCCTTGATGCCGCCGACGTGCCCGCGCCCAACGATCCGTGCGCGGCGCTTAAACGCATGATCGGTTCGCCCAACTTCGCGCAAAAGCGCTGGATCTGGGATCAGTATGATCACATGGTCATGGGCGACACGGTGCAACGTCCGGGCGGCGACTCGGCTGTTGTGCGGGTCCATGGCACGCCCAAGGGCCTTGCCATCACCACCGACTGCACGCCGCGCTATTGCTATGCCGATCCGTTCGAGGGCGGCAAGCAGGTCGTTGCCGAAGCCTGGCGCAATATCACAGCCGTCGGTGCCAAGCCCTTGGCCATTACCGATTGCCTGAATTTCGGCAACCCCGAGCGGCCCGAAATCATGGGTCAGTTCGTGGGCTGCATCGAAGGCATGGGCGAGGCCTGCAGGACTTTGGAGTTCCCGGTCGTTTCGGGCAATGTCTCGTTCTACAACGAGACCCGCGGCGAAGGCATTCGCCCGACCCCGACCATCGGCGGCATCGGCGTCCTGACCGATGTGGCCAAGGCCGTGAGCTGCGCGTTTAGTGCTGCGGACGAAGACATCGTGCTGATCGGCGAAACCAACGGGCATCTGGGCCGTTCGGCATACCTGGCCGAAATCGAGGGCCGCGATGAAGGCGCGCCGCCGCCGGTCGATCTGGCCATCGAGAGGCGTAATGGTGACGCCGTGCGCGGCATGATCGACGATGGGCTGGTTTCCGCCTGCCACGATCTTTCGGATGGCGGCGTATTTGTCGCCCTGGCCGAAATGGCCATGGCCGGCGATATGGGCGCGGCCATTGATGCGCCCGACACCGGTATCGCCCTTCACGCATGGCTGTTTGGCGAAGATCAGGCGCGTTATCTGGTCACCTCGCGCGATGCCAAAACCGTTCTTGCCAAAGCTGCCGAGGCCGGTGTTCCGGCGAGCATTATCGGCCGTACGGGAAGTGATCGGTTGACGGTGGGCCAATCGCTCTCCATATCGGTAAGCGAGCTTAAGAGCGCACACGAAGACTGGATGCCGAACTTTATGTCGGCGCCGTAGGAAGGGAAAAACGCCATGGCCATGGACGCCAGTGAAATTGAAAGCCTGATCAAGGCTTCCATTCCCGATGCGGACGTGACCATCGAAGACCTGGCGGGGGACGGCGATCATTATGCCGCCCGCGTGGTCTCGGCGTCCTTCAAGGGTCAGACGCGCGTTCGGCAACACCAGATGGTTTTTGCGGCGCTGCGGGGACGCATGGGCGAACAGCTTCACGCGCTTTCTTTGCAAACCGATGTGCCGGCCTAAAACCTGAAAACCAAAACCCGGAGAGACCATCAATGAACGACACCGCCGTAGCCAAGCGCATCAAGCAGGAAATCGAGGAAAACCCCGTGACGGTCTTCATGAAGGGAACGCCGATGTTTCCGCAGTGCGGATTTTCCGCCGCCGTCGTTCAGGCGCTGTCGCTTCTGGGCGCCAAGTTCAAGGGCATAGACGTTCTGACCGATCCGCCCTTGCGCGAAGGCATCAAGGAATTCAGCAACTGGCCGACCATCCCGCAGGTATATGTCAAAGGTGAATTCGTGGGCGGCGCCGATATCGTGCGCGAAATGTACGAAACCGGCGAACTGGCCACCTTCCTGAAAGACAAGGAAATCGAAATCGCCGATTGATCGGGTCTGTTGACCCGTCACGCGAGACCGAATTTGAAGGGCCGCCTCATAGGGGCGGCCTTTTCTGTTCCATCTTTTCGTTATAGAATCGGGGCATGTTCTTTTTGGACCGGCATGAAGCATCCCTCGGCCCCAAATACCTTTTTCTGGGGACAATCTCGTTCGTCATGCTTGTGGTCTGGGGGATGATGTATCTCCAGCCGGGCTCGACTCTGGAGTGGTTTGAGCCAATCCTTCTGGGGGGGGGACGTCCTTCGCAAAGGTTTGGTGTTTTTCTGTCTGGCCGTTTATGCGGTGAGGGTCACGCTGACACTTCTGGTCTTTTTGAAAAGAAAGTTCGTCTGGGCGGAAGCGGCCTTCGTCAGCCTGTTCATGGCCTTTGTATTGCTGGCATTCGCCTGGGGCGGAGGGGGTAATTCGCAACCGGTGGGGCCGTTAGAAGGCGCAGCCCTGGGTCTGTATTTCTATGGCTCTTATCTAAACACATGGTCGGAATACCAACGCCGCCGTTTCAAGTCCAATGCCGCCAATGAAGGACGCCTATTCACACAAGGGCTGTTCAGATTGTCCCGAAATATCAATTACTTCGGGGACGTAGTTCTTTTTTCCGGACTGGCGCTGGTTACAGGCGTGTGGGCCATGCTTGCCATCCCCTTGCTGATGGCGCTCAACTTCGTGTTCTTCATCATTCCCCAAAAGGAAACGTACCTAAGCCAAAAGTACGGCGCGCCGTTCGACGATTACGCCCGCCACACCAAAACGCTCATTCCATTCGTTTACTAGACCGTTCGCATATCAAAAAGCGAAAGGGCCGCCCTGTAAGGAGCGGCCCTTTGCGTATTCGATTGTGCGGAACCGGCATTTAGCGTGAGTAATACTCGACCACCAGGTTGGGCTCCATCTGGATCGGGTAGGGAACGTCGGCCAGCTTCGGCGTACGCACGAAGGTACCCTTCATCTTTTTGTAATCCACGTCGATGTAATCGGGCAGGTCGCGCTCGGGCAATTCGACCGCTTCCAGAACGATGCCCAGATCACGCGATTTGGCGCGGATCTCGACCACGTCGCCTTCGCGAACCTGATAGGACGGGATGTTGACGCGCTTGCCGTTGACCATGATGTGGCCGTGGCTGACGAACTGGCGCGAGGCAAACACCGTGGGGACGAATTTCATGCGGTAAACCACGGCGTCGAGGCGATGCTCGAGAATGCCGATGAGGTTTTCCGAGGTGTCGCCGCGGCGGCGAGAGGCTTCGGCATAGTAGCGGCGGAACTGACGCTCGCTGATGTTGCCGTAGTAGCCCTTCAGCTTCTGCTTGGCGGCAAGCTGCAGGCCAAAGTCGGAAGGCTTGCGGCTGCGGCGCTGGCCGTGTTCGCCGGGGCGGTAATCGCGGTTGTTAAGGGGGCTTTTGGGGCGACCCCAAAGATTAACGCCATAACGGCGGTTAATCTTGTACTTCGCTTGAAGGCGTTTGGTCA
>JADHSV010000025.1 GCA_016776725.1 Rhodospirillales bacterium
CAACGCTCAGCTTATCGACGGGGCCAACGGCCATCATTTGTGGGCCGACCGCTTCGACCGTGATCTGAAAGACCTGTTCGATGTGCAGGACGAAATTACGCGGGAGATCTGCACGGAGTTGGCGGTCAACCTGACCGAGGGCGAACAGTTCCGTGTGTGGAGCAAGAGTTCCCGGAATGTAGAAGCCTGGGAATATCTGTGGCGCGGCGTCGAGCAATTTCACCACTTCGAAAAGGACAGTAACGCCAGAGCGCGCGAGTATTTGAAAAAAGCTATCGAAGTCGACTACGGCTACGCGCTCGCGTACGGAATGTTGGCCTGGAGCCATTGGCTGGACGCGCAGTTCAAATGGACCGAGCATCCGCAAATATCTTTTGAACGGGCCGAGGAACTGGCCATCAGGGCGATGGCCCTGGATGACACGCTACCCGACAATTACGCCCTTATGGGGGCAATTCACCTTTTCAAACGCCAGTATGCCGAGGCCATAGCGGCGGGCGAGAAGGCCGTCTCGCTAAATCCGAACCACGCCACCAACACGGCGCTTTTGGCCATGACCCAGTTGAATGCGGGCAACTTCGACGCGGCGATTTTTGGTTTTAAGAAGGCCCGCCGCCTTAGCCCGTATCATGCGGACTGGTTTCTTGAAGCCCAGGGCTGGGCCTACCTGTGGGCGGGGCGAAGTGAAGAGGCGATCCAGACTTTTGAAGAATATCTGCAGCGCAAGAACCAGCTTACGCCAGGCCATAATGTGCATTTGGGAATGGCATTGGCCTTCGCGGATTTGGGGCGCGAGGACGACGCGCGAAAAGCCGTGGGCCGGGAGCTGGCGCTCGATCCCCAATTAACGCTTAGCGGTTTTCGCGGCATGACCTTGTTCCACGACAAGGAAATTGTACGCCAGAGGACCGAGGTGCTCGGGCGTTTGGGACTTCCCCAATGACAGGCCGCCGTCAACTGTTTTTTGCAAAAAGCCAGCTTGACAGAACTCTTCTCTCCGACCAATTTTGGCGACCTTAAATCCACAAGCCTCAAAACCGGGGAGAAATTACCAATGAAACGTTTGTTCGCCGTGGCGATTGCCGCTTGTATGGCGATGGCGCTGGCCCAGCCGGCCCAGGCCGAAAAGAAACTTCGCATTACGCTGCAACTTCCGATCACCCATCACCTTGGACAGAACCTCCAGGCATTCAAGGAAGAGGTCGAGGCCGAGACCAAGGGCGGGGTTGTTGTCGAGATTTATCCCTCGGCCCAGCTTTACAAGGACAAGGAAGTCCCGCAGGCCGTATCCTCGGGCGCGGTTGAAATGGGCGTGGCTTCGATCACGCGCTTTGCCGGCACCATCCCGGCCGTTGATCTTTTCTACGTGCCGTTCTCGTTCCCGAGCTGGGATCTGGTGACCAAAGCGACGGCGCCGGGCAGCCCCGTTCGCGGCCCCATCGACGCAGCCGTTCTGAAAACCGGCGCACGCATTCTGTGGTGGCAGGCCTACGGCGGCGCCATTCTGCTTTCCAAGGGCAAGCCCATCGTCACGCCTGCCGACATGAAGGACAAAAAAGTCCGCGTGTTCGGTAAGACACTTGGCGAATTCGTGAAGTCGGCCGGCGGCGCGCCCGCCCTGATTTCCGGGTCCGAACAGTTCCTTGCCTATCAGCGCGGCACGGTCGACGCGGGCATGACCGGCGTCACCGCCGTTGAAAAGCGCAAGCTTTATCAGGTGATGGATTACCTGACGGTAACCAACCATGCCGACATCGAATTCGTTGTTCTGATCAACGAGAAAACCTGGCAGAGCCTTTCCGCCGACGAGCAGGCTATCATTACCAAGGCTGCCCGCCGCGTTGAAAAGGAACTTCGCGACAAGATGGGTGGCCTCGAAGCCGCCGCCTTTGACGCGATCAAGGGCAAGATTGAAGTCATCAAGTTAACGCCGGCCCAACTCAAGGATTGGCAGAGCTCGACGGCTTCGGTGATCGACACCTACATCGAAACCGCAGGCCCGCTCGGTAAGCAGTTGGTCGAAGCGGCCAACAACCTGTAAGCGACGGTTCAGGGCGGTGGGGTTGGCCCGCCGCCCACCGTTTTTCAAAAAAGAAACCATGCTCAACTTTATCGACCGGCTCAGCGACGTCTGCGGCAAGGTGGCGGCGCTGTTGTTTTTCGTCATCGGCGGCATGATCACCTACGAGGTGATTGTCCGTTACGTGTTTCTCTCGCCCACCATCTGGGCCGAAGAGATCGCGCGTTTCGTGCAGATTTGGGGAACCTATCTGGCGGCGGGATACGTGCTGCGCAACCGCAACCTGATAAAAATTGAATTGCTGACCGAACGGCTGGGCAAGACCCTTCAACGTATTTTGGAAGGCGTTGCCCTTATTTTCGTCGGCGTGTTCTGTGTTGTGGCCATTTATTACGGCACGCAAATTGTCGCCGAGTCCGTCGAGATCGGCCGGGCCACATCGACCATGTTGTCGGTTCCGCGCTGGATGACCGAAAGCGCCATACCCATCGGATTCGGAATTCTTCTTTTGCAATGCATGGCCGAATTTACGCGGCTCATTTCGGGAGCCTCGCGATGACGGCGTTTATCATTCTTCTGGCTCTGTTGGGCCTGTTGCTTGCGGGCGTTCCCGTGGCCTTTGGACTTGGCGGTTTGGGCCTGATATTGATGTGGCTGGCCGATATTTCGCCGGTCATGGTGGCCCAGGCGCTGTACAGCACGGCGGACAATTTCGTTCTGCTGGCCGTTCCTTTGTTTTTGTTGATGTCCAACGTTTTGCTCAAGGGCGGCGTTGGGCGCGATTTATTCAATGCGGTTCAGTCCTGGGTCGGTCACTGGCCTGGCGGGCTGGCCATCGCCACCATTATTTCATGCGGGCTTTTTTCGGCCATTTCCGGATCATCGGTGGCGACGGCGGCAACCATCGGAACCGTCGCGGTGCCCGAAATGATCGGGCGCGGCTATGACAAGCGTTTCGTGCTTGGTCTGCTGGCTGCGGGCGGTACGCTGGGTATTTTGATACCGCCGTCGATCCCCATGATCGTTTACGGCGTGATTACGGAAGAATCCATCGTCGATCTGTTCCTGGCCGGGATCGGTCCGGGGTTGATGCTGGTCGGTCTGTTTATTTTGTTCAGCCTGGGGTATGCGCGCTTTGGTGGCGGCTACACCGCGCTGGATAAGGCCGATTGGGACACGCGGGTGCGCGCCACGGTGCGCGCCCTGCCAACCGCCATCCTGGCTTTCGTGGTTATCGGCGGGATTTACGCGGGCATCTTCACACCCACCGAAAGCGCAGGCGTCGGTTTCGCGGTGGCGCTGATTATCGTATTCGCCCTGGGCACGATGAACTGGGAGAAGCTGAAAGAAGCGGTTATCGATTCCATGCGTACCACGGTGACCATCTTTTTGATCATCGGCGGCGCGAAAATTTTCGGCAAGGCGATTACGCTGTATCGTATTCCCCAGGATATCTCCATGGCCATCAGCACCAATATCGGCGAGGCCGGGGTGTTCATTCTGATCGTTTGCGCGGTTCTGCTGTTGATGGGCTGTTTCCTGGAATCCATGTCCATGTTGCTGATCATGGTGCCGGTTCTTTTCCCGTCCCTGGCCGCGTTGGGCATTGATCCCATCTGGTTCGGCATCCTGTTCGTCATCATGATCGAATGCGCGCTGATTACCCCGCCGGTAGGGCTTAATCTGTTCGTTATCCAGGCTGTAGGGAAGGTGTCGATTAACGATGTGTTGCGGGGTGTCTGGCCGTTCATTCTGATGATGTTCGGATCCATCGTCGCCATCTATTTCTTCCCCGATATCGCGCTCTACATTCCATTCAAACTCTGACCATTCGGAGCAAGTCCCATGACCGTGTCGCCCGCCCAAGCCCTGCGTGATCTTCTGGCCGGGCCGGACATCATCGTGATGCCGTGCTGTTACGATGCGTTTTCCGCGCGATTGATCGAGCGGGCCGGATTTCCGCTGACCTTCATGAGCGGCTTCGCCGTCTCGGCGGCGCGATTGGCAATGCCCGATACGGGACTGATTTCGTTCGCCGAAATGGTCGATCAGGGCCGCAATATTTGTTCGGCCATTTCCATTCCCATGATCGGCGATGGCGACACCGGCTACGGCAACGCCCTTAACGTCAAACGCACGGTGGGGGCGTACGCCCAGTCAGGATTCGCCGGGATCATGATTGAGGATCAGGTCGCGCCCAAACGCTGCGGCCACACGCGTGGAAAACAGGTTGTCGAGTTCGATGAAGCCTGTCAGCGCCTGCAGGCCGCCGTCGACGCCCGCGACGAAGGGGCCGACATTCTGATCATGGCGCGCACCGACGCGCGGGCGACCCATGACATGGATGAGGCCATGCGGCGTATTAAGGCGTTTGCCGACATTGGCGCCGATATCCTGTTTCTGGAAGCGCCGCAAACCGAAGACGAAATGCAGCGCTTTTGCACCGAAATTCCGGGCCCGAAGATGGCCAATATGGTGGAGCAGGGGGCGACACCCGTTCTGCCGCCAGCGGGGTTGCAGGACATCGGCTACAAGATCGCGGCCTATCCGTTAACGCTGCTTCTGGCCATCGTTCCGGTTATCGAACGCGCGTTGGCGGCTCTGAAGGAAGGGCAGCATCCAGAAGGGCTGGCGACGTTCACGGATTTGCAGGATATTGTCGGATTCCCAGAATATTTTGAGGCTGAAAAGAAGTACGCTGCGGAAGATTAGCGGAGATTAGTTATGACCCCTGATGAAATTAGGGCCGATCTTGTGCGTTTGGGGGTTGCCGGGCCGGACGAGACCCCGCGCATCGAGCCGCTTAAGGGCGGCGTGTCTTCCGACATTTTCCGCGTCGATCTGAAATCGGGCCCGGTTTGCATCAAGCGCGCCTTGCCCAAACTGAAGGTTGCCGCCGACTGGCGTGCGCCCGTTGAAAGAAACGCCTACGAATTTGAGTGGATGCGCGTGGCATCAATCATTGAACCGACCTGCGTTCCCGAGCTTCTGGGCGAGGATGTGGACGCCGGTCTTTTCGTCATGCGGTTTCTCGACCCGCACATTTATCCGCTTTGGAAAGAGCAGCTACGCGACGGATTTGCCGACCCCGACTTTGCCTCGGTGGTCGGTCGGCGGCTGGTCGGCATTCACGGGGCAACGGCGGGCGATCCCGATATCGCCAATGCCTTCCCAACCGATCACATTTTCTATCCGATCCGCCTGGAGCCCTATCTGCTGGCGACCGCGCGCGCGCATCCCGAATACGCGGGCGTCCTTGAGAAACTGGCGGAAACGACCCTGAACACCAAAAAAGCGTTGGTTCACGGCGATGTCAGTCCCAAAAACATCTTGGTCGGGCCGGATGGTCCGGTGTTTTTGGATGCGGAATGCGCTTGGTATGGCGATCCGGCGTTCGATCTGGCGTTTTGTCTGAACCATTTGCTGCTAAAATGTTTATGGACGCCGAGCACGGCGGCTGGGTTCCTGAATTGCTTTGATGCCCTTGCCGCAGCCTATCTGGATGGCGTCGCCTGGGAGCCCGTGGAAGAACTGGAAAAGCGCGCCGCCAATTTGTTGCCCGGCCTGTTTCTGGCCAGGGTCGACGGCAAATCGCCGGTCGAATACCTGACGGACGAAAACGATAAAAACCGGGTGCGCAATGTTGCCGGGCCGCTGCTTGTCGATCTTCCGGATCGGCTGGACCTGATAAGGGATGCTTGGAAAAGGGAGGTAGGCGTATGAACCCGCATGTCGTTACCGGGGTCAAGGGCCGCCGGGTCTGGGACTCGCGCGGTCGGCCTACGGTCGAGGTGGAAGTCGATTTGGCGGGCGGGGCCGTGGGGCGGGCCATCGCTCCGGCAGGCGCGTCCACCGGCAGCGGCGAGGCCATTGATCTTCGCGACGGCGGTGACCGTTTGGGTGGGTTCGACGTGCAGACGGCGCTGGGAAACGTGAACGGCGAAATCCGCCTTTGCATCGCCGGTATGGATGCGACCGATCAGGCCGGGATCGACCAAGCACTTATTGAACTGGACGGAACCCAAAACAAAAGCCGCCTTGGCGGCAACGCCACCATCGCCGCGTCCATGGCCGTGGCGCACGCTCGGGCCGCGGCGGCGGGCGTGCCTTTATGGCTGTATCTGGGCGGGGAAGGGGTCTGCACGCTGCCGTTACCGGAAATCCAGATTTTCGGCGGCGGCGCGCATGCGGGCGCGCGCATCGATATTCAGGATTTCATGGTCGTCATGCCCGGCGCCACCAGTTTCGACGAGGCTCTGGCCTGGACGGCGGAGGTTTACCGCGTCGCCGGAAAAATGATGGACGAGGCCGGAAAGCTGCAGGGCGTGGCCGACGAAGGCGGATACTGGCCGGCTTTCGCCACCAACGAAGAAGGGTTGGAACTGCTGGTTCAGGCCATTGAGCGGGCCGGGCTTGTTCCGGGCGAACAGGCGGCCATCTCGCTGGATATTGCGGCAACCGAGTTCTGCCACGATGGTCGCTACAAACTGGCCCTGGAGGAACGCGAGCTGGATTCCGACGGGCTGGGCGAGTTGCTGGTTTCCTGGGTGGACCGTTATCCCATCGTTTCCATCGAAGACCCCATGTCCGAGGACGACGCCGTTGGCATGCGCCGCTTTACCGAGGCCGTCGGCCACCGGGTGCAGATCGTCGGCGACGATTTCGTCGTCACCAATGCCGATCGTATCAGGGCTGCGGCCAACGAAGGCGCGTGCAACACGGCTTTGATCAAACCCAACCAGGCCGGAACCCTTAGCGAAACTCACGCTGCACTTACGGCGGCGCGTGAGGCCGGATGGGGGGCAATCGTGTCGGCGCGTTCGGGTGAAACCGAGGACGTCACCGTGGCCCATCTGGCGGTCGGATGGGGTGTCGCACAATTGAAGGTGGGTTCGTTCGCGCGGGCCGAACGCATGGCCAAGTGGAACGAGGTCCTGCGTATTGAAGAGCATTTGGCGGATCGTGCGCGGTTTGTTGGCGCTTCACCGTTTGCCTCCCTTGTCGGTGCGGGAACAAAATGGATTTAGGCCTGTCATAGCAACGCTTGAACCCCATGTCGGGCGCGTTCATGATTGGTATCGCCATTATTTTATGCGGAGGGCGTAGGAATGAGGCTTCTTGGAAAAATTGCGGTGTTGCTTTCGTTGGGCTTTCTGGCCGGATGTGCGTCTCAGGCGGCTATTCCCGTCCAAGGGCCCATACAGCCCGTGGCGGGTGACGTCATTCGCCTGGATGTCGCCCAAATCGAAATTTTCCGGCCGGCGGCGGAACCGGGCACGGTTATTGATATGTCATCCGCCGTCGAGGCCTGGCTGCGCGAACATCTGGTGGCTGTCGGCGCGTCGGGGCGCATCAGGGCCGGCATCAACAACGCAGCTGTGCGTCAATCGGTCATGCGCCGCACGGCGCCGGGCGGCACCTCGTTTGAGCGTATCCGTCAATACGACGGAATGATCCATGTGCGCATTGACGCCACCGACCGCTCGACCCAGCGGGCGGGCTTCGCGGGCGGATCGGCCAGCCGCAGCCAGATCGTGGCGGCGGAAATTCCGGTTGCTCAACAGCAGCAGGTCGCTTCCGATATGGCCGACGCTCTGATGACCGATTTTTCGTATTCCTTGTCGGCCGACGTTCGTCAGCGGCTCGCCAAATTCCTGCGGTAGTCTCTGTCGCGCCGTAGACTGCGGCGCAAAATAGCCGCCTTGATCGCCAAATGGGGCCGTTTTCGCCCCATCGGCGATTATCAAAAAACGGCGGAAAACCGGGGCTGTGACGACCGTCACAGCCAAAATCTTCCCTTCTTGGTACTATCAATGAATTCTGGACTGGCGCCTGTGCGCCTGTTTATGCGTAAGGTCTTGAGTTAATTGATAAAATTTTATGGATATTTGGATCGAATCAACATCGTATTTCATGGTTTTGTCCATATATCCTTCTAGTTACACGGGGTGCGTTGCCTGATTTGGGCCCCAATTTGGGCATAGCGTGGAGCCGCAAAGGGAGAAAGTAAGATGGCCGTCAATGATCTCACCGGCGAATTTGGTTTGCCAGAAGGTGTGAGCCCGGATCACGTCGTCGAGGCGTCCGGTTCCGATTCATTGATTCTCCCGGAAGGTATGCCGCTTTCCGACTGTGAAATGGTTCAGGTTGGCGACAACCTGACACTTACCGCGCCCGACGGAACGGTAACCGTTGTCGAAGGATATTTCGGCACCGAGAACCCGCCCCAGCTGGTTTCGCCCGGTGGCGGCCAGATGGAAGGCGATATGGTTTCGCAGCTGGCGGGACCGTTGGCGCCGGGTCAGGTCGCGGATGCCGGACCGGCGGTCGGCGCCCAGCCCATTGGTACGGTTGAAAGCTCCAGCGGCACGGTGATGGCCACCCGCGCCGACGGCACGCAAGTTGAACTTCAGGCAGGCGACCCCGTTTTCCAGGGCGATATTCTTGAAACTTCCGGAGATGGCTCCATCGGCGTTGTGCTGGCCGACGAAGCGACCTTCTCCATGGCCGAAAACGGCCGCATGGTGCTGGACGAAATGGTCTATGACCCCGGCACCCAGGAAGGCTCCATCAATCTCGAGATCGTGCAGGGCGTTTTCACCTTCGTCAGTGGCCAGGTCGCCAAGACCGATCCCGATGCCATGACCCTGACCACGCCGGTGGCGACCATCGGTATTCGCGGCACCCAGGTAGGTATTGAAATCCCCGATGGCGAAGAAATGCGTGTCGTCCTCATGGAAGAGGGCGACGGGTTCGTCGGCGAAGTCGTGGTTATGAACGAGTCCGGCATTCAGGTCATGAACTCGTCGGCGGAATTCACCACCATCACCGGCGCGGGCGTTGCCCCGTCGTCGGTGGGGACCATGAGCATCAGCGAGATGGTTCAGTCCTTCTCGAGCGCTTTGCAGGCCCTTCCCCAGACCGAAGGCAACAACGCCAACGACTATGGCATGAAGGAAGAGCTTGGCGACGCGGGTGAGGATGAAGAAGAGGCGGAAGAAGAACTCGCCGATGTCGAGGAAGAAGCCGAAGAGGCCGTCGAGGAAGTCGTCGAAGAAGTCGTCGAGGAAGAAGTCATCGAGGAAGAAGTCATCGAGGAAGAAGTCGTCGAGGAAGTTGTCGAGGAAGAAATTGTAGAGGAAATAGAGGAGGTCGTGGAGGAGGTCGCCGAGGAAGAAGTCGTGGAGACCGAGGAACTTGCCGACGTCGGCGACGTTGACGATATCGGCGATCTGGGTGATTTCGAGACGGCCGCAGGCGACGAAGGTGGCGACGATACCGACGAATTGGCTGACGTTGACGGGTTTAGTGACGGCGGCGATGAAGGTGGCGATGAGGGTGGCGATGATGACGCCGCCCTGGACGATATCGAAGACCTTGCCGACTTTGAAACCGCGGCGGGCGACGAAGGGGATGCCGGGTTCGGCGATTCCGTTGTCAGCGTAACCAGCAATCCGTTCGCGGCAGCTGGTCCGACGGGGGGCGATGATCAAGGCGGTGGCGGCGGTAGTGGCGGCGGCGATGATGACGACGACGATGGCGGCGTTGAAGCCAGCGGCGGCGGTGGCGATACAGGCGGTGGCGACGACGGCCCGGCGCCGGTTGTCAACATCTTCCCCATTGCGACGGGCGGAGCCGTGGATGGTACGGACGAGGATACGTCCTTTTCCGGCCGACTGTCGGCAACCGATCCCGACGGCAGCTCTCTTTCGTTCAGCGGTTCTGGCGCAACCGAACACGGCACCGTTGAAATTGACGCTAACGGACTTTACACCTACACGCCGAATGCCGATTACAACGGTTCGGATAGTTTCACCTACACGGTGACGGATAGCGACGGCGCAAGCAGTACAGCGACGATCACCTTCGAAGTGGCCTCGGTTGACGACGTTCCCGTCGTGACCGTCCCGGATGCAGTTTCGGGCGGCACGGGAACGGAGATTGATCTCGACATTTCCGCAGCCATGGACGACGTTACCTCCGAGACCGTCGCATCTATTGAAATTTCGGGCGTTCCCACGGGCGCAACGTTGTCGGTCGGAACCGACAATCTCGATGGAACGTGGACGATTTCGGGTGCCGAGGAATTGGCTGCGCTGGACGGTCTGACGATTACGTCGGCGACCGATGACAACTCCGACTTCACACTGAGCGTAACGTCAACATCGACAGACGGCGGAACATCCGATCCTGTCAATATCGAAGTAAACGTCAACGTTGCCCCCGAAGCGGCGGGCGGCACGGAAGATGCGCTTGAAGACACGGCCTTCACCGGACAGCTTTCGGCAACGGATGTTGACGGTGACACTCTTGAATTCACATTGGCCGAAGGCGGCGACGCGGCCCACGGCACCGTTACGGTCAATGCCGACGGTTCCTACAGCTACACGCCGGATGCCGATTACAACGGCACCGATACGTTCACCTACGAAGTTGACGACGGCCAGGGCGGTACCGATACCGCGACTGTCACCTTGAATGTTGCTTCGGTCGATGACGTTCCTGTCGTGACCGTTGACGATTCTGCAGGCGATGAAGATGCGGCAATCGCTCTCGACATTTCGGCGGTCATGGATGGCACTACGACCGAAACGGTTGACTTTGTAACGATCTCGGACGTTCCTTCGGGCGCGGTTATCTCGGTTGGCACGGATTCCGGGGACGGCACGATTGTGTTCACGCCGGTTACGGCCAATGCGGACGGTAACTTTGAAATTCCCGCCGGTAGTCTTGATCACGTGACGATCACGCCGCCGGGCGATTCGTACGATGACTTCCAATTGAGCGTGACGGCGACCAGTACCGACCAAAGCACCAGTACACCTTCCACTATCGATGTGAGCGTGGCGCCTGTCGCCGATGCGCCGGTCGGCACGGTTGAAGCGGCTTTCGGTCCCGAGGACACTAGTATTTCCCTGACCATCGACGTTGACGTTCCGGGCGCGGAATCCGTTGCCGCGGTTGGCATCAACATTCCCCAAGGAGCCACGCTTTCGGTCGGATCAGACAGCACTATGACCGTTACTGGCAATATCGTGACCGGTTCGGGTGAAGACGGGGGGTTCACCGAAAGTGAACTCGCCGAGCTTGCAAACGGTGGACTGTCCATGACGCCGCCGGCCGACTTTAACGGCGAATTGAACCTTACCGTCACGTCCATGTCGACGGACGGCGGGGCCAGCGAAGCGCCGCTTACCGTCACGGTTACGCCAGTGGCCGATATCCCGGTCGGTTCGGTCGTGGTCGAGCCGGGCGTTGAGGATACGCCCATTGCATTGACCATCACCGCCGACGTTCCCGGCAACGAAGACGTTGCTTCAATTACGGTTTCGGGCGTGCCCGAAGGCGCTTCTCTGTCTGCAGGCACGAGCAGCGAGGACGGCAGCATTTGGACCTTGACGCCTGAAGAACTTGCGGGTCTTGAAGTCAATCCGGCCCCCGATTTCAACGGCAGTTTCGATTTGACGGTCCGCGTCGAATCAACAGACGGCGGCGCCAGCACGGGAACCATCCCGGTTTCGGTTGCTGCGGTCGGCGATGCGGCGGAAGTCTCGCTTGATGCGGCAGCCACGGGTGCCGAGGATGCGGCCATTGCGCTGAACATCTCGGCGGCGGTTGCGGACAGCACGGAAACGGTTGATTTTGTGACCATCTCCGGCGTTCCGGACGGCGCGAGCCTGTCGGCGGGCACCAGCAACGCGGACGGCACCTGGACCCTTGAAGCGAACCAGCTCGATAACCTGACGATCACGCCTCCGGCCGATAGCGGCGCGGACTTTAGCTTGAGCGTCACGGCGACCTCGACGGACGGCACCACGGGCGCCACGGCGACAGTTCCGGTAAGCGTGGCGGCGGTTGCCGACGCGCCGGACCTTGACGTGTCGAATGTGTCGGGCGTTGAAGATACGGCGATTGCGCTGGATATCACGGCGGGATTGACCGACACGGACGGTTCCGAACAGATTACGTCGGTTGAAATTACCGGTGTTCCGGACGGCGCCGTTCTTTCGGCGGGTACGGACAACGGCGGCGGCAGTTGGACGCTCAGCGCCGGCGATCTTTCCGGCCTGACCATTACGCCGGACGATGACGACGCGGATGATTTCTCGCTGAGTGTTGCGGTGACTTCGACGGATACGGACCCGGATACGGGTGCGGAGACGACGGCGACGACGAACGGTTCGTTTAACGTGAGCGTCGGCGAAGATGCCGATGCGCCGACGTTGATCGTCGATGACGCGGTTGGTGCTGAAGATACGGCCATTGTGCTGGATATCTCGGCCAGCCTGAACGATCCGCAGGAAGTTCTTTCACTGACCATCGACGGCATTCCGGATGGTGCGGTTATCACGGTCGTTAACCCGGGCGAAAACCCGGTTGATCTTGCCGTTACGGATGGTTCCGTGACGATCCCGCCTGGATTGCTGGGTGGCGCTATTTCGATCACGCCGCCGGCCGACTTCAACGGCGACATTCCGTTGACGGTTACGGCGCAGTCGAAGCACGGCGGCGACAGCGAAAGTGTTACGGAAGACCTGACGGTTTCGGTCACCGCGGTTGATGATATTCCGACCGTTAGCGTTGCCGATGCCGCGGGCGACGAGGACGCGGCGATTTCGCTGAACATTACCGCGAGCATGGACGCGGCGACGACCGAAACGCTGGACTTTGTCACGGTGTCGAACGTTCCTGATGGCGCGACCCTTTCGGTTGGGACGGATTCCCTTTCGGCGAACCCGGACGGCAGCTTCACGGTCACGGCGGGTGATCTTGGCGGCCTGAACATCACGCCTCCTGCTGGTGATCATGCCGACTTCACGCTGAGTGTGGCGGCGACCTCGACGGACGGCGGGACT
The DNA here is from genome assembly GCA_016776725.1 of Rhodospirillales bacterium. Classification (GTDB taxonomy): domain Bacteria; phylum Pseudomonadota; class Alphaproteobacteria; order Rhodospirillales; family Shumkoniaceae; genus JABGRG01. The sequence continues at coordinate 12,877 of JADHSV010000025.1, forward strand.
TCGGCTCCGGTTGATCTGGATGTTGCGGTTGCTTCGACCAACGTGGGACCGGACGCCGCGGACGGCACGGAAGCGGCGGTCGAGGACACGGCGTTCAGTGGCCAGCTTTCGGCAACGGACGCGGACGCGGGTGACACGCTGACTTTCAGCCTTGCCGACGGCGGCGGTGCGGCCAATGGCACGGTTACGGTGAATGCAGATGGCTCCTACAGCTACACGCCGGATGCCGACTTCAACGGCACGGACACCTTTACCTACGAGGTTGACGACGGCGAAGGCGGCACGGACACGGCAACGATTACCTTGAATGTTGAATCCGTTGGCGACGCGGCTGAAGTCTCGGTCGCGGATGCTTCCGGTTCCGAAGACACAGCCATTACGCTCGATATCAGCGCAGCGGTTGCGGACAGCACGGAAACGGTTGATTTCGTGACCATCTCGGGCGTTCCTGCGGGCGCGAGCCTCTCGGCTGGCACCAGCAATCTGGACGGTACGTGGACGCTTGAAGCGGGCGACCTTAGCGGCCTGACGGTAACCCCTGCCGATGACAGCTCTGCCGACTTCACGCTGAGCGTGACGGCGACTTCGACGGACGGCACCACGGGTACGGCGGCCGATATCGACGTGAGCGTTGCTGCGGTTGGCGATGCAGCCGAAGTTTCGGTCACGGATGCTTCGGGCGCCGAAGACACGGCCATTACGCTGGATATCAGCGCAGCCGTTGCGGACAGCACGGAAACGGTCGACTTCGTAACGGTCTCCGGCGTTCCGGACGGCGCCAGCCTTTCGGCGGGCACCAGCAACCCGGACGGCTCGTGGACGCTTGAAGCTTCCGATCTCAGCGGCCTGACCATTACCCCGGCTGCTGACGACAACGCCGACTTCACGCTGAGCGTGACGGCGACTTCGACGGACGGCACCACGGGTGTGGCGGCCGACATCGACGTGAGCGTTGCGGCGGTTGGCGATGCGGCCGAGGTTTCGGTGAGCGACGCTTCCGGTTCCGAAGACGCGCCAATTTCGCTGGATATCAGCGCAGCGGTTGCCGATAGCACGGAAACGGTCGACTTCGTAACGGTCTCCGGCGTTCCGGACGGCGCCAGCCTTTCGGCGGGCACCAGCACTATTCCGGGTACGTGGACGCTTGAAGCCAGCGAGCTTGACGGATTAACGATCACACCTCCGGCCGATAGTGGCGCGGACTTCAACCTGACCGTCGCAGCGACTTCGACGGACGGCACCACGGGCGCACCGGCGAGCATCCCCGTAAGCGTGGCGGCGGTTGCCGACGCGCCGGATCTGGACGTGTCGAATGTCTCGGGCGTTGAAGATACGGCGATTGCGCTGGATATCACGGCGGGACTGACCGACACGGACGGTTCCGAACAGATTACGTCGGTTGAAATCACCGGTGTTCCGGACGGCGCCGTTCTCTCGGCGGGTACGGACAACGGCGGCGGAAGTTGGACGCTGGAAGCGGGCGATCTTTCCGGCCTGACCGTCACGCCTGTACTCAACGACGATACGGACTTCTCGCTGAGTGTTGCGGTGACTTCGACGGATACGGATCCGGATACGGGTGCGGAGACGACGGCAACGACCAACGGTTCGTTTAACGTGAGCGTCGGCGAAGATGCCGATGCGCCGACGTTGATCGTCGATGACGCGGTTGGTGCTGAAGATACGGCCATTGCGCTGGATATCTCGGCCAGCCTGAACGATCCGCAGGAAGTTCTTTCACTGACCATCGACGGCATTCCGGATGGTGCGGTTATCACGGTCGTTAACCCGGGTGAAAACCCGGTTGATCTTGCCGTTACGGATGGTTCCGTGACGATCCCGCCCGGATTGCTGGGTGGCGAGATTTCGATCACCCCGCCTGAGGACTTCAACGGCGACATTCCGTTGACGGTGACGGCGCAGTCGAAGCACGGCGATGATAGCGAAAGTGTTACGGAAGACCTGACGGTTTCGGTCACGCCGGTTGCGGACACGACGGTTTCGGGTTCGGGCACTGGCGCCGAAGACTCGCCGATTGATCTGGCGATTTCACCGGCAGTGGCCGGCGGCGAGGAAGTTGCGAGCGTCACCATCACCGGCGTTCCCGACGGCGCGAGCCTGTCGGTTGGGACGGACAACGGCGGCGGCAGCTGGACGCTGACGCCGGCTCAGTTGAACGGCCTGCAGCTTGATCCTCCGGCCGATTTCAACGGCGACATCTCGCTGAACGTTTCGGCGACCATGACGGACGGCAGCACCAGCACCGCCTCGCCGTTCACGGTTTCGGTCACGCCGGTTGAAGATGCGCCGACCGGAACGGTCGGACCGGCGTCTGGCGCCGAAGATTCCGACATTGCCCTGGTCATCGATATTGACGTTCCGGGCGCCGAGTCGGTTGCCGCCATCAGCGTCGGCAACCTGCCGGAGGGGGCCACCCTTTCGGTTGGATCCGACAGTGCCTTGACCGTTTTTGACAATACCGTGGTCGGTTCGGGTGCAGATGGGAGCTTCACCGTGGCTGACCTCGCCGAACTCGCGGGCGGTGGTTTGGTTATGACGCCACCGGCCGATTTCAATGGCGAATTAAACCTTTCCGTCAACTCCATGTCGACGGACGGCGGAACCAGTGATATGCCGCTTGCCGTGACGGTTACGCCGGTTGCCGATGCACCGGAAATGACGGTTTCGGAGGCGTCGGGCCTCGAAGATACGGCAATTCCGCTCAACATTTCGGCCGACGTTCCGGGTAACGAGGATTTGGCCGAAATCGCTATTGGAAACGTGCCCGCTGGCGCGACCCTTTCGGTCGGAACCGACAGCGGTCTGAACCTGGACGGCAATGTTCTTTCAGGATCGGGTGAAGGCGGCGTGTTCACCGTCGACGATCTGCTGGCCCTGGAAGGCGGCGCGTTGAGCATCACGCCGGCTGCGGACGATAACAGCGATTTCAATCTGAACGTTACGGCCACGTCAACAGACGGCGGCAGCAGTGCTGCCGTGCTTCCCATTAGCGTGGCCGCGGTGGCCGAAGATGCGGACGTCACCTTTTCGGTGAGCGACGGCGAAGGGGAAACGACCCTTCCGGGCGCCGACGATTATGGCGAGGCGGAAACCATTCAGGTCGATGGCGGCGGTGTCGAGTACACCTACGACGATGCAGACAGCGCGACGGTTTCGGTTACGGATGAGTGGGGAAGCGTCAACTCCATCGATGCGACCAGTGACGACGCGGCCGATGTGGTGCTGCAGGATTTCGTGGAAGCCAATGTTACTCTGGGTGGCGAAGGTGACAGCACGGTAGATATCGAAAATGCCGCCAGTGGCGACGTTGCCACGGGTTCCGGCGATGACAGCATTGAAATCACGGGCCAGGCCGGTGAAAGCGGCGCCTTCGACGTGGATGCCGGCGCCGGTGACGATACGATCACGGTTGACGGCGATTACGACGCTTCCGCCGTTGTTGGTGGCGCCGGACAAGACACCATCACCACCGGTGGCGGAGAAGACGTGATCACCGGCGGCGCCGACAACGATGTCATCGACGGCGGTGCCGGCGTTGATGTTGCCGTGTTCAGCGGTTCCTTCACCGACTACGCCATCAGCATTGACGACACAACGGGCGAAATCACGGTTGCGGGGCCGGACGGCACCGACACCCTGGTCAACATCGAAACCCTGCGTTTCGACGACGGCGACGTTCCGGTTGATAGCCTGGGTACGGCTGAACCGATAATTTCGATCACACCGGCGGCGGGCAACGAAGATTCCGCCGTTGCGCTGGTTATCGATGCCAGTGCCGGTGCTGCCTCCGATCCGATCGGTTCGATCACCATCGGCGGCGTGCCCGCCGGGGCGACCCTTTCGGTCGGTACCAGCGACATGACCCTGGACGGCAACGTGCTTTCCGGTTCGGGAGTTGACGGTCAGTTTACGGCTTCCGACTTGCAGGCCTTGTCGGACGGTGCGGTGACCATTACGCCGCCGGAAAACTCGGATGTCGACTTCAGCCTTTCGGTTTCGGCCACATCGGCCGGTGGGGCTTCGGCGCAATCCGTGAGTATGCCGGTGACGGTGGATGCCGTCGCCGATGTGCCGGTGATTACGGTGGAACTCGGCGATCCGACGGTTACCGGCGGTGATGGTGGCGGGACGCCGCTTCACTATTGGAACTTCGAAGAAAAACGTGACGGCGACTTCTTTGACGATCAGGTCGGTGGGGCCCACGGCGAAGAATACAGCATCGTCGAAGTTGATGGCGAAGGCCGGTTCGGCAACGCGGGCGACTTCGATTCCGATCGCTGGCGTGCGGATGACGCCATTTCGGTTCCGCATACCGAGGACATGGAACTGGGCAGCGGCACGGTGACGGTGTGGTTCAACGCCACCAACGTTGATAGAACGCAGGGGATTCTTTCGAAGGATTCCTGGGGTTACGACGATGGCGGCCATCTGACCATGGGAGTGGTTGATGGCGAGGTCAAAGTCCGTCTGCAGAGCGACAACGATAGCTTCACCGTCGATGGTGGAACACTGTCGGACAATACTTGGCATCAGGCGACGTTCTCCTGGGGCGACGGCGGCATGAAACTCTATGTCGATGGTGCGTTGGTGGATTCGGACGACTATACCGGCGGGATTGCCACCAACCAGAACCCGTTGATCATTGGCGCCAACTCCGCGTGGTCGGGCGACGACAGCGCGACGCATGGCCAGTTGGGACAATTTTTCAAGGGGCATATCGACGACGCCGCCATGTACGGCAAAGAGCTTTCGGCCGAAGAAGTTGCGACGCTTTACAGCGACGGCGTTCAGGCGATGATGGATGGCGACGGGGCGGATACGATTGAGTATCCGTTGGTCATCGCCACCAATCTGACCGATGCCGACGGATCTGAATCGCTGGGCGACGTGACCATCAGCGGTATTCCGGAAGGGGCTACGCTTTCAGCCGGCGCCGATAACGAGGACGGCACCTGGACGGTTTCGCAAGGCGACCTCGCGGATCTTAAAGTGACGGTCGGAAACGATGTCGCCGCTGACTTCCAGGTTTCGGTCAGCGTCACTTCGACCGAGGCGGTGGGCGGCGATACCGCCGTGGCGAGCGCATCCGTCACCGTGCCGGTCGATGGCAACGACGCCCCGGTCCTTGAAGGCGACGGCGAAACGACGGTCGCGGCCGGCGGCGATGTCACGATTTCCGCCGCTGACATGCATCTCACTGATGATACAAGCGGTGCGGACGAGTTGCTCTATACCCTGACCGACGACGTTGATTTCGGTTCGCTCTATCTGGATGACGGATCGGGCAATCGGACGGATCTGGATGTCGGCGACAGCTTCAGTCAGGAAGATATCGACCTGGGTCTGCTCAGCTACGAGCAAGATGAATCGCTTGCCGATTTCTGGGATCCGGCCACCCCTGAATGGAGCGATGGCGGTGCTCCGATTGATCAGGGCAACCTGACCATGCCGCTGGCTGCAGAAAGCGTGACCGTTACCTTCGAGGGCGAAAGCGCCGGCTACGACAATTCGCTTGGCTGGTACAAGCTGGACGCCGACGGCAACCCGACCGATCCGCAGATGATCTGGACCAACACCGATGATGACGAGCTTTCCGAAGGAACATCGGTGACGCTGGATGGATTGGCGCCGGGCGAGCAGTTTGGTTTCTTCATTGTGAAGGACGGGGCCGACGAGTATCCGTGGCTTGACGGTCAGAATACCTCCGACAACACGATGCAGTTCGGTGACAACGGCAACATTGAGTTCGTTAACAACGGGGGGAACGTGACCCAAACCATCGAGTCGGCCGACTTGTTCTATACGGACCAGTCGTTGAATTCGGATAACGTCAACCACGCGCTCTCGGGCACCGAGGGTGATGGACTGATGATCGGGTTCGAGGATCTGACCGGCGGTGGCGACAACGATTTCAATGATGTCACATTCTCGGTGAAATACGATAACGAGGTTTCGTCGTCACCCACCAGCGACAGCTTCACCTTTACCGCCGAGGACGGTGACGGCGCCAAGGTTGCCGATAGCGACGAAGCCGGCGACGGCTACACCGTCACCGACGGAGCGGGGACGTTCGACATCACCATCGACAACGCCTGACCCAACGGTCCTATCTCTCGCCGTAAAGGCACGCAAAAGACAACCCCCGTCCGGCGAAGGGCGGGGGTTGTCGGCGTTTTGAGACTGGATTATTCGGCGGATTCCTTCGGCCGGTTCCTGAAATGCGCCCAGCGTTTGGTTCCTTCACGGTTATGAAGGATGTTGATCAGGGCAGAAACGGGCCGTCGGTCGAAGCGGGTCCCGGCGGCCCGCTGAAGCCGTTCCGCGGCCTCATCGAACGAAAGGGCATTGCGCCGCGCGTTGACGCTGACCATTCCCATGAAGGCAACGGCTACCGCGACCACGCGTGCGGGCCGCAGAATGTCTTCCCCTTGAATGCCGAGCGGCCCTTTTCCGTCCCAAAGTTCTCCGGCCTGTGCGATGCTTTCGACAACCGGGCCATTGAACGTGACGTCCTTCAATAAATCGGCGCTGACCCGGTACGCACCATCGATCATTCTATTTTCCTGAGGCGACAGGGGAGCTGTCTTGGTCAGGATGGAAGTCGGTACGAAAACCGATCCGACGCTGGACAACTTCGCGGCGATTTCAACTGTCTTGACCTCGTCGCCCTCTACGCCCATTTCGTGGGCGATTTCCGCAGCCACTTCGGCTACGCGTGAGGACATGTTTGTGGAGAAGGGGTTGCGCTTATCGACGACACCAACCAAGGTATCGATCAGTTGCCCCAACATGCGTTCGCTGCGGCGCTTCTCAACCGTCAATTCGGTAATGTCGTTCAGCACCATCAGAATGCCGGGTGGGTGGTCGCGGTCCCCGCGCAGGGGAACGTGGTCGGATTTGATGACCTTTACGTCGTCTTCGTCCCCGCCCTCGTTAAACTCGTGCAGATGGGACTGCCGGGTGCGGTCGCGCGAATCCTCATGGCCCTGGTCCTCGGCTTCCGCGAAATTAGCCAGGACGTCCTTGTTGATTTTCGCGTAGGCCTCGGCCTGAACCGGACCGACGACGCTGGCCATGGTTTTACCAAACATATCCTCGGGCGCTATTCCGGCTTCCCGCGCGGCGGGTTCGTTGGCGAAGGTATATTTGGTGTCGCCGGTAACGGCGACGATGCCCAAGGGCTGGCTGTTCGTCACCACGCGCATGAACTTGCTCATGTTTTCAAAGCGTTCGGACGAAACGCGGAACTTTTCGGCGGCCTGTGCCGCGCGCACCGACGTTCCGTGCCGCCATACGGCGATGATGGCGATGGTTACGCCGACAATTATCAGAACGAAAACGATCAGAATGGTTTTCAAACGCGTTTCGTTGGCGGCTAGCGCCTCTCCGCGCGAAATTTTCCGCGCCAGAACCCATGGCAGGTTGGCGAGGGGACGCGAGACGATCAGGACTTCATCTCCGCCATAGTCCTGTTTGACGCCAAATCCGCCCGGCTTTTGTGCCGCGTAGGCTGCCGCCAGGTCCGGGGTGTCGGCGGCGAGGGAGCGCTTTAGCGGCGGTGTGCCGTCGGCCAGCGGCGACAGATACTCAACCGTATTGCCTTTAAGGCGGACCAAATAGGTCTCGCCGGTTTTGGAGGTGTCTCCCGGTTGTTCAAGGGCCTCGAAAAGCTTTTTGTCCAGCGTGCGAATGCCAACAACGGCGCCGATCCCGGTAGCACCCTCATCTTGCTGAATGCCGTATACGGGTAGCGCGAATCCGATGGTCGGTTCGTTCGATGCCCCCATGAAAATGTCAATCAATGCAGGTTCGCCGTCCAGCGCCGCCGCAACGGCGGCGCGGATTTTTCCGCTTATCGGGGGCATTCCGGGCGTACTGACGATGGGTTTGCCGTCGGCGTCGACAAGGCCCAAACCGGCGACGCCGGCTCTCTCGATATTGGCCGCGACCTCACCTTCGGGCTCCGGCGCCTTGAAGCCGGTACGATCCGCAGTCGCCACCAGAAGGTTGCGCAGATATCCCGCTTCGGCCTCACCGCTTTCGCTTTCGTCCGTCTCTTCTTCCTCTTCTTCCTCTTCAGCCTCGGTCTCCTCTTGCAAGCCCAGTTCGTTGAGCCCGTCGTCGGCAGGGTCGGAGGGTTCTTCGGCGGGCTCGGGCTCGGGCGCACCGCCGCCCTCGTCCTCTGATTCAAGTGTGCTCATGTAAAGCTGAAGCGACGCGTTCTGGGACAGTTCGCGTAAGGTGGTGAAATTTCCCTCGGCCCAATCCTGGACGGCGGCGACGCGGCTATCGGCGACAATTCCAAGGCGGATTTGCCATGCCTGAAGGTCGCGTCCGCGTTCGTCGTCGACGAATTTCAATGCGAAAACGATCGCCAACGCGATGCCGATCACCATTCCGATGGCGCATCCGACGACGATCCAGTTTACCTTGCGTCGCGGCGCTTCTTCTTCGGTGGCGTTGTCGTCTTTGGAATCGGCGGTCGCATTCATACTGCCCCCCAACGTGCAATCCTGAAACCCACTGAAAAACAGTATCATTCCCTTGGGCGGCCAAAAACCCTAAAATATCGGTTGTATGGGTGCCATATGTTAGGTTCCATCCACGAGGGCAAACCGGTGGTTTCGTAAATGGTTTCAACCGATCGTTCGAGGGCGTGGTCTATCAAAGTAGCGGCGATTGTCATCGCTACGGCACTAATGATGCCGGGCTTGGCGGTAACGCCGCCGGCTTATGCCGCCAAGGCAAAAGCAAAGGCCGTCACCAGTTTCTTCAAAAGCAAGGAAGTGCGCTCGAAAGATATGAAGCCGTTCAAGAAATGGACGGCTGCGGTGAAGCGCTATTCGCGTGAAAAAGGCAAGGCCAAGAAAACCAAGGGAAGCTGCAAGTCAAAGAAATTCAACAGATGCCACTATCAAACGTGGATCAAGTTTCTGATCAGCATCAAGAAGAAGGACAAGTTGACGCAGATTAAGGCCGTCAACAAGTTCATGAACAAGTCCCGCTACATCACCGACAAAAACAATTGGGGCAAGAAGGATTTCTGGGCGTCACCGGGAGAATTCATGGCCCGGTTCGGCGATTGCGAGGATTTCGCCATCGCCAAGTTCATGTCGTTACGGCTTTTAGGGTTCAAGAACAGTGAAATCAGGGTTGTTGCGGTGAAGGACCTCAACCTGAAGGTCGGGCATGCCATCCTTGTCGCTTTCGTCGACGGCAAAACCTATGTCCTCGACAACCAGATCAAGCAGGTCATCGCCGCTGAGCGCGTGCGCCACTACAAGCCGGTGTTTTCCATAAATACAAAGTATTGGTGGCGTCACCTGAGTTAATATTAGAAGTCGCTAATAATACCCCCTTGATATTTTCACTACCAACGACTGAACGGAACCACCGCCGGGTCAGGCGGAGCAGGTGGAACAGCGCAGAAATCAGCAAAAAATGCAAGCGCCAGGACCGTTTGGCATGCCATGTTTCCAGTACTTGCCTATATTCTAGGCGAATGGAATTTGGCAAAGTAACCGGGAAATTTTCCGTGAAAAAACGGGTTAACATGAATGGAATGTTACGCAATTCCATGGGTGGCATAAATTTTATTTCAAAAAACGCAGTAATGATAATTAATCGCAAATAACAAGTACTAGTTTAGAAAACATCTAACTTGAAACGACGGACGTTTTTCTGTAAACCTACGCCCCGAGGAAACCTAAAGAAAGAGCCAGACTGTGTGGCCGAATAGACTGCCTCTTTTCATAAATCAATGAACGGAACCGGGGCTCTATTAAGATGCTCGATACTCTTGCGTTTATCCTGATCGTGTTGCCGTTTCTGGCGGCGCTAGGTTGCTTTGCAATCCGTGCGTCCGCCATTCGCTCTGCGATCATCGTGGCAACCAGCGGACTGCTGGTCGTCGCTTTCATTATGTTGCTGCTTGAAGGTCCTGCGACCTACACGCCGGAAACGCTTTTCGGGGTTGGAATTCGCGAGATCATTCAGGTTGCGGATTTCGCGCTGCTGGCGCTGATCTTCTACTTCGGCGTTCGCTATAAAAGCGCCCTGGTGGTTGTTTTGGCCATCGTGCAGCTTGGCTTCGCCAGCTATCTCGAATTTGGGCTTAGCACCCACGAGTATGGCCATCAGACCTTCGTAATCGACAACCTCACCCTGGTGATGGTTGGGATCATTACGGTGGTGGGCGGGGCGATCGCTATTCACGCGGTCCCGTACATGAAAGCTCATGAAGAGCACCTGCATCTTGAGAAGAGCCGCCAGCCGCGGTTCTTCTTTGTGTTGGTCCTGTTCTTAGGCGCCATGAACGGCCTCGTTATGACTAACGACCTGTCGTACTTCTATTTCTTCTGGGAGATCACGACGCTGTGCTCGTTCCTGCTGATCGGCCACGACCAGACCGAAATCGCGACCAAGAACGCGGTTCGGGCGTTGTGGATGAACAGCCTGGGCGGCGTGGCGCTAATGGGCGCGATCGTCTGGTTCTATAAAGAACTTGGCACGTTTGACATCGCGGCGATCATTGAAGCGGCTCCGCAAACGGCCATGATGATGGTTCCGTTGGCCCTGCTTTGCTTCGGCGCCTTCACCAAGGCGGCGCAGGTTCCGTTCCAAAGCTGGCTGCTGGGCGCCATGGTTGCCCCGACGCCGGTCTCGGCAATGCTTCATTCATCGACGATGGTTAAGGCGGGTGTCTATGCGGTAGTCCGGTTTGCTCCGGCCTTCACCGACACCTACCTGGGCTATGCGGTGGCTCTTGTCGGCGCCTTTACATTCCTGGCGACGGCGGCCCTCGCGGTTGGTCAGAGCAACGGCAAGAAGATCCTTGCCTACTCGACCATCAGCAATCTGGGCCTGATTGTCGCCTGCGCCGGTATCGGCACACCGGCGGCATTGGCCGCGGCGATGCTGATCATCGTGTTCCATGCCATTTCCAAGGGTCTGTTGTTCCTGTGTGTTGGCACCATCGAACAAAAGATCGGCAGCCGCGACATCGAAGACATGCGAGGCGTCTATGCCGGCATGCCGGTGACGGCCCTGATTACGGTGATCGCGGTGATCACCATGATCCTGCCGCCCTTTGGCATGCTGCTGGGCAAATGGATGGCCATCGAATCGGCGGCCTCGGATTTGGCCCTGATCATCATGCTGGCTCTCGGCAGCGCGTTGACGATTGTGTACTGGGTACGTTGGGCCGGTGGCGTCATGAGCGCACCGTTCGGCGGCAAGGTCGCCAAAGAGGAACAGGCCGTTCTGACCCGTTGGCCGTTGGTTGGCTTGTGCGCCAGCGCGGTTATCGTCAGCATTGCTTCGCCTTGGCTTTACACCGGGTTGGTTGGACCTGCTGTTGCGGCGATGGGAGCGTCTCCGTTTGAAGTCAGCCAGGGCGTGTTCGGCAACCCCGCCGGGGCCTTCGCTGTGCTGCCGCTGTTCGCGGTTGTCGTGATCGGTTTCCTGTTCGCCATAAAGGCAATGCGGAACGCCGAAGTGACGCCTGCGGCCATGCCTTATATGGCGGGTCTGCAGAATACTGACGGATCGGCCTATATCGGCCCGATGAATAAAGAGGTCCCGATTACCGTGGGGCACTACTACATGTCGGCGCTGTTCGGTGAGGAAAAGTTGTCACGCTGGGTTAATGGTGGGGCGGTGGCTCTTCTGGCGCTGATGTTCGTGATGGGAGGAATGCAGTGACAAACGTAATCTTGTTGGCCCTTGCCGGGCTGATTGTCGCGCCTCTCGTCGGCGGACTTATCGGCGGCATTGACCGTAAGCTGACGGCGCGCGCGCAGGGACGGTTCGGACCTCCGATCGTGCAGTCCTTCTACGACGTGGCCAAGCTTTGGGCCAAGGAAACCACGGTCGCCAATCCGTGGCTGACCTTCTGTTCGTGGGTTTACGTGGGTGCGGCGGCAACCTCGGTGGTGCTCTTCTTCATGATGGGCGACCTGTTGCTGATCTTCTTCGTGCAGGCCATTGGCGCGGTGTTCCTGGTGATTGGCGCTCTTTCGGTGCCGTCACCTTACAGTCAGGTCGGCGGCCAGCGCGAGCTGCTGCAGATCCTGGCCTATGAGCCGCTGTTGATCCTGGTTATCGCCGGTATTTACGTGAGCACGGGCAGCTTCAAGGTCGAGGCCGTCCTTGCCCACGATACGCCGCTGCTTCTTGAACTTCCGTTGCTGTTCATCGTTCTTGGCTATGCGCTGACCATCAAGCTCAGGAAGTCGCCGTTTGACATTTCCGGTTCGCATCACGCGCATCAGGAACTGGTCAAGGGTGTGTACACCGAGTACGTCGGTCGTAACCTGGCGCTGGTCGAAATCGCCCACTGGTATGAAACCATCCTGATCCTCGGCTTTGTCGCTCTGTTCTGGACGACAAGTCTGATCGGTCTGGTGGTTCTGCTGCTGGTGACCTATGCGCTTGAAATTCTCATCGACAACATTTCGGCCCGTTTGACTTGGCGGTGGATGTTGGGATCGGTCTGGATTGCCGGACTGTGCCTTTCCACGGCTAATCTCGCCTGGCTGTACTTCGCTTAAGGGGCTGCTCAGATGCTTGGTAACTTCATCAAGAAATCCCAACTCAAGTCGCCTTGGTTGGTTCATTTCGATTGCGGAAGCTGCAACGGGTGCGATATCGAGGTTTTGGCCTGTCTGACGCCGCTTTACGACGTCGAGCGTTTTGGCATTATCAATGTCGGCAACCCCAAGCACGCGGACGTGCTGCTGGTGACCGGCACCGTGAACCCCCGCAATGCGAAGGTTCTCAAGAATATTTACGACCAGATGCCCAATCCGAAGCTTGTGATCGCCATCGGCGCGTGCGGCCTTTCAGGCGGCGTGTTCCGTGATTGCTATAACGTCATGGGCGGGGTTGATACGGTCATTCCGGTCAACGTCTACGTTCCCGGATGCGCGGCCAAGCCCGAGGCGATTATCGACGGCGTGGTCACCGGTCTGGGTTTGCTGGCCGAAATGCAAAAGGAAGCCGAAAAGGCAGCCGCCTAGACAACGGCACTTGGCCCTTTGGTAACAAGGAAGACGACCGTGGAATTAGAATGCACGACAATCACCCGGGAAACCGTGGTTGACGAAGTGACAAAAATGAAAAACGACGGATACCGCTTCGTGACCATGTCCGTTGTCGATCTGGACGAGGAGAACGTTGATCTCCTTTACCATTTCGACAAGGATCTGGAGGTGGTCAACCTGCGCATGGCCGTGCCCAAGAAAGAGCCCGTGCCCAGCATCAGCGGGGTATATTTCGCCGCGTTTCTGATCGAAAACGAGAGCAAGGATCATTTCGGCCTGGAATTTGATGGCCTGGTCCTCGATTTCGGCGGCACGCTCTATCTTGAGGAAGAGGTTCAGCGGACTCCGTTCTGCAAATACGGCGTTATCCGTAAGGACGCCGAGGCCGCAGCCGAGGGAACCGCGTAAAGCGCGATTGAAGGAAAGATCATGGCAAGAACAATCGTACCATTCGGACCGCAGCATCCGGTTCTACCCGAACCCATCCACGTCACCGTGACCGTGGAAGACGAGATCATCACCGACGCCGTTCCGGCGCTTGGTTATGTTCACCGGGGACTGGAAACGCTGGCCGACGTCCGTGACCATGTGCAAATGATCCAGGTGGTCGAGCGCGTTTGTGGCATCTGCTCGATGATCCACGCTGCATGTTACGTGCAGGGCATCGAGGAAATGATGGGCGTGGAAGTCCCGCGCCGGGCCGAATACCTGCGGGTTATCTGGTCCGAACTTCACAGGATGCACAGTCACCTTCTGTGGCTTGGCCTGTATGCCGACGCATTCGGCTTTGAATCGCTGTTCATGCAGTTCTGGCGCATTCGCGAACGCGTCATGGACCTCATGGAAGCGACGGCCGGGGCGCGGGTCATCATCTCGGTCAACGTGATCGGCGGCGTGCGCCGCGATCTCGACGAAGACCAGTGCAAGTGGGTCCTGTCCGAAGTTGAGGATGTTGAAAAGCAGATCAGGCAGCTTCAGACGACGATGCTGAACGACTACTCGGTCAAGAAGCGTACCGTTGACGTTGGCGTCATCACCAAGGAACAGGCGCTCGAGTTGGGTGCCGCCGGACCTTGCCTGCGTGGCAGCGGTGTTGCTCAGGACATGCGCATGACCGGTTACGGCGCCTATGACGACATGGGTTTCGAGCCCATCGTCGAAACCGCTGGTGACTGCTATGCCCGTGGCGCGGTTCGCTTCCGCGAGACGTTGCAGGCCGGCGAGATTATCCGCAAGGCCATCGCCGGATTGCCCGAAGGGGAAACCTCGGTCAAGGTCCGCGGGCGCCCGAAAGGCGAGGTCATTACGAGGGTCGAGCAGCCACGCGGCGAATTGATGTACTACATCAAGGCCAATGGCTCGAAGAACCTGGACCGGTTGCGCATCCGCACGCCGACATTCGCCAACATCCCGCCGCTGACTGCCATGCTGCCGGGGATGGAACTGGCCGACGTACCGGTCATCATTCTGTCCATCGACCCGTGCATCAGCTGCACCGAACGATAAGAAAGGGGTAAATAAAATGGCGTTCATGACCCCAACCATCGTCAAAAACTTTTTTGGCAAACCGGCCACGCGGATGTATCCGATTACGACTCGCGAGCCGTTCTCGAATGCGCGCGGCGAGCTCTATATCGACGTAAAAGAGTGCAACATGTGCACCCTTTGTGCGCGGGCCTGTCCGGCGCAATGCATTACCGTGGATCGGGAAAAGGCGACGTGGGAGTGTGATCCCTTCGAGTGCGTCTACTGCGGCGTATGCGTCGATGTTTGCGGGCGCAAGTGCCTGCATCAGCACGACCAGTACCGCGCGCCGGCGGTTGAGAAATTCGTTATGCACGAACAGGGCGAAATCAAAAAGAAACCCAAAAAAGAGGCGAGTGACTCGGCGTAGATCGTAGCCTCGCAATACCTGTTCGTGCCGAGCACGCCGGCCATACAGAAGCCGGCACTCAGGAACCTACCAAGTGTTTTAACCCCGCCCAACAGGGCGGGGTTTTTCCGCCAGTTGCGGTATTTTCAAGCTACCAGGTTTACCAGACTACCCAGCGGCAGGGTGTCGCCTTGCCTGTTGATGGCACGTGACAGGGCTTGACCCGGCGCGCCCAACTGGCCCAGGTTGCGCTGCAGGGATTCCAGGTTGATCAGGCGGCGCTCAACCCTGAACAACGCCTCATCCACGATCGCTATCCCGCGATCGATATCGGTCGAACTCAGCAAGGTCAGACCGGTTAACCCGAGACCCTGGGCATCGAGGGGCTGCGGCACAATTTCCAATCCGCCGCCGTAGCGTGAGGTCTGGATCAGAATGTTTCCCGACGAGCTGGAAATGAAATTGGCGCTAAAGTTGAAGGTGTTAGCCGCGATCAGGGTGTCGATCTTGTCAAAAAGGATGCTGGCTTCGGCATGAACATTGACGCGGGAAACGCGGGTGCCGTCGATGGTCAATGCTGTTGTCGACGATACCAGAGGTTCGTGATCGGCGGTTTCAAGGGCGCCGGCAAGGGCGCTCAGGCTATCCCTGATGGCCGTGCCGACCTTGATCGCCACCAACAAGGCCGCCGACGCCGTGTAGATATCTACCGAGGTAACGTAGGGCGGCGTCGGGCCGGATGTCAGCGCAGACGGCAACTCGCGTCCAACGGCGCCCGCCGCCGACGTTCCCGACAGCCTGCGCAACACCGCAGCACCGTCCGCCGCAAAAACGACGGAGGATACGGATGAAATTTCCAGGGCCAAGTCCCAAGTCCCGGTCTATCTGTCCAAACCCATTGTCGGCATCATACCACATTTTGCGTCCCGACCGCTCGCCGACCGCGTAAATGACACCAACATGCTGATTACGCTTGCAAATTTCGCCAAAACGCAGGATATAGATGCGTTCGGTTGCACATTATTCTGGCGTATCCATCTAGAAGCCTTTGCGCTTTGCCGCGTTACCCCTGAAATTGTGAGACCACGAAACGAAGCTGTGCGGGCCAAGCAGGTCTGCAAATTGATGAGTGCCTTGAAAGGACAAAACATGGCAACTGGATCAGTGAAATGGTTCAACCCCACTAAGGGTTACGGGTTCATCGAGCCGGAAGATGGCTCCAAAGACGCGTTCGTTCACATTTCCGCCGTTGAAAAGGCCGGACTTACGAGCCTTCGTGAAGGCCAAAGGGTTGAATTCGAACTCGTCCCCGGACGGAACGGCAAAGCTTCCGCTGAAAATCTGAGCGTCCTGGACTAACGATTGGCATCGCGCCAACCTGACTGAAAGAACCGAAATGGCCCGCAAACCTAACTACAAGTTCGAACGCATGGAGCGCGATCGGGCGAAAGCAGCCAAAAAAGCGGCCCGGGCCAAAGCCAAGGCGGAAAAAGCGGAACTCGAGAACCCGCCGGAAACCGAGGTCGATGCCGACACCGTCACCGACGCCGATACTGGCGCCGAACCCGGCGAGGAATAACCTCGAAAACACCGCTGAAACACCCTTCACGGTTCCAAACATACGCCCCCCCGCTTAGCCTTAGGCTCTACGGGGGATTTTTTTGCGCTCGATTTGCGTGAAAACCATCACCCACGGCACGAAAACCCCCCACACAAAGCCGCAAAAAGCCCCCTAAAACAGACTAACCTACTGAAAACAAACAAAAACAACCCGTTTCAGGCGAAAAATGTAGGCATTTGTCATCAAATGTAGGCAAACGTCATCATTTACCCCCACTCTCCGCGTCATCTCCACAATGTAAAAGAACCAATAATCGGAATAATAACCTATTTCACGCAAAAAGTCAACCCCCCATTTTCCCCGACCCGCCCCAAACTCCCCAACCGGATCACCCAGCCTCCCGGAGGAGCGCGCCCAGCGCGACGATCAGGGCGAATTCCGGCCATATTGGCCCATTCTGATGCGCTTCGGTGGAACGATCCGCTAGGCGTTGCGTGAAGCGCGATGCTGTCGCATCGGGCGAACGGAACAACGACGCGGGCGGCCACCAATGCGCACCCCTCGGGCGGGTCGTTTCTGGCCGCCCGCGTCGTCGAACCCCTTGCCCGTAGCTATGGCTATGCGCTGCAAGGTTCTCCTAACCACGGCCATAAACGACCACGTCAGAATGAGCCAATATGGCCGGAATTCGCCCTTACGACCAAGCGGGAGCGCAGCCTTAGTGGCGCGTGAACGAAATCAAACAAAACCGGCACCACGCGGCCCCCCCCCGACAACAAGCTCGGAGGAGCGTGCCCAGCGCGACGACTATGCGACCAAGCGGGAGTGCAGCCTGAGTGGCGCTTGAACGAAATCAAACAAAAACCGCACCCCGCGAGCTCCCCCGACAACAGGCCCGGAGGAGCGCGCCAGCGCGACGACTATGCGACCAAGCGGGAGCGCAGCCTTAGTGGCGCTTGAACGCAATCAAACAAAACCGGCACCACGCGAGCCCCCCGACAACAAGCCCGGAGGAGCGCGCCCAGCGCGACGACTATGCGACCAAGGGGGAGCGCAGGCTGCGTGCCGCTTGAACGCAATGCCCAAAGAAAGGCCGGGCTCCGCCTTTGCCTGCGAAAGGCATCGCCCTTTGAGCCCTCTTTTTCACATTTCTGGAATTCACAATTTAAAACCTGCCCCCGCGCTTTTGACCCCGCGCTTTCGGGAAAATTGGTTAAGGCACGCGCGGAATTACCCCAAAAAAGATGAGTATAATTTATTTTTTTGGGTATAATACCGGCGTTATATTGATGAAAAACAAAGAATGAAGCCGTTTATGGGGGGGGTGTATGAAAAAGGCAAAAAGCCTCGAAGAGTGGGAAGTTTCTATAATTAAAGCGATGCAAGGAAATGGTTATTCCCAGCAGGATATTCTTTCGTATTTCACCCGACCAGGAAGAAGTATAAATATTGCGAGGCTTTATGAAATAAAAGACGGGGAGTCATTCTCTCAGATTTCACCGGCCAGCGACGAGAAGCTGAAAGAATTTGTTCAAAATCCAGAAGATTATGTGGAATTTCTTGATGCTAGATCGTTAGAAAACGTTAGTGGTGATCCGTTCAGTAGAAAGAGATTAGGAATAATATTTCCGAAGAATCTGGAAAAATTGATCCTTCCTTCGGATGAGACGGACATCATTGAATACAAAAGCGCATTTAACTGGAGCTCGCCAGAAGATTATGGAAAAATCCTGTCTTCATTTTCGAACAACAAAGGCGGGTATTTGGTATTTGGAGTATCTCCGGAAGGGGAGTTCGTAGGACTAAAAAATAGTAAATTTCAAGAAGTCGACTCGGTGAAAATAAGTAAATTCCTGAACACGCATTTTGTCCCGCAGATAATGTGGAAAAGAAAGCTGTTTTCCAAGGGAAAGAAAAAATTCGGAATAATTTATGCGTCGTCGGCGAGTAGGAAGCCAATTATTTGTTGTAAAGATAAGGGAGTGACCCTGAAAGATGGTGAAATTTATTTTCGCTACGTGGGAAGCTCGGAGAAAGTGCGCCACGCGGAGTTGGCTGCGATCATAGAGGAGCGAGTTAGTCGGATTTCAGATTTGTGGAAGGATAGAGTTACCCGTATTGCGGCAACAGGTCCGGAGGACTCAGCGATCGTAGACTTAAAAACAGGAATTGCGGAGGGGAGTGGAGCGATCGTTAATATTGACCCGGTTCTTTTGGATCAAATTAGGGATCTGAGAGAAAAGGGCGAAACGGGAGATGAGCGAAAAAAGCCAGAGGTGCGCTTGTCGGGGGAAATCATGGATTCCCGGCCGATTGGGCTTGTTGAGGTCCCAACGGCAATTAATGACTCCGATTTGATATTTTCTTTTCTGATGAGGGAAAAGGTCGTTAACCCCATTGATTATCTTCGACAGTCTTGTCATTCAGCTACTCATGTTTTGCCGATTTTCTATTATATCTGGTTAGCTGGGATTTCGATGAAGGAGGCTGTGCGGATAGTTGAATCCGAGAAAACAAACTACGTGGCGTGTAAGAAGAAGATCATTCGCAGAATCACGGATGGGGGAGCGTTTGGGGTAAGAAAATCTTCATCCAATGATTTGTTCGTTGAAGATTTGGAGAATAAAAAAATTTCCCTTAATTTAAATGTCCCTAATTCAAAAAAATATCTATACGCAATTCGAAAAATGCACAAAAAATCAATAAATAATGACTTCATTTTCTCGTCCGTCTGCGACCTGTTCCAGCAATTCTATTTTGAAAGAAAGGACATAGCTACGTTTGTTCGGCATGCGGTATGCCATATGGATACTGAAATATATATGCCTCAATCGTGACGCCATTTCTGGGAGCTGCGGTGAAGAATTCCCTGGTTACGGTGACAGAGCACTAATTGGAGCACAGAGGCCGGTCCTTCCTTCATAAACGCGTTCAGCAACCGTGTTAAACGCGCTGCCTTTTTTCGTCGCCTGATCAACCGACTCTGACCTCCATTGATCTGTCGCCCCGGCACAGGTATCCACCACCAGTGGCACGCTTAGTTCGACGACCGATTCCTTATGGGACGTCGCCAACCCTCTCGAACGTGACCTGAACGGTCCGTCCCATCACCATGATTTCCCTCGCGGAACCATCTGCGAAGTCGGCTGGCCAGTCAGCAGTGAGCGGAACGGCTTGTCCTTCAGGAAGCTGGTCCCCAGTGACAAGCTGAGCACCACCCGGAGGGGCTGAAAGTTCTGCTTTAATCTTCACCCTTTCCCCTGCTTCGGTGTATGTGCCGTGATAGCGACCGTTTGCAGCGTCAACTCCAACAATCACGCCCTTTCCGACGTAGATTGATCCGAATCCGATCCCGGATTGGCCGAGATACCGCATTATGTACAAAGCGCTCATGAGAACCTCCGCTTCTATGAATGCTATGAATGATAGAACCGTGGCTGAAAAAATGTACTGTGAGCCATCAAGAAAATTGGCAATAAGCTACACATATAACAACCACGAGTCAACATCATCGGACGCGACCACAACTACTTTTTTCGGCTGCGGCGGGTGAGTTCGGGGGACACCTCGAATTACGTCGACACGAATTACGTCGACAGTTTACTTTTTAAATTCGCGTTCAAGCCCCACTAAGGCTGCGCTCCCGCTTGGTCGCATAGTCGGTACGCTGCGCTTCCCTCCGGGCTTGTCCGCGTAGGCTTCGCTTGTTGCCGTTTTTAAGCATTGCGTTCAGGCGGCACGCAGCCTGCACTCCCGCTTGGTCGTTAGTCGGTGCGCTGCGCTTCCCTCCGGGCTTGTCCGCGTAGGCCTCGCTTGTTGGTGGTCTTAAGCATTACGTTCAAGCGCCACTGAGGCTGCGCTCCCGCTTGGTCGCATAGTCGTCGCGCTGGTGCGCTCCTCCGGGCTGGTTGTCGGGGGTCTCGCTGGGTGCCGGTTTTTTTTAATTGCGTTCAAGCGCCACTTGGGCTGCACTCCCGCTTGGTCGTTAGTCGAGGCGCTGCGCGCTCCTCCGGGTTTGTTGTCGGAGGTTGGGGGGTGGAGGCGGATTTGTGTGGTTACGCGGGGTTTTCCAAAAAAATTGGCAACAATTTTGTTGCCAGATTGACAAGGGCGGCCGAATTGTTGACACTCGATATCTGCCGTTTGAGGAGAAGATGCGGCATGGGGGAAAAAACGAATTCGCGGCGAGTGCCGAGGAGTGCTTCCGTTTCAATAGAATTTCGTTGCTTTCCGTAGGTGCAACAAGGGAGATTTAACGATGAAAAAGCTCTTCGTAACCGGTTTGGTCGCCACGAGCCTGTTAATGACGGGTGCCGTCATGGCGGCTCCCAAGTATGCGGACGTCAAAATTCCGAAGAACATTCAGGCGATCGTCGCCTACAACGCGGGCGGATCAAGCGATGCCCTGGCGCGCGTGATGCTGCCGTTCTGGGAGAAGAAGGTCGAGGAACTGACCGGCAAGAAGCCCAACGCCATTGTCGTGAACCTGCCGGGCGCGGGTGGCGAAATTGGCTGGACGAGCCTGTCGTACGCCAAGAAGGACGGCTCGACCATCGGTGTCATCAACCTGCCGGCGGTAGCCCTGGTCCAAGCGGCTCGCGTTGCGAAGTACGCGCCGTGGCTGGAAAAGTTCGCGCCCATCGGCGTCAACATTATCGACCCGAACGTGGTGCGTCTGCAGAAAGACGCCAAATACGCCACGCTTAAGGATGCGCTGGACGCCGCGAAGGCGAAGCCCGGTTCCGTGACCGTGGGCGCCGACGGCCCGCTGTCGGACGACCATATGGCCGTCTATGCCCTGGCCGTTAAGTACGGCGCCGAATTCACTTTCGTGCCGTATTCGGGCGGCGCGCCTGCCAACAAGGCGTTTCAGTCGGGTGAAGTCGATATCGCCGTCGGCAACGTCTTTGATCATCTGAAGACCAAGGGTTCGGCCAAGGACGTCATGGTGCTGCGCCCGAGCCGCTACACCTCCATGGATGCCATGAAGGGCGTCAAGACGGCCAAGGAATCCATCGGTATGGACGTCGGTGATCTGGGCTCGACCCGCGGCTGGGCGGCTCCGGCCGGTATCCCCGCCAAACTGTTGACGGTCTATCGCGAAGCCTTCGCCATGGCGGTCAATGATCCCGAGTATAAGAAGGCCGCTCTCAAGCGCAACATCACCATCGTCGATCCGTTGGTCGGCGATGATTTCGGCGGCTTCATGAAGGACCAGCAGGCGCTGGTCGGCGACCTGCTCGACCTGTTCGTCAAGGGCGGCTATATCAAGAAGTAGCCGTAATTACGGTTAAAAAGGTTGCGGGCGGGTCCGTCGGTGGCGGACCCGCCGTTTCCTCAAGAAAAACGGATAAAGCGCGAGGGATAGTTGCATGCATTTTCCCAAGGGGGCGGCGGCACGGGATTCGGTGTCCGCGCTGGTCATCATGGCGGTCAGCGCCGGCGGCGTTTACAGCACGTTTGAATTCCCACAACGCGCGGCGGCGTGGCCGCTGTATATGTGGGGTCTGTTGGCGGCGTTCAGCGTGTTGCTGCTGTTCAACAGCCTGCGCCAGACCGTGACCGAGCAACTGGCCCAAGTCGACAAGGCCGAGCGGAATGCGCGGATCAAACGCATCGCCATCAATGTCGGGCTAATTCTTGGGTTTGTCATTCTGGTTCCGATCCTTGGGTTCTTCACCGCCGCCGGTATCTATCTCGTCATTCACATGAGTTATCTCGGCATTCGGCCCTACTGGCTGGTCGCGTTGGTCACGGGGGGTGTTTTGATCGCCTTTTATATGATGTTCGAATTTTTCCTTGGGGTTCTGGTGCCCCACGGATTGATTTTCTGACGGCGCGCGGGGGAACGACACAATGTGGGAACAAATCGCTGACGCCGCCATCGTCATTATCCAACCGGGAAGTCTTTTGCTGGCCTTTCTCGGCGCCGCCATGGGAACCGTTTTCGGCGCCATGCCGGGCGTTTCGGCAACGCTGAGCATTGCGTTGCTGGTGCCGGTCACCTTTGAAATGACCGCTACGTCGGGCCTGATATTTCTCGGCGCCGTCTATTGTGGCGCCATCTACGGCGGTTCCATTTCGGGCATCCTGATCAATGTTCCGGGCACACCGGCAGCCGTCGCGACGATGATAGACGGCTACGAAATGACAAAGAAGGGCAAAGGCGGACTGGCCCTGGGAACCGACATTTGTTCGTCTTTCGTCGGCGGGCAGTTCAGCGTCATCGTGCTGTTGTTTCTGGCGCCCCTGGTGGCCATGGTCGCCCTGGAAATCCGCTCGGCCGAGTTTTTCTGGATCGTCATCTTCGCCATGAGCACCATCGGCGCCATCGGCGCGGGGTCGGCCATCAAGGGCCTGATGGCGGGTATCTTCGGCCTTATTATCGGCACCGCCGGCATGCATCCCATGACCGGAACGCTACGCTACGCCTTTGATCAACCCCCCCTTTACGAGGGCGTGCCGGTCATCGTGGCGTTGGTCGGCCTGTTCTCGATCTCGCAGGTCTTGTACCTCGCCGAAGGCAAGGGCATGGACACCCAGTTGAAGATCCCCGAGGTTGGCCGCATGTGGCCCGGCCGGGCGACATTGTGGAAACTGCGTGGCGTTTTGGCCCGGTCTTCGATCATCGGGACGGTCGTCGGACTGATCCCCGGGGCCGGCGCAGACATCGCGTCCTTTATCGCGCGTTCCGAAGCCAAACGTTATTCGAAAAACCCCTCGGAATACGGCAAGGGCTCCATCGAGGGCGTATGCTCGGCCGAGGCCGCAAACAATGCCGTCGTCGGCGGCAGCCTGATCCCCATGCTGACCCTGGGCATTCCAGGCAACGCGGTGACGGCGGCGCTGCTTGGCGGATTGTTGATTCACGGTTTGATTCCGGGGCCAAGCCTGTTCACCGACGCGCCCGACATCCTGTATCCGTTCATTCTCAGCCTGTTTCTGGCCAATTTGTTTTTTGCCGTGTTTGGTTTCGGCGCCCTGCGCTACGTGGCCAAGGTGGTGCTGGTGCCCCAGGGCATCATCGCTGCGGTGGTGACGGCGCTGGCGGTCATCGGGGCCTATTCCTTCCGCAATCTGACCTTCGACATTTGGATCATGTTCTCGCTTGGCGTCGTCGGCTACATCATGCGCAAAGCCGATTTCCCGTTGGCGCCGATTATCCTCGGCATCATTCTCGGGCCCATGGCCGAAGAAAATCTGGACCGGGTCATGACCCTGGCGCACGCGAAGGAGCTGACGACCATCGAGTTCTTCATGGGCCGCTGGCAAACGGTCTTGCTGATGGTGCTGACATTTGCCGCCATCGGCTATTCCTTCTATCGCGATTACCGATATCGCAAGGAGTTGGAGGCCAAGATCGCCAACGGGGAAGACGTCGGTAAGTAACTCCTCGCGGGGGTGGGCGTTTCAATGGCTCTAATCGTTTCGCGACGCCTTACTACGGGTTTGGTGTCGAGGAGGAGACCTTAATCGCCGCCTTCAACCGCCGATCCTTTTTGATCTCCATTTCCCGCCGTAGCGCCTCGCCGTGACTTAGCGGGCCTTCGGTGTGGGCGATGCGCCAGGGGCCTCGGCCTTTGGTGAAGCGGGCGCCGGTGTTTGCGTTGTGCTGGGCCAAGCGGGCGGTGACGTCTTTGGCGATGCCGGTGTAGGCGATACCGGCACCGTTGAGGGCGATGTAGACGTAGTAGGCGTCTTGATTGGCGTTCATCTCAATAATGCGGCGGTGGTTTGTCGTCGTTGCCGTCGAGGTGGGCGTCGATATCGCCCAGGCGTTCGGCCATGCGGCGGACCTGCCCGGTCAGGCGCTCGATCTCGCGGTCCTGGGTGGCGATCACGCTTGAGAGGTCCTCGACCATGCGATTAACGTAGGCCAGCCGTGTTTCCAGGTCGCTGATTCGGGGCTCCAAAGGGTCGGTCATGGGCTTTTTTCCGGTTATCTTGTTTCGCCGAACCCGGACCGTAGACCCAAAACGGCCGCGCGATCAATGTTGCTCCCAGATTGTGGATAACCCGCCCTTCCCGAAAGGGCGCCCGGCGCTGTATAAGCGGAGCGAACATCGCAGGGTTTGCCGCCTACATATGTCGCGCGGAACGGTGAATGGACGAACATAACGACAAGAATAAACCGGACGACGGCAGGCGGGCGGGGGCGCCGCTATTGGAGGCGCGCGGCCTGACCAAGGCCTTCCCCGGTGTCATCGCCAACGATACGGTCTCGTTTATCATTCGCCCCGGCGAGGTCCATGCCCTGCTGGGTGAAAACGGGGCCGGGAAAAGCACCCTGGTAAAAATGATGTACGGCCTGCTGCGCCCCGACGAGGGCGAGCTTTTTTGGCAGGGCCGCCCGGTACAAATGGACAAGCCGTCGACGGCGCGGGCATTGGGCATCGGCATGGTGTTCCAGCACCTGTCGCTTTTCGAGCCCCTGAGCGTGCTGGAAAATGTCGCCCTGGCCGTGCCCGGCAAGTGGAACCCCAAGGCCTTGCGCAAGCGCATTATCGAGGTTTCCACGGCCTATGGGTTGCCGCTGGAGCCCGACCGCATCGTCCAGTCCATGTCGGTGGGTGAGCGCCAGCGCATTGAAGTGGTGCGCTGCCTTCTTCAGGACCCCCAGCTGCTGATTTTGGATGAACCGACCAGTGTGCTGACCCCGCAGGAAGCCGACCAGCTTTTCGCCACGCTGGACAAGCTGTCGGCAGAGGGCCGGTCCATTCTATATATTTCGCATAAATTGCACGAAGTGCGCCGCCTGTGCTCGGGCGCGACCGTGCTGCGCGAAGGGCGCGTGGTGGCCCATTGCGATCCGCGCGAGGAAACGCCGGGGTCATTGGCCGAATTGATGCTGGGCACGCGCATTGCGCCGCCCAGCCGCGCGTCCACCCGGCGCACGACGCCGCGCCTGAGGGTTTTCAACGTATCCGCTACCTCAAGCCGCGCTTTCGGGTTCGATTTGAAGGACATCTCGTTCACCCTGCACGGCGGCGAAATTCTGGGCATCGCCGGAATTGCCGGCAACGGGCAGAACGAACTGATGAAGGTGCTGACCGGCGAAACCAAGCTGGACCATGAGGCCGACGCCATTCGCGTGGACGGCGCGCCGGTGGCCCATTTCGGACCGATCCACCGGCGTTTGTGCGGCATGGCGTTTGTGCCCGAAGAGCGTAACGATCACGCCGCCGCCCTTAATCTGGCGCTGACCGACAACACGTTTTTGACGGGTTTCTCGAAACTGCGCCTGACCCGCGGCGGCATGATCCGGTCGCGCCGCACGCTGGAGCACACCAAGCGGGTGGTCGATACCTACGGCGTGCGCACCGCCGGTCCCAGGGCCGATGCCGGTAGCCTGTCGGGCGGCAATTTGCAGAAATTCGTGGTTGGCCGCGAAATCATGCAGGCGCCCGAGGTTCTGATTGTCGCCCAACCGACCTGGGGTGTGGATGCGGGCGCGGCGCTGGCCATCCGTCAGGCGCTGATTGATCTGGCGGCGACGGGCAGCGCGGTGTTGATCATTTCCCAGGATCTGGACGAGATTTTCGCCATTTGCGACCGCATCGCGGTGATGAGCGAAGGGCGGCTGTCGCCGCCGGTTCCCGTTGCGCAAGCCACCACCGAGGAAATCGGGCTGCTGATGGGCGGCGTGCACGCGCCCACGATTCCGCCCGAGCCCGAGCCCGAGCAGCGGGAGGCGGCCACATGATCCGCCTTGTTCCCCGCCGCCAGCGCTCGCGCGCCATGGTTTGGGGCGCGCCGTTGCTGGCCGTCGCGCTGACCCTGATTACCGGCGGGCTGACGTTCGCCATCATGGGCAAGCCCATGGGGGCGGCGCTGTTCACCTTCTTTGTGCAACCCCTGACCAGCGTCTACGGTGTGAGCGAACTGATCGTCAAGGCCTCGCCCCTGGTTCTCATCGGCATCGGCCTGTCGCTGGGATTTCGCGCCAATGTCTGGAATATCGGGGCCGAGGGCCAATACACCTTTGGCGCCATTCTGGGCGGCGGCATCGCCATTTTCTTTCATGACAGCACCAGCCCGTTTTTGCTGCCCGCCATGCTCATTGCAGGCGCTGTCGGCGGTATGGCCTGGGCGGCCATTCCCGCCTTTTTGCGAACACGCTTCAACGCCAACGAAATTCTGGTCAGCCTGATGCTGACCTACGTTGCCGTGCTGCTGCTCAGTTATCTGGTGCATGGGCCGTGGCGCGACCCGGACGGATATAACTTCCCCGAATCGCGGCTGTTCCCGGAGGCCGGAACCATGCCCGTTCTGATCGAGGGAACCCGCGTTCATATGGGCGTGTTTTTCGCGCTGATCGCCGTGGGCGTGGCCTTGCTGCTGGGCAAGGGACTGACCGGGTTCAAGTTGAAGTTGGTGGGCCTGGCCCCCGAAGCGGCCCGCTTCGCCGGTTTTTCCGAAACCCGGATCATCTGGTTTGCCCTGCTGGCCGGCGGCGGTCTTGCCGGGCTGGCGGGCGTTATCGAAGTGGCCGGACCCATCGGCCAGCTGATCCCGACCATATCGCCGGGCTATGGGTTCACCGCCATCATCGTGGCCTTCCTGGGCCGTCTTCATCCCGTTGGCGTGCTGCTGGCCGGTCTGGTCATGGCGCTGACGTACCTGGGCGGCGAGACGGCGCAAATCGAAATCGGGGTTCCGGCGGCCGTTACCGGGCTGTTCCAGGGGTTCTTGCTGTTCTATCTCTTGGCCTGCGACGTCCTGATCCGCTATCGCGTCCACATTCTAATCGGAAAGGCGGCGCGATGAGCGGGTTCGAGCATCTGACACCATTGATTCTGACCGTGATTACGGCGTCCACGCCATTGTTGTTCGCCGCCGCCGGGGAACTGGTGACGGAACGCTCGGGCGTTCTGAACCTGGGGGTCGAGGGGTTG
This sequence comes from Rhodospirillales bacterium, assembly GCA_016776725.1. Taxonomy (GTDB): domain Bacteria; phylum Pseudomonadota; class Alphaproteobacteria; order Rhodospirillales; family Shumkoniaceae; genus JABGRG01. Next base: position 40,270 of record JADHSV010000025.1, read on the forward strand.
ATGGTGACCGGCGCGCTGGCCGCCTTCGCAGGCACATATGTTTCGGGAAGCGCCATCATCGGCGTGCTGTGCGGGGCCCTGGCGGGCGTGCTTATGGCCCTGGTTTTCGCGGCGCTGACGCTGAGCCTGCTGGCCAATCAGGTGGCGACGGGCCTGGCCCTGACCATTTTCGGCCTGGGGCTGACGTCGCTTCTGGGTTCGGGTTTCATCGGCGTGACCGTCGAAAACCTTCCGAAGCTATACATTCCGGGCCTTAGCGAAATACCGGTTCTCGGACCGATCGTGTTTGGCCAGGACGCCATGGTTTATCTGTCGTTCGCCTGCGTCGGCGGTATCGGCTGGGTGCTTGCCAGAACCCGCGTCGGCCTGATTTTGCGGGCTGTTGGGGCGTCCCATGATTCGGCCCATGCCCTGGGCTATCCGGTTATTCGTATCCGCTATATGGCGACCATGTTCGGCGGCGCCATGGGCGGCATTGCGGGATCGTACCTGTCCTTGGTCTACACACCCATGTGGGCGGAAAACCTGACTGCGGGGCGCGGCTGGATCGCCCTGGCGCTGGTGGTCTTTTCCACGTGGCGGCCGGGCAGGCTGGTGGTGGGCGCCTATCTGTTCGGCGCGATCACGGTCATTCAGCTGCATGCGCAGGGCCTGGGCGTGGCCGTGCCGTCGCAGTTCCTGTCCATGACGCCCTATCTGGTGACGATTATGGTTCTGGTCGTGATTTCCCGCGACCGCTTGAAAATTCAACTCAACGCGCCGGCCTGTCTGGGCCGGAGCTTCCATCCCGCGCAATAGCGGTTGCGCGGTTAAATCAGAAGCGCAGTAAGGAGAGAAACGATGCTACGTTCCACGTTGAAAACTCTGGCACTCGCTGCCATCGGCGGCGCCATGTTAAGCGTTTCCGCCCAGGCCGAACCGACCAAGGTCGGCTTCATCTACGTCGGCCCCATTAGCGATCACGGCTGGTCCTTCCGCCATGACGTCGGCCGTCTGGCCATCGAGAAAGAGCTGGGCGACAAGGTCAAGACCAGCTACGTCGAAAGCGTCAGCGAAGGCCCCGACGCTGAACGCGTCATCAGCCAGCTGGCGTCGTCGGGTCACAAACTGATCTTCACCACCTCGTTCGGCTACATGAACCCGACCCTGAAAGTCGCCAAGCGTTTCCCGGGCGTTAAGTTCGAACACGCCACCGGTTACAAGCAGGCCGCCAACGTTGCCACCTATTCGGCGCGTTTTTATGAAGGCCGTTATGTGATCGGCGCCATTGCCGGCAAGATGACCAAATCCAACGTCATCGGTTACGTCGGCGCCTATCCGATCCCGGAAGTCGTGCGCGGCATTAACGCCTTCTTGCTGGGCGCGCGTTCGGTCAACCCGAAGGTCTCCGTCAAGGTGGTCTGGGTCAACAGCTGGTACGACCCCGGCAAGGAAGCCGATGCGGCCAAGGCTCTGATCGACCAGGGCGTCGACGTTCTGGCCCAGCATACCGATTCGCCCGCTCCGCTTCAGGTTGCCGAACAGCGCGGCATCGTCGGTTTCGGTCAGGCTTCCGATAACATCGCGTTCGCGCCCAAGGCCCAGTTGACGGCGATCATCGATAACTGGGACAAGTACTACGTCGAACGCGCCAAGGCGGTTATCGACGGCTCCTGGAAGAAAGGCGACGTGTGGGGCGGCCTGAAATCGACCATGGTATCGATGGCTCCCTACACCAACCTGCCGGCCGACGTGAAGGCGATGGCGCAGAAGGTGGAAGCCGACATCATCGCCGGCAAGGTCCACCCGTTCGCAGGCCCCATCAAGGATCAGTCCGGCGCGCTTAAAGCCAAAGCCGGCGAAACGCTGGATGACGGCACGCTGCTGGGCATGAACTGGTACGTCGAAGGCGTCGAAGGCAAACTGCCGCAGTAAACAAGACGTTTCGACACGCCAAAAAACGCAAAACCCCCGTCCGGTCCGCCGGGCGGGGGTTTTCATTGGCTAAAACAGGGTCATTTGGATTGGGCGACGAACACGCCGTCCCAATCTTGGGCGGGGGGTGTCGTTTCGTAACGTTCCATGCGCGTCTCGTACAGGTCGTACACGCGGGCCAGACCTAAATCGCCGCAAAGGGCGCGGCATTCGGCCAATTTCGAGCGGGCCATTGGCCATTCCCGCCCTCGGTAGGCCGCCATCATTTCGTGGTGGGAGGCGCGCAAGGTCTGGAACCCTTCATCGCCGGCCACGCTTTCATCGCCCAGCAGGGCGAATATGCGGGTCGCCCGCTTTCTTCCCTTCACCTGAATAAGATCGATATCCAGCGTTGCCAGTTCGGCCACGGCGCTTTGCGTGTTTTCGCCGATGATGACATCGACGCCGTGGGTCTTGCATAACCCTTCCAGGCGTGAGGCCAGATTTACCTCGTCGCCGAGAACCGTGTAGTCGAAGCGCCGACGCGATCCCATGTTGCCGACGATCACGTCCCCGGTGTTGATTCCAATGCCGATGCGTAGGCGGGTGTGGGCGCGCCCTTCGTTCTCCGCCTCGGCCGATAGGCGCTGGTTCAGGCGAAGCATTTCGTCTTGCATGGCCAGGGCGGTCAGGCAGGCGTTGCGGGCATGGGCGGCATCGTCCAATGGCGCGTTCCAAAACGCCATTATGCAATCACCCATGTACTTATCGACCGTACCATTTCGATCCATGATCACATCGGTAAGCGGGGTCATCAGGTTGGTGACCAGCCGGGTCAGGCCTTCGGCGTCGAACTGTTCGGATATAGCGGTGAAGTCGCGAACGTCACCGAACATCACACTCATGTTGCGTGTTTCGCCACCCAGTTTAAGCGCCTGCGGGTTGGCGATCAGCTGCCCGACCACCTGGGGTGAAAGGTATTGGGCGAAGGATTTGCGGATAAGGCCTTTTTCCAAGCGTTGGCGCCGACCGAAATGGATCTCGCTCAGCCACATGGAAAAAATAACGCTGAGGGTGGGGATCACCAGGGGAAGGATAGTCAGGTTCCAGCGGAAAGCCACAAAGCAGCCGACCCACAGCGCCACCACAAAGCAGCCGACCATGGTAATTCGCACAAGGATGCTGCTGGCCAGGAACGACAACCCCACCGCCAGCAGCGTAAAGGCGAACACGAGGCTGGCGTTACCCCACCATCCCAGTCTTATGAACTGGCGGCCATCCAGGATTTGCGCCAGGGCATGGGCATGGATAAATACGCCCGGCATTTCCCGCACTTCGCGCTCGCCAATTCCGGTGGCGAACGGTGTTCGGTGCAAATCGGTCAGCGTCAGGTCGGCCCCGATGAAGGCGATTTTGCCGGCGAACAAGCGGTCAGGCGCGATATCGACGGCGTGAGCGGGAACCGTGCGAAAGGGTCGATTGCCCTCGCGGGCAGGCCCACGCCAGGAAATCGGTGTTTCGTCGGCCGGAACGGGAAATCCCAGTTTTTCCGCCATTCTGGGGGTGATACCTCGAAGAAAGCCCGCGCCGGGTTCCTCGCGGCCCGCAAATATCGTTCGCACGGTGCCGTCGAAAGGGTCTTTTGCGAGATTTGCGAAGCCGCGCAGATCGGGGGCGATCACGGCGCGTAAATATTCCACCTGCTGTGCGTCCAGCCCCTCCTTCGATCCGGCATAGGCGACAACCAGCGGAATTTGGGCCCCGATTTCATCCAGCGTACGAATAAGTTCGCGGTCCTTGGCCCGTTCGGTCGGTTGATCCAGCAGGAAATCGAGGACAATGGCGCGGACGCCCTTGGCGTGCAGTGTTTGAAGAACGCTGCTCAGGAAATGCCGGTCGATGGGAGAGCGGTAGGCGAAACGTTTGAGGGTGTCTTCGGTAACCGCGACCACGACAATTTCGCCGGGCTTGTCCTGCCGGGGCAACAGATTGGCGACACGGAAATCCTCGACCCACGCCCCCATCAGCGACAAAAACGGAAAAGTCTTCACCGCCGTCACTGAAATCAGTGTGGATAGCAGCGTAATCGCCAGAAATGCCGTTAGGGCAAGAAGCCTTTTTCGTGTGGTCGCGCCGATCGCCGGATTCCCTTAAGCTGGATCGTTCGATACCAGCATACGCGCCTGCTCAATACAGTCGACCCCAATCATCCATGCGGCCATCGCATTTTTGGAAGGCACGCTCGCCGGAACTTCGCGGAAGGTTATCAGGGTATCCTTGTCATCAACGGTAAACCAGATCTTGGCGTTATCCTTCACGGGTACGCCCGCAGGCAACCGCATGGTTTGGGTGCCGTCCGGCCAACGGCTTAGCGTATTCCACGTTTCGTCAAGGCTGGTCAGGGAAATCTCATCGAACGTCTGGCTTGCGGGGCGCCACAGTTCGATGTCATCGGCGCTTCGGTAACACCACGCGCCAGCCCTGGTCGTATCAACCAACCATGGCTGGGGGCTCGCCGCGGCATCCGCCGTCTTGCCAAAGTCCGCGGTGCGGGCGACGCCCAGAGCGGTCGTTGTTTTGTTTCGCGGGCTCATTAGCCCCTTCAGCGCTGCAAAAACCCCCTCGCCATCCTGTTTCAGGTTGGCGGCGGCGGCGCCATCGTAACGTCCGGCCACGGTAAACATGGTGCCGTCCGTTGAAATCAATGTAATCTTCTGTCCGGCTTCCAGGTGCAGGATATGATCGCTGTCTATAACCTGACCCGATTGCAAGGAAAGGCCCTCGGCTGCAAACACCACCAACTCGGAAGCCTGCGCCTGGGTCAGGCAAAGAAACACCGCGGGCAATATCAGCCCCGTCAGGGTGTTTCGTGCGATATCGCGGATGCTCATTTCCTGCTCCGAAGCCTAAACCAAGCGTTTACATCATCAACATTTCAGCTAAATTGCCGAGCGGGATTATACGTGATGGTATCGCCTGATACTGTGACAGGCGTCACAAACAGGGCGAAATCAAGGAAGTATTGGTGAAGATCGTCGGGCAGATGGTTGGGGCGTTGGATGGGCTGAACGAACGAGTCGGCCGCGCGGTTGCGTGGCTTGTATTGTTGATGGCGCTCAACGTCTTCATCGTGTTTTTTCTGCGCCATGTTTTCGCCGTTGAACTCGCGTGGTTGCGCGAATCCTATGCCTGGATGCATGGCATCATATTTATGGCCGGCGCGGGTTACACCGTTCTCAATAACGGTTTTCTGCGTGTCGACATTATTTATCGAAAAAAGGATGCCCGCCAGCGGGCGGTGGCCGATCTGACGGGCGCGTTGGCGTTTCTGGCGCCGTTCGCAATCACGGTGGCATGGCTTAGCTGGCCCTACGTGGCGGAGGCCTGGACGCGCCTTGACGGGGCGGGCGAGATTGGCGGACTGCCGGGGGTGTTTCTTCTCAAGTCGGTAATTTTGGTGTTTTGCCTGCTGATCGGGTTGCAGGGCGCCGCTCTTGTCGGGCGTTCGATCATGGTTTTGCGTGATCAGCAGGATGAACCCGTGGCCGAGGGGCCCGGCGGCAAATGATCGGCTTAATAGCGTCCCGTATTTTCCGTGTTTTCGCGATCCTGATTGCGTTGCTCAATTCGGCTGGCGCGGCGGTTCTGGTTGATGCTAACGCACTGGATGGCAAGGATGGTATTGCTTTGGTCGTTGGCAATGCCCGCTATCAGACGGCGCCGCTGAGCAACCCCGAGAACGATGCCAATGCTATTGCGCGGGCCCTTGACGGCCGTGGGTTCAAGGTCGAAAAGCTGATCAATGCGACGCGTACCGAGATGGAGCGGGCGATCGTCCGATTTGGCCGACGATTAAAGAAATCGCAAACCGTGGGTCTTTTCTTCTACGCCGGTCATTCGGTGCAGATCGGAGGACGCAACTACCTTATTCCGCTGGGAACCAGTATCGAGGCGGAAGATGAAATCCGTGTGGAATCGGTGGATCTGGAATACGTGCTGGCGCGCATGGGTGCGGCTGCCAATCCCATGAATTTGGTGATCCTTGACTCATGCCGTGACAATCCGTTCGGTTTCAGCTCTTTGAACGTTCCCAGCGGCCTGGCCCCGGTTGATGCCCCGCCGGGATCGTTCATCGCCTACGCGACCGCACCGGGCAAGGTCGCTGCCGATGGCAGTGGCGACAATGGTATTTATACAAGTCACCTGCTCCGCGCCTTGCAACTCAGCGGGTTGAGGATTGAGGACGTTTTTAAACGTGTCCGGCGCGAGGTGGCGAAGCAAACGGACGGGCTTCAAGTGCCTTGGGAATCGTCGTCGCTGACCCGGAATTTCTACTTTCGGCCGGAGCAGCGAACGCCTGCGGACGCATCGCTGCAAACCCAACCAAAAAGCATTGAAACGACCTATTGGGAATCGATCCGCGGAAGCCGCGACAAGGCGGTGTTGCGCGCCTATCTTACGCGCTATCCAAACGGCGCATACTCCGGTTTGGCCAAGGCGAAACTGGAGGAATTGCGGGTCCTGTCATCCGGGGCCGCCCCGCAATCTTCTGTCAGCTTCGACGTCGCCGCACGCGACGGGGTGTTTGTCGCACTAAAAACGGCGAATATTCGCTCGCAGCCGACCATCAGTTCGCAGAAGATCGGGCTGCTGGCGCTGGGCGAGCCGATCAAGGTGACGGGAAAGACCGAGGTTGCCGGAAAAAGCTGGTATCGCATTGAAAAGACCGATCAGACCGAGGGCTTCATCTATGCCACGCTTCTTGCCGAAAAGGGGGCAAGCTGGTTCAATTTCAACCTTGATCCAAAGGGGTTCGCGATCCTTCTGGTGGCGGTGAGTATTGGTTTGCTGCTGGTGGGATTTCCAAGCGTTTTCACGCTTGGCACGTCGGCTCTCGCGTTTGCCCTGCTCGGCGGTTTGCTGGGCGTGTTCGATCTGAATTTGCTTGGCAACATTCCGTCGCACTTTCTGGGCACCATGACCGATGACACCTTGGTGGCGGCGCCCCTGTTTGTGTTCATGTGGCTTTTGCTTGCGCGATCGGGTTTGGATGTGCAGCTGGTTGCTACGGTGCGATCCATGTTTGGCAGCGTGCGTGGCGGCCTGGCCGCAGCTTTGCTGATCGCGGGCATTGTACTGGCCGCCATAACGGGTTTCGTCGGCATGACCGTGGGGACGTTGGGGCTTTTGCTGCTGCCGATCATGTTGAGCGCAGGCTACGCCAAACACCTGGCCAGTGGCGCCACGCTGGCCTCGGCAAGTCTTGGGTATATCGCGCCGCCATCCATCATCCTGATTATTCTGGGCGTGGTTTTGCAAAGCGCCAATATTGAATCGCAACAGTTAATCGGCAACTGGACCGTAGAGCCGGTTTCGGTTGCCGACCTGTTCGCCGCCGCAGTGCTGCCGGGGATACTGCTGCTGGGGATGTATTTGCTTTGGATTGCCATAAAATTGCGTTTGTCCCCCGAGGATTGCCCGCCGCCTATGCAGATAAAACGACAGGTGTCGCGGCGAATGGTAATTCAAAGTGTGGTGGCCCCCGTTGTCCTTCTGCTGGTGGTGCTGGGCGGTATCTTCACCGGCCTCGCGTCACCGAGCGAGGCCGCGGGAATCGGCGTTATTGGCGCCATTCTTCTGGGGGGGCGCGAGAAAAGAACCTTCCCGAAATCAAGGCCCGCCAATCCGCAATCCCTGGCCGTGGTCGATAAAGCCGTCGAGGATCGCAAGCGCAACGGCGCCGCCTACGAGGGAAACGCGTTTCGTTATGGTGACGGACCACCGTTGACCGGGGCTGTCTGCCTGCTGGCGCTGATAGCCCTTGCGGCGTTTACTGACATTCATGTGCCGCGGGATATGGCGATCAATGGTGAGATGGCCGTTTTCGTGATGGCCTGCCTGTTGACGGCCGTTTTCGTGTGGGGCTTTGCGATCAGTCTTTGGCGGCTGGCGATACTTGATGCCCTGGTCGAGGCCATGCGTGAAACGGTCAACGTCAGTGCCATGATCTTCGTTGCGTTTCTTGCCGCAGCCGTATTCGTGCTCGTGTTTCGCGGGTTTGACGGTGATGACGTCATTGCCGGAATCCTGGCCATCCTTCCCGGCGCGCCCATGGGAGCCGTGCTGGCCGTTCTGTGCACCATGTTTTTGCTGGGCCTGGTTTTGGATGTTTTTAGCGTATTGCTTATCTACGTTTCCATCGTCGCGCCGCTGATCTTGCAGATGGGGGTTAATCCCGTTTGGTTCGGCGTGATGATTATTCTCACCCTGCAAGCCAATTTCATGTTGCCGCCTTATAGCTTTGCGCTGTCACGCGTGCGCGCCATCGCACCTGCGCTACCGCGCATGCAGGGCTCCCTGCAAGGCGCCATTCCCTTCGTGATCATTCAGTTGATTGGATTGATCGTACTGGCGATATTCCCGGAAATCGCCACCTGGCTCGCGGACCTGCGCGCAACCCCGTAGATCGAAATGTAAGAAAATGGTGCCGGCACCTGTCTCCGGCTCTATTTCCCAAATCAGTTATGGTGCGCGACCTGCCCCAACGATGGCCAGTCAGGCCGCGTATCCGCATTCCGCGATCCACAAGCTCCAAAACATTCGTACTGTTGGTCAACGCTTGGGTTCTGCGGTCAGATACCGGAACAAAAATTCTGCAATACGTGATGCACCGGCCTTGTTGAAGTGACCGTCGAAGGAAAACGTGTGCGCATCCCTTGTCGATGTCTTCAGCGCGGGAAAGCTCGTTACGCACTCCAGCTCGAATCGCGCGCAATGCTGTTTCGCCAAATACATCATATAATCCTGCGCGGGAAAGCCTTGCCTGCCCTGTGAGTATGACCAGTAATAATAGTCGTCAAAAAACAACCGGTTGGGCAACAGGTTCACTATCAATCGCCCGCCCCGACGTTTGATCAACACAGATAGCGCAGACAATATTTGAAAGTTGTTATTGATCGTTTCCGGCCCAACTTTTTTGGCAAGAACACCTGAATCACGATGCCTATAATAAAGAAGCCGAGCTTTCGGAAGTACATTTCCCAACAGGACCGAAGCATATGGTGCGGAACTAATGAATCCACCAAGCGAATCAAAGGAAGGGACAAAAATCCCGGTTCTCTGATAGAGCCAATAGCGCCATGTGGGTTCTCCAAGACGACGTAACGGCTTGGCTAATAGCAAATCCATGCCATCATCCAATCTTGGCGGCTCCGTGCCGGATTGCTCTAAAAGCTGACTGTCTCTGACAATCCTACGCACAAAACTATTTGCCTGACTGGTGTGTAAATCATTCCAGGTCACAGAAACGATGACCTGGTCCCCAGGCCGCACAATGTTTGAAAGCATGCCTGCTGTACGAGCGTAGTACTGATCGATATTAGTGGCCGGAACTCCCATATTGTGGACCTTCCATGGGCCACCGGGTGAATCATTCAACCTGCACTGCAAAAGGTTTGCCCATGTTTCCTCGTCTGCCAACCCAACCCCAAAAGTCTGGCTATCACCGATCAGAAAAATTCTATTACCCGTCGATTCATTAATCGGCATACAGGGAACGAGCCGTGTGCCGTATTTGGTGATGGAGAAGTTCTTTGCCTGGAAATCAATACCATTATCATACTGCCCGCGATATTCAGGCTCTAGAACCCAAAATCCGCGAGTATCAAAGACTAGAATACCTGGCTTCGTCGAATAAGGTTTTGGCAACGTGAACCAGAAGCGAGCACCAGCTTCGACCATGAAAAAAAACACGATCAAAGATGTCGGAATTAGTATGAGATTTTTCCACATTCTCATCAACCTTAGGGCAGGAACCTATTGTGGCGCGCAATTGAAATACTGTAACTACTGGAGACTCGTTGATCGAGCAAGGTCGGCTCCGCCCGTGCAGGGATTTGGCGGGGTGGAAGCGGATCGTGAAAGCGGTTGAGGAGTTGCCAGTTCAGGAGGCGGCGACCCACGGTGATACGGTGCATTTATTTTGACGCAAACCGCCTCAAAATGCTGCGCGGTGGTCACTTACTGTTCACTTGGAAAAAAATAAGGTTAGCGGAAATCCACTAACCCCTTGAAATTAAATGGTGCCGGCACCAGGAGTCGAACCCGGGACAACCTGATTACAAATCAGGTGCTCTACCAACTGAGCTATGCCGGCCCCGATTTGACGATTGGCGCGCACGATAACGCCTGGGGCGCGCGTCGGCAAGACCGTTAGGTGCGCCGTGCGGTTTCGTAGAGGGCTACGGCGGCGGCGGTGGCCAGATTCAGGCTTTCGACCTTGCCGGTTATGGGAATGCGTGTGACCAGATCGCAGTGATCCAGGGTCAGGCGGCGCAGGCCGCTTCCTTCGGAGCCCAGAACCAGGGCAACGCGGCCCGAGAAATCGGCATCACCGATATCCGTTTCAGCCTTGCCGTCCAGGCCGACGCACCAGAACCCGGCGTCCTTCAAATCCTCAAGGCCGCGCGCCAGATTGGTCACGCGTACCAGCGGAGTTACTTCCAGCGCACCCGAAGCGGCTTTCGCCAGTGCGCCGGTTTCCGGCGGGGCGTGGCGGCGCTGCATGACCACGGCGCCGGCGCCGAAAGCGGTGGCGGCACGCAAAGCCGCGCCCACGTTGCGCGGATCGGTAACCTGATCGAGAACAAGCGCAATTGCGCGAGACTCGTCGCGCGGAAAGACGTCTTCCAGCCACACTTCCTCAAGCGGTTCGGTCAGCATGGCGACACCTTGATGGACGGCGCCGGGGGTTAGCAGGCGCTCGATTTCCCGGCGATCGGTTTTTTCAACGGGAATTTCCCGTGCCAGTCTGGCCGTTTCGGTGGCCAGGGCATCGGCGTCGCCCGGCATGGCCAAAAGCCTGTGGCACCGACGTTTCGGGTTGGCGAGTGCGGCGAAAACGGCATGAACGCCATATAACCAATACGCAGTACCGCTGGTGGAAGCCGAACTTGCGGGCGGCGAATCAGCGCCTCGCGCCTCACCATTCCGCGCTAAACGGTTTGGCTTTTGGCGGCCCGCTCTCGGGTTTGGGTGGGGTCTCTTGCGTTTGCTCATATCGGGGTATAACATACTAGGAAATGTGGTGCCTTCAATCCTTTCCGTCAGGGTGCGGACCCTGGGGGAAGGTTTGTTGCGCCTCATTGTTGTTTTTGCGTTGACAACTGGTCGTAATTCCTCGTATTTCCGGCATTCGTTTTGCCGGGATACCGGTAGATCGGCACTCTTGTGGAGGGGTGCCCGAGTGGCTAAAGGGGACGGGCTGTAAACCCGTTGACGTACGTCTACGTTGGTTCGAATCCAACTCCCTCCACCATATTGCTCGGATCGGCCGGTATCGGTCGATTGGGATCGGGCGGATGTCTGGGTCGCGGGTGTAGCTCAATGGTAGAGCGACAGCCTTCCAAGCTGACGACGAGGGTTCGATTCCCTTCACCCGCTCCAGACGCCATTCCGGGTGGTGTTGCGGGATATTTGTTTTTTCGTTTGGGTCACAGGGTAAAAGAAAGACAGAGCCATGGCGAAGCAGAAATTTGAACGTACGAAGCCGCATTGCAATGTTGGTACGATTGGTCACGTTGATCACGGCAAGACGACATTGACGGCCGCTATCACGAAGATTCTCGCTGAAGAGGGCGGTGCTGAGTTCACGCCGTTTGATCAGATTGACAAGGCGCCTGAAGAGAAGGCGCGCGGCATCACGATTGCGACGGCGCATGTTGAGTATGAGACGAAAGCCCGTCACTACG
>JADHSV010000049.1 GCA_016776725.1 Rhodospirillales bacterium
GCAGCAAACCGCCGCGGATCACATTTTGAAAAGCTGCGAGTATCTTCTGGCGCTGATTGACGATGTGTTGGATCTGGCCCGGATCGACAGCGGAAGGCCGGGCCTTAGCATTGAGGCCATTGACCCGGCGACCGCTCTGCCCCGATACCTGGAAACGATCAGGGGAATGGCCGGGGAATACAACGTTGTTGTGGACGACCAAATATCGGGCGCCAACGTTCCCAAGGGTTTGCAGGCCAAGCTGTTTGACCCCTTTGAACGTCTGGGCAAGGAAGCGAGTGAAATCAGCAGCACGGGTATCGGGCTTACCGTCGCCAAGGATCTGACGGATATGATGGACATCAACCTGCCGGGTATGGCGGGCTTGAGGCGACAACGCACCTCAAGGCGAACGAGAATACCCGGGACATTCCGGTCATCGCCGTCACCGCCGCCGCCATGCCTGCCGAAATGAGGGCAGGGATGGAAGCCGGATTCTCGAGCTATCTTATCAAGCCCTACAAGATCCACAGCCTTCTGGACATCGTTGAATCCAATCTGAAACCACGCGCCTGACAAAAGCGCGGAACCAATGGCGGCCCGTCAGGGCAGTCCGAGCGTGACGTTTTTGCATATTTGTCAGGCGGTTATTGACATTTGCGTGATGTTATTTACATAATCGTCAGCGTGTCGCATTTGTTTTGTGTTACCCGAATAACCGGTGATCCGATTAGCTTGGTTATACCCTAACAGTGTGAACGTTCAGAGAAGTGCGTATTCGCATGGTGCGAGACGCGATGCTACGCCTGTTAGAGGAATTATTTATGCCTACTGGTACCGTGAAATGGTTTAACCCCACCAAGGGTTTCGGATTTATCGAGCCGGAAGACGGCGGCAACGACGCCTTCGTCCACATTTCGGCTGTTGAGCGCGCTGGCCTGAGCACGCTTAATGAAGGGCAGAAGGTCTCTTATGAGCTTCAGCCCGGACGGAACGGCAAATCGTCTGCCGAAAATCTGTCCGTCGTCGACTGATTAAGACGCCAGGCGCCGCCTCCGGTTTTGATTGGAGGCGGCGTTTTCCGTTTTACGATATTTCCGGGATTTGCGAAGACGCTTTCGTGCGTCATTTTTTTGCCTGATTAGGCTGCCCCGCAGCATTTCTTGAATTTCTTTCCCGAGCCGCAGGGGCAGGGTTCGTTGCGCCCGACCTTAACCGCCGTTCTTGGGGGTTCCTTGGGGTCTACCTGACCGTCGGCGCATTTCCACTGGCCGTCCTCGCGCACGAACATGGCCCGTTCGTGATGAATGCGGGGCGTTCCTTCCAACCGGAAATGGGCGACGAACTCCACCGTGCCCGTTTCATCGCCTTCCCCGCCGCCGTCGGTTGCGCGAATTTCCAGACGCTGCCAGTCGGCTGCCGCCGCATCCCGCGCCGTTTCCTCGGCGTCATATTCAGCCCGCCCGGCAGCATCAAGAGTCTTGCCCAGGTATTCCACGTTGCCTTGGGTATAGGCGGTAAAGCGCGCACGCATCTGCGCTTCCGCGGTGGGCGCGGGCAGGCCCGAAAGAAAGGGCTGGCAACATTCATTAAGAGTTCGGCCGGAGCCGCACGGGCAATTGGTCATGAATTGAGCTTCCTTCGTGAATGCGGTGTTTCCTCAGAAATTAACAGCGCTGCTCAGGCATTGGAAGGCATCTCGCCGCGAATGACGTAAGCCAGCGTTTGCACCACCTGCTCAGGCGTTTCGCAAACGGCGCTCGCCGCCCCGTCCACTTCCTTCATGGCGTGGGTCAGCGACGGGTCATGCAGGGTAATCAGGGCCTTGCCCAGGGCGGCAGCCATTCCGGCATCGAAGGCGGCGTTCCACTGGCGGTATTTGTCGCCGAAACGTGCCACCACGATGTCGGCTTCGCCGATCAGGGTGCGGGTCCGGATGGCGTTGATTTTCGCACCCTTGTGATCGTGCCAGACCTTCTTGTCTTCCGCCCCTAGAATGGCGACGGCGCAATCATCGCTGTCCTCATGGACGCAGACGGGCGTGTCGAGGCGCACGGGAAGGCTGGCATCAGCCACGCCGCGGGCAATACGTTCACGCCAGTCGGTGTGAATCTCACCCGAAAGGTAAGCACGCCAGATTTTTTCACTCATGTAAGGTTCCTTGGATGAAGGGGGCTATTCCCACTCGATGGTTCCGGGCGGCTTGCTGGTCACGTCGTAGACGACGCGGTTGATGCCGCGCACCTCGTTGATGATGCGGTTGGCGGTGCGGCCCAGGAAGTCGTGGTCGAAGGGATAGTAGTCGGCGGTCATGCCGTCGGTTGAGGTCACGGCGCGCAGGGCGCAGGCGTAGTCGTAGGTGCGCGCATCGCCCATGACGCCCACGGTCTGAACCGGCAGCAAAACGGCGAAGGCCTGCCAGATGGCGTCGTAAAGTCCGGCGTTGCGGATTTCCTCGATATAGATGGCGTCGGCGCGGCGCAGGATGTCGGCGCGATCTTTCGACACCGCGCCCGGAATGCGCACACCCAGGCCGGGGCCGGGGAAGGGGTGGCGGCCGATCAGGCTGTGGGGCAGGCCCAACTCCCGGCCCAGTACCCGCACCTCGTCCTTGAACAGCTCGCGAAGCGGTTCCACCAGTTCCATGTTCATGCGTTCGGGTAAGCCGCCCACGTTGTGATGCGATTTGATGGTGACGCTGGGCCCGCCGGTGAAGGAAACGCTTTCGATGACATCCGGGTACAGCGTACCTTGCGCCAGGAAATCGGCTCCGCCCGCCTTTTTGGCTTCTTCCTCGAACACGTCGATGAAGGTTCCGCCGATGATCTTGCGCTTTTTTTCGGGGTCGGACACGCCGGCCAGTCTTTCCAGAAACACGTCGGCGGCATCGCGCGCCACCAGCGGAATGTTGTAGGCCCCGCGGAACAGCTCGATCACCTCGTCGGCCTCGTTCAGGCGCAGCAGACCGTTGTCGACGAACACACACACCAGTTGATCACCGATGGCTTCATGCAGCAGGACCGCCGCAACCGACGAATCGACGCCGCCCGAAAGCCCGCAGATAACCCGGCCCTTGCCCACCTGGGCGCGAATTTTTTCGATTGCCGCGTCGCGAAACGCGGCCATGGTCCAATTCCCCGAACAACCGGCAACCCGGTGGGTGAAATTTTGCAAAAGCTGCGCGCCATGCGGCGTGTGCACCACCTCGGGGTGGAACATCAGGCCATAATACTTGCGTTCGTCATCGGCGATGGCGGCGAACGGCGCGCCTTCCGACGTGGCCACGGTGCGAAAACCCGGCGGCGGGGCGTCGATGCGGTCGCCGTGGCTCATCCAGACCTGTTCGCGGGTTCCGGTGTCCCAAACGCCATGGAACAATTCGCAATCGTCGGTAATATCCACGAAAGCGCGTCCGAATTCCTTGTGATCCGACGAAACGACCTTGCCGCCCAGCGCTTCGGCGATGGCCATCTGGCCATAACAGATGCCCAGCACCGGCACGCCCATTTCAAACACGCGATCAGGTGCGCGCGGCGTGTCGCCCTCGGTCAGCGAGGCTGGCCCGCCCGACAGGATGATGGCGCCGGGCGCGAAGGCGTCAAGGGACGCAGCATCGACCTTCTGGAAGGGATGGATCTCGCAATAGACGCCGCTTTCGCGCACCCGGCGCGCGATAAGCTGGGTCACTTGCGAACCGAAATCGACGATCAGAACGCGCTCAGTCATGTTGGTTTCCGGCTATGGGTGACGGTTGCGTCGTTGATAGCCGATAGGTGCTTCCCATGCCAGCGCAAAGGACGCAAAAAAGCCGCCGTGTCCCTGGGCGGGGAGGCAACGGCGGCTTTTCCGACTTGGACGTTACTTTTCTCAGGCGGTGTGAGGATGCCTCAGACCGTTTTCGAGATGGGCCGGATTAAGAAGGAACGAAAGGATCGCCCGGCGAACGGCGTGTGCAACTTCGCGCAGGCCTTCGCTGCGGGCGTCCTTCGCTGCGGCCATGCAACGATCCAGTTCATACGCACTTTGTGCGTGACGGGGAGTCAAAACCGAATGTTTCATAACCATGCTCCTAAAATCTCGTGGTTCATTCGAACCGGGGATGTTGCTTTCGTTGAAACAGAAAGTACGCTCAAACCCCTTGAAACATAAGACATCAAAGGTTCATAATATTTATGAATTGAATTCATAAGTGGGGTTTGCATGGAACGGTCCCGGGAAATGGTGGTGTTCGTGAATGTGGTTGACGAGGGCGGCTTTTCGGCTGCCGCACGCGTCTCCAACCTGACGCCGTCCGCCGTCAGCAAGCTGGTGACGCGGCTGGAGGAACGGCTGGGGGTGCGCCTGTTGAACCGCACGACGCGCCAATTGCGCCTGACAGGCGAGGGTGAAACCTTTTATCAGCGAAGCCGCACCATCATCCACGAAATTGAGGAGGCCGAGGCCGCGGTGTCGGCGGTCGGAAATGCGCCGCGCGGAACCTTGCGCATCATTTCCATGGTCGGGTTCGGAAATTACCAGTTGGCGCCGGTCCTTCCGGAGTTTGCGGCGCGTTATCCGGATATCCGGGTTGAACTGGAACTGTCCGACGGCAAGATGGATTTGATCGAAGCGGGGGCCGATATCGGCCTCCTGCATGGCGAGTTACCGGATTCGTCCATGATCGTTCATCACGTGGCCGACGACCGCCGCCTAGTGGTCGCCGCGCCAAGTTATCTGGAGAAATTCGGCACGCCCGAAACGCCCGACGACCTTTTACAGCATGAGTGTATCTTGTGGTGGAATGCGCAACGCTACCTGAACCGCTGGCCCTTCGACGACGGCCATTCAGTGGGCGTGCGCGGCAATATCGTGGTGGATAACGGCGAGACCCTGTTCCGTACGGCCGTCGCCGGCGGCGGCCTGATCCGCCTTGCCGAATTCGTCGCGGGGCGGCTGATACGCGAAGGACGTCTGGCCCCGGTGCTGACCGATTTCACCCGCGACGACAAGCTGCCGATCTACGCCATCTTCCCGCACCGCCACCATCTGGCCGCCAAGGTGCGGGCCTTTATGGATTTTCTCGATGAAAAATTTTCGCCCGTCCCGCCGTGGCGGGCAGGCGAGTAGTCAGCCCGGCGCTGCTTGCGTATAGATCCCCACCGCGGCGCCCGTGCTGTCGGCGATGACGGCGATGCGGCCCACCTCTGGCACATCGAAGCACGGCCTCAGGACTTTCCCGCCCGACGCCTCGACCTTAACCACCGCAGCATCCACATCGGTTACCGAAATATAGGCAAACCAATGGTTGGGAATGCCGTCGAATTGCTTGTCGTTGATGTCGAACAAGCCCGCCACTTCCTTGCTGCCCGACAGAAAAACCGTGTAGTTGTCGCCTTCGCCCATATCCTTCTCGTAATACGTCCAGCCGAGAAGTTCCTTATAGAAAGTTCTCGCGGCCTCGACATCGCGAGTCATCAACTCGTTCCATGTGAAGTGAGCGCCGTCAGCCATGATTTTCCCTTTCCGAACGTAATTCTCAAATGAATGCATTGGTACGTAGATATGAACTCGGGCGCCGTTCGCCTAGTCCAAACGCGTTAGAACTGCGGCAAAAAAACCATCCGTTCCGGTGGTCGCGGGCGACAGGCGCAGGTAGGTTCCGGTGCTCGGACACGGGCTATCCAGGCATTTGGTCCAGATGTCCGAAACCGGGATCGGCGCGAATTCCGGGTGGGCGGCGAGAAAGGTCTCGATGCGGTCCTCGTTTTCTTCGCGCAACAGCGAACATGTGGCGTAGACCATTCTCCCGCCTGGGCGGACGAGACTTGCCGCATTCTCAAGAATTTCTGCTTGCCGGGCGACACTTTCGTCCAGGCGTTCGGCGCTCATTTGCCATTTTGCGCCGGGATTGCGCCGCCATGTACCCATTCCCGAACACGGCGCATCGACCAGCACCACATCGGCGAAGCCCTTGTTTTCGGCAATCCAAACGTCGTCCTTTTCGGCCAATACGTGTTGCTGGATGCCTTCGACACCGGCCCGCGCAGTGCGCTTGGACAGGCGGCCCAGGAATTTCTCCTGGGTGTCGCAGGCCCACAGGGTATCAACTTCGATACCCTCACCGGCCATCATTGCCGCCAGCGCCAGGGTCTTGCCGCCCGCGCCCGCACAATAATCGACCACGCTCATGCCGGGTTGCGCCCCGCACAGCGCGGATATGATTTGCGAACCTTCGTCCTGGACCTCGATCAGGCCTTCGCGAAAGGCGCGCGATCCACGCAGGTTGATGCGATCGCGAACACGAATGGCGATGGGCGAATATTGCGTTGTTTCGGTTTTGATTTGCTCGTCGGCCAAAACCTTTCGCGCACCATTTACATCGGTGCGCACAATGTTGACCCGCAAATCCAGCGGCGCGGGCGAATTCAGCGCCGTCATCTCTTGCGTGTGCGCCTCGCCGAAAGCGGATTTCAAGGGGCCGTCCAGCCAATCGGGATATTCAAGCACTACCCAGTCCGGCATGTCGGAATGATAGAACGTCTGGCCGGAAAGGCGTGCGGCCAGGGCTTGTTCTTCTTCGTCCAGGGCCTCGGGCGCGTGGCCGAGACCCGAAAACAGCGCATCGAAATCCGCTTCGCGTTCGTCCGGGTGCAGCGCCAGATCGGCCAGAACCAGGGCGCGCGACGTTACGGCATATTCGGCCAGCCACCATGACAGACGGCCATAGCGACGCAAAATCCCATAGACCCGCCCGGTAACAGAGCGACGGTCCTTCGATCCCATGTAGCGCCGCGCGCGCACGAATCGTTCGACAATACCGTCGGCGGGCGCATCTGTCCCGCCAATGGCCTCGATCAATTCGATCGCGGCCTGAACGCGCGCCCCCGGCGTCATTATTTGTTATCCCTATGTTTGTTTAATCGCGAACGCGGTAGTTGGGCGGCTCGCGGGTAATGGTCACGTCATGGACGTGGCTTTCCGAAATGCCCGCCGCCGTCACACGGCGGAACGTGCAGCCGCCGCGCATATCGGTGATGGTGTGATTGCCCGTGTAGCCCATGGCCGAACGCAGCCCGCCCACCAGTTGATGAATGACGTTGTTGACCGGCCCCTTGTAGGGAACCCGGCCTTCGACGCCTTCGGGCACCATTTTCATGGTGTCGGACACTTCCTGCTGGAAGTAGCGGTCCGCCGATCCGCGCGCCATGGCGCCCAACGAACCCATGCCGCGATAGGATTTGTACGAACGGCCCTGGAACAGGAACACCTCGCCGGGGCTTTCATCGGTTCCGGCGAACAACGATCCGATCATCACGCAATCAGCTCCGGCGGCGATGGATTTGGCCACGTCGCCCGAGTATTTAATGCCGCCGTCGGCGATCAACTGGATGTCTTGTTTGCGGCACACTTCGGCCGCTTCCAGAATGGCACTCAGTTGCGGAACACCCACACCGGCGACGATGCGCGTAGTGCAGATGGTGCCCGGCCCGATGCCGATTTTTACGGCGTCTGCGCCCGCATCGATCAGCGCCTGCGCGCCGTCGGCAGTGGCCACGTTGCCGCCCATAACCTGCGTGTAATTGCTTGTGTCCTTGATGCGCCGTACGGCGTCCAGCACGCCCTGCGAATGGCCGTGCGCCGTATCGACCACGATCATATCGACGCCCGCTTCCATCAACGCCTCGGTGCGCCGAATGGCGTCATCGCCAACTCCGGTGGCGGCGGCCACGCGCAGGCGGCCCTTTTCGTCCTTGCAGGCGTTGGGGAATTGCTGAGCCTTTTCGATGTCCTTCACCGTGATCAGGCCGATGCAGCGAAAATCACTGTCCACCACCAGCAACTTTTCGATGCGGTGCTTGTGCAATAGCCGCTTGGCTTCCTCGCGCGACACCCCTTCGGACACCGTGACCAGTGGATCGACCGACGTATGCGCGGTCATCAGTTCGTTAACGTGCTGGTTCGGATTGTCCGCAAAGCGCACGTCGCGGTTGGTCAGAATGCCAACCAGCCGCCCACCCGAAGCGACCACGGGCAGGCCGGAGAAATGGTTCTCCTCCATAATTTCCTTGGCTTCGGCCAGCACGGCGTCCGGCGCGATGGTCAGCGGATTGACCACCATGCCCGATTCGAACTTCTTGACCTTGCGCACCTCGGCGGCCTGATCTTCGGGCGTCATGTTCTTGTGCACCACACCCATGCCGCCAGCCTGCGCCATGGCGATGGCGAGCCGGCTTTCGGTCACGGTATCCATGGCCGAGGAAATAAGAGGAATACCCAGCTCGATGGTCTTGGTCAGGCGCGTTGCGGTGTCGGTCTGACCGGGCAGGACGTTCGATGCGGCGGGAACCAGAAGAACGTCGTCAAATGTAAGTGCTTCGCGAATATCCATGCCACCTCCGTTACCGAGTTGGCGAGGCATCATACAGAAGCCGGAGCCGTTGCCAAGGTAATACCCAAAAATCCCTCATTTTCGTGTAGACTTTAGGGGTTGTGGCTCCCAAATGGACGATGTTAGCGGCTTTTCAACAGAATCTGGAGGCGCCGACGTGAAAGCCCAGAAAATGTGGATTCTTGTCGCCGATGGAGCACGGGCCCGGATATTTCTAAACGACGGCCCGGGCAAGGGATTGAAACAAACGGCCGATGACGAATTTGTGGCCGATATCCCGCCGACCCGGGAGGTTTTTTCGGATCGGCCGGGAAGCAAATCGGGTTCTGGAACCGGCCACGGTTATGCCCCCCGCAACGACTGGCACAAATTTGAAAAACGCCGTTTTGCGGGCAGCATGGCCAAGGTCTTAAACGAAGCCGCCCACCGCAATGATTTTGACCGTCTGGTGCTCGTCGCGCCGCCCGAACCCTTGGGCGCGCTGCGGGCAAAGCTGACGCCGACGGCGCGCGGGCGGGTGGTTCAGGAAATCGGCAAGGACTTTACCGGTCTTTCGGTACATGACTTGCCTACGCACCTGGGCAAGCACTTTATTCTTTAGGTCTCCGCCGGAACGTCGGAACCTCCTCTGAAACCCATGGCGACGACGTAGGTTTCAGACGATTCCTTGCGCGAGGACGGTGGCTTGGCGTGGCGCACCGTTGCGAAGTCGCGTTTCATGCGGTTTAGCAGGTCGCGCTCGCTGCCGCCCTGAAAGACCTTGGCGACGAATGTGCCGCCGGGAACCAGAACGGTCGCGGCAAAATCCAGCGCCACCTCCAACAGGCCCATCAGGCGCAAATGATCGGTTTTGGGGTGACCGGTGATGGGCGCGGCCATGTCGGACAAAACCACGTCCGCCGGGCCGTCCAGCGCGCCGGTAATCAGGCCCGGCGCCGCGTCGTCCAGAAAATCACAGTGAAACACTTCGGCCCCGGTAACCGGTTCCATCTCGTTGATGTCCAACGCCACCACCCGGCCTTTGGCGCCGACCCGCTCCAGCGCCACCTGGGTCCAGCCGCCGGGGGCCGCCCCCAGATCGACAATGCGCATGCCCGTGGCCAGAAAATGAAATTTCTGGTCCAGTTCCAAAAGCTTGAAGGCGGCGCGGGACCGGTAGCCGCGCTTCTTGGCTTCGACCACATAAGGGTCGTTAAGCTGGCGCTGCAACCATCGCGTCGATGATATCTTGCGCCCCTTGGCCGTTTTCACCCGGGTTGTGAGGTTGCGCCCGCTCATGCGGGTACGCTCTCCGCCGCGCGAGCCCTTCTTGTTTGTCGTCATGGTAAAATTGTTTCCACTTCAAATGAGGGGATGGGCCGGGCCTCTTGGGTCAAGCCGTCCGCCGCCATCATTTCACAAAGCAATCCTTCGCGAATGCCCCGGTCGGCCACGGTCACGCGGCCCACGTTCCAGCGCGCACAAACGGTTTGCAGCAATGTGCATCCGGCGATCATCAGGTCGGCCCGCTGCGGCCCAACGCAGGGAATGCGCGCCCGCTCTTCTTCTGACAGGCCACCAAGCCGTTCAATGATCGCCTCAATTGAAGAAAATGGGATTTCGATGCCATCCACCTTTGAGCGGTCATAGCGGCGCAGGTCCAGATGAATTCCGCCCAGCGTGGTGACGGTCCCAGACGTTCCCATCATTTGAACCCGCCCGGCAGCAATGTGATCGGAAATTCCATGCGCCTGGTCCAGGTCGGCCAGTTTGGCGTCAATGTTGCTTCTGATTTCCGCCGTGGCCGCAGGCGGCAGAACCCCGGTTCCCAACTGGTCGGCGATCGTCATGACGCCAATGGCGACCGAGCGGGTGCCAAGAATGCGCGGGCTTGTTGCGTCCTGCTGTTCGATCCAGGTGACTTCGGTGCTGCCGCCGCCAATATCGAACATCAGCACGAACGGGCGTTCGGTTTCAAAAAGCGGCACACACCCCGATACGGTCAGCCGTGCTTCCTCGTCGGCCGAGATGGTTTCAAGTTCAAGGCCCGTTTCGGCCTTGACCCGGTTCAGGAAACTTGCCCCGTTGGTGGCAGCGCGGCAGGCCTGCGTGGCGATATTGCGAACGCGCTTTGCGCCCAGCCTGCGGATTTTCCCGGCGCAGATTTTCAGCGCCGCGATGGTGCGCTCGATGGCGGCCTCATCAAGCACGCCGCTGACCGATGCTCCCTCGCCAAGACGCACGATGCGCGAAAAGGAATCAACGATACGCAATCCTCCGCCAATGGGGCGGGCTGCAAGCATGCGGCAGTTGTTGGTGCCCAGATCTACGGCGGCGTAAGCCGGCGCTACCGGAGTGCGGCCCCTGTGCCGTCCGGTCCGCTCACTTCCTGCCTTGCGCATCGCTTGCCGCATATCCGGCGCATCTCCAAAAAAACAGCTTAAAGCCTTGGTCATTGATACTCCACTTTACGGGGCCGACGGAAGGGTGCGAAAATGCCTACACAAATGAAATAAGCTGTGCTAGAAGCCGCACTTCCCAGATGGGGCGTAGCCAAGCGGTAAGGCAACGGGTTCTGATTCCGTGATCCCTGGTTCGAATCCAGGCGCCCCAGCCAATAATTCTGATTATTCTTTTATTTTCAATTAGTAAGCTTTCTAAATTATTCATACCCACGTTTGTACCCACGTTCAAATCGGCAGTTCCCAGGATATTTCTGGGCGACAATGGGCTGATACTGTTCCTTCTGCGTCAAGGATTTCGGCGTATTGTCGACCCCGAATCGATGGAGGCCCGATATGCTTTTCTTCAAATTGTCGCTCATCGGCGAGAATCTTTCATACCAACCGGCATAAAGAATCATAGTTGCGCCCATTTTCGTAATCCGATGAACATAATTTTGCACGGCCGGTCGACGAGTTGGTTCCATGCGAAACAACAGTGGTCAAAGCCGGGATCGTCACGGGAACCGTTGCTGATGCCATCTGCAAACATCTGCAAAGAGAGAAAACCAGCCTGGGTGTCCTAGAAAAAAGCAGCGATCATTGAGGGGGAAGCCGCCTGCGTGCCGGGTTTCCCAAGGCTATCCTTATACAGGCTGCGGCTCTTCGTTTCCGAACTGATGCTGGCTAGTGCATTATTCATTGGATACCTTGGCAAAAGCCGCTGCGATAGTCCGCACCTTTTCGCTCGGTGTCACATGGATGTTGATCTGCGTGTTGTTGATCGTCTTTCCGCCCTCGGATTCGACAAAGCCAAACATCTGGCTCAGGTCTTTCAGGGCTGGATGCTTATTGGCCATGCGTATCTTCCCTGTCTGTCCTATGACCTCGCCATCGCTGTCCGTGACCGCTGTGTATTCGATACTGGCAACGGCGGCCGCGATGTCATCAGACATTTCATGTGGCAACAACAATCTTCCATCATCTCCGAACAACTCCCTTACATCTGAAAAGGCAACTCTCTCGTACTCCTTGAGGATGCGATCGACTGTAATCCCGTGCTTATCAATGACGACTTCCTGAAGCTCTCCTATCCTCGCAATTATGTGTTCTTTTGTGTTCAGTCGCGCTGCGTTGTGCCTGTTCGGTTTAAAGCCCGCATCCTCATACGCCTTGTCCTTTGTCTTTCCTTCGATGACACCC
>JADHSV010000050.1 GCA_016776725.1 Rhodospirillales bacterium
GGTAGCCTTCGCCGAATGCGCCGAAGCTGGTGCCTGATACGGTGGCCACGCCGACTTCATCCAGAAGCAAATCCTGCATGTCGCGCGAGCTGATGCCGGTGCCTTCGATGTTGGGGAAGGCGTAGAACGCGCCGCCCGGTTCGATGCAGCGCAAGCCCGGAATGGAATTCAGTTCCTCGACCACAATCTTGCGGCGGCGATCAAAGGCGGCGACCATTTTTTCGGGCTCAATCTGCGGCCCGGTCAGGGCCTCGATCCCCGCCATCTGGGCGGCGGCGTTGACGCAACTGTGGCAGTTGATGCACAGGCGCGTCGCCTTTTCAATCAGACTATCGGGCCAGATGCTGTAGCCCATGCGCCATCCGGTCATGGCGTACGTCTTGCTCCAGCCGTCCAGCACGATCAGGCGGTCGCGAATTTCAGGGTATTCCAACAGGCTGACGTGCTTGCGGCCATCATACAGCATGCGGCTGTAAATCTCGTCGCTCATGACGAAGACCTGCGGATGCTCTTGCAGGCCCGCCACCAGCTGGTCGAATTCCTCGCGCGGAACAACGCCGCCGGTCGGGTTGGCCGGGCTGTTCAGAATGATCAGGCGCGTGGCGGGCGTGATTTTCTCAAGCACTTCGGCAGCACTGAACGAAAAGCCGTTTTTTTCGTGCAGGGGAATGGGAACGGCCTTGGCGCCGGTGAACTTGATGACCGATTCGTAAATGGGGAACCCGGGATTGGGATACAGGATTTCGGCCCCCGGTTCGCCGAACATGAGCACGGCGAAGAACATGGTTACCTTGCCGCCCGGCACAACCAGCACATTGCCCGGATCGACTTCCACCTTGCGGTATTCGGAGATGTTGGCGGCGACGGCCTCGCGAATGGCCAGGATTCCGTTGGCCGGGGTATAGCCGTGATGTCCGTCGCGCAGGGCCTTGACGCCCGCTTCGACGATGTTTTCCGGCGTCGGAAAATCGGGCTGTCCGATGCCCAGATTGATGATATCGCGTCCGGCCAGTTCCATCGTTTTGGCCTTGGCCAACACGTCGAAAGCCGATTCAGTGCCCAAACGGGCCATGCCGCCGGCAAGAATTGCCGAGGCGGGTGTGGATGAAAGAATGGGTTTGGCCAGGTTCGCGTCGCTCATCAAATCTCGTCCCTACATCGAAAGAAGTTCGTGTCGGGAAGGGATTTGTCACATGGCGACGCGCGGCGCAAGGACTACTTGCAGGTAATCCGGCTATCGAACGTGAATTCTCGCTCGGTCCATGTCGGATTGACAAAAACGCCGATCTCGTCGCCACGATGGAACGAACCCTGAAGTACGAACGACGCCCGCTGGTTTTTGGCCATGACCAGTTTGCGACCGGTAATCACCGATTTGTCATCCGCCCGAAAAATCTTGAATTCGCCGAGATCCGGCCACCGGTCACCCTTGTTGATCAGTTTGACCTCGGCGGTTTTGCCGTGGCAGCGCGCCTGCACGAAGATATCGAAGGTCGCTTCGGGAATCGATGCAAGGGAAACGTCGTCCACATCATCGATCATGCTTTTCTTGGCAGCCGCTTCCGCGTTGCCGACGCCAGCAAGCATGATCAGTGCAATAAAGGCATGGAACAAACGATACATCTTCATTTTTTCTTTCTCCATTCTGGAGCCGATGGTTGCCGTCTTTGACGGCCACATCTGCGTCACTATGCAATTTTGCGCACGTTGCGTTTAAATTTCCTTAACATTTGAAGCAATTTTCGTGCCAGGCTCGCGCGACATCACGCAGTCCAGGCATGGCTTCAAAAACGTGGAAAAAGGCGAAACAGACTAGGTGGTCACAGAAACTCCGTTCGCAAATTGCGATTGGGCTCCAGACCCAAAATGCGAAAAGCGGTATCAAAATGCGCCGGTAGCGGCGCTTCAATTTCTATCGTCCGGCCCTTCGCATCGGGAAATTGAATGGCGTGGGCATGAAGGTGCAGCTTGTTTTCCAGCCCCGGCGCGTCAAGAAAGGCCGATCTTCGTCCGTATTTTCCGTCACCGTGGATTGGCGTGCCGCAATGGGCCATATGAACGCGCAACTGGTGGGTTCGCCCGGTAAGCGGCGCCAACGCAACCAGCGCCGCCTTGTTGCCGATGTGGTCGAGCACGCAATATCGGGTCAGGGCCGACTTGCCCCCCTCGGCATTGGCCATCACCCGTTCGCCGCGCTGACCGGCGACCTTTCCAAGGGGCGCATTGATCTCGCCCTCAGCCGGTTCGGGAACGCCAACGGTGATCGCCCAGTAAAGCTTGCGCGTCTCTTTGGTGCGAAAGCCGTCGGCCAAGGCCGCGGCGGCCGCCGGATTACGTGCCAGCAGGAGAATGCCCGAGGTATCCCGGTCCAGCCGATGAACCAGACGCGGACGATGATGTGATCCGAAGCGAAGTCCATCCAGCATGGCGTCAAGGTGATGGCGGGTCTTGGTTCCGCCCTGCACAGCCAGTCCTGCCGGTTTGTTGATGGCCAGAATGTCGTCGTCCATATGCAAAACGAGGCTTTTCAACTCGTCCAGCTTTTCCTTGGAAACCGAAGGTGCGGGAGGGGTTGACGGAAGCGGCGATTGATCGTCGATATAAGGAGGAACGCGAATTTGCTGCCCCGCTTCGATACGCGCCGACGCCTTCACCCGTTTTCCGTCGAGGCGGACCTGACCCGTACGCAGCAGCTTTTCCAGCTTGCCGTGCGAGAGATGGGGGAAGTTTCGCCTGAACCAGCGATCCAGCCGCGAACCGGCCTCGTCGGCCGCCACTTCGATGGTGCGGGCGCCACTCACGTCAGGATATGTTTCAGGCCGTGATAACCGCCGTAAAAGCCCAGGATGCACAACACCACCGACATCGCCGCATAGATGACTGCCGTCATGGCGTCGCCGCGTTCCATCAGATTGAAAAGATCCTGCGAAAACAGGGAAAAGGTGGTGAAGGCCCCAAGCATTCCCACGCTCAGAAAGGCGCGAACTTCATCGCTGGGCGACCAGAAGGATGCGGTCAGGGCGACCAGCGACCCCATGGCCACCGCGCCAACGACATTAACGATCAGCGTGGAAAACGGAAAATGACTGCCCAGCCAGTTGTCCACATGCACAAACATGACATACCGGCTAACCGCGCCAAGCGCGCCGCCCGCCGCAATGGACATCAATAACTTGGCCGACATATTTGCATTCCTGTAGCCGCGAAAAGCGGGCGCACCCTATCCGAGGGCGGTGATTGTATCAAGCCCCAACGCGTTATCCATCGCGGCGCAGCTTGCTCCAGTATTCCAGCCGTTTGGCGATTTCGCGCTCGAAACCCTTGTCGCCGGGCCGGTAGAAATCCTGCCGGCGCATGCCTTCGGGGAAGTAGTCCTGCCCAGAAAAACCCTCTTCGGTGTCGTGGTCATAGACATAGCCCGCGCCGTAACCCAGATCCTTCATCATATTGGTGGGCGCATTCAAGATGTGCATGGGCGGCGTCAGGGAACCGGTGTTACGCGCCGCCTTGGCGGCCGATTTATGGGCCATGTAGGCGGCGTTGGATTTGGGGGCGCTACCCAGATAAATGACCAGTTGAACCAGCGCCAGGTCCCCTTCGGGCGAGCCCAGCCGTTCATAGGCCTCCCACGCCGCGATGGCCTGAACCAGCGCGTTGGGATCGGCCAGACCGATATCCTCCACCGCAAAACGCGTCAACCGCCGTGCAATATAACGCGGGTCCTCACCGCCCACGATCATGCGCGCAAACCAGTAAAGGGCGGCGTTGGTGTCGGAACCGCGCAGGCTTTTGTGCAGGGCGCTGATTAAATTGAAGTGGCCGTCCTGATGCTTGTCATACAGCGGTAGGCGGCGTTGCACCACATCGGACATGGCCGCCGAATCCAGAACCGGTTCGGGCGGAAGGTTAAAAAGTGCCTCGGCCATGTTCAAAAGATAGCGCCCATCACCGTCGGCCATGCGGCGCAGGTTTTCACGCGCCTCGCCATCGATGGGAAAGGCCCGGCCCTCGTGTTCCTCGGCGCGGGCCAGCAGCCCTTCCATGGCTTCGTCGTCCAGCCGGTTGAGAACCATGACCTGACAGCGCGACAACAACGGCGCATTCAACTCGAACGACGGATTTTCCGTGGTCGCGCCCACCAGAATGACCGTGCCGTCCTCGACATAGGGCAGAAAGCCGTCTTGCTGGGCGCGGTTGAAGCGATGAATTTCATCAATGAACAACAACGTGCCCTGCCCCGCTTCACGCCGCAAGCGCGCCGCCTCGAACACCTTGCGCAAATCGGCCACGCCCGAAAAAACCGCCGACAGGGGCTCAAAATACAGATCGATCTTTTCCGCCAGAAGCCGCGCAATCGTGGTTTTGCCGGTGCCCGGCGGCCCCCAAAGGATAATCGATGAAAGCCGTCCCAGGCCGATCATGCGTCCGACCGGCCCGTCGGCCCGGATCAAATGATCCTGACCGACCACATGGTCCAGCGAGGCCGGACGCAATCGGTCGGCCAGCGGGCGGGGGGCTTGCGATTCAAAAAGAGTTGTCACGCTTCGATCACCCAGTTCAGGGTTTTTCCGTTGCGCTCCAGCGTAACCCTCCAGCGCTGGGCCGGTTTGGCAAGGATGACCTTGAGCTGACTGACGGAACCCACGTTTTCATCGTTAATGGCTACGATGCGATCACCGGGCCGGAACCCCAGCCTATTGGCTGAACCGCCGCGCCGGATTTGCAGAACAAACACGCCCGGCGTAACCGGATCGATCCCCAGTTCCTCGGCCAGTGCGGGCGACATATTTACGATACTTGCGCCCAACAGCGGATGACGACCGGTCAGTTCGGTCAATTCGCGCGGCGGGTTTTCCCGTGGTGCGGTCAGGCCCAGTTTCAGTGTCGTTTCGCGGCCCCGTCGCCACACCGAAAGATCAACCGATTGGCCAACCGCCAGCGTCGCGATGCGATAACGCAGGGCCTGCGGATCAACCACGCTTTTCCCGCCCACGGCGACGATCACGTCGCCCAGCTTTAGGCCTGCACCTTGCGCCGGACCATTCGGGTAGATGTTGTTCACCAGAACACCGACCGGGCGGGACATACCCAGCGACGCCGCAATATCCGACGAAACCGGTTGGCCCCAGGCGCCGAGCCAGGGGCGCACCAGACCGCCTTCTCCGGTCAATCCCGCCAGCACCGAACGGGCCATGTTTCCGGGAATGGCAAAACCAATGCCGTGCGATCCGCCGCTTTTGGAAAAGATGGCCGTGTTGATGCCGACCAGGAATCCGTCCATCGTAATCAACGCGCCGCCTGAGTTACCTGGATTGATGGCCGCGTCGGTCTGAATAAAGGAACTAAGGTCGGAAACCCCCACCCGGGTGCGCGCCATTGCCGACACGATGCCGCTGGTGACCGTCTGGCCAACCCCAAAGGGATTGCCGATGGCCAGCACCAGATCACCGACTTCAAGCTCGTCCGAATCGCGGAACTTCAGGAACGGCAGTTTTTCGCCGTCGGTTTCCACCTGAAGAACCGCCAGATCCGATCGTTCGTCACTACCCACGAGGCTAGCGTCAAATTCGCGCCTGTCGGCCAGCACGACGGTAATCTCGTCGGCCCCTTCGACCACATGATGATTGGTGACGATGACGCCCTTTTCATCGACGATCACACCCGAGCCCAGCGAGTTTTGAACCTTCTCACGGGTACGACCCGTATCAAATCCAAACCCCCTGCCGAAAAACCGGCGGAAGAACGGGTCATTGAACAATGGGGAAGACTGGCGGGTGCGCACCACCTTGCGGGTATAAATGTTGACCACCGCCGGAGCCGCCGCCTTGACGAGCGGGGCAAACGAAAGCTGTATTTCCGCAGCCGTCGTCGGTGTGGCCTTTTCGGCGGCCCGAAGCGAAGCCGTCGAGGAAATTAATGCCACCAGAATCGCGGCCGCGACCCACCCGAAAATCCCATAACGTCTGGTCATCATCGACCCCTTGCCCCTGTGCATGGGCTGAGTTTACCACCCTAACGAACAAAAGGCAGCCGCTGGGGGCTGCCTTTTGAAATCAATGCGCCCGAGCCGGGCTGTGCCGATGTTATTCGGCTTCGGCGGCCTCGGCGGCTTCGGCTTCGGCGATGACGCGCGCCTTGTCGGCGGCACCCTTCGCTTCGGGATCGCGATCCACAAGCTCGATAATCGCCATGGGAGCAGCGTCGCCATAACGGAAACCGGCCTTCATCACGCGGGTATATCCGCCGGGGCGTTCCTTGTACCGATCGGCCAACGCGCCGAACAGTTTTTGCACCGCGGTCTCGTCCTGCAGGTATGAAAGCGCCTGACGGCGGGCATGAAGATTGCCGCGCTTCCCAAGCGTTACCATTTTGTCGGCAACGCGCCTGAGTTCCTTGGCCTTAGGCAAGGTTGTCTCAATTTGTTCGTGGGTGAGGAGCGAAACCGCCATGTTGGAAAACATTGCACTTCGATGGGTGCTGGTCCGGTTCAGCTTGCGGCCACTCATGCGGTGACGCATAACGAATCTCCCTAGTCTACGCCGAAAACCCGCCAAACGGGTCGGCAATTCTTACTCAAAACAGGCTTGCTCAGAACGGGTCTTCCAGTTTCTTGGCCAGGTCTTCAATGTTCTCAGGCGGCCAAGCCGGAATATCCATTCCCAGGTGCAGACCCATCTGAGCCAGCACTTCCTTGATCTCGTTCAGGGACTTACGTCCGAAGTTGGGCGTCCGAAGCATTTCGGCTTCGGTCTTCTGGACGAGATCGCCGATGTAAATAATGTTGTCGTTCTTCAGGCAGTTGGCCGAACGAACCGACAACTCGAGCTCTTCCACCTTACGCAGAAGGTTCTTGTTGAACGGCAGGTCATCGCGGCGTTCGGCTTCGATGGCCGCTTCGGGTTCTTCAAAGTTGATGAACCGCTGAAGCTGATCCTGAAGAATGCGCGCCGCCAGGGCAACCGCATCTTCGGGCGTCACCGCGCCGTTGGTCGCGATATCCATCGACAGCCTGTCGTAGTCCGTCACCTGTCCGACACGGGCATCGTCCACCTTGTAGGTGACCTTGCGGACCGGCGAGAAGATGGCGTCCACCGGGATCAGACCGATGGGCGGATCTTCGGGGCGGTTCTGCGTAGCAGGGACGTAACCCTTGCCCGAATTGACCGTCAGTTCCATCGACAGGTCCGCGCCCTCGGCCAGGGTGCACAGCACCAGGTCGGGGTTCATGACTTCAATGTCGTGACCGGTTTCGATCATTCCCGCCGTAACTTCGCCCGGCTTTGAAGCCTTCAGAACCATACGACGCGGTCCTTCGCCATTCATGCGCAAGGCAACGGTTTTGATGTTGAGAACGATATCGGTAACGTCCTCACGAACACCCGGCACCGACGAAAACTCGTGCAGTACGCCGTCAATCTGAATTGCCGTAATCGCCGCACCCTGCAGCGACGACAGCAAAATACGCCTGAGCGAGTTGCCCAGCGTTAATCCGAATCCACGCTCCAGCGGCTCCGCCACCAGCGTCGCGGTAATCTCGGGGTTGTTACCTGGCACCACGTCGATTTTCGTGGGCTTAATCAATTCTTGCCAATTCTTTTGAATCACGGGCGTGACCTCATGCTTGGTGCGCGAGCCGAAGGCCCCGACAATTCGGAGCCCCTTCCGCCTGCACCCGGCGACCCATTTATCGCCGAGGCGCCTGATTATCCATTCCGCGTAGGGCTGTTATACCCGGCGACGCTTGCGCGGCCGACAGCCGTTATGCGGGATGGGGGTAACGTCGCGAATCGCGGTGATCGTAAAACCAACGGTCTGCAACGCCCGCAAAGCGGATTCGCGTCCCGACCCTGGTCCCTTCACCTCGACCTCGATGGTTTTCATTCCGTGGTCCATTGCCTTGCGACCCGCATCTTCCGCGGCGATCTGTGCGGCATAAGGCGTCGATTTCCGGGACCCCCGGAAACCTTGGCTTCCTGCCGAAGACCAGGAAATCGCATTGCCCTGAACATCGGTAATCGTAATCATCGTATTGTTGAAGGTCGCGTTCACATGCGCGACCCCGGATGCAATATTCTTCCGCTCGCGGCGGCGCGGACGCTGAGTTGATGCCTTCGCCATAACCAATCGTTCCCTTACTTAACAGCTTTCTTCTTACCCGCGATCGGACGGGCCGGGCCTTTTCGGGTCCGCGCATTGGTATGCGTCCGTTGCCCATGAACGGGCAGTCCGCGTCGATGCCTCAGTCCGCGATAGCAGCCAAGATCCATGAGACGCTTGATGTTCATGGAAATCTCGCGCCGCAAATCACCTTCGACGGTAAAGTCCTTGTCGATGGCCTCTCGGATTCGGACCGTTTCGTCATCGGTCAAATCATTTACACGCCGTTCCATCGGAATGCCGACCCCCTCGCAGATTTCCCGCGCCTTGGTCCGCCCGATTCCGTGGATATATGTCAGGGCGATCGCGACCCTTTTTTGGGTCGGAATGTTCACGCCAGCAATTCGCGCCAAAGTGGGTACTCCTTACACTTTGTTTTTAAACGGATAAGAGGTTCATCGGATTTCAGAAGCGCGCGATTATAGGGAGTGTGCTCCCTAAGTCAACACGCGCTAGCCGCCGATGGCCTCCTTCAACTGTTTCGTTACATCATCGATGGACGCCATTCCGTCCACCGCCTTGCAAACACCCTTGTCGCCATAGAAGGCGATGATGGGTGATGTTTGGTCGTGATAAGCCTTTAGCCGCGAGCGAACGGTCTCTTCGTTGTCATCCGCGCGCCGTGAAAACTCTTTTCCACCGCACTTGTCGCAAACGCCTTCTACGGCAGGCTTTTGAAATTCGTCATGGTAACCAGCGCCACACTTGGCACAGGTGTAACGCCCGGTGATCCGTGCCACCATCGCATCGTCGTCGGTGCGAATTTCCAGCACGTGATCCAGGGTCAGGTTCTTTTCTTCGAGCATTTCGCCCAGGGCTTCGGCCTGCGGCGTCGTGCGCGGGAAACCGTCAAGGATGAAACCATCCTTGCAATCGTCCTGATCGATCCGCTTGGAGATCATTCCGATAATCAACTCGTCCGGCACCAGGGCGCCCGCTTCCATGATCTTCTTGGCTTCCGCGCCCAGATCGCTGCCCGACGCCACTTCGGCCCGCAGCATATCGCCGGTGGAAAGCTGAATAATCGAGAACGCCTCTTCCAGCCGTTTGGCCTGCGTTCCTTTTCCGGCGCCCGGGGCGCCAAGCAATATCAGGTTCATCCGCGTCTCCCCCGCAACTTTGATTTTTTGATCAGCCCCTCGTACTGGTGGGCCAACAGATGCGATTGAATTTGCGCTACCGTATCCAGCGTCACCGTCACGACGATCAGCAGGCTGGTTCCGCCAAAGTAGAACGGCACGGAAAAGCGCGAAATAAGAATTTCCGGCAGCAGGCAAACACAAACCAGATATGTGGCGCCGACAACGGTCAGCCGGGTCAGGACCTTATCAAGGAATTCCGCGGTGTTTTTGCCCGGACGAATACCCGGCACGAACCCGCCGTACTTCTTCAGGTTCTCCGCCGTGTCGGAAGGATTAAAGACGACGGCCGTATAGAAGAACGCAAAAAAGGCGATGAACGTGATGTACATCAACAGGTAAAGCGGTTGGCCACGGCCCAGATAAGCGGCGATGTCGGTCAGCCAATCGGGGCCGGTTCCGGCTGCAAACCCAATCATGGTCATGGGCATCAACAGGATCGAGCTGGCGAAAATCGGCGGGATAACGCCGGCCGTATTGAGCTTCAACGGCAGGTGCGAGCTTTCGCCACCGGTCATACGGTTGCCGACCTGGCGCTTGGGATACTGAACCACAATTCGCCGCTGCGCGCGCTCGACAAAGATAATCAGCGCGATCACACCGACCGCCATGGCCAACAGGATGATGATGAACAGGGTCGACAGCGCGCCCGTGCGGCCCATTTCCAGGGTGCCGACCAGAGCCTGCGGCAGGTTGGCGACGATACCGGCAAAGATGATAAGCGAAATTCCGTTGCCGACACCGCGCTGGGTGATCTGTTCGCCCAGCCACATCAGGAACATGGTGCCGCCGATCAGCGTGGTGACCGTGGTGAAACGGAAGAACGCGCCGGGATCGAGAACCGCGCCGCCGGCGCTGGAAGACATGCCTTCCAGACCCACGGAAATGCCGTACCCCTGCAAGGCGCAAATCAGCACCGTGCCGTAGCGGGTGTACTGGTTGATCTTCTTTCGGCCCGACTCGCCCTCTTTTTTCAGCGCTTCCATCTGCGGCGAAACCGCCGTCAGAAGCTGCATGATGATCGATGCCGAAATATAGGGCATGATGTTAAGGGCGAAGATGGTCATACGACTTAGCGCGCCACCGGCGAACATGTCGAACATGCCCAGGATGCCGCCCGCCTGCCTGGAGAAAATATCCGCCAACACCGCCGAATCGATACCGGGCAACGGGATATATGTGCCCAGCCGATACACCACCAGCGCACCCAGTGTGAACCAGATACGCTTCTTCAATTCAGTGGCCTTGGAGAAGGCCCCGAAGTTGATGTTGGCGGCAAGTTGCTCGGCAGCAGATGTCATATTTTCAGTCCCTGGCCAGGCTTAAGCCTGGGCGTCGGCCTTTTCTTCAGAAGCAGGAGCGGCAGGGGCGCGAAGAACGACCTTCCCGCCGGTTTTCTCAACGGCCCCGATGGCCGTTTTGGAAGCACCGTCCACTTCAATCGTCAATTTGGCCTTCAGCTCGCCTTTGGCAAGCAGGCGAATGCCGTCCCGGGTCTTGCTGACCAGACCGGCGGCGCGAAGGGCGTCTTCGTCAACCGTCTTCTTGCTGTCCAGCTTGCCTGCGTCGATCGCCTTTTGCAGGCCACCCAGGTTGACGACAAGAAATTCCTTGCGGAAATGGTTCTTGAAGCCACGCTTGGGAAGGCGCCGGTAAAGCGGCATCTGGCCGCCCTCGAAACCAAGAAGCGACACGCCGCTACGCGACTTCTGTCCCTTCTGGCCCTTGCCCGCCGTTTTGCCTGTGCCCGAACCAATACCGCGCCCCACGCGTTTGCGTGCTTTGCGGGCGCCGGGATTATCACGAAGCTCATTGAGTCTCATTGTCGCGTTATCCTTTTTCCCCTGATCCAGAAACGGGCCCTAGACCGCGTCCCCAACCCGGACCAAGTGTTTGACCTTGTCGATCATCCCGCGCACCGACGGGGTATCTTCAAGTTCCCGCGTCTTGTGCATTTTATTGAGCCCCAGGCCGATCAAGGTTTGCCGCTGGTCCTTACGACGACCAATCGGGCTTCCGATCTGAGTGACCTTCAGGGTCGGCTTTTTCTTATCCGCCATCAGCGTTACTCCCCACTGGCAGCGGCTGCACTGCCGCTGCGACGAGATACGATCTCACCGACCTTGATGCCACGCTTGGCAGCAACGCCGCGCGGAGACATGCAACTGGTAAGGGCTTCAAACGTCGCCTTGATCATGTTGTGCGGATTGGCCGAACCGATCGACTTAGCGACCACATCCTGCACGCCCATGGTCTCGAATACGGCGCGCATGGGACCACCGCAAATGATGCCGGTGCCCGGAGGTGCTGCGCGGACAATCACCCGCCCGGCGCCGAAACGCCCGGCAACATCGTGATGCAGCGTACGACCTTCACGCAGGGGAACGCGGATCATTTCGCGTTTTGCCGACTCGGTCGCCTTGCGAATTGCCTCAGGCACTTCGCGCGCCTTGCCCGTACCGAAACCAACCCGGCCGCGGCCATCCCCGACAACCACGAGAGCAGCGAACGAAAAGCGACGACCGC
>JADHSV010000026.1 GCA_016776725.1 Rhodospirillales bacterium
GTCCTTTCTAGCGCGCGGCCTTTTAGATTTCGTAAGCGCGGTCGGTTTGCGGGAATTGTGCAGGTTTTCCGAAAGCCTCGCCTGCTTCTCGGCAGACGGCGGCAACGTCGTTCGGCGTTTCGGCGCGCAGGCCGCAGACGAACAGTTTTCGGGCGCTGATCTTGCGTGCGGTTTCACCAGCCTGCCAGGCGCTTGAATGCCCCTGTGCGTTCAGTTCGGCGGCATCCGCATGAAGGCCCGAGGCTTCGTGGACAAGAACCGGCGCGTCCGGGGCAAACCTTTCGATGGCCGGGTTCGGTGCGCCGTCGGCGCCGTAGACGAGGTTGTTTTCACAGACAAACCCGCAACAGGGCACCGAATGCGGTGTCGAGAAGATGCGAAATTCGCCACCGGCCAGGTACAGTTCTGTCCCCTCCTCCACCGCTAGCCAGTGAACGGCGCAAAGATCGTCGCGGTCCAGATGATTGAACACGCCCAGCAGCGAGCGCGCGAAGTCAAGGGTCGGCTGGTTGCTGGCGATCACCAGGGGTTTTTGCCGGCGCAGCAATCGCATGTTGTGAAAGATGCTGGGCAGCGCGTAGATGTGATCGGTGTGCCGGTGGGTGAGGATAATGGCGCCTAAATCGGCAAGCGATATCCCGGCCCGCAAAAGGCGCATGACCGGATCGCCCGATGCATCGACCAGAACGTTTCCGCCTTCCAGGCGCAAAACAAAGCATGTATTGCCGCTGTCACGGCTTTGCATGGCTCCGTTTGCGCCAAAGAAGACGATCTGCATCACCCGTCAACCATACCGTTCGGCCACCGCTGCCGCTGCCCCCTTGGCATAGAGAAGATTAAGCCAGACGGTGACCGCGTCGACAAAGGGCCAGGCTTTCCTGAGGTCGTCGCCAAACACCTCGGAAACGGCCAGATAACCCTTCACCAGGGCAGCCGGGTCATTGCCAGCCTTGTCCGCGATTTTCTTTAGCTGCGCGGCAATGGGATCGGCCACATCAAAAGATTTTCCGTTTTCATCAACGCCGGTGACGAAGCGCATCCAGGCCGCCACCACAAGCGCCAGATGGCTTATGCTGCGCCCCTCAGCCAGCCGTTCGCGCACCGGGCCGCAAATGCGGTTGGGCAATTTCTGCGAGCCGTCCATGGCGATCTGTGCGGTGCGGTGCTTGATGGCCGGGTTGGTGAAGCGTTCAACCAGACTGTCCTTATAGGCCTCGACGTCCACTCCTTCGGGCATGTCGAGCGTGGGCGTGATCTCCTCGTCCATCATGGTGCGCATGAACTTCACGTAGGCTTCGTCTTCCATGCACGCCGCGATGGTTTCATAGCCGGCCAGCGATCCCAGATACGATAACGCAGAATGGCTGCCGTTGAGATGGCGCAGCTTCATATATTCGAAGGGCTCGACATCGGCCACAATCTCAGCGCCCGCGTCTTCCCAGGCCGGCCTGCCGGTCGGGAAGTTGTCCTCGATCACCCACTGCATGAAGGGTTCGCAAACCACAGGCCAGGCATCGGCAGCACCCAAATCCGCTTCCACTCGCGCAATATCGTCGGGCGTCGTCGTCGGAGTAATGCGGTCGACCATGGTGCACGGGAAGGCCACGTTGTCGGAAACCCATTTGCCGAATTTGGCATCCAGCGCTTCGGCAAGGCTAATGACCGCCATGCGCGCGATCTTGCCGTTCTGAAACAGGTTGTCGCACGACATGACCGTGAACGGCTGCGTTCCGGCGTCGCGGCGGCGGCGCAATGCCGTTGCAACGTAACCGACAACCGTTGTCGGTCGGTCCGGCGTTGCCAGGTCGGCCTTAATTCCGGGGTGATCGAAATTGAGTTTGCCGCTGGCCGGATCGTGGCAATAGCCCTTTTCGGTCGCGGTGATCGAAACGATGCGGATGGCGGGATCACACATGCGAACCAGCAGTGCTTCGGGGTCTTCGGGGCCGACCAGCATTTCTTGCATGGCGCCAACAACCCGCAGGGACTGGCCTTTAAGGCTCTGGGTAGCCACGGTGTAGAGATATTCCTGCGGCGCCAGCTTGTCGCGCACCTCGGGCCCCATCAGATCAACGCCGCAAATCCCCCATTCGGTGGAGCCACCGGCCAAAACCGTGTCCGTATAGACTTCCTGATGGGCGCGATGGAACGCACCAACACCCAAATGAACGATGCCGACGCCGATTTTCGTGCGGTTATATGCGGGAACTTCTACGGCCGTGCGTAACTGGAGCAAGCCATCCGGGTGCAACTTGGACATTCGCGGTCTTCCTTCCTTGTTCCTCAAATGATTTTCTTATTCTTCAAACGATTTCTTCAGGGCCCACAGCCCAAGGGCCGGGTTGCTGATATAGAAAATTTCTTCCCCGTCGATGGTGTTCGCGCCGTCGGCAAGGGTGTCGGGGTTATACTTGGCAGCCATTTCATCGTAATCCGCCCACAAGAATCCGACGCCTTCGACCTCTTCACGCGAGAGGTTTTCGGGCCGCGTGCAGTAGGTGATGCGAAAACGCCCTTCCGAGGCCCCGTGGATCAAGTGTGCGGCGGCAGACAGGTTGCCGGCCAGATCTTCGTTGTCCTCAACCGCCTTCAACGTGTGCGGCGTTCCGAAATAGCCGTATTTGCGAATAAGCGTGTCGATCCCCTTATCCTCGCCGAATTCCCGCACGGCGGGGGCCAGAATAATTAAATCACCGTCATCGGCGATGGCCATGCGGGTACGGTAGACCGCCTTGTTGCCAAGCCAGGTGCTCTTGAATTCGTGGGGTACAAGGTAAACCACCGCCTTCTTGATGGGCGTGTCCAGCATATCCAGGTTAACGGCGCGGCTAAGCTCGGCGGCCTGACGGTAGGAATCCTCCCTGCCCGCATAAAGGCCGCGAAGAACGAGGCCTTCGGGGCTGTTGCCGATGACGGTGGAAATGAACTGAATGGGCAGGTCAGCGAGGAAATTATCGAACCCATAGTTCAGAAGCGCGCGCACCGGCGTGTCGGTCCGGCCCATCAGTTTTTCCATGTCGGCCACCGCGCCCAGGTAGTGGCTGCGATTGATCATGTCGGCCCCGCCGACGCCGATGCAGACGTTCTTGGTGTAATTGGCCATGCCGGCCACTTCGTGGGGGACAATCTGCCCGATCGAGAGGATCAGGTCGTATCCGCCATCGGTGACGGCCTTGTTGATCTGCACCGCTATTTC
The DNA here is from genome assembly GCA_016776725.1 of Rhodospirillales bacterium. Lineage (GTDB taxonomy): Bacteria > Pseudomonadota > Alphaproteobacteria > Rhodospirillales > Shumkoniaceae > JABGRG01. Next base: position 3,197 of record JADHSV010000026.1, read on the forward strand.
ATAGTCCAGCTTGCCGCCGGACTGTTCGGCAACGAATTCGGACGGTATAACGCCGACGGTTTTGACGCCGTCGCGCCAGTCATGAACCAGGAAGTTTTCCAACGGGATGTCGGGGCCGAACATGGCGCGGATCTGGTCCTCAACCATGGGGGTATGGGTGCCCAGCGCGGGCATCACATGAACGACATCCGTCACCGGCGCCAGTACCTGGTAAAGGTAGGCGGTAATGGACCCGGCCTCGGAATAAAACCGCGTGTGATCCGGCGGCAACAACAAAACGCGGCGCGGCGAATAGCCAAGTTTGTCCAAAAATGAACGAAGATGTGCTTCTTTTTCCTGGCGTGTAATCACCCGGTCCGGTGCGCCATCGGCAATAAAGGTCGTCACGTTTTGTCTCCTGCTGACATCCTGGGATTTTGTGAGAGAACATTGACAAAACGCGGCATGCGGTCAAGCACTTTGGGAGATCAGGCTGATTAACCGGTTTTGCTTCGCCGTTGGGCTTCGTCGACAACGTGGGCAAACAACCGTGATTCCCGCTCGCCGAACTTTTGCGCGATCCGGCGTTGTCTCCTGTCGTCGGACATTTCCGAACGAAGATCGGAGAACAGAGCCGACAGCATCATCATCACGGCTTTTTCCGATGGCGGCCAACTTGTTTTTTGCTCATCCGTCGGATCGCTTGCCGACGGGCCGTTATTGAGGATCACGTTGGTAAACCATTCGGCGCGCCGGTCAAAGTTCTTGAAATGAGCGGCCATCAGCATCTCGGTTTCCACCGCGATTTCATTCACCTTTTCGTGTGCATAAAAGGCTTCCCAAGCCCTTTCGCCGCTCACGGCTTGATGCTGGCTGAGCTCGGCAACGACGTCACGGCATATTTGCTGATTTTTCTCGACGCGTTCGGCGCCCAGCATCATTTCGACGGCGGCGAAAAAACCGGGAAGAACACGCCGTGGAACCGGGCCGCGTTTGTCCGGAGCCATCATCGGGTCGAAAAACAAATGGGAAAAACGATGCACAAGCAGGCGGCCGAAGGAATTGTCCCGCGGGTGGTCGGCACCGGTTTCTCGAAGAGGTTTGGCGCGTTCCATTCCGGTCCCGGCTTCGGTACGATCCAGATAATGATCGATGATATCGCAGAGTTCATCGGGAGAAATGGGCTTTTGCAGGTAGTCGTTGGCGCGGAAGCGTACCGCGTCGATCGCCGTTTCGATATCCGGGTGTGCTGTAACGATGACACATACTGCGTCGGGAATGCGGGCCTTGATTTCGGGGATCAGTTTCGTTCCCGATATCTCGCCCAGCCGCACTTCAACCAGCGCTGCGGCGGGGCGGAATCTGTCAATAACGGAAAGCGCGGCATTGGCGCTGTGTGCCAATTCCACGGTATGACCGCGCGAACCTAATGCATCGGCCATGGCCTCGGCAAAATCGCGGTCGTCGTCAATAACCAGAACCCTGCGACCCGGAGCAAGCTCCATAGTTAACACCCCACGGATTGCAATTGCATCCGCGCGGATTCACCCCTCCAAAGACTCTGCCCGGTCGCCACTCCCCCAAGAGCGAGCGGGGCAAAGGCATTTATATCAGGAGCGCATCTTCCGCACGTCCCGCACCCGAAATACGCGAAAAACCACGATCGGGCTTATCAAAATATTATAGCGAAAATTTGGTTTTCGCCAAGAACGAATAAATTGCAACAGCGCAAATACGGCTTATCGCTAAGGAGCGTTCTGAAGAATTTCCTCAATTCGAGACATCACATCCGGGGTCAATAGTTCGACAACATCCATGGCTCGCAGATTTTCGTGAAGCTGTTCGACCCGCGACGCGCCGAGAATAACGGTGCTGACATTCGGGTTTTTCGCGCACCATGCGATGGCCATAAGGGCTGTCGTTGTTCCGATTTCCGCCGCCAGATCGGTAAGTTGGCGGACTTTCCCAATCTTGTCGTCGTCGCCGACGACCCGGTCCTTGAGCCATTTGTAATTGTCAACGGTGATGCGCGATCCATCGGGAATTCCGTCGTTGTATTTTCCGGTCAGCAGTCCCGAATAGAGCGGCGACCAGATGGTCGTTCCCAGGCCCGGTCCATCGTACAGCGGCGCGTATTCCGTCTCGAACCTGGCGCGCTCGAACATGTTGTACTGGGGCTGCTCCATGGTCGGTGGCGTAAGATTGCATTCGCGGGCAATGCGGTGCGCTTCGAAGATATCGTCCGCCGACCATTCCGAGGTTCCCCAGTACAGCACTTTGCCCTGGGCGATCAGGTTGTGCATGGTCCGCACGGTTTCTTCGATGGGGACTTCCGGGTCCGGCCGGTGGCAGAAGAAAAGGTCCAGATAATCGACCTGCAGGCGCTCCAGCGCCTGATGGCAGGCCTCGAACACATGTTTGGCGGACAAGCCGCGCTGGGTCGGCGCCGGATCATCGACTGAGCCGAACATGACCTTGCTGGAAACGCAGTAGCTATCGCGCCGCCAGCCCAGGTTTTTCAGGGCCTTGCCCATGATCGTTTCGGACCGGCCCTTGGCGTAGGCTTCGGCGTTGTCGAAAAAATTGACGCCGCCGTCATAGGCGACCTTGAGCATGGCGGCCGCGTCGCGAACATCAACCTGATAGCCGAATGTAACCCATGAACCGAATGAAAGCGTGCTGACCTTCAGTCCCGATTTTCCCAATCGACGGTATTCCATTCGGCGATCCTTTCTCTAATGTTCCAAAATCTTCGACAGGAACAACTGCGCGCGGTCGCTGTGCGGTTTTCCGAAGAAGTCGTCGGTCGTTGCATCTTCGACGATTTCCCCTTCGTCCATGAAAATCACGCGATCGGCAACGCGCCGCGCAAATCCCATTTCGTGGGTGACGACCATCATGGTCATACCCGACTTCGCAAGTTGCTGCATGACGTCGAGAACTTCGTTGATCATTTCCGGGTCCAGCGCGGAAGTCGGTTCGTCGAACAGCATGGCGATGGGGTCCATCGCCAACCCCCGCGCGATGGCCACGCGTTGCTGCTGCCCGCCCGACAACTGGCTCGGATACTTATACCCAAGATCGCCAAGGCCGACGCGGTCCAGCAATTCCTGGCCGCGGGTATTGGCTTCGTCCTCGGATCGCCCGAGAACCTTGATCTGGGCCAGACAAATATTTTGCATCGCCGTCTTATGTGGGAACAGTTCGAAGTTTTGAAAGACCATTCCGATTTGCGAGCGCAATTTCGGCAGGTTTGTCTCTTTCGCCCCAACCGAAACCCCGTCAACGGAAATTTCACCCTCCTGGAAGGGCTCCAGCCCGTTCACGCATTTGATCAGCGTGCTTTTCCCTGACCCCGACGGCCCGCAGATAACGACCACCTCGCCCTTTTTGACGCTGCTGGTGCATTCCTTGAGAACCTGAAAGGTTCCGTACCATTTATTGACGTTTTTGAATTCGATCATTTGTGCATCTTCTTTTGCAGGATTTTCACGGAAAGTGACGCGAAATAACACATGACGAAATAAACGAGAGCGGCGAAGACATAGAGTTCGACCAGCCGCGAATCGCGCTGCGCTACTGTGACAGCCGAGGTCATGAAATCAGCCAGACCAACGACGAAAACCAGCGACGTATCCTGAAACAGGATGATGGTCTGCGTCAGCAGGATCGGCAGCATGTTGCGGAAGGCCTGGGGCAGAACCACGTAGCGCATGGTCTGGGAATATTTCAGTCCCAGCGCATAACCGGACCAGGCTTGGCCCCGCGAGATGCTCTGGATGCCCGAACGCATGATTTCGCAGAAATATGCGGCCTCGAACAGCACGAACCCGATCAGCGCCGATTCAAAGGCATCGACCTGTCCCTGAACGATCAACGGAACCAGGAAATAAAACCAGAAGATCACCAACAGCAGCGGCAAGGATCTGAAGAAGTTGACCCATATTGCGCCGATCCACTGGAAAAGGCGGATGCTTGATAGGCGCATTAGCGCCAGCAGGGTCCCCAGAAAAATACTTCCCACCGCGGCAAGGCCGGTCAGCAGCAGGCTAAGTTGCATCCCATCCCAAAGATAGGGCAACGCGGTGACGATCACGCCAAAATCAAAATCTCCCAGCATGATCATTTATCCTTCTGGATGCCGTAGCCGGGGATCTTGGTCTTTTCCTCGACGCTAACCATGAGGGCGACGACGATCATCGTCAGCACAAGGTAGATCAGCGTAACCGAGGTAAAGGCTTCAAATCCCTGGAAGGTGTAGTTCTCGATCTGGCGTGCCTGATACAAAAGTTCAGCCACACCGATGGTCAGGGCCAGCGACGAATTCTTGAAGATCGTCAGAAATTCGCTGGTCAGCGGCGGCACGATAATGCGGTAACCGACGGGAACCAACAGGTAGCGATAGACCTGGACCGTCGTCAGCCCCATGGCCAGCCCTGCGGCGCGTTGTCCCACGGGAATGGACTCGATGCCCGCCCTCACCTGTTCGGCGACACGCGACGCCGTATAGGTGCCAAGGCAGAAAATGGCGCTGGTTGCTTCGGGAAACGGCATATCGCGCTTCATCCAGCGGCCCCAATCGTCGGGCACCATTTCCGGAACCACGTAAAACCAGAGAAACATCTGAACGATAAGCGGGATATTGCGGAATAATTCGACGTAGGCGGTGGCGACGGCGCGAATGGGAACGGAATCGACCGTTCGCGCCACGCCGACGATTGAGCCCAGCGAAAACGCAATAATCCAGGCGACGGCGGAGACAAACAGCGTCCACTCGACGCCTGAAACCAGCCAATCGAAATAGGGCTCCTCAAACAGGATGCCCCAGTTCCAGTTATAATTCATTCGTATTTTTCCGATAGGTTAGAAAGAGAAAGGCCGGGAAGAAACTTCTCTTCCCGGCCCAGTTTTCAACCGTTTACTTGGGGAACGCCTGAACCGCGAAGTTGGTTTCAAGCGTATCGCCAGCGGGCACATTCAGCGCTTTCCCACCGGGGATCGGCTTCATGAACCACTTGTTGTAGATGTCGAGAATTTCGCCCGAGCGGAAAAGACCGGCGAGCGTGCGATTGGCGACCAGACGCATGGCCGAATCATCGCGCGGCAGCATCAGCGCATAGGGATCGAACGAAACGAAACGACCGACGACTTCGTAGTCGGCAGGTTTCTTGGCCTTGGAAATCAGCCCGAACAGCAGGATATGGTCGGTCGAATAGGCGTCGACACGATCCGTTTCCAGCGCCAGGAAGCCTTCGGCATGGTCTTTGACGCTCAGAATCTTGACGTCCTTGATGCCCAGATCCTTGATCGCGTTCTTGATGGCGCGTTCGTTGGTCGTTCCCTGGGCCAGGGCGATGGCCTTACCGGCCAGGTCTTCGACTTCCTTGATGCCGGACGTCTTCTTGGCCAGAATTTTGGTGCCGGTGATGAAGGTGGTCAGGGCGTAGTCAACCTGCTTTTGGCGGGTCAGGTTGTTGGTGGTCGAGCCGCATTCGATGTTGATGTTGCCATTGGCGATCAACGGAATACGGGTCTGCGGCGTAACCGGAACGAGCTTGACGTTCAGCTTGTCAACGCCGACTTCCTTGGCCACCGCATCGACGATCTTCATGCACAGATCGATCGAATAGCCGATCGGCTTGTTGTCGGGGCCGATATAAGCAAAAGGCACCGAAGATTCACGGTGCCCGACGACGATGGTTCCGGAATCTTTAATTTTCTTGAGCGTACCGTAGAAGTCCGCGGCACCGGCATTTGCGGCGCCGAATACGGCAAGCGCCGCAGCTGCGGCAATAATCTTTTTAATCATTCATCCTACCCCTTGTTATGCGATTTTCCGGACCAAATGCGGCCCGATTGGATCGTCGGTTTTTTTCATTAGAGTCTTATAGCTTAATTATCTCCCCCCCGGAAATGCCGAATTTTGCATCATCCGACCGGACGAAGCGCCCTCGAAGATCAAACCTGAGGAAAACCGACATTTGGAAATAGCGTATTTGGGCTTTCCGACGCAAGCGTTCACTCAATTATCAACGAAACGACTGCTCTTGATGGTATTGTCCGCGTTTCAGACCGGGGAACGTGATGAACGAACTTGAACTTCTGTCGGACCGTATTTTGCAAGAGGCCCGCAAACGTGATCGGCTGATTGTTGCCATAGCCGGGCCGCCGGGGTCGGGCAAATCGACGCTGGCCGAAAAACTGGTCAATCGGCTGAACGATGGCGAAGTCCCGGAGCCATCGGTGGTTTTCCCCATGGACGGCTTTCATCTGCCCAATGAAGTGCTGATCGAACGGAACTTGCTGCCGCGCAAGGGCTCCCCGCCGACCTTCGATACGGATGGCTTTTTTCGAACTTTGAAGGATATTCGCGATCATCGCCGGGACGTTCCCATCCCCGTCTACGACCGGACGGCTAGCGCGTCCATTATCGACGCCGGGGTTATCAGCCTGCATCACCGGATTGTCGTGACCGAAGGCAACTACCTGCTGCTTGATGAGGAACCGTGGCCGGTCCTGCGGCCGTTATTTGATCTCACCGTATTTTTGCGCGTCGAGCCGGATGTCCTGGAGGAACGGCTGATCCGGCGTTGGACGGATCGGGGGGCCGAATACGCCGCCGCGCGCGATCGCGCGCTGTCGAACGATATGCCCAATGCCCGGCTGGTCGCCGAAAATTCCGTTCCCGCCGATCTGACGCTGGGAAACGGTTGATGGCTATGATCCGTGAGAAAGCCAGGTTTCTCGTTTGTGGCGAAGCGCTGTTCGATCTGTTTTTTGAGGCCGATGAAGAAATGGGGATGCGCTTCTCGGCCCGGGTCGGCGGCTCTCCCTTCAACGTTGCCCTCGGGTTGGCGCGGCTGGGCCGCGAGGTCGGCTTCTTTTCCGGAATATCCAACGATTTTCTGGGTGCCCGCCTTGTACGATCATTGGAAACCGAGGGAGTATCGACGGAGTATCTGATCCGAAAGGACGCCGCGACCACCCTTAGTTTGGTTGGCTTGGGCGCGGACGGTTCGCCCAGCTATGCGTTTTATGGTCACGATTCGGCTGATCGATCCGTGGAAATCGCCGATTTGCCCGAAATCGGCGAAAATATCGGCGCATTGCATTTCGGCTCCTATTCGCTGGTTGCTGCGCCAAGTGCAGATGCGTTTGCCGCGCTGGCGCAGAAAGAAGCGGGAAAACGGCTGATTTCGGTCGATCCAAATGTACGCCTGAACGTGGAACCCGACATCGGCATTTGGCGATCCCGGATGGATTTCCTTCTTCCCTTCGCCGATCTGGTCAAGATCAGCGAGGAAGATATCGAGGCGTTGTTTCCGGGAGTGCAAGCGGACAATTTCGCCCGCCAATGGATGGATCGCGGGGCCGGTCTGGTGGTTGTGACCAAGGGGGTCGGCGGCGCCGTGGGTTTTGGCCGCCACGGCCCGGTGGAGGTGCCGTCAATTCCTGTAGACGTCGTTGATGCCGTCGGCGCGGGAGATAGTTTTCAGGCGGCCCTATTGTGTGGTCTCGATGAAATGGGGGCATTGTCGTCGCAGGGGCTGCGTTCGCTGAACCGGGAAACGCTGGGCACCCTGTTGAATTTTGCCGCCGAGGCGGCCTCCCTCACCTGTTCGCGGCGCGGAGCCGATCTTCCGACGCAATCCGAGTTGCGAGAGGTGGCCGAACAGTGATAGTCATGCGCTCGCGTTGGATGGGTGGCCGAGCGGTTGAAGGCACCGGTCTTGAAAACCGGCAAGGGTGAATAGCTCTTCGTGGGTTCGAATCCCACCCCATCCGCCACCAAAGACGGCGGATAATGACAGAACGCTCGGGACAGAATTTCGCTGCTGCTTTCGTGCGCATAAACCATATAATACACCATATCGTTTCCGAAATACGTGGCGCCCTGTTGCGACGCTCTTATAGCTTGCAGTCAAGGTGAACTCGGGAGTTGGGCCTTAAATGAACCGCTTGGCAAACATCCTGATTGCCGGAACCGACCCGAAACGCGCGGACCGGCTTTCGGACGTACTGAGCGAGAACAACTGTAATGCCCTGGTCTGCGACGAGGCCGATCAGGTTTTGAGCGAGGCTCTTGAAGGCGGGACCGATTTGGTCATCGTCGATCACGGTTCAGCCGATATCGACACCTTCTCCTTAATCGACACCCTGCGCAAACAGCCCGAAAGTGCGGCCATTCCCATTGTGGTGTGGGCGGGCGAGGAAACCGATCAGCTATATGAAAAGGCATTGGGCGCCGAGGTTGACGACGTTTACATAGGTGAACCGCAGGGTGACGAAATATTCCTTCGGTTCCATCCATTGTTACGCCTGTCCACGCAGTTGGCCGAGTTGCGGCGACGAACCGCGCTGGCCCGCAAATTCGGCGTCGATCTTCCCAAATCCCCCGACTTATCCATCGACAAAGGGCCGATTTCGATCGTCGTCAGTTCATCCAAAGAGGGCACAGCCGAAGAGATTGCGGCGGCGTTTGGCGACGAGGGGTTATTGAGCCGGCGCGAGCCACTGTTTAATGCCCGCGACGCCTTATACGATGGTCAATTCGATGCTGCGGTTGTGGGCGTTTCCCGCGATGACGCCGCCGAAGACGTTTTCGAATTTTGTGAAGAAGTGCGAAACAATCCCCGGCTGTTCAACCTGCCTATCCTTTTGATCGTTGAACCCGGTGTTGAACTGGATGCGGCAAATGCGATGTCGCATGGCGCCAGCCGTGTTCTCGACGCGAAACAGCGGATGGACTGGCGAATTCGCTATGTTGTGAGCAGTCTCGGCACTCGGCAGCGTCTTCGGTGGCGTATTCGAGACGCCATGGATGCGGCCATGGGAGACCCGATCCGCGACGAATTGACCGGCGCATATTCATACGAATTCCTGCGCAATCACCTGGACGTCTTGACCGAGGAATCCCGCGAATGGCAGCGACACCTTACGGTAATATTTTTCAGCATTAACCAATCCGTGGAAGAGGTTCGCCAGGAATTCGGCGACGCCGCGGCCGATAAACTGACGGCGACGGTTTCCAAGTGGATTTCGCGCCTGGTGCGCCTTGAGGACTTCACGGCGCGATACGGCGGTGCTGAGTTCTGCGTTACGTTACCCGATTCACCGCTGGCCGAGGGTAAGTTCGTTATGCATCGGGTGTCCGGTATCCTTGGATACACGGATTTCGCTATCGATGACGTATATCGCCCCATCGCCATTACCGTCGCCGTTGGCGCGACGGAAATGGAACCCGACGACGACCCCGCGGCGCTTATCGCGCGGGCATACCAGAATCTGGAGTAAATGCAGGTGCGGGTTGATGTGGTATTCGACACGATTTGTCCTTGGTGCTATGTCGGCAAAAGGCGCCTCGAAGCCGCGCGGCTTCTTCGCCCGAACGTCGAAATCACGCCGCGCTGGCGGCCGTTTCTGTTAAACCCGGACATGCCCGGCGAGGGAATGGAGCGCGATACCTACCTGGTCCGCAAATTCGGAACCGAGGCGCGAGTGCGCCGGATTTATGGCGCCATAGGCGACGCCGGGCAATCCGTTGAAATCGATTTCGCCTTCGATCGTATTCGGCAGACGCCCAATTCCGTGAATTCCCACCGTCTGGTGCAGTTTGCCGAAAACCACGGGCAAACCAACGCCGTGGCCGATGCCGTGGTTGAAGCCCTGTTCCTGAATTATTTCATAAACGGCAAGGATATCGGGGACGATGACGTGCTGATAAAAATCGGCGTCGATATTGGTTTGGACGAAAACAAACTGGGCGACTATCTGTCCAGCGACGAGGACGTGAGCTTTGTCTACGAGGAAAACGCCCGCGCCCACCGCCGCGGCATCAACAGCGTTCCATCTTATGTCCTTGGCGGCTCCATGGTCATATCAGGAGCCCACGAACCCCAAGTCCTGGCCCGCCTGATCGACGCGGCGGCCGCGCCGTCGGCCTGACCCCCGGCCCACGCCGGGCACCCCGACCTTACGTCGGGAACGCACTAAGCTACCAGTTATCTCAGAAACAAAGCGCCACTTGGGCTGCGCTCCCGCTTGGTCGCATAGTCGGTACGCTCCCCTCCCCTCCGGGCCGGGTCGGTTTCCGGCCCCTACTCCGCCGCGTTTTGCTTCAGCGTTTTACGCATGGCGCTTAGCAATCCGCGGCGGGCATCCGCGTCGGGCAGGCTGCGCAGGTCGTTGGCTATTTCCAGAAGCAGTCCGGCGTAGTCGTTGTGCCAATCGGATATCAGCGAGTTGTCGAGGCCGTGGGCATCGATGCGCGGGCTTTCCAGGCGGCGGGTGGGGCGCTGGCCGGGTTTGATCTCGAATTCCTCGTCCAGTTGCGGGACGAACAGAAGCTCCGGGTTGATGCGCCCCTTGATGAGGCGGCTGCGGAAGGCCTCGATGACCGATTGTTCGCCATGGGTCAGGAAGATGCCGCGCTTGATGGGGAAGCGGTCCCTGATCCAGTCGACCAATTGTTCGCGGTCGGCGTGGGCCGAATAGAAGTCGACCGAACGAATGCGCGCGTTGACCTGGATTTCCTCGCCGTGGATGCGAACCTTCTTTTTGCCGTCGACCAGCAGGTTTCCCAGCGTGCCGGGGGCCTGATAACCGACGAACAGCACCGTTGAGCGCGGATTGCTAAGATTATTGGCGAGGTGATGGCGAATACGGCCCGCGTCGCACATGCCGCTGGCCGCCATGATGATGGCGCCCGATTGGAAACGCTCCAACCCGATGCTTTCCTTGGCTTTTTCAACGAAGGTTATGCATTTGTGGCGGAACGGGTTGGCGTTTCCGGCGACCCCTTCCATGTGGTGTCGATGGCGTTCGAACACTTCTGTGGCGCGGATGGCCAGCGGCGAGTCAAGAAACAGCGGTGTCAGCGGGATTTCCCCTTCGTCCATCAGGGTGCCCAAATCGAACAGCAGCTCCTGCGTTCGCTCCACGGCAAAGGCGGGAATAAGGATGTTGCCCCCGGCCTTCAGCGCCGCCTGGATTTCGGCCTTCAGCGCGCCGCGTCTTGCAACGGCCGACAAATCCGAGCGGTCGCGGTCGCCATAGGTGCTTTCGACAACCAGGAAATCCAGATCCGACGGGCCGTCCGGGTCCGATTGCAGGGCCTTCTGGTCCGGTCCCACGTCGCCGGAGAACAGAATGCGTTGCACGCCACCGTTTTCCTTGGTTTCGGGGAATTCGAACTCGACCGAGGCGGAGCCCAGAATATGGCCCGCGTTCCAGTAGCGAAAGCGGACGCCGCGCCCGGCATCCAGCCACTTTTCCATGGGAACGACGGAAATGGCCTCGGCGGCATAATGGGCGTCCTCGGAGGTGTAGATGGGAAAAATGATCGGTTCGCCGCGGCGGCGGTTGCGCCGGTTGATGCGTTTGACCTCCGCCTCCTGAATGTGGCCGGAATCCGGCAGCATGTAACTGAGCAAATCCCGTGTCGCCTCGGTGGCGAAGACCGTTCCATCGAAGCCCATTTTGCGAAGCTTGGGCAACAGTCCGGAATGATCGATATGGGCGTGGGTCAGGAAAACGGCATCGACCTGGCGCGGATCGAACGGAAAATCGCCGTAGTTCAACTCGCGTACGGTCTTCGTGCCCTGGAACATTCCGCAATCGACCAGAAAGCGAAATCCCGGAAGTTCGACATGATAACAAGATCCCGTAACCGTGCGGGCCGCGCCGCAAAACCTGATCTTGAAGTCCATTGTGTTCCTCCCGGTTAAGACCGCCTACCCCGCCACTGTGGCTATCTTTGCCATCTCTGTCATCAGGCGATTTACGCCGGTCAGCCGTGACGCCGGGGTTTCCCAATGGCGCATGAAGACCAGCCGGTGATCGGGACGCAGTTTGGCGGTGCCCACCTGATTGGAAATAAAGGCCACCAGCCCGGCGGGGTTGGCGAAGGTATCGTTACGGAACGAGATGACCGCGCCCTTGGGGCCGGCTTCCACCTTCCCGATACCGGCCTGCCGGCACAGACATTTGATGGAAATGGTTTTAAGCAGGTTTTCGACCTCGGGCGGCAGGGAACCGAAGCGGTCGATCAGTTCGGCGGCGAAGGTTTCGACCTCGGCGAGGTCGGACACCCTGGCGATGCGGCGATACAGCCCCAATCGCACGCCCAGATCGGCAACGTAAACCTCGGGGATCAGAACCGCCGTACCCAGGTTGACCTGCGGGCTCCAGTCGGCTTCGTGCTCCCCCGCTTCTTCAATGCCGCCCTTGGCTTCGGCCACGGCTTCTTCCAGCATCTGCTGATAAAGTTCGACGCCGACCTCGCGGATATGGCCCGACTGTTCCTCGCCCAACAGGTTGCCGGCGCCCCGAATGTCCAGATCGTGGCTGGCCAGCGAGAAACCCGCGCCCAATGAGTCGAGCGTTTGCATGACTTCCAGGCGCTTTTGGGCGTTGACCGTCAGTTTCTGGCGGACCGGCAGGGTCAAATAGGCGTAGGCGCGTACCTTGGACCGCCCAACCCGCCCGCGCAGCTGATAAAGCTGGGCCAGCCCGAAGCGATCCGCCCTATGGATGATGATGGTGTTGACGCTGGGCAGATCGAGCCCGCTTTCGATGATATTGGTGGACAGCAGGACATTGGTCTTGCCGTCGTAAAACGACGCCACCCGTTCTTCCAACTCGGCCGCCGGCATCTGGCCGTGGGCCATGGTGATCTTGACCTCGGGCACCAGCTTGGCCAGTCGGTCGGCAAGGCCCATCAGATCCTCGATGCGCGGACACACATAGAAGGTTTGTCCGCCCCGGTAATGCTCGCGCAGGATGGCTTCGCGAATAACCACCGGATCGTAGGGCAGCACGAAGGTGCGCACGGCCAGCCGGTCCACGGGCGGTGTGGCGATCAGGCTAAGCTCGCGCACCCCGGTCAGGGCCAGTTGCAGGGTTCTGGGGATGGGCGTGGCGGTCAGGGTCAGCACGTGAACGTCGGTTTTCAGGCCTTTCAGGCGTTCCTTGTGGGTGACACCGAAGCGCTGTTCCTCGTCGATAACCAGCAGGCCCAAGTCGGAAAATTCGATGCTTTTGGCCAGAAGCGTATGGGTGCCGATGATGATGTCGACCTTGCCGTCCTTCAGCCCGGCGCGCACATCCTTGGCGTTCTTCGTTGAAACCAGTCGCGACAACTGCTCGACACGCACCGGATAGTCGGCGAAGCGCGCGCCAAATGTTTGGTAGTGCTGGCGGCACAGCAACGTGGTGGGCACCACGATGGCGACCTGCTTGCCCGCCATGACCGCAACGAAGGCCGCGCGCAGGGCCACTTCGGTTTTGCCGAAGCCCACGTCGCCGCAAATCAGGCGGTCGGTGGGCAGGCCGCGCGCCAGATCGCCCAGGGTATCGCCGATGGCGCGTTCCTGATCGTCGGTTTCGGCAAAGGGGAAGCGGGCGCAGAACTCGTCGAACACGCCCTCGGGCGGATCGAACTTGGGGGCCGGGCGAAGGTGACGGGCGGCGGCCACGCGGATCAGTTCCTCGGCCATGTCGCGCACCCGCTTCTTCAGCCGCGATTTGCGCGCCTGCCAGGCGGCCCCGCCCAGGCGGTCCAGCTGCGTCGCGCCGGAATCCGAACCGAAACGCCCCAGCATGTCGATATTTTCGACCGGAACGAACAGCTTGTCGTTGCTTGCATAGATCAGGCGTAAGCAATCGTGCGGCGCGCCGCCCACTTCAATGGCGACCAGCCCGTCGTAGCGCCCGATGCCGTGGTCCACATGAACTACGAGATCGCCTTCGCTCAGGGTTCCGGCGTCGGCGATCACATCCTCGGGGCGCACGCGTTTTTTGCGAATGGGGCGCGAAAGCCGCTCGCCCAGAATATCGGATTCGGTAATCAGGGTGATGTCGGGGGCGACGAACCCGTGATCCAGACCCAGCACCGCCATGCCGACCCCGCCGGCGGGCAAATCGGCCAAGCCGTCCCAGCCGGCAGCCGTGCGCACATCCTCGATATCGTGATCGCGCAACAACGTTGCCAACCGCTCGCACGATCCGCGCGAGGCCGCTGTGACCACAATACCGCGCCCTTCGCGCTTTTCGATGGCTGTCTGATCGCGCAGGGCATCGAAAACCGTAACGCCCGGCTGAACGCGGGCTTCACTGAAAACGCGGCCCGGGCGGCCGCCCGCGTCCGGGTTATCCTCGCTTTGCGGCCCGGCGAACGGTGAAAACGATGCGCCAGCGCTGCTCAGCAACAGCTTTTGCCACTCTTCGGCGTTCAGGAACAGTTGCGCGGTGGGAACCGGATTGTAGGGCGCGCCGCCCGCCCCTGTTCCGGCGACGGTGACGCGGGCATCGTAGTAATCGGCGATGAGGTCCAGCCGCGTATCCCGTGCTTCCTCGGCCTGATGATCCAGCACGATGGCCGCGTTGGGCGCATAATCCGGCAGCGTTTCAAGCCGCTCGTGAAACAGTGGCAGCCAGTGTTCCACGCCCAGATGACGGCGTGCCGCCGAAATCGATTCGTACAGGATATCGTCGGATTTCGGCGCGCCGAACAGTTCGCGGTACTGGGTGCGAAAGCGCGAAACGGCCTCATCGTCCAGCGGGACCTCGCTGACCGGTTTGAGTATCACGTCCGTCAATTTGCGCAGGGTTCGCTGGCTGGTGACCTCGAAGCTGCGAATGCCGTCCAACTCGTCACCGAAGAAGTCCAGGCGCACAGGATTTTCCGTACCCGGCGGAAAAACGTCCATGATGCCGCCGCGAACGGCAAATTCGCCCGGTTCCATGACCGTTTCGGATCGCACAAACCCTTGGCGGACCAAAAAACCGGTCAGGTCTTCGGGATCGATACGTTCGCCCAATTTCAAAAGCCGCGTCGTTCCGGCGAGGGATTTGCGCGGCGGTACACGCTGCAAAATTGCCGAAACCGTGGTCAGAACGATTCGCCCCCCGGTCGATTCTTGGGTGTCCAGAAGCCTCGTCAAAGTGTCGATTCGCCGGCTGACGATTTCAGAGCGTGGCGAAACGCGATCGTACGGCAAACAGTCCCAGGCGGGAAATTCAAGGCATTCCACGGCGGGTGCAAAAAAGCCGATGGCTTCCTTTGTCTGGGCCATGCGCACGTCGTCGCGGGCGACGAAAATTACCTCGAGACCATCGGCGGCGGCTTCGGCCAAAAGGCGCGCATCATACCCGGCGGGCGCGCCCCATACCTGCACGCGCCCCAATTCGTCAAGTTTTTGTGATAATGAAAACAATGCGTTATGTTTCGTTTCTAATGTTTTTTATGATCTCTATAATGCCGGGGTCGATGTGTGCGGGCGGTGGCGTTTTGCCGACGATCCAGTCCATCAGGTCGTTGTCCAGCGCGTCCACAACGGCCTCGTATCTGTCCAGACCATCGGCGTTCAAATCGGGCAGAAAGCGTTCGGCAAAGGCCCGAAGAAGCAGGCTGGTTTCCAGCATGCCGCGTTGGTGGCTTAAAAGTTTCAGGCGTTTTCGACGGATGTCGAGGGACTCGGCCATTGTCTCCTCCGTTGGCTGTCGTAGGATATAGCCCGTTCAGATAATTCTGTCAGCCCGAAGCGAAAGAAAGCATGCGCCCGGAAGTTCTGTTTCCCTTGTTCAAGCCCGTGACCTCGCTGTCAGGCGTTGGTCCGCGCATCGCCAAGGCCGTGGAACGGGTGGCGGGCGAACATGTGGCCGATCTTTTATGGCATCTGCCCAGCGGCATTATTGACCGGCGCTATGCCCCCAGGATCGCCGAAGCCCGCGCCGGCGTAGTGGCCACCATGACGATTACCGTGGATCGCCATATCAAACCGGCCAACAGGCGCCTTCCCTACAAGGTACTGGCCTATGACGATACGGGCACCATGGCGCTGGTGTTTTTTCATGGGCATTCGGACTATTTGCGCAAACAATTGCCCGAGGGCGAGACGCGCGTGGTCAGCGGCTCGCTGGAACAGTTCGGCGGCGAGTTGCAGATGACCCATCCCGACCATATCGGGACCGTGGACGAGTTGGAAAAGCTGCAATCGGTGGAACCGGTCTATCCCTTGAGCGCCGGGCTGACCCTGAAGACACTGGGCAAGGCCGTGGCCCAGGCCCTGGACGCGGCCCCCGATATGCCGCGTGATTGGTTGGATGCTGAGCACAAAAAGCGTGAGCAGTGGACGGACTGGCGCGCCTCGTTATTGGCGGCGCACGCGCCCGGGGATGATCTGGCCCTTGATGCGCTCGTCCCTGCCCGCGCCCGTCTGGCCTATGACGAACTTCTTTCCAACCAACTGGCCCTGGCGCTGGTACGCCTGAACATGCGCAAACTGCCGGGCCGCGCCATTCAGGGCGATGGCCGCTTGCAGGCCAAGGTGCGCGCATCCCTGCCCTTCTCGCTCACGCCATCGCAGGAACATTCCCTGGCCGAGATCGTGGCCGACATGGCCGGGCCGTCCCGCATGCTGCGCCTTTTGCAGGGCGACGTGGGCAGCGGCAAAACCGTCGTTGCCCTGCTGGCCATGCTGGCGGCGGTGGAAAGCGGCGCGCAGGCCGCCATCATGGCCCCCACGGAAATTCTCGCCCGCCAGCATCTGGCCAGCATCACGCCGCTGGCCGAGGCCGCCGGATTGTCGATCGCGCTGCTGACGGGGCGCGAGAAAGGCAAGACCCGCGACGCCATCCTTGAAGGTCTGGCAAATGGCGAAACGCCCATCGTGGTGGGTACCCACGCGCTGTTTCAGGAAGGCGTCGAGTTCGATGATCTGGCGCTGGCCGTGGTCGATGAACAGCATCGTTTCGGCGTTCACCAGCGCATGACCCTGGCCGCCAAGGGCCGCGGCGTCGACGTTCTGGTGATGACCGCGACCCCTATCCCGCGCACCCTGACGTTGACCGCCTACGGCGATATGGATGTGTCGCGATTGACCGAAAAACCGGCGGGCCGCCTGCCCGTCGATACCCGCGTGCTGCCCATCGAACGGCTGGACGGGGTGACGGCGGCCGTCAGGCGCGCGCTGGATGGTGGCGGCAAGGTCTATTGGGTGTGCCCGCTGGTCGAGGAATCTGAGGTTCTGGACGTGGCCGCCGCCGAGGAACGCTACGATATTCTCAAGACCACGCTCGGCGAGCCGCGCGTCGGCCTTGTCCATGGCCGCATGAAGGGCAAGGAAAAGGATGCCGCCATGCAGGCCTTCGCCGACGGCCCGCCCGGCGTTCTGGTCGCCACCACCGTCATCGAAGTGGGCGTCGACGTCCCCGACGCCACCGTCATGGTCATCGAGCACGCCGAACGCTTCGGCCTGGCCCAGTTGCACCAGCTCCGGGGCCGCATCGGGCGCGGCGAAAAGCCGTCCACCTGCCTGCTCCTCTACGCCCAGCCCTTAAGCGAAACCGCGCGCTCGCGCCTGAACATCATGCGCGAAACCGACGACGGCTTCCGCATCGCCGAGGAAGATTTGAAACTACGCGGCGCCGGCGAACTGCTAGGCACCCGCCAAAGCGGCCTCCCCGAATTCCGCATCGCCGACCTCGCCATCCACGCCGACCTATTGGCGGTCGCCCGCAAAGACGCGCAATTAATCATCGAATCCGACCCGGAACTGCAAAGCGAGCGCGGTCAGGCGCTACGAACGCTGCTTTATCTGTTTGAGCGGGATGCTGCGGTTAGGTTTTTGAGATCGGGTTGAGCGGAGACATTTGTAATTTGTTGAAGTTGATCGCTGTCAAATTGTGGCCGAGAAATTTTTCATATTCTTCGAACTGCCATTTTGCGTCTTTTCTCAGCATTTTCGAATACATTCTTGGGGCCGATTAATACGCCAATTTTTGAGGCGGCCTCCATCGACGGGCCTGATTTGCCGGTTGTTTTCAGTCCGCCGTACAACGAAAAAAGCCAAACCGAAATTTGCGGGTCATCGATTGCTTGAGCACCATGATATTCGAAAGTCCCTTCTCCAACATTTTGGATCACGCGTTCCTTTGCCCTTTTGTTCAGAAGGTCTTCAAAAAAGCTCTCTCCTCTCTTTGTCAGGCTGTTGACATCGACTTGGCAGTTCGGTTCGAGCAAAACCCCCCAATGATGCCATACGAGGCCTTTTGCGATGAACACAAACAGATCCTCTAGCTTTTCGCCATCGAACGGAACCGTCGCAGTAGGGAGATAAAGTCCAGATCTTTTCTGGGTCCAAAATTTGGTCCACCCGGTTTTTAATCTTCGGTGAAGACTTTCGTTTTTCTCCAATCTGGGGGGCACCATAGATTTCAAGTTGACTTTTGCGTCGGTATGGCAGCCGCCGAATGGGAGAACCGCAGTTAAGTAATGCTCCAAAACTCCTTTCTCGCCATTACACGAACTGCAGGCAGGAACTTGAGGAAGGTTGTCTCTACGGGAGACAATGAAAAACTCTCTGGCGAATATATGATCTCCCGTCTCCGAGGGACGCTGAGAGCAATACACGCAAGTCTTTCCTTTGTATTTTTTTCCCATCGTCTTCCGATATTCCCGTATCAATTCCGGGCAATTCCGGGGGCACCTTACCTAATTATCTTGCGTGTTGAAATAATTCGTAGATTTCCGGAAATGCCGGTAGATGGTTTCCATTTTTCACTTTGCTTTTGCTGATGTTATGTGGCTGTACAGGAACTCTTTGAGCGCTTTTTTGCCCGCTTTGGTTTGGGCTCCGTTGTGGGTGTTGCCGGGGACTTCCAGGTAGGTCAGGTTGCTGGCGTTGCCGCTTTTCTTTTTGCAGGTCGACGGGCGGGTGTGTTTCAGGCGGTGCCTCGCCACGTAGGCATCGTTGCGGGCAATTACGGCCAGGGTCGGTTCCTCGGCGGCAAATCCCCAGGCGCAGCCGCCGCCGGTGATTATGCGGGCCTTGAAAATCGCGCCGGGGTACGCGGCCATCGCGTACGTGCCCTCGCTGTGTCCCCAGCCGAAAAGATTGTTTTGGTCAACCCACGGCAGGAGCCGCACTTGTTCAAGGGCGTATTTGAGTTCCGCGTTGCGGAAGTTGAAAATATTTCTGTCGATCGCCCAGCAATCCCCGTGGGGACACGTATAGTTGAGATCATTGCCCGGATTGCTGGGGCGTGTTCGGGCGTAGCTGTTCAGCGCAATCACCGCAAAGCCCGCCTTTTGAACGATTTTGATATCCTTGTAGGCATACGGCGACAGTCCGCCTCCGCCATGCATGTAGATGACCGTGGGAAACGTGGTGCCGGGCGGCAGCTCGGCGATCTGTCTCTCGCGTTGCTCTTTCAGCGACACCGGAATCAACCCCGGAACTCTGACGAAAGCCTGGTCCCACGTTAATTCGACATCGACGGTCGGGTCCATGGTCACGCAGGCGGCCGCGGAAAACGCCGCAGCCAGCAAAACGAACAGTCGCCCAGCCTTCCCGCACAGAGCCATCGGGCAGCCTCCCATCAAGTATCGATCATAGCACAATGAATTGCGTTTAATTTACAGAAACAGCTTATTCGGTTATCATTTCGGCTGGAATGAGGGGGCATCCGGGGAACATCTGTTAAATTTCCCGCAGTCGGGTCATCCCGTTCTGTGATCTCTGCAAAAGCAACCAGGGAGGCGGCCATGAAGACGGTCTTCCGTATGGTAATTCTGGTAATTCTGGCAGCCTTGGCGGCGTCGCCGGCACAGGCCGCATCGGCCAGTCGGGCAGCGCAGCAATGCCGCGTCGATGCGGGGCTTTCGGGGGACGTGCATCATCCGACCTTTCAGCAGGCGATGGGCATGTACGAATGCATACAGGAGGAAATCAGCAAGGTCGGCAGAGACCAGGGCCTTCTGATGAAGGCGTTCCGCAAGTGGCGCGACGAATACGATCGGCGGTTGGTTGCGGGCAATGGCAGGCTGGCGGCGCGCAGCTGCTCCGAAGAGAAGAACAACCGCCGCTACGTCGAGGACCGGTTGGGCGACGTGAAGGACGCCCGGCGGCGGCACGAGGCGAACGGGGAAAAGTTCGAGGCGCTCTATCAGGGCTTCATTTTTGAGCTCAGCGTCGTGTTTCTCGGCCATCACGGGGGCGCCGATGTTCTGGGCAAAATCATCAAAATTGTGAATGAGCAATTTGTGGGGCGGACCGACTGGACTAAAAAGGAGAGGAAGGCGCTCAGGAATTTCTACGTGGACCTCCAGCATACCCGTTTCCAGGATGCCTGCGGCGGATCAACCGTGCGCAACGACCCGCCTGATCGTCAATGCAAGTGGCAGACCCGCAAGACCTTCAACGCGATCCGCGGCCGCCGCGGAACCACTGCCACGGGATATATCTGCATCTGTCCGCCCGACGATGGGCGCTCGGTTTGGCCGGCGGCAGACTCGGCGCGTTGCGGTCCCTATCCCAGCGAAGCCGGGGGGAACAGCCGACCGGCTCCGTCTGCGTCCCAGACGCCCCCGCCCCCTGCGGGCTCCGGCGGCGGCTGGACGCCGATCCAATAATCCCACTGCAAGCGAGCGGAAACGACAGGAGGACCGAAGATGAGGGTGTTTCGGGTTTTTGTTTTGATGGTGGTGGTCTCGGCGACCCTGGCCGGTCTCGTTCCGGCCGCCATAGCAGTAGACGCCGGGACCAAGGCGGACACGCCGACGGTTTACGTGATGACCTTCGCCGGTTTCACGGAGGCCGAGGCGGAAGCGGTGATAGCGGTTATGCGTGACGAGTTTCCCGGTTTCGCCGGTCTGCGGCCACGCGAGGAGACGCCGTCGGGCCTGATATACGGTTACGCCACCACCATCGCGCCCGAGAAGCTTCGCGATTGGGTTCCCATCTTACTCAACGATCTGGGTCACGTTCCCGACCGGGACGTTCTGATTCGTTTCGCGGAGGCGGCGATCAGCATTGAGAAAATCGCGGCCCCGACCGGTCCTCTCGACGCCCGGGTGGTGTTCGTCCCGCGTGCCGGACGACAGGACCTGCCGCCCGGCCATGAGTCCACCAAGGCCTTCCGGGATGGCTTGGCCACCGCCCTCAATGAACGCTCGGCCACGGTACTCGAACCCGTGGCGGTGTTCGATGGCCCGCCACCGCCCGATCCCCTGGCAGCCATCGCCGCGCTCAAGGCTCAGACCGACAGAAGGGCCGACGTGGCGGTCGTCTACCGGGTCCGCGCCCGTATGCAGGCCCAGGGAGACGCCAAAGGGAGACGCCTGGCGGCCGTGGGTTACCTCACGGTATGGGACCTCCGCCGGGGCACGAAGGCCGGACAGGAATCCCTGGCCGGCCGGATCCTTTCCGCCGACTGCGCCAGGGAGTGCATCAACCAAGCCCTTAGCGCATCGACCCGCGACCTGGCGGCGGACCTGTCGCCCTGGCTGGTTCGCGAGGTGGGAAAATAGCGCGCATGGGTATCGTCGAGACTTATGAGCCGACCGGCATCCTGAAACCCGTGGCCGATGGCGTGTGGATCGTTGATGGGCCGGTGATCAAGTTCGGCTATCTGGGCGTGAAGTTTCCCTTCCCCACCCGCATGACCATCGTGCGACTGGCTGACGGCGGTCTGTGGGTGCATTCGCCCACGGAAATTTCGCCCGCGCTTAAAAGCGACGTGGACGCTCTTGGACCAGTCCGATACCTGATCGCCCCCAACCGTATCCATTACTGGTGGGTGGAAGACTGGGTGGCCGCCTATGCGGACGCCTTGTCCTACGCCGCACCGGGTGTGCGAAAGAAAGCGCGAAGCAAAGGACGATTTGCCGACTACGATGCCGACTTGGCGGTTGATGGCGAGTATCCGTGGTCCGGGGAATTGGAAATGCTTCTGGTCCCTGGAAGCTATTTGACCGAGGCCGTGTTTTTTCACCAACCCACACGGACCCTCGTGATCACCGACCTGATCCAAAATTACGAGAGCGAAAAGATCGCCAATCCGGTTTTCCGGTACCTTTCGCGATGGGCGGGCGCCGTCGATCCCGACGGCCAAACGCCTGTTGATCTGCGTTCCACCTTTTTCAGGCACCGCAAGCAAATGACCGAGGCGGTGCGCACAATGATTTCCTGGCAGCCGCAACGTATCATTATCGCCCATGGCCGCTGGTACGAGGAAAACGCGGTTGGCGAACTCAAGCGGGCCTTTCGCTGGCTTCCGGGAATATCCGGGAATAACGGAGAAACCCAATGACCTCACCCTTGCCCCTTTCCCGCCGATCGTTGGGGGTTATCCTCGCACTGGTGCTCGCCGCTATTTTTCCGCACGCAATTTCGGCGGAGGATGCCGCCCAGGCGGCGACCTACATGGTCTACAAGGGCGACCGTGCGGTTCTAAAGGTCGTCGATAAACCCGGTGTCCTGACCAGTACGGCGCTTCCGGCCCCCGGCGCCGCGCCTGCCGGCCACCCGTTCCTGACCGCCAGTGCCCTGGCGCCGGAGGAGGAACACCGGTTGCGCCAGATTCTGGATGCTTCGGAAAATACCCTCGATTTTCTGGAGAAACTGCGGCAGGCCAGATACTCGGTCAAACGGGTTTATACCAACGGCCCTAAGCAATGACCCGCGCAGACGGCATAGCAAGGGTTTCGGCTAGGAGCGTGCGGCGCCGCGATGCCTTTGCATCGATAGGGCGTGGGCGACGACGTCCGAAACCCTTGCCATGCCGCCGTTCCGGTCCCTAAAACAGGTCGCCGGAGGGCGTCGCGAAAGCTTAACGATGCAAAGGCATCGCCGGCGCTTTGGCTCCTACCCGGCGACCTGTTTTAGGGATCTGCGTGAGCCATTCCTTAGGGCCGTTGGTATAAGGCGCAGTGCTCCGAAAACCTGATCCCGTGCGGTGATGCGTTATTTTATCTTCTTGCCGGGACCGCCCAGCAGATCGTCGTCGTTGGTCTTGGTTTTCTTTTTGCGCCTGATCCGGCGGCGTCCGACGGCGGCGCCCAGAATAATCAGAGTGGCGCCGCTTCCCGCGTAGTATGGGTCGATGGAATAACCCTTCTTGAAGGATCCCGTGGGCGGTTCGAAGCTTGCCGCGCACAGACCAACGCCAATTCCGGCGATGATCGCCATGATGACTTTGCGTATCCACACTTCCAACACCGCAACCTCCCGGAATATTCAACAGAGCGTCGTCTCAGCACTTTTACGTTGAACATTATAGCATATTTCCCGGACAAGTACGAACGGGCTCTAAACCAGGAACGCCAGTGCCCCATGTTCCCACAGGATTTTGCCTCCTATGCCGATAAGGACCGCGCCGCCCAGCAATTCGGCAAACTTTCCAATGGATTTCGCCTTCGCCACGGATCGGCCCAGATGCATCCCGAAACCCGTGAACAAAAGCGCCACGACGCCGATAACGGCTGCCGGGAACCAGATGGAAAGTCCCAGCATGGAAAGGCTGAGCCCCACAGCCAATGCGTCGATACTGGTGGCGATTGAAAGCATGACCATGGTCATGCCCTTGGTTGGATCCCTTCGATCATTGTCGCCGTTTTCCTCGAAGGCCTCGCGGATCATCTTGATGCCGATGTAGCCCAGCAGCACGAACGCGATCCAGTGGTCAAAGGCTTCGATGTACGCCCGCACGCTGAGCCCCAGAAACCAGCCGATAACCGGCATCATGGCCTGAAACAGCCCAAAGTGCCACGCCAGACGGAATGTCTGGCGGGCGCTGACGGTCTTGAGCGCGATGCCCGAGGCCACGGCAACCGCAAAAGCGTCCATGGCCAGGGCCACGGCGATGGCCAGAAGTTCGACGGGAGCCATGTTTACAATTGACGCCCGTATCTAATCAAAATTGGTGGCGGCACTGCGATCGTACCAGGTCTCAATTTCGCCCAGCAGGTCGTGCAGTTTTTCGCGCGCGCGATCCATCCCCTGGCTGCCCAGCACCAGGTGTAGCGGCGGCTTTTCGGCAAGGGTGGCTTCGATAATCACCAAGGCCGCCTTGTCGGGATCGCCCGGCTGGGTTCCATGGTTTTGGCGAAGCTGGGTTCGCCATGCGCCCGCCGTTTCGACGTAGTCGTCAAGGTTGCTGGCGGCTTCATGCAGGGACCGGCCCGCAAATTCGGTGCGGAACGGGCCGGGTTCCACCACCGTGACGCCAACGCCCAGCGGTTTCAGTTCGTGGTACAGGGCCTCGCTGATGCCTTCGACGGCAAACTTGGTGGAGCAATAAATTCCCGACCCGGAACGGGCCAGAAGTCCGCCAACCGAACCGATATTGACCACATGGCCCGAGCGCGCCGCGCGCATGGACGGAAGCGCCGCGCGGGTCACGTTCAGCAGGCCGAATACGTTAGAGTCGAAAACCTTGCGGGCTTCGGCGTCGCTGACTTCCTCAACCGCGCCGATTAGGCCGTGACCGGCGTTGTTGATCAGCACGTCGATGCGTCCGAACTTGGCGAGAACTTGCTCGACGGCCTGGCGGCATTGTTCGGCGTCATTCACTTCAAGAGATACGGCGAGGCCACGCTCGGCCCCGGCAATCCGCGGGTCTATGCGGGCCGCATCGCGCGCCGTCGTCGCTACGAACTCTCCACGCGCCAATAATTCAAGCGCCAGGGATTTGCCGATGCCCGCCGAACCGCCCGTAATGAACCATACTTTTTTGCTGCTACCTGCCATGTGATCGTGTCTCCCCCGCAAAATTATTCGGTGACAAAAAGTTCCGGCATAGGCCCATCTTCGGCCATGGTGAGAATACCGTCGATCAGTTGCGTCGAAGCAACCGCGTCCATTCCGCCGAAGGCCAGAAGAACCCGCGCTTTCGCCTTCATTTCTTCGGCATCCAGCATCATTTCGGGATCACCCTTGCAGTTCAGGCGTTCGGCGCTAACAGAGCTTCCGTCCTTGCAGACGACCTGGATCCGAGCGCCCCAGGATTTTGGGTAGTTGGAAATGAAAGGTTCGGCGGCGCGCGCGCTCACCCGGCTGCGCAGCGCGGACAACCGCTCGCGGGCCTCGGCATCGAAGGAGTTGAACGTTACCTCGCCGTCCGTCAGCGCCACGGCGGCCGTATGATAGAGCGAGAACTTGGCCTCGTATTCCGATTGCGGCGCGGGCCGGTCACAGACATCGACGGCGGCCTGATACGTGTCGATGGTGATCGTTTCGATCTCGCGACCCTGTAATTGTGCATGAATATCCAGCGCGGCGTCGATTACCGGATGGGTGTGGCGGCAGGACGGCCAGGGCTTGATCGACGTTTCGTGTAGCTGCCAGCGGGCGCCCGCGCCGCGGGAAACGGCGCCGGTGTCCGGATCGGGACAGGCTCCCGCGAAAAAGCCTTTTTCACCTTCAAGGATGGCCGGCGCGCCGGTGAAGCCGAAGCGCGCCAATTCGGCCGCGACCACACCGGCTTCCGCCGCCCTGCCCGCATGAAGATGCTTGCTCATGGCGCCGGTTTCCAGGAACTGCCACAGTCCCGCGGCCTGGGTGCCGGCATTACCCAACGCGTGCATCGATTGTTCGTCATCCAGGCCCAGCAGGCAGGCTGCCGCCATGGCGGAGCCGAAGGGGCCGCAGGTAGCCGTATTGTGCCAAATTTTGTAATGGGCGGGGCCGACGGCCATACCAACCCGGCAGCAGGCCTCGAACCCCTGCAAGGTCGCAATCAGCGCGGCTCGCCCCCCGGCTCCCGTTTTCCGCGCGAGTGCTAATACGGCGGGCACCACAACGCAGCCCGGATGGACCACCGAGGCGCGGTGCAGATCATCGGTCTCCAACGTATGGATAAGGCCGCCCAGATAAAGGGCCTCGCGCCCGGCGTCCACGCCCGCGCCTTTCGCCCAGTCCGAAAGCACGCGGCCGGGGGTTGATTTTCGTCCGGCAACGGCGTTGGCCGCGGCATCAAGGAAATAGAGCGCCGCCGCGCGCAGATCGGGCTCGTCGACCGGCTTGGTGCGAATCAGGCGAACGAGATCCTGGGTAAGTGTCATTCCGTCTTCCGTGGAACCAGAATCGGCGTGTTTTCCTTCTCGCGCGCGATGTCCAGTTCCTCATAAGTGGCCGCCGAGACGATTGGCGTCTCCCGCTTCTTTTTGGAACGGCGGTCCGGCGGGGTCACGATGCCGCCCGAGATCACCATTTTAATGGCCTCCTCGACGGACATGCTCAGCGGAATGACGTCTTTGCGTGGCAGGAACAGCAAGAATCCCGAGGTCGGGTTCGGTGTTGTCGGTAAAAAGATATTGACCGTTTCCTCGACCGTCAGGTTCTGGACCTCTTCTTCGGTCCGTCCGGTGATGAAGCCGATGGCCCACATGCCGCGCCGTGGGTATTCGATCAGCACCGCCTCGCGAAATGCGTTGGAGCGCTGGGCCAGCACGGTTTCGAAGATTTGCTTGACGGTGCTGTAGAGGTTGCGCACGACCGGAACCCTGGCGAGAACCCGGTCGATGGATTTATGGAAGAACCGTCCCAGAAAACTGGCGGCAATCCAGCCGATGGCGATCAGCACCGCAATGACGATCACCAAACCCAGACCCGGCGTGGCGAACGGCAGATACGTTTCCGGATTGAATTGCGGCGGAAACAGTTTGCCGACCTGCGAGTCGACGAAATTGATAAAGATCCACGCCAGATAGACGGTAATGGCGATGGGCGCTGTCACCAGCACGCCGGCAAAGAAGTAGCCGCGCATTTTCGCGGCAACGCCTTTCTTGGCCGGCACTGGCTTGGCGGAGCCGTCCTTGCCTTCTAAACCCTCGGGCGCTACGGGATCGTTGGTGTCGTCCGACATTTCCGGTGTTTCCTGAGCTGGGTTAATCGGTTCATTTCGCTGCCTGCAAACATCGTACAGTTGCTTCTGAAACGCAATGGGCACGCGCAAGGCACTTTAACCGCAAGGAAATTGAGGTTTTTCTTGAAACTGCCGCATAGTTTAGAATATTATCATATCCTAATGAACGAATATACGAGCAACCCTTTATAAAACCTGGAAAAATCCGGGCAAGAACCAAGGAAGAAAGTGATGCCGAGACCGTTCGTGCGACCTCGCTTTCCGGTTTCTATATGCCGGGACGCGATTTGTACCCTTGGCTCAGCCAACTCGACTGGGTAGCGGCGGCGCTTACGCTGTTAGGCGTAATCATCCATATGCTGGTTCGGATCGTCATGAACGGTCGTCGGAAGTAGGAAAATAAAATGGCAAAAATCAAAGAAATGGTCTTTTCACGGTTCGAGCGTTTTTCGCACTGGACTCAGGCCGCCCTGATCATTCTTCTGATGATTACGGGATTCGAAGTAAACGGCGCCTACAGCTTGGTGGGCTACGAGGAAGCGGCCGATTGGCACCGGGTATTCGCCTGGGTTCTGATTTGGCTGTGGGTTTTCATCATCTTCTGGAACCTGGTGACCGGTGAATGGCGCCAGTACATCCCGACGACCAAAAAGCTGTTCGCCGTGATGATGTATTATTCGGCCGGGATATTCGATCAGAACGTTCCCCACCCCTACAAGAAAACCCGCGCCGCCAAGCATAACCCTTTGCAGCGGCTGGCCTACCTTTCGTTTAACCTGGCGATCACGCCGGTGATCTGGGTGAGCGGCCTGTTGTACATGTATTACAACGAGTGGACGGCGCTTGGTTTTGACAGCCTGACCCTTGGCGTTGTCGCCGGTGTCCATGCGGCAGCTGCCTTTGCCATGCTCGTTTTCTTCATCGGTCACGTCTACATGGCGTTCACCGGCAAACCCTTCACGGCTTATTTCTGGGCCATGATCACGGGTTACGACGAAATCGAGGAAGACGCCGCGTAAAGACGCGCTCGCCTTTTCGGCAACCAAAAAACACCCCCCTGGGCGCCATAGCGGTTCCCAGGGGTTTTACATTACGGCGCGGCCCGCAATACTTGGTCAACGCGTTCCAGCACCCAGTCGACCTGTTCGCGGGTGATGATCAGGGGCGGTGCGAAACGCACCGTATGTTCGTGGGTTTCCTTGCACAGAACGCCATTGTCCTTCAGCGCTTCGCAAAGGGAACGGGCGTTGCCGGCGTCGGTGTGGAGTTCGATGGCCAGCATCAAGCCGATACCACGCACCTGCTTGACCTGGTTGGTCTTCAATTTTTCCAATTCACTCAGGAAGTATGCGCCCTGTTCGCGGGCATTGTCGATCATGCCCTCCTCGATCAGAACTTTAAGCGATGCGCGGGCGACGGCACAGGCCAGCGGGTTGCCGCCGAAGGTGCTGCCGTGTTCGCCGGGCTTGAGAACCCCCAGCACCTCGCGGTTGGACAGAACAGCCGAAACCGGGTAATACCCGCCCGAAAGCGCCTTTCCGACCAGGGTCAAATCGGCCTCGATTCCTTCGTGTTCTTCGGCCAGCAGCTTGCCGGTGCGGCCGAGGCCCGTTTGAATTTCATCCAGGATCAGCATGACGTCGTTTTTCGTGCAAATTTCACGAACGCGCCGCAGGTATCCGTCGGGTGGGATAATCACGCCTGCCTCCCCCTGGATGGGCTCGACCAGAAAGGCAACCGTATTGGGCGTGATGACTGCTTCAAGGGCAGCGCTGTCGCCGAAAGGGATAACCTTGAAACCTGGCGCGAACGGCCCAAACCCGATGCGCGCCATCGGGTCGGTGCTGAATCCCACGATGGCGATGGTCCGGCCATGGAAGTTGTTTTCGCAGACGATGACTTCAGCCGCGTCTTCCGCAACCCCCTTCATCTCGTAGCCCCACTTGCGAACCGCTTTAACGGCGGTTTCGACGGCTTCGGCGCCGCTATTCATGGGCAATACCTTGTGCGATCCGGTCAGGGCGCAGATTTCCTCGTAAAATGGCGCCAGCTGATCGTTGCGGAACGCGCGCGACGTGAGCGACAGCCGATTGGCCTGATTGATCAACGCTTCACGGATTTTAGGGTGGCAATGCCCCTGGTTGACGGCGGAATACGACGATAGACAGTCCAGATAGCGATTGCCGTCCATATCCCAGACCCAAACGCCCTCGCCCTTTGAAAGTACCACGTCCAGCGGCTTGTAATTGTGTGCGCCGAGCCTGGATTCGATGTCGATAAACTGCTGTGCGCTGGGCTTTGCCATCTGTCTTCTCCTTTGGGTCTGCCTACCCTTCCGCCGCCCCTTTTGGATCACTAAATCTTGTAGAGAGCCGTTACCCCGGAGTCCTTACATACTTAGTACTGCCAGAACGCGAAAAGGACCCCCAATGGACCAAAATCGTTTTGCCAGTTCCATAACCGCTCGCTTAAAGCACGCCGTCGACCTCATCGGTGCACCCATCGATATCGGGGCGCAAAGCCGGGGCTGCAGCATGGCTCCCGAAGCATTGCGCATTGCCGGAATTCGGCAACGCCTTGAAGGGTTGGGTCTAGTCGTTTCCGATAAGGGAAACCTGAGAGGACCGCACCCGCTCGCGCGGTCCGAAAACCAGGGGTATCAACATCTGATGGATGTTGCCGAATGGTGCGAAATGGTTCGGGGTGCGGTGGTGATTTCCTTGCAAAACGGAAAGTTTCCCGTGGTTCTGGGCGGTGACCATTCCCTGGCCATCGGCTCGGTCTGCGGTGTGGCCAAAGTTTGCCAGGAAAAGGAAATGCCGCTTTCCGTCCTGTGGCTCGACGCCCATGCCGATTTCAATACCGCCGAGACCTCGTCGTCCGGCAACATCCATGGGATGCCGGTCGCGGTGCTTGCGAACCGTGGCGCGCCGGAGCTGATCCGGTTGGGCCATAAAGCACCCGTCATAGATACGTCCAACCTGTTCCAGGTCGGTATCCGCTCGATTGACCTGCTCGAACGCGAAGCCGTGATCGACGAAGGAATAGCCATTTTTGATATGCGCTGTATCGACGAACGTGGAATGCACGCGGTAATGAAGGAGGTGCTAAGCTCGATAAAGGGCATCGGCGGGCACCTGCATGTCAGCTTCGACGTGGATTTCCTCGACCCAACCATCGCGCCGGGTGTCGGGACGCCGGTACCCGGCGGTACGAACTACCGCGAAGCCCAGCTATGCATGGAGATGATCTACGATTCGGGAATGGCCGGTTCCCTGGATATCGTGGAACTCAACCCTACCTTGGATACGAAAAACGCCACAGCCGAAGTGGTCGTCGATTTAGTAGCCAGTTTGTTCGGGGAACAAATATTGGCACGCGGACGGACGCCGAAAAATGCGTGAAGGCAGGCTCCAGCTTCCTAATTTTTTGCCGCTTCCTGCTCCGCACGCTGGTTGGCGATGGAGCGAAGGTTTCTGGCGAAAATGTTCAGCAGTCCCTTGATGAACGGGTCGGCCTTGGCCAGTTTTTGGTCCAGCATGGCGCGCGACACATAGATCAGGGTCGAAACGTCCGTGGTCATGGCCGAGGCCATGCGCGGATTATCGTCAATCAGGGCCATCTCGCCGAAAATGCCGCCGGGGCCGACGGTGCCGAGAATCATTTTCTTGCCGTCGACGACTTTGAATATTTCAACCGAGCCCGTTTGCACGACGAATGCGCGATGCCCCTCGTCGCCTTCCCTGAAGATGACTTCTCCCGGTTGAAAGACCTTACGTTCCAGGACCTTGTCGGCTCCTTGGGCCATGAGAGCCCTCCCCGCTTGCTGGTAAATCCGGCTTCCCCAAAAGGTGGGGATTGCTGAAAACAAATTACACCTCTAGTGTCGGGCGCGACAATATCTATTCATCAACAAAGACAAAACATTCAAAAAGATAAATGAGCCGCGAGTATCCAAATCGTCCGTTCGTCGGTGTCGGGGCCGTTGTTATTCGCGATGGCCGGGTGTTGCTGGCCCGGCGCGGCAAAGAACCGCGCAAGGGCAGCTGGAGCCTTCCCGGCGGAGCTCAGCAGCTGGGAGAGACCGTTTTCGAGGCCGCCAGGCGCGAAATCCGCGAGGAAACGGGTCTGGAAATCGAGGTTCTGGGAATTATCGACGTCGCCGATTCCATTCAGCGCGACGATCATGGCGAAGTCCGCTACCACTACACGCTGGTTGACGTGTTGGCTCAAACCATCAACGGCGACGTGGCCGCGGCCGGAGATGACGCCGCCGAAGTGGCCTGGTTCTCTCCAGACGAACTGGCGCCGCTGGAATTGTGGACGGAAACCACGCGCATCATCGGCCTGGGCCATGAAATGTGGACTATTTTGCAGGCTTCTTCTTCGTCTTCTTCTTCGCCATCTGCGAAATGATTGTGTACGCCGCCTTTTTGGCCTGCGACCGGGTATAACCGGGCTTCATGGCTGGGTGGTAAAGCGTATGCAGCAGGATTTTGTCCTGCGGCGACATTTCAAACAGGTGATCGCGGTCGCTGAAGATGGACGGGCGTAACATATTGCTGTCATTGGGCAGGCCCAAACTCTGGGTCAGTTCCTCCAACAGGCAGCTGTTGAGGATGGCCGGGTCCTTTTCCACATCCACGACGATGATAGCCTTAACGATGCGGCTTTCGGGTTTTTTCCAGGTGATGAAGTAACAGTTTGCGTTAACGGCCGCCTTCTTCATGGCCTCGCGGGCGTCCCCCGGAACCGGGATTTTCCCCATTTCGGCGCCTTTGACGAAAATCAACGAGATGCTCGGCTCGTTCGATTTCCGATCAACCTGTTTGAACTTCAAGCGGGTAATTTTTGCGATTGCTTGAAGGTGGGTTTGAATGAAGGTTGCGTGTTCCTTGCGCACCCTGCCCTGAATGCTGAAGCCGACCGGCCCCTGCCACTTCGATATCATTTTGGCTGCGTATTTCTGGTCGAGTTCGGCGCCGAAGACAATGGTATCGAAATACTGAACGATCTCGTTGACCGAAAAAGTGCGGCCTTTCTTCGCCTCCGCCGTGGCGCTCAGGAAAAATACGAGAGCCATGGCGATGACGGGCAGGACGTTATGGACCAATGCGAACCGGCTTTTCATCGGTTTCTCCTTTTCGATCCATGATCGTCCACGATTTCACCATGGTGCGGGCAAGCGAAAGATGGCGCATGAAACTCTCAATCGGCGCCCGGTAGGACCAGAGGTATGCAACACGGCCCTCGGGCCTGGGAAGCACCAGCGACCACTGCTTGAACCGCCGCTGGTTATCGCTGTAGGACACCGTAAATTCCCGGCCCAGGATAAACACTTCGTCCTTGCGGTAAATGTAGGGCCCCTCTCCTTCAAAAACCACGTCGGCGGCTTCTTTTTCGAACTGTACGCGGATGTCGTCCATGATCATCGAGGCCGCCTGTGCCGACGTGTCGGCCTTGGGCGGCGCCACGTTCTGAACGCTTACCGTTGCGAAATACGCATCCGTACCTTCAGCGCCGCTAAACATGATGGCTTCCGGCGACGGCCGTTCAAAAATCCAGTCGATATCGTATTCGATGGAATAACCCAGCCGCCATTCACCAAATTTCCGGACCGTCGGGCCGTCCTGGCTATCGCCCGAGGCCGATTTTGCCGGAGAGTCGGGTGATGTCGGCGCGGACGGGGCCGGAATATCCGCCGGCGCGGGTTGGAATTCTTGCAGGATTTTGTCGAATTCAGCCTCAAATCCGGCAAAAAACTTTTCCCGCGCCCTGAAAATGAAGGTGTAGGAGTTAACTTGTCCGCGGGTGATGACGACCCTGTAGCGCGCGCCGTTCCCGTCGTAATAACCGTTGAAGGCGACCAAACCGGACAACAGGGTGATATCCTGCCTAACCTTGCTCCGCCACGCTTTCTCAGGTCCCAGATAGGCCGCCTCCAGGGTCGCCGCCATTTCGCTGATGGAGGTGCCGGGACGAGCGTCGGCGGATTGAAGAATGACGCCGAACCCCTTATCGGAATCAATGGCGATATCCACGTTACCGCCGGGGTGGCGTGTGCGGGCGTCGGCGGGAATGGGCAGCGAGTATCCGCGTTCCGGATGTTTGAACGTTTCTCCGGGCGGGGTTTGCGCGCCTGCCGGAAGGATGGCGATAACCATAACGAGGGAAACGGCCCTCAGGCTTCGCCAGACAAATTTCATTTTATTCCCCGCTCGACAATGAATTCCCCTGGGGCGACCCTATCACGAATTTTGCCCTTTGGTTAACCGTCCAAAAGGACCATTATTACCCATAGACGCGGTTTTCGCCCGCCGATTGCAAACGGAGAGATTTTATGGCCAAGACGGCATTGATTTCAATTTTGTGTCCGGATCGCGTGGGGCTGGTGGCGGCCATTTCCGGGCGTTTGTTTGATTTGGGCGGAAATCTGAGCGATACGACCTTTGCGGTTCTGGGCGGGGCGGCCGAATTCACCTCTATTTGCGAATTTCCCGCAGGTGTCGAACACGCGGCCGTCGCGGCCGATCTCGGCGCATTGCCGGAATTGGCGGACGCGGATATCGCTGTCAGGCCGTTCGGAATGGCTTCGGTCCACGGCCCGTCGGGACAGATTACCCACCACATAACCGTTTCCGGCGGCGACAGGCCCGGCCTGGTGGCGCGGCTGTGCGAAGTATTTGTGCAATTCAAGGCGAATATCGTTCGCCTGAACGCGGAACGCACGCAAGGCGACGGCGGCGAAACCCAATACGCCGTTATCGTCAGCGTGTGGATACCCGAAGGCCGCGCGCCATCATGCCTGGCGACCATCGACAACACCGCCGGCGAAATGGGGCTCTCGTGCCGTTGGGAAAAGATAGCCGGATAAGTAGGTTACCCGCTTTTTTTAATCAGATAGGTGAATATCCCGCCTTCTTCGCCGCTTTCAAGCAGCTCGTTTCCCGTTGTGCGGCAAAACGATTCGAAATCGTTTACCGAACCGGGATCGGTCGATAACACCTTGAGCGTATCGCCGGCAGCCACGTCTTTCAGGGCTTTCTTGGCCTTCAGGATGGGAAGCGGGCAGTTCAGCCCCCGGGCGTCGAGTTCAGCCATTGGGATATCCTTGGTTTTCGCTATCAGATGAATAAATTGATGTCGGAATTCAGGGCCATTTCCATATAGGTCGCGGCGCCACCGATTTCGATTCCGTCGATCATGTCGTCCTTGGACCATTCGAACAGATCCATGGTCATTTGGCAGCCGATCAATTTGATTTCGCAATCGACTGCGGCTTCGCGCAGGTCGGGAATGGACGCCACGCCTTTCTTTTTGATCAGGTTTTTCATCATCGTCGAGCACGCGGCGTCAACGCCGGGAAGGGCCGAAACGATGTTGGGCATCTTCATGTGCATGCCCATTAAAGGCATTTCCATGCCTGGGTTGCCCAGGGTGGAAATCTGCAGATGATCAAGATCTTTCTTAAGAAGCTGCAGGCCATAGAAGGTGAAGAACATGGAAACTTCCACATCCATGGCTGCCGCCGTGGTCGCCAGGATAAAGGGCGGATAGGCCCAATCCAGCGTCCCCTTGGTGACGATGATGGTCATTTTCTTGGCGTTGGTTTCGGTGGTGGGCATGACGGTCGATCCTGATCATTGGGATACCCTAAAATTAGGGTCCGCTAATTTAATAGCAAATCGCATACAGGAAAGCCAGAAACGCTTACCGAAAAATCATCACCGAACACTGGGCGCGCCGCATGAGGTCGACTTCCATTTTGCGGGTGAAAAGGCTTTTCAGACCCTTTTCCTCGGAGTCCGGGACAATGATCACCGAATGGTCGGCCCCCGCTTCGATTAATTCCTCGACCGGGTCGCCGACACGGATGATCGTGTCGAAGACGTCAATCCCCATGGACTCCACGATTTCGCGGGCTTCCTGGGCATTCTTGGCGGCTTCGGGTTCGCTCTCCACATCGGGCGCGACCGCGACGATGGCGACGAAGCTTTCCGTCAGATGCGCGAATTGCGCATCACGCCGAACCACTTCCTTGGCGATTTCCGTTCCGTCGGTATAGATCAGATGACTGTGACCAACCAGCAACTGGCGGGCCACCATCACCGGGCACGGCGCGTGCATGGCCACCTTTTCAGCCGTTTCGGGATCCCAGAAAGAGCGCCGTTTCTTGAGCGACCAGCGTTCTGATGCGCCAAGAATGATCAGGTCGTAATGGCCGATCTCCCACTGCTCCAAAATGCCGCTGGCGATGTCGGCCGCGACCTTCAGTTTAAGAATGACGCGGCGCTTGTTGCGCCCGATATAGGATATCTTGTTGTCGCCTACGGGATCGCCGGCCACATCCACATGACTGAATTCGGCGCGCCGGTCCGACGCCATGTAGCCGACCTCGACCAGAATATCCTTGCCCTTTTTCAGATACTGGATGCCCGGAAGTTCCAGCCCCCATTCCAGCATATTCTGCCGGGCGACACTGACCTGCAGGCCGCCGGAGCGAAGGCCGTGATCCATCTGCCGAACATGAAGCAGCACAATGTCGGCCTCGACTCCCTTGCCCATTTTCGCGGCGTAGCGCAGGCTCCGGTAGGATTCTTCGGAACCATCAATACAGACGAGAATTCGAAACCGATGTTCGTCGTGCTCTTCCATAAAATTGACACTCCCTTCGGACCGATGATCAAGTCCCGATCATGGGCCAGTAAACCGACGCCACCAACAGCATGACAATTGTGGACATAAGAACCATTTTCCAACCTACGGACAGGAAGTCGGTGGTCTTCAAGTAGCCGGACGCGTAAACGATCGTACATGCCGGCGTTCCGATAACGGTCAGGTACGCGAATGCCGAGGAAACAGCCGTTATGAAGCCAAGAATGATCGGGCTTTCCTCGGCGACCACGGCCAGTTTCAGGACTATCGGGCCCAGAACCGCTACGGCTGCA
Organism: Rhodospirillales bacterium; assembly: GCA_016776725.1. Taxonomy (GTDB): domain Bacteria; phylum Pseudomonadota; class Alphaproteobacteria; order Rhodospirillales; family Shumkoniaceae; genus JABGRG01. The sequence continues at coordinate 38,770 of JADHSV010000026.1, forward strand.
CCGTTGGACATGGTGTTGGTAACGGTCGTCGTCAGAATCGAAACGGCGGCCCACAGGCCATAGCCGCTATCCGCGCCCAGAGGTTCGAGAAGCGCCAGAAAGCTCTCGGCGACCCACTGGGCGGCCCCCGTGTTCTTCATTTGCAGGCCCAGCGAGATGGCCGCCGCATACAACAGCACGACCCCCCAGTTGACGCCGGAATTCACGTCTTCCCACCTGACCAGACCGGCTATCAGAAAAGCCGCCGCGCCAAACACCGCGATGGTTCCCATACCGACATCGCCGGATGCGAATACCCAGCCAATCAGGATAAGTATGAAGATGAAAATGGCCACCCAGTCGCCGGTTTTCATCGGGCCTTCGCTTTCCACCTGGGCGCGCAGTTTTACGACGGCGCGGGACAGGTTCCGGTACTCGGGCTTGAACGAAAACAGCAGGATCGCCGTCACCAGCGGCAACTGCAAAACGAACATCGGATAGGCGTAAGCCATCCAGCGCAAATAGCTGATCAGGTATTTCCACGTCTCGGGGCTGGTCGGATCGTAAAAAAATTCCTTCCAGTAACCGATCATAATGGCGTTTCGGGCGCCGCCGGACGGGGTCGCGATACCGGCCACCGAACAGCCATATGAAATGGATAGAAGCAGGACGACGGCCAGATTGCGAACCTTCTTGGGATCTTCCGAGGTCAGGGTCACCAGCGTAATGCCGACCGGCAGCATCATCGCCGCGACCGTATGTTCACCAACGAACGACGCCAGAAAACCCGAAACCGCCGAAATGCCGAAACATACGCGCCAGGTTCGTGTGCCGGTCATGCGCACGATGAGCCAGGCGAGCCTCTTGTCCAGCTTCTGCTTGACCACCGCCACGGCCAGCATCAGCGATCCCATGATGAACAGAACCGAATCCGTCATCAGGCTTTTGGCGACGGTGGACGAGTCTATTCCCAGCAAAAGCACCTGTCCGACGACGATCAAAAGCGCGACGGTCGGTAACGGAATAGGCTCGGTGACAAACAGGATCGTCGCCACCGCCGTCATGGTCAGGACGATCATTCCTTCGCGGCTCAACCCCTCGGGCAACGGCAGTTGCAACATGATCGCGCCAACGATCAAGGCATAGAAGAACCAGCGTTTTTCGCGAAGATAATAAAGGCGGAAGCGGAAGCGAACGGCCCGGCGAAGAAACCCGAAGCCCAGTGTTCGGTGGGCGATGGCTGATTTTGGCCGGTCGGCGGATTCGGCTTCATGACCTACCGAATCGCGGTGGGCCTTGCCGCCATGCCTGCTGAACCAATCGGCCATTACCTGCAACCTGCCCAGAAAAATAACCTGAACTGATTTAACACGTTCCGGCGAGGATCACTAGGCCGTGGCGGCTCTAATCTCTTTGATCCGTTTGGCGTAATTACCGCCGCTAAAGACGCCGTTCCCCGAAACCAGTACATTTGCACCGGCCTGCACCACTGTGTTTGCGGTACGGGTATCAACGCCGCCATCAACTTCCAGATCAATGGGCCGATCCCCGATCATCTGCCGGACGCGACGGATTTTGTCGACCTGGGAATCGAGAAATTTCTGTCCCCCGAAGCCGGGATTTACGGTCATGACGAGAATTTGGTCGACCTTATCCAAAACATACTGAAGGGCCGCTTCCGAGGTGGATGGGTTAAGGGCAACGCCCGCCTTTTTACCCAATTCGCGAATGGCCTGGAGGCTGCGGTCCAGATGCGGTCCGGCCTCGGCATGCACGGTGATGATGTCGCTGCCGGCCTTGGCGAACGCTTCCAGATAGGGATCGACGGGGGAGACCATCAGGTGCACGTCGAGAATCTTATTGGTGTGTGGCCGAACGGCCGCGACAACACCGGGACCGATGGTGATGTTGGGTACGAAATGACCGTCCATGACATCAATATGGACGTAATCGCACCCGCCCTTGTCGATTGCACGAACCTCTTCGCCAAGCCTGGCGAAGTCGGCGGACAAAATCGACGGAGCGATCTTTACGGTATTTACCATGGTCCCGGTGTGTCCCGTTTATACCAACGAGCGACGATAATAACCCATAGAGACGGTTCTCCTGCCCGACGAAACGTTTCCGCGATCTCTATGGGTCATTATCATCGCTCGTTGGTATTAGTTAGCGGACCTGCGGGTCCAGCGAGCCGTCGGCGTAACGTGCAGCCATATCGGTCAGCGGCAGCACCTTGATTTTGGAAGCCTGGCCGTCGCACTGGAACTGCTGGTAACGTTCTTCACACAGTTTCTGCATGGCGGCGCGGGCCGGCACCAGATAGTCGCGCGGATCGAACTTGCCAGGCTGTTCAACGAACACCTTGCGGATGGCGCCGGTAATGGCCATGCGGTTGTCGGTGTCGATGTTCACCTTGCGCACGCCGGTCTTGATGCCGGTGACGATTTCTTCAATCGGTACGCCATAGGTCTGCGGCATGTCGCCGCCGTATTCGTTGATGATGTCCTGAAGTTCCTGCGGAACCGAGCTGGAGCCGTGCATCACGAGGTGCGTGTTCGGAAGTTTTTCGTTGATCTTGGCGACCACATCCATGGCCAGAATTTCACCGGTCGGTTTGCGCGTGAACTTGTAGGCGCCGTGCGAAGTGCCGATGGCGATGGCCAAGGCGTCGACCTTGGTTTTGGCGACGAAATCGGCGGCTTCGTCGGGATCGGTCAGAAGCTTTTCCTTATCGAGCTTGCCTTCAAAGCCGTGGCCGTCTTCCTTGTCGCCCTCGCCGGTTTCCAGCGAGCCCAGGCAACCCAATTCGCCTTCCACGGAAACGCCGACCATATGGGCCATATCGGCGACCGTCTTGGTGGCTTCGACGTTGTAATCGTATGAAGCAGGCGTCTTGCCGTCTTCTTCGAGCGAGCCGTCCATCATCACCGATGAGAAGCCCGACGTGATGGCGCTCATGCAGGTCGGGGCCGAGTTGCCGTGATCCTGGTGCATGCAGACCGGAATGTGCGGATACATTTCAATGGCGGCCCGGATCAGGTAGCTGAGCACCGTGTCGTTGGCGTATTTACGTGCGCCACGGCTGGCCTGCATGATGACCGGGGCGTCCAGCTTGTCGGCCGCCGCCATGATCGAGAGCATTTGCTCCATATTGTTGATGTTGAAGGCGGGAAGACCGTAATCGTTCTCCGCCGCATGATCGAGCAACTGCCTGAGTGAAACGAGTGCCATTTGGTTTAGTCTCCTTTGTTGAATTACAGCCGCGATTTTGCTGCGGCGATGACGTTCTCGGCGTTGATGCCGAAATGTTCGAATAACTGTCCGGCCGGACCCGACGCGCCGAAGCCTGTCATTCCGATGAATTCTCCGTTGTCGCCAAGGTATTTGTCCCAGCCCTGGCCGATGGCGGCTTCGACGGCAACCCGCACGCTGCCGGGAGCGCCCAGCACGGACGTGCGATAGGCCGCATCCTGGGCGTCGAATAATTCAAAACACGGAACCGAAACGACGGCTGTGGGGATACCTTCTTTTTGCAGGGCGTCGCGGGCTGCCATGGCGATACCGGTTTCCGCACCGGTGCCTAGCAGCGTGACTTTGCGAGCCCCTGCCCCGCCGTCGGCTTCCGCCAGAACGTAAGCGCCGCGGGCGCTTTTGTTTTCGTCCGCATCATTGCGGTTGGCGGGGATGCCCTGGCGGCTGAGCGACAGGACCGACGGCGTCGTTTCGGACTTGAGCGCGATCTCCCAGCACTCCGCCGTTTCCATGGCGTCGGACGGGCGGAATACGTTGAGATTGGGAATGGCGCGCAGGGACGCGATGGTTTCGACCGGTTGATGGGTCGGGCCGTCTTCGCCGAGACCGATGGAATCATGGGTCAAAACGTAGATCACGCGAATTCCCATGAGCGCCGACATGCGGATGGATGGCCGCATATAGTCGGAAAACACCATGAACGTTCCCGCGTACGGAATGAAACCGCCGTGCACGGCAAGGCCGTTCATGATCGCGCCCATGGCGTGTTCGCGAACCCCGTAATGGATATATCGGCCGCCGAAATTGTCCTTTTCCAGACTATCGGTGCTGCTGGTTTTAGTGTTGACCGAGCCGGTCAGGTCGGCCGATCCACCGATCAGTTCGGGAATTTCGCTGGTCAGAACCTCAAGCGCCTTGCCCGAAGACTGGCGCGAAGCCCAGCCGGGCATATCGCCCGCCAGCCCCAGACGGTAGTCGTCGGATGCCTTTTCCCAGTCTTTCGGCAATTCACCGGCTTCGGTGCGCAGGAATTCGTCCTGAAGGTCCGCCTCCGTGGCGGCCAGACGGTCCTCCCAGGCTTCGCGGTCTTGCGACCCGCGCACGCCTGCCCCGCGCCACGCCGAAAGAACGTCGTCCGGCACCACGAACGGGGCATGCGGCCAGCCCAGCGCCTCACGCGCCCCGGCGATCTCGTCATCGCCCAGCGGCGAGCCGTGGGATGACGACGTACCCTGCTTGGTTGGTGCACCGAAGCCAATGGTTGTTTTGCAGCCGATAATGGTCGGCTTGTCGGATTTCCGCGCTGCCTCAATGGCGGCGGCAACGGCATCCTGATCGTGTCCGTCAACGGCAAGGGTGTTCCAGCCGCTGGTCACGAACCGCGCCAGTTGATCCTCGGTGCGCGTAAGATCGGTTGATCCGTCAATGGAGATGCTGTTGTCGTCCCACAATACGATCAGCTTGTTCAGCCCCAGGTGACCGGCAAACGATACGGCCTCGTGGCTGATCCCTTCCATCAGACAGCCGTCTCCGGCGATGACGTAGGTGAAGTGATCGACGATATTGGCGCCGAAGCGTTCGGCGCGCATGCGCTCGGCCAGCGCCAGACCGACGGCGGTGGCCAGACCTTGCCCCAGCGGGCCGGTAGTGGTTTCGACGCCGGGGGTGTGTCCGAATTCGGGATGTCCGGGCGTCATCGAGCCCAGTTGCCGGAAATTTTTTACGGCGTCGATGTCGACACCTTCATAACCCGTGAGGTGCAGAAGCGAATAAATCAGCATCGACCCATGACCGGCGGACAGCACGAAGCGGTCGCGGTCCGGCCAGTTGGGTTCGCTCGCATCGAACTTCATGAAACGGGTAAATAAAACCGTGGCAACGTCCGCCATTCCCATGGGCATGCCCGGATGGCCCGATTTGGCTTTCTGGACGGCGTCGGCGGACAAAAACCGAATGGCGTTTGCCATATTTTTTTGCAGCATAAAAAATTCTCCAAAGAGGGTCTTATGGTCGAAATATGCGCGGGGGCGGCCACACTATACGGGTGTGCTTCACCCCAATCAATAGCGGCAAAAAAGGCCCGGCCCTTGTGGGGCCAGGCCTTTTAAATCTGGGGCGAGAGAGGGGATTTGAACCCCCGACATCCAGATCCACAATCTGGCGCTCTAACCAACTGAGCTACTCCCGCCATGAGCGGGTCACTGTGTAGCTCCAAGCCGGTTGCCCGTCAAGCATTCTGCGCGTTTTTTGCCTTGCGTCCTTCGACCGGCTTTTTGGGTGGCGTATCGGGCCTGTCCGGTCCCCAAATCTTGCTGTAGTAGCCATCCGCCAGAAGCAACGCGGCCGCCGGGTTGTGGGCCAGCACCCGGTCCTTGGCCACAAGCGTCGTTACCAAGGCTTCGGAATGCTTGAAAAACAGGCTGTCATGGCCGACGCACAGACCGAGAACGACGTTGAAGTCGGTACCCGATCGATTGAGCAGTTCGGCCTGCGTTATCGGATTGCACATGGCCTCGAAGTTTCCGGGGCGGATTTTTTCAGAGTCCTTGAGGCCGAGTTCCTCTTTGGCGATGCCGCCGGTCTTGCAGCACACTGAAGCCACCTCGAAGCCGTGACTTTCCAACACCTGGCTCAGGGTGTTGGCCATATCGATGAACCCGATACAAAAGGCGATGCCTATTTTGCGGTATCCCATGCGTTTGGCGAACGCGCAGACCTCTTCGACCCGCGTCCACTCACAATAGCCCTCGGCCTCGACCTTCGCCGATACCAGGGCCGTTTTGATGTGGCTTTCGTCCTGGTACTTCTCGAAACCCGCTATGACGCCGGCATCATCAACGGTGCTGGGGCACCAGCCGGGGCCGCGTTCGGTTTCGCCGTCGCGGCAGGCGCGAATTTCGGGGGGGCAATACGCGCAGGAAGGATTTTCATAGGCCATCGGAAGGAAAACCTTGTTTAATTTCAACCAATTAAATGCATAGTGCCGTCGTAAAGGAGCTTCAGCCCGCTCGCAAACAGGAACAGGTAACACAGCCTGTAGAACCAAAGCGCTGATATTCGCGTGTGCAGCCAAACTCCGATGATGACGCCGATGGGCGCGAGCGGCGCCAGGATTAACGACATGGTCAGATTGCTGACGGGAAGCAGGCCCAGCCACCAATAAGGGATAAGTTTGCCGTAGTTGATGGCCGTGAACACCATGACCAACGTGCCGACGAACAGCGTCTTGTCCATGCGTTGAGGCAGCAAATAGGCATTGGCGGGCGGACCGCCGGCATGGGCGATGAAACTGGTAAATCCGGCCAGCGCGCCCCAAAACATTCCTTTGAGTGTACTGGGGTCGGTCGACTGTGTCGAGCCACCCCTTTTCAGCCAATGGTGAAGCGTGAACGAGACGGCAACACACCCCACCATAAATTTGATGACGCCGTCATTTAACATGTGAAACGTGATCGTGCCGAATACGATGCCGATCAAAGCGCCCTTTACCATGATTTTGAAGTTCACGGCATGCCAGGTTTTCCGGTAGGCCCAAACGCTGAACAAATCCATCAGGCATAATATCGGCAACATGATCGCCGCCGCCCTTGGAGCCGAAATAACCAGAGACATGAACGGCACGCCCAGCATGGCCAGGCCGCCGCCGAATCCACCTTTCGATATCCCCGCCAACAACACAGCCGGGACCGCAACGAAGTAAAAAAGTGGATCGGAAATCAATTGATTAAAACCCTTGGTTCAAACGGCTGGGCGCGATGCACTGAAGCCCTGTACCCCGGACTTGGTTACCGTTTCAATGACTTTCCCCAAGTTGGAGCGGATTGTTTTGGTGGGGTGATGAAAACAAAGGCTCTTGCCTAAATATTAGGCATAATATTTTTGCGGTTTTTTGCCGTCACCATCGAATAATTTCCAAACTCCCGGAAAACCGCCGTTTTACGGCAACTGTGCGACTTGGCACGCGACGTGCGTTAGGCGGGTATGGAACCCAATCGGGGTTGCCAAGAAAATAGTAAACCCGGGCGCCGGACGTTTGGTCGGTCAGCTCGGTTTCGTTGGAAAAAAAAGAAAGGTCCGGGATCATGAAAAAGATCGAAGCCATCATCAAACCGTTCAAGTTGGACGAGGTCAAGGAAGCCCTTCAGGAGGTTGGCCTTACAGGTATTACCGTGATCGAGGCGAAAGGCTTCGGTCGGCAAAAGGGCCATACCGAATTGTATCGGGGCGCCGAGTATGTCGTTGATTTCCTGCCAAAGGTCAAAATCGAGGTCATCCTGGACGACAGCCTAGTCGAACCTGCCATCGAAGCGATCCAGCAGGCGGCGCGCACCGACCGTATCGGCGATGGAAAGATTTTCGTAAGCACGGTGGAGGAAGCAATCCGCATCCGGACCGGCGAACGCGGAAACGACGCCGTTTAAGGCGAAATCACACGAGTTAATACTTTTACGTACATGTGAAGAGGAAACGCGAAATGACTTTGAACTGCAAAACCGCCGCCGACGTCCTGAAGATACTCAAGGACGAAGACATCCCGTTCGTCGACCTGCGCTTTACCGATCCGCGCGGCAAGTGGCAGCATCTCGCCATGACCGCCGACAGCATCGACGAAGACGCGTTTGCCGACGGCCTGATGTTCGACGGCTCCTCGATTGCCGGTTGGAAGGCGATCAACGAGTCCGATATGTCGCTGATCCCCGACGCGCCGACGGCCGTCATGGATCCCTTCGCCGCGCAGCCTTCGATGATCCTGTTTTGCGATGTGCTGGAGCCCGCCACCGGTCAGGCTTATGGCCGCGACCCGCGCTCGCTCGCCAAGAAGGCGGAAGCCTACCTCGCCTCGACCGGCGTCGGCGACACCGCGTATTTCGGTTCCGAGGCGGAATTTTTCGTATTTGACGATGTGCGTTTCGACGTTGCCATGAACCGCTGCTTTTATGAATTTGATTCCGAAGAAGGCCCGTATGTCAGCGGCAAGATCATGCCCGAAGGCAACGTCGGTCACCGTCCCGTGGTCAAGGGCGGTTACTTCCCGGTTCCGCCGGTGGATTCAGCTTCCGACATGCGCGCCGAAATGGTCACGGTGATGAAGGAAATGGGCCTGCCCATGGAAAAGCATCACCACGAAGTGGCTCCCAGCCAGCACGAGCTTGGCATGGTCTTCGACACCCTGGTCAAAACCGCCGATAACCAGATGGTCTACAAGTACGTAACGCAAATGGTCGCCCATACTTACGGCAAGACGGCCACGTTCATGCCCAAGCCCGTGGTTGGCGATAACGGATCGGGCATGCACTGCCACCAGTCCATCTTCAAGGAAGGCAAGCCGGTCTTCGCCGGTTCCGGATACGCCGATCTTTCCGACATGGCGCTTTACTACATCGGCGGCGTCATTAAGCACGCGCGCGCCCTGAACGCCCTGACCAACCCGACGACCAACAGCTACAAGCGGCTGATCCCCGGTTTCGAGGCCCCGGTCCTGTTGGCCTACTCGGCTCGCAACCGTTCGGCATCGTGTCGCATTCCGTTCGCCACCAATCCCAAGGGCAAGCGCGTCGAAATCCGCTTCCCCGACGCCATGGCCAACCCGTATCTGGCCTTCTCGGCGATGATGATGGCCGGCCTTGACGGCATTCAGAACAAGATCCATCCGGGCGATGCCATGGACAAGAACCTTTACGACCTTCCGCCGGAAGAATTGAAGGACGTTCCGACCGTTTGCGGCAGTCTTCGCCAGGCCCTCGAGGCGCTGGACGGCGACCGCGAATTCCTCAAGAAGGGCGATGTGTTCTCCGACGACCTGATCGACGGCTTCATGGATCTGAAGTGGGAAGAAGTTTATAACTTCGAGCACACCCCGCACCCGATCGAGTTCGAAATGTATTACTCCCTGTAAGACGAGTCCCGGACGCGGTTTTTCGCCGCTTCCATACCTTGGGCCGCCGGATATTCCGGCGGCCTTTTTTTTGTTTTCACATAGATTTTGGATATGGAAAAATATTTCGGTATCCAAAATTTTGTGTTTTTGGTATTCTTTTTTAGTGGTTGATTGACCAAAAATGGTCCTAAAACAAAATCGCAAGGCGGGAGAAGCACATGAAAGCGGTTGTGACGTTATCGCCTGAGGAATCCAAGCGTTTGATCGCCAAGGCGATTGTCGATATGGATGTTGTTCGGAAGGCCCGGAAGGACGGTATTATCGGGCTGGCCCGTTGTTCATCCGCC
>JADHSV010000027.1 GCA_016776725.1 Rhodospirillales bacterium
CCTATGAAGGAGCCTTGACACGAACACCGCCGCCCATTAGGTCACCGGGGACATCTTTCCCCCGGCACATTCTTGCTTCGCGCCAATTTGAAAGGAATACCCGTGACCACACTTGACATGTTTAACCTTCAAGGTCGCCGCGCCCTCGTCACGGGTTCCGGTCAGGGTATCGGGTTTGAGTTGGCCCGCGGCCTTGCGGGCGCCGGAGCCGAAGTCATCGTCAATGATATCGACGCCGATCGCCTGAGCAACGCGGCGGCGAAGCTGCGCGCCGAGGGCGCGACGGTGCATGAGCTCGGTTTTGACGTGACCGATCCCGACAAAGTCAACGCGGCCGTCGACGGTTTCGAGGCCGAGACCGGCGCCATCGATATTCTGGTCAACAATGCGGGCATGCAGTTCCGCACGCCGCTGGAGGAATTCCCGACGGATCGTTTCGATTTCATGATGCGGCTGAACATCAATTCCGCCTTCTACGTCGGCCAGGCCGTCGCCAAACACATGATCGGGCGCAAGGCGGGTAAGATCGTCAATATCTGTTCCGTGCAGTCGGCGCTGGCGCGCCCCGGCATTGCACCCTACACCACGTCCAAGGGAGCGGTCGCCAATCTGACCAAGGGTATGGCCACCGATTGGGCGAAACACGGCCTGCAGGTCAACGGTCTGGCGCCCGGTTACTTCAAGACCGAGCTGACCTCCGCCCTGGTCGCGGACGAGGAATTCACCGCCTGGCTGAGCGCGCGGACCCCCGCCGGCCGTTGGGGTGACGTCGGCGAACTGGTCGGTGCCTGCGTGTTCCTCAGCTCGGGTGCATCAAGCTTCGTCAACGGTCATATCCTCTACGTGGACGGAGGCATCACAAGCTCCCTTTAGGAGCGCGATTAACCGCCAAACACACAAGGGGCCCCGGTTGGGGCCCCTTTTTTTCCGGTATCGCGAAGCTGTCTAAACCCAGCGGAAAACGCAAAAACCGTAAATCAGGGAAATCGCCAATGCGCCCCACAACGGGGTCCCCATGATTCCCAGCCAGGCCAGGAAAATGAACGCACTGCCCAGGATGGTGATAAACAACCGATCACCTCGCGTGGTGTCCAGGGTCAGGATACCGCGCCGGGGGTCGCCGCCGGGGCGGCGCCATTCCCAAAATCCCATGCAACTGATGGCGAGGGCGATAAAGATAAAAAACGCCGCCGTCGGCCAGGTCCAGGCCATCCAGGACAAATCCATTTTCTTGCTCCTTTCGGCCCGTTACACGCGCCCGAGGGCAAAGCCCTTGGCGATGTAGTTGCGAACAAAGTAAATGACGAATGCGCCCGGAATAATGGTCAGGGTTCCGGCCGCCGCCAGAAGCCCCAACTCGTACCCCGCCGTACTGGCCGTTCGGGTCATGGTCGCGGCAATGGGTTTTGCGGCCACCGACGTCAGTGTTTTGGCCAGCAAAAGCTCGACCCACGAGAACATGAAGGCGAAGAAGCAGGCGACACCGATACCGGCTGCGATCGTCGGCAGGAAGATGCGGATAAAGAAACGCCAGAACGGATAGCCGTCCACATAAGCCGTTTCGTCTAGCTCCTTGGGTACGCCAGACATGAAACCTTCCAGAATCCACACCGCCAACGGAATATTGAACAGGCAGTGCGCCAAGGCCACGGCCAAGGGTGTATCGAACAACTCAATCGCTGAATAAAGCTGGAAAAACGGCAGGGCGAACACGGCGGGCGGGGCCATGCGATTTGTCAGCAGCCAGAAGAACAGGTGCTTGTCGCCCAAAAACCGGAACCGCGAAAAGGCGTAAGCCGCAGGCAAGGCGACACTGACCGAGATGACCGTGTTGAGGCCCACGTAAGTCAGGGAATTGAAGTATCCGGTGTACCAGGTGGAGTCAGTGAAAATCTTGACGTAGTTGGCTACCGTGAATTCCTGCGGCCACAACGAGAACGTGCCCAGAATTTCATTGGTCGTCTTGAACGACATGTTAACCAGCCAATAGATGGGCAGCATCAGGAACAGGATGTAAATGATCGGAACGGCGGAAATCTTTTTCATCACTGGTCCTCGTCTTTCATCATCAGCGTGTAGAAAACCCAACAAACCAGCAACACAATCAGGAAGTAGATCAGCGACATGGCCGCCGCCGGCCCCAGGTCAAACTGCCCAAGCGCCACCTTGACCAGATCGATGGACAGGAACGTCGTCGAATTCCCCGGCCCGCCCCCGGTCAGCACGAAGGGTTCGGTGTAGATCATGAAACTGTCCATGAACCTGAGCAGAATGGCGATGGTCAGAACCCGCTTCATTTTCGGCAACTGAATATGAAGGAACACCGCCCAGGGCTTTGCGCCGTCGATCTTGGCCGCTTGATAATAATCTTCCGGGATGGAACGCAGGCCCGCGTAGGCCAGCAACACGACCAGCGAAGTCCAATGCCAGACATCCATCAGAACGGTGGTGAACCATGCCGCGAACGGCTGGCGGGTGAAGTTGTACTCGATCCCCATCCCGTTAATGGCGTGTCCCAGCAGACCGATATCGGGCAGCGCGAAGATGTTCCACATGGCGCCCACCACGTTCCACGGAATCAACAGCGGCATGGCCATGAACACCAAACAGACGGACACCCACGGCCCCTTCTTGGGCATGGTCAGGGCGATCGCCACACCAAGGGGAATCTCAATCGCCAGAATGATGCCGGTAAACATCAACTGGCGCAGAAGCGAGGCGTGGAAACGTTCCGAATTGAGGACGTCTTCGAACCATTTGACGCCTTCCCAGAAGAATACGTTGTCGCCGAAGGTTTCCTGAACCGAGTAGTTGACCACGGTCATCAGCGGAATCAGGGCATTGAAGGCGACCAGTGCGACAACCGGCAGAACGAAGAACCAGGCCTTTTGATATGTGGTTTTGTTCATGAGAATCCTACGACACCATCCAGGCGTTGGCATAAACCTGCGTGTGATCGGGGTCGAACTTCAAAAAAGCGTTTTCGGAAGGCACGTGTCCGCCGTCGGGCACCAGTAATTTGATGATGTCGTCGCCGTGCCGGGTCTCGACGATATTGACGCGCCCGGCGTCGCTGACCTTCTCGACGCTGACCGCAATGCCCTGATCGGCAAAGCTAATGAATTCCGGGCGAATGCCGATTTCAAGACGGGCAGACGGGTCTTCGACGGCGACCGTGCCGGTCGTTTCAACCGCTGAGCCGCCATAGACCGGCCGACCCTGATCAAGTTCGCAGGCCAGCACGTTCATGCCGGGCGAGCCGATGAAATGCCCAACGAAGGTATGTTGCGGGCGCTCGAACAACTCGACCGGCGTGCCGATCTGAACGACTTCCCCTTCCTGCATGACCACGACCTGATCGGCAAACGTCAACGCCTCCGTCTGATCGTGGGTCACGTAAATCATGGTGTTGCCGATCTGCTGGTGCAGCTCCTTCAGCTTCGAGCGCAAGATCCATTTCAGATGCGGATCGATAACCGTCAACGGTTCGTCGAACAAGATCGCATTGACGTCCGCGCGCACCAGACCGCGCCCAAGCGATATTTTCTGCTTGCCGTCGGCGGTCAGGCCCGAAGCCCGCTTCTTCAAGGTATCGCTAAGATCGAGCATGGCGGCGATTTCGCGCACTTTCCAATCGATTTCGGACTCGTTGACGTCCCGGTTGCGCAACGGAAAGGCCAGATTGTTGTAAACAGTCATGGTGTCGTAAACGACCGGGAACTGGAACACCTGCGCGATATTCCGCTTGTCGGCGGGCAGGTGGGAAACTTCGACATCACCGAACCAGACTTCCCCCTCGGTCGGCGTGAGCAGACCGGAAATGATATTGAGCAACGTGGTCTTGCCGCAGCCCGACGGGCCTAAAAGCGCATACGCCCCGCCATCGGACCATTCCACGCTCATTTCCTTCAAGGCCCAGTCGTCGTCGCTCTGGGGGTTTGACAGGTAACTGTGGCGAAGGTTTTTCAGGGTGATTTTTGACATGTCCTATTCCCTACGCCGCCATCAATTGATCGTTTTCGCCAAAGTACATACACTGCGTCTTATCAAGATAGAATTCTGTGGTCTTGCCCACTTCAATGGCATGAATACCGGGCGATTGGGATACCCATGACAGGCCGTCCACCTCGAAGTGAACAACGCTTTCCGAACCACTTAGCTCGGCCACCAGCACCTGTCCTTCGAGTTTAATGGAATCCTCCGACGAGGGTTCCAGGGTCACGAAATGGGGACGCACCGCCATGCGGTACGAGCCGTTGGTAAGGTTCGCGCGTGCGGTCGCCCAACCGACCTGATCGTTGAGCGCGAAACGACCATCGTTAAGCGTTACCTCGGCGATGTTTATGGGCGGGTCCGAAAAAACCTGGGCGGTCAGCAAATCAAACGGCCTGCGATAAACCGCCGCCGTTTCACCGAACTGTGTAATGCGGCCTTCGTTCATTGTCGCGCAATAGCCGCCCAGCAGCAGGGCCTCGATCGGCTCCGTCGTGGCGTAGACCACAGTACAGTCACGGTCCTGAAACAGTTTGGGCAATTCGTCGCGCAATTCCTCGCGCAGTTTGTAGTCCAGGTTGGCCAGGGGCTCGTCCAGCAGAACCACGTCGGCGTCCTTGACCAGGGCGCGCGCCAGCGCCGTGCGCTGTTGCTGACCGCCGGACAGTTCACTGGGATTGCGCCCCAACATGGGGGTCAGCTTCAACAGATCGGCAACGCGCCCGACGCGCTGCTCAATATCAGCCTTCGAGAATCGCGCGACACGCAGCGGCGAGGCGATATTTTCAAAAACGGAAAAATGCGGGTAGTTGATGAATTGCTGGTGAACGTAAGAAACGTTGCGTTTTTGAACGGGGACGCCGGTCACGTTTTTGCCACCGAACCAGACTTCGCCAGACGTCGGCTTTTCCAGACCCGCGATCAATTGCATCAGGGTCGTTTTGCCAGCCAATGTCGTTCCCAGCAGGATGTTAAACTGATTGGAAACCAGTTCGACGCTGGTGTCATAGATGTGGGTATCGGCCCCAACTCGTTTGACAACGTTTTTGAGTGCTAGTGTCATTATTGATGCTCTTTGGTATGAGCTAGAAGAATATTCTGGTTTTCCGCAGAGAACCCCGGGGGACACGTTGCGCCCCCCGGGAAATCCCCTAACCTAACTCAGGCAATAACCTTAGCCTTTTTTCCACCGCTTGACGAGTTCGTCATAGTTGACGGTTTCGCCCTTCGGCTTTTCGTTGACCTTGGCCTTCGGCGAGCCCGGCTTGTTCAGCCATACGGCAGGATCGGACTCTTTGTTCAGACGCGGGCCGCAGCCGCCGTACACTTTGGCTTTTTCGTCGGCAGCCTGCATACGGGCCATAACCGTGTCCATTTCCGAAGCCAGACGATCCATCGCCTGCTGCGGGGTGAACACGCCGGAGTTCACGTCACCGATCTGCTGCCACCAAATCTGGGCCAGCTTCGGATAATCGGGAACATTGACGCCCGTGGGCGACCAGCGAACACGGTCGGGCGAACGATAGAATTCGACCAAACCACCAAGTTTCGGCGCACGTTCCGTGAAGGACGCATGCCGGATGTCGCTGTCACGGATCGGCGTCAGGCCGACGTGGGTCTTCTTCAGCGACACGGTCTTGGAAACCACAAACTGTGCGAACAGCCATGCGGCCTTGCGGCGGTCAACCGGGGTCGACTTGAACAAGGTCCAGGAACCGGCATCCTGATAGCCGAGCTTCTGGCCGTTTACCCAGTACGGGCCGTGCGGCGACGGGGCCATCCGCCAAAGCGGGTTGCCGGCGTCGTCAACCGTGTTGTTGCCTTCGCTCTTCGGCGCGACCATGGAGGCCGTGAACGCGGTGTACCAGAAAATCTGCTGGGCCACATTGCCTTGCGAAAGAGCCGGCAGGGACTGATAGAAGTCATAGCTGGCGGCACCCGGAGGCGCATATTTCCGCAGCCATTCATCCCATTTGCGGATGGCGTATACGGCCGCCGGTCCATTGGCGGCGCCACCACGCGACACCGAAGCGCCGACGGGGTTACACGTACCGGCTTCCATACGAATGCCCCATTCGTCGACGGGGATGCCGTTGGGAAGGCCTTTCGAGCCGGCGCCGGCCATGGACAGCCACGCGTCGGTCATGCGCCAGCCCAGATCGGGAGCGCGCTTGCCGTAATCCATGTGACCATAAACGCGGACGCCATCGATATTTTTCACGTGAACCGAGAAGAACTCGGCAATGTCTTCATAGGCGGACCAGTTAACCGGAACGCCCAAATCATACCCGTATTTGGCCTTGAACTGTTTTTTCAGGTCCGGGCGGTCGAACCAGTCTTTGCGGAACCAATACAGGTTCGCGAACTGCTGATCCGGCAACTGATACAGTTTACCGTCCGGTCCGGTGGTGAAGGACTTGCCCATGAAATCGTCGATATCGAGCATGGGATTGGTCGTGTCTTTGCCTTCGCCGGCCATCCAGTCGGTCAGGTTGACGGCCAGTTGCAGGCGCGAGTGCGTGCCGATCAAATCGGAGTCGTTGATGTAGGCATCATACAGATTCCGTTTGGTCTGCATTTGGGTTTGCACGGCCTGGACCACTTCACCTTCGCCGAGAAGCTGATGGTTCACCTTGATACCGGTGATTTCCTCGAAAGCCTTGGTCAGCGTTTTGGATTCGTATTCATGGGTCGGAATCGTTTCCGACAACACATTGATTTCCATGCCCTTGAAGGGTTCGGCGGCCTTGATGAACCACTCCATTTCCTTCATCTGATCGGCTTTGGAAAGTGTCGACGGCTGGAATTCTCCATCCACCCATTTCTGTGCTTCGGCCGTGCCCGCGTAACTCGTTCCAGCGGACATGACCAGCGCAACGCCTGTCATTGCGGCTAGTATTCGTGCCTTCATTATATTGGTTCTCCCTGTTTTTCATGAAGCCTGTTCGAATATCATCCGAAAGAAAACGAACGTCAATCGAAAGTTTGCGCCGTTAAACCGCACATTTTTCTTTTCGAAATGTTTGTTCTCGAAACTCGAAAGGCGGTTTGCTCCACCTAAACGTGGTTCGGGACCACCGCCTCTTCAACACCTCGGAGACGCGGCTTGGCCCAGCACGCCGACAATGTGCAAGGTTTTCTTAATCCGCCAGCAGGGCCAGCACATCAGCCAGAACGGGCGCGGAATCCGACGCACCGGGCGTGGTTGTCGAAAGGGCGCCGCAGGCGGCGGCGAAACGCACCGCATCCCCCAGCGCGTATCCGTCGGCCAGGGCGTGGGCAAGACCGCCGTTGAAGCAATCCCCGGCAGCCACCGAATCGACGCTTTTCACTTTGAACGGCGGAACAAATCCGTCACCGTCGTCGCTTTGAAAGTAGACGCCGTCGGCGCCCAGCTTGATCACGGCGGCGGCAACGCCGTCGGCGCGAAGGCGGGCTGCCGCGACCGCCGCCTGCTTCGCGTTGGCCGGGCGCAGGCCCGTCAGAATCTCGGTTTCCGTTTCGTTAGGCGTGATGACGTCGATGCGCGACAGCACGGACCCGTCCAGACCGCCCGTGGGCGCGGGTGCCGGGTCAAGGATCACCCGCCCGCCGCCGGCGCGCACCACATGGGCTGCCGCCAGTCCCGCTGCCAGGGGGATTTCCATTTGCAACAGCAGAACGCCGGCCTGTTCAAAGGTGGTTTTCGCGCGGGTAACGTCGGTTCCATCGATGGCCATGTTGGCTCCGCCGATTACCGTGATGCAATTTTCGGCCGCGGCATCGACCCCGATCACCGCCACCCCCGTATCCGATTCGGAATCCACAAAGACCCCGTCCGTCGAAACTTCCAACCGACGCAGGGCGGACAATGCCATCTCGCCGAAGGCGTCGCGGCCGATCCGCCCGATCAGGTTCGTTTCCGAACCCAGCCGTGAAACCGCCACGGCCTGATTGCATCCCTTGCCGCCCAGACCGATAGCGTAGCGCTCGCCGTGCAGGGTTTCGCCGCGCCGCGGCAACTGCGCGCTGTACGTGGTAAGGTCGATATTGATGCTGCCGAAAACGGCAATGGTCATAGGACGATCCTCATTCCTTTTTGGTGGCCGCACTCAGCGCCGCCGCCACTCCCACGGCGGAAGGCATGGTACCGGTCCGGCCCAGACGCCCAGGCGGCGCGAACGGGCGATGGCTTCGTTGTCCACATAGATGCCGTGGCTGATGCGCTTGAAATCCCACGCGAAGCCTGCGTCAACCATGGAGCGGCCTATATCCTGAACATTGGCCGTGCGGCATCTCGCCACCATGTAAACGCCCTTGGGGCGCCCGATGGGGAAACATTTCACCTGATCACGGCCAATCAGCCGCCGCAAAGTTTTGGTCGCCCATTCGCCGATGGGGGCGTCCTGCCCCAGCATCAGGCAAGTCTGCGCGGCCTCCGGGGCATCCACCCCAAACAGGCGAACCCGGTACTGATCAAACCCCAGGGTGTCCCCGTCCACAACAAAAGGAAGGCCCGACACACCCTGGGCACCAGGCGAGCCCGCGCCCATCGTCATCGCCATGAGAACAAAAACGAAGCAGCTGGCCCACCGGCATTTGATGACGGCAATCGGCACGCAGCACCCCCGTTCAGTGCAGCCGCGGTTTTTTAAGCAGCGAATTGCGGTCAATGGACGAAACATCCAGCGAAATCGCAGCGTCCTCTCGCCAAATAGTCAGCGGCACCTGCACACCGGCATTGCCCACCTGCCAGATTTGGCGGAACATGTCGACCAGACTGATGACCGGCGCGCCGTCCACCTCAAGCACCCTGTCGCCGATTTCCACCCCCGCATCATACGCCGGACCATCTTCGGCCAGCCCGACGACCACCAGTTCGTCCTCGGTTTCGGCCGTATACATGCCCAGCCACGGCCGGGGCGGCCGATCGACCTTACCGAACTTCAGCAACTGGTTCATGATGGGAACGAGAATATCGATGGGCACAACCATGTTGCCGTCCAGCGGCTTATCCTCGCCCCTTGGAAGCTGAACGAACAACGAACCGATCCCCACCAGCCGACCGTCACTATCAATCAGCGCGGCTCCCCCCCAGCTGGGGTGGGCCGGTGCGGTAAAGATGGCCTCGTCCAGTACGTATTCCCAGTAACCTGCAAACTCGCGCTTGGCCACGATCTGCGCCTTGCATGCATACTCGCGCCCGCCATAACCTGCGACCACCACACTTTCACCGACGCCTACATCGCCCGAACTTCCGATGGGCAATGCGGGCAACCCCATGTTTTCCAGCGCCTGGACAAGCCCGAACCCGGTTTCCTGGTCATAAGCCACGATATGGCCGGGGCAGGCGCGACCGTCCGCGCCCATAAGCCACACGGTATCTGCCTCGGTCACCAGATACCCAATGGTCAAAACCAAGCCGCTTTCGTCAATCACCACCCCGTTTCCGGCGCGCTCGGTCCCCAGAATAGACGCGGTAAACGCGTCCTCCGGAATTTTCGTGCGTATGGAAACCACCGAAGAAAGCGCCTGATCGAGGTCGTAGGAAACGTCCTCCTGCCGGGGCTTGTTGGCCTCCTGGATTTCGGGTTCCGAAAATTCGGCCATTGTCACTGGGTTCCCCTATGTCAGATAAAAAACGCGCCTTGCCAAAGAACTTATGCGAACCGTCGGCCAGTTTCAAACGCGCTGCATCGAAGATCGGGTTTTTTTCACCATATAACCATATGGATGACACGAACGCCGTGCGCTATGTTGCCGCCCACCAAACACCAAGGCTGGCGAAAACCAAGAAAAGAGGCACCAGGAAAATGCGCGTCGAAATGAGCTACGGTCGGGGAACCTTGCCGGTCGATCTGGATGACGACTGGAACGTCACGATCATCGAAAAACCTCATATGCCGGTTTTGGATGATCCCGGCGCCGCGGTCGCGGCGGCGTTGAAGGCGCCGGTGGGCGGTCCGCCCCTTTCCGAACTGGCCAAGTCGGCGCAAACGGCCTGCATTCTGATCTGCGACATTACCCGTCCCGTTCCCAACGGCACGGTGTTGCCGGTTCTGATCCGCACCATGCTGGACGCCGGGATGAAGCCGGAGAATATTCAGGTTCTGGTGGCCACCGGCCTTCATCGCCCCAACGAAGGCGAGGAGCTGGCTGAACTGGTCGGCGATCCGTGGGTGTTGAAAACGGTGAAGGTCGACAATCATTTCGCCCGCAACAACGCCGATCACATATCCTTGGGAAAAACAAAACGCGGCACGGTCGTTCGTTTGGACAAACGGTTTGTGCACGCCGATCTGCGCATCGCCACGGGCCTGGTGGAACCCCATTTCATGGCTGGGTTCTCGGGCGGGCGAAAGGTTATCACGCCGGGCGTGGCGCACGCCGAAACCATCACCACCTTGCACACGGCGCCCTTTATGGAACACGAAAACGCCGCCAATCTGGTGCTTGAGGGCAACCCTTTGCATGAAGAGCAGCTTGAAGTCGTCGAGATGCTGGGCGGGGCCTTTGCGGTCAACACGGTCATCGATGAAGCGCGCAGGCTGTCCTTCGTTAATTTCGGCGAGATTGGGCAAAGCCACCTGCAGGCCGTCGATTTCATCATGAAGTACGCGGTCGTCGAAATCCCCGAACGATTTTCCACGGTGCTGAGCAGCAGCGCAGGCTACCCGCTGGACAAAACCTATTATCAGACCGTCAAGGGCATGGTTTCGCCCATCGATATCCTGAAACCCGGCGGCGATATCGTCATCGTGTCGGAAATTTCCGAAGGGTTCGGGTCGCCTGAATATCTGGACGCGCAAAAACGCCTCATCGAAAAAGGAACCGACGGTTTCATCGAAAGCATTCTTCACAAGTCCCACGCCGCCATTGACGAATGGCAGACGGAATATCAGATCAAGGCCATGCGCGTGGGATCGATCCAGCTTTACACCGAGGCGCTCAGCGACGATGAACGGGCGCTGACGGGCGTTGAAATCATCGGCTCGGTGGAAGAGGCGTTACGGCGCAGCGTCGCCAGGAACGGCAGCCGCGCAATCGCCGTCATTCCCGAAGGCCCCTACGTCGTGCCGCTTTATTCGGGTGATTGAGCCCTGAGTATGCGAAGGGCGGCACAAGCAGCGCCGTAACCGTTGTCGATGTTGGTCGCCAAGACCCCCGGCGCGCAGCTTGCCAACGCCGAATGCAGCGCCGTCTCGCCCTTGTTGGAAACGCCGTAGCCCGTCGACGTGGGGACGGCAATGACCGCGCCCGGCACCTGCCCGCCCAGGACCGAAAAAATCGCGCCGTCCATGCCCGCCACCATAATGACAACCGAATGGCGTTTAATCTCCTCGATACGCTCCAGCAATCGCCACAGACCGGCGACCCCCACATCGACGATTTCGGTGCAGGCTTCGCCATAGAGCGCCAGCGTACGAACGGCCTCGCGGGCCACACCCTTGTCCGACGTTCCCGCCGTGACCACGGCAATGCGGGCCGCTTCGGCCGGTGCCGCCAGCGCGCCCAAAATGGCAGTGCGCGAAATTTCCTCGTAATCCAGCCTGGCTTGCAAAGCCTGCGGCAACGCAGCAAAGGCGTCCTTGTCGAGCCGCGTCAACAGGATCGGATGGTCGCCATCGACGGCTTCATGGCAGATACCGACAATCTGTTCGGTGGTTTTTCCCTCGCAAAAAACCGCTTCGGCCAGGCCGATGCGCATGCGCCGGGTTGCGTCCCATACGGCGTCGGAATTCATGCGATTTGGTCCTTGAGAAAGGCGCTGCCCATTTTGTAGGGCTCGAACGGAACGTCGCCCTCAAGGCCCGCCGCCGCCGCCAGACGCGAGACTTCTTCGCGCAACGTTTTTCCGTTTTCCGACAGAACGGCGGTAAGTCCCGTTTCATCCAATTCGACAGCCGCGCCGGCGCCGCGCACCCGGCAGCGCACCGCGCCCGGTTGCGCCAGCCAGTCGCGAACCTTCGTTTCAACGGCGTGAACGAATTTCAAGGCTTCGGGCGTCACCGGAATGCCCGTTTCAATGCGGCTGGACAGGCACGGCGACGCGGGCAACTCGGCCACCTCGCCCAGCCCCAAAGCGCGCGCCACTTCACGCACGCCCGCCTTGTCGATCCCGGCTTCCACGAAGGGGTGACGCACGCCGTTATCGGCGGCGGCTTCCATTCCGGGGCGGTAGTCGCCCAGATCATCCTTGTTGGCGCCCGACACGACCTGACGGTCGGTCAATCCGGCGATGGAACGATAAAGTGCTGACTTGCAAAAGAAACAACGGTTAACCGGGTTGGCCACATAACTTTCGTCGGCGAATTCGCCGGCGTCGATCACCCTAAGATTCCAGCCTTCACGCGCCGCAAGCGCGCGGGTTCGTGCGGTCGCTTCGGGCGGCACGGCGGGCGACGTCGCGTGGATCATTTCGACATCGCCACCCAATCGCCGGTGGGCGGCCTGGGCCAGGGTCAGGCTGTCCACGCCGCCGCTGACAGCGATGGTCACGCGGCTCATGCCGTCAAGCACGGCGTTCAGTTTCTGTATTTGGGTAGGAGCCGACTGGTTCATTCGTCCTTTGCTTTCGTTGCTTTGTCTTCGGCGGTTGCCCTGGTCGCGGCACGGGCCGCGCGCCCGCCGGGCAGCCCGGCCATATCGTCCATTTCGGCCTTGGCCGACAGCGTGCCGTCGGGACGCTGGACCACCTTCGTGCGCACGCCGTCCACGATGGCGGCTTGCCGCGCAAGTTCCACACGATGGGCCAAATGCCAGCGCAGGCCGATGGTTGTCGTTTCGGCAAAACAGGCGTCCGCCACTTCGTCGACACACGATGGCCGACACAGCAGGCGCACACTCACGGCCATGCGGCCCTTCTTGCCGAATACCGGCGCTTGCACAACGTCCAGAACGTCGTTGCGTGAGCGCAGGTTGTCAAGGCCGACGGCCAGATCTTCGCCCGTTTGATCGTCGATCTCGAACTCGATCACCGCCACATCCGTTGAGGCTTCGCCTGGCGCATTCTCAAGCACCAGGGCGCGCAGAATATTGGCCAGCCCCGGCATTTCGCGCGTACCGAAACCGGTTCCGTCCACGTTCAGCGCCAAGCCCCGCGGCGCACCCGTGCGCGACGGCGCCAGATGCTTCAGGATAGCCGCTCCCGTCGGCGTAATGCGTTCGCCGGGAATACCGTCATCGAAGGTTTCGAAACCGCGCAGCAGGCGCGCCGTCGCCGGTGCCGGAACAGGCAATACCCCGTGGGCCGTCTTGACGCGGCCCGACCCCGTCGGCAAGGCGGAAACCGACCAGCTTGCATCGCCCAGGGCGTCAATCACGAACGCCGCGCCGACCATATCGGCCAACGAATCCCAATCCGCCACCTCGTGGAAATGAACGTCTTCGGGGTCCATGCCGTGAACCGCGCCCTCGGCCTCGGCCAGAAGGGCGAAGATGGCCACGGCATGGGCTTTCACCCCGTCCGCCAGCGCGCTGCCTTCGATCATGGCGCGGATTTTCTTGAACGTGTGCGGTGGATGACCGGCATCTTCCGCAGGCCCGGTGACATCGAAGCGCAGTCCGGTAAGGCCCGATGCATGATGGTGGATAATCTCGACCGACCAGTTTTTCGGCAGACCCGCCGCGCGGATGGCATCCAGCGTCCCATCGCGCAGGTCGGGGCGCGCATCCAGCATGGCGGCCAGAAACATGTCTCCGGCGACGCCGCCGACAGCGTCGAGATGAATGTGCATGTAGGAGCCTCTTTAAGCGCTAAAGTCGCCGTTCGACGAGTTCGGTAACCTCTTCGCTCGTAAGAATCAAGGGATTGCTTTTCATTCCGCCCGGATTGCTTGCCGTTACGACCTTGCCGACATCATCCCCCGTCATGCCGAATTCGCCCAATCGGGCAATTTCCATACGCTCGGTCCACTCATCCAGCATCGCCACCAGGGCGCTAAGCCCATCGGCGGACCTGCCCGAAAGTAACCGGCCGGCGCGGGCGTACTTTTCCAGCGCCACATTTTCCGGATCGCGTTCCATCAGGGCGCGAATATTGATCTCGGTGGCGGCGGCGACCAGGGTTCCACAAACAACCCCGTGGGGCGCCGGAAAAAATGCCCCCAAAGGCGAGGCCAGGGCATGAACGGACCCCAGCCCGGTTTGCGCCAGCGTAATGCCCGACATTAATGATGCATAGGCCGTGTCGGCCCGCCCGGCGGCGGCGCGCGGGCTGCTTTGCCCCGCTTCCTCCCACGCCGCGAAGAAACCGCGCACGAAGGCTTCCAGACCCGACCATGCCAGCGCGTCGGTTGCGGCGCTCGCACGCGGCGACACATAGCCTTCCAACAGTTGGGTCAGGGCGTCCATGCCGTTGGCGGCGATCAGGTGTTTGGGGCAGGTTTGCAAAAGATGCGGATCGACGATTGCCAATTGCGCGATCAAGCGGTCATCGCGAAACGACTTCTTGAAACCAGCAACCCCGCGCGAACTCAAGACCGCGTTCTTGGTTGCTTCTGTGCCGGTTCCGGCGGTGCTGGGCACGGCGATGAAGGGAAGCGACGGCCCCTCGTAGGCGATCCCGCGCCCCACCCCTTCTAAATGATCCATCACGGAATTGCCGGTGGGGATCAGTCCGGCAATGGCCTTGGCGGCATCCAGCGCGCTGCCGCCGCCCATGCCGATGACCACGTCGATACCGGATTCGCGAAATCGCGCCACCGCCGCGTCCACCAGATCGGGGGACGGCTCATCCTCGACAACGACTTTATGGATGGAAAGCGCCTCATTCAGGCTTTGCCAAACCGGCAGGCCGCGCAAGGATCGCCGCCCCGTCACCACCAGCGCGCGGGGTCCATATGCGCGCGCCTCGCTGGGCGTTGCGTCAATGGCGCCATCACCGAAAATGATGCGGGGAAGCCGCGCGGTGGAGAACGGAGCGATGAAAGGCACTTATCAGTCCGCCGGGAATAATCCGTCAAAGACAACGGCTTCGCGCGGTTCGGCCATCATATCGGCCACCGTTTCGCGCCATTCCAAATAATGTGCCGCTTCCTTGTGACCGGCGGCGGCTTCGCCGCTGACATAGGCTTCATAAAGAACGAATTTGGTCTGGTCTTCGGCGTCTTGCAGAATATCGAAGCGCCGGTTTCCCACTTCCTCGATGGACCCCACATGGTTGGCCCGGCTGGCCTCGACGAAATCATCGACGCACTCGGGTTTGACTTTGACGTGCACAAGCGTGACGTACATGGCGTTCCCCCACTTATTTTTGAAGGCGCGCAGTTTCGCAGCTTACGCCCGCGCTTTCAACACCCCCAAACAGGAAGTTCGCATCGTGGTTAAAGGTCCAACGTCGCGTCTGTCCAGACACTTCCCTTGGCGCTCGACTCGAGGGCCGCCTCGACGAACTTCATGCCCAGCGCGCCGTCTTCAACCGTGGCAAACGAGAACGCCAGCGGGTCGGGTTCGCGGCCCA
The DNA here is from genome assembly GCA_016776725.1 of Rhodospirillales bacterium. Lineage (GTDB taxonomy): Bacteria > Pseudomonadota > Alphaproteobacteria > Rhodospirillales > Shumkoniaceae > JABGRG01. The sequence goes on from JADHSV010000027.1 coordinate 15,434, forward strand.
GGATGCGTGCCGAAATTACGTCCGCCACCTCGGTGTAGATATTGGCGAAGGCCTCGATCACACCCTCGGGATGGCCCGGTTTCAGTCGCGTCACCCTTTGGGCGGCGGCGCTTAAATCGGCGTTTCCGGCCAGGATTTTTCGCGGCGGTTGGCGGTGCGGCATGAAGGCCAGTTCGCCCGGCACTTCCTGATTCCACTCGATCCCGGCCTTGGTTCCGAAAACGCGCAGGCGCAGCGGGTTGGCGTAGCCGGTGGCGAGTTTGCTGGCCCACAGCATGCCGCGCGCGCCGTTATCAAATCGCAGCAGGATGTTGTTGTTATCGTCCAACTGCCCGCCGGGAACGAAGGTCGAGATGTCGGCGCAAACTTCGCTCAGGCGAAGACCAGTCACAAAAGAGGCCAGATGCTGGGCGTGGGTGCCGATATCGGCGATACAGCCGCCGGCGCCGGAGCGGGCCGGATCACGCCGCCACGCGTCTCGCGGCGAGGCGGCTTCTTCGGTCAGATCGACCCAGCTTTGCTGCGGATACTCGACCTGCACGAGGCGGACTTCGCCCAGTTCGCCGCCGCAGGCGAGTTCGCGCGCATGGCGCACCAGCGCATAGCCCGCATAAGCATGGGTCAGCGCAAACACCAGACCCGAGCGCCGCACGCGGCCCACCAGATCAATGGCGTCTTCCATGGTGTGGGTCAGCGGCTTGTCGCAAATGACGTGGACGCCCGTATCCAGAAAGGCGACCGCCGGACCGTAATGAAGGTCATTGGGTGTGATAATGGCGACAACTTCGATACCGTCCTCGCGGGCGGCCTCGGCGCGGACCATTTCGGCGTAATCCGTATAGGCCCGCTCGGGCGCGATACCCAAGTCTGCGGCCGAAGATTTGGCCCTCTCGGCATTGGATGACAACGCACCCGCCACCAGCTCATAACGGTCATCCAGCCGCGCGGCCATGCGATGGGAGGAACCGATAAACGAGCCCGCGCCGCCGCCCACCATGCCCAGGCGTAACCGTCGTCCCAATCCACCGAAGCCTTCCATACTACGAACTCCTTTTCACTTGTTGGCAGTAGGTTTCGCGGGTCAACGCAGCTGCGATGCAAGCGGCGACCCCCGCCGCGATAAGAACCAAAAGTGCTGTCTTGAAATTCTCCGCCGAATAAATTCGCGCGCCGTCCACCATGCGTCCGTCCCAGCCCAAATCCAGCAAGGCGCCGATCAGCGGCTGGAACAATGCGCTGGTTCCCATAACCGCCATATTGACGAAACTAACCGACGTCGCCGCCACATGCTTGCCGTTGTTTTCCCGCCCGGTGGCGAAACAAAGAACCATGGCGCCGGAAAAAATGCCGTGAATCAACAACAGTGCCTGAACCGCAATCAACGGCAGGCCCGGCACATAAAGCGCGCACGACAACGTCGCCAAGCCGCCGAAGCCGCCAACCAGCATGGGAAGTTTGCGCCGTCCGATGCGATCGGAAATCCAACCGGCCGACGGCGCACCGATGGCCCAGCCCACCAGCATCAGCGTTGCGGTCAGGGCCGCGGCGGGGCGGGTCAGCCCATAGGTTTCCATCATGTAGGGGACGCACCACAGACCGCCGAAGGCAAGAACCGACACGCCGAGGGTTCCGCCGAAAATGGCGCAGGTCCAACTTTGCATATTGGCCAGCACGGCCTTCAACCCGCGAATGATACCGGTTTTTTCACCGGGCGGAGCCTCACCGTAGGAGCGGGTGGTGCGCGGCACGAAAAACCAGATAAGAACGGCCAGAATGACGGCGCCGATGGCCGCCGACGCCATGGTGGGTCGCCATCCGGCAATGTCGATCATTTGGGCCAGCGGCGCTTGTCCGCCGATCCCACCGGCCATGCCGATAAGCAGCGTAAACCCGGTAATCTGGGCAAAGCGGCGGGCCGGAAGCATCTGTCCGCAGATTTGCAGGGTGCCGAGCCACGCCACACCTGCCCCCGCGCCCACCAGGAACCGCCCCGCGTAAGCCAGCCCGACACTTGGTGCGATGGCAAACAAGAGACTGCCCGAGGCACACAAAAGAGCGGCGGCCGCCAGCATCCTTCGCGGCCCATAGCGGTCGATCAAAACGCCAAAGGGGATTTGCAAGCTGGCGTAGGCGTAGAAGTAGAAGGCCGTCAGGTTGCCAAGTATGGCTCCGGAAACCTGAAACTCGGACATCAGGTCGGTGACCATGACACTGGGCGCGACCCGCTGGAAGTACCCGTAACAATAAAAAAGCGCGCCCAGGAACCAGGCGAACCACGCCATACGAGTTGCCGTTATCTCTCCCGCTCCCGCGTCCGTTTCTTGTTTTGTCATGCCTGTTTTCATCCCTGCCGGTTCGTTTATCGGCCATTGCGCGCACGCTGGAAACCCCTATATGAGGATTTTGTCATTTGACATTAGGCCGCAAGCCCGTCAAAAGATGCGCCGCCATGGACGTCACAAACCCTTCAATAACCGATTATCCGCCCCTTCTTGACGCGAACGATCCTCCCCTATTCGAGGTCATCAACCGTCGGGGAAATGCGTCGGTGTTTCTTCTGTGCTGCCACGCAGGCAGAAGTATTCCGCGCGAACTGGGCGATCTGGGTTTGAACGACGAAGATCGGGCCCGTCATATTTCATGGGATATCGGCGCCGCCGAAGTTACCCGCGAGATTTCGCAGCTGCTGGACGCCCCGGCGATGCTGGCCAACTATTCGCGGCTGGTGATCGATTTGAACCGCCTTCCCGGCGCCTACGATTCCATTCCGGGGTTTAGCGACAAAACCGGAATTCCGGGAAACGGCGACTTAAACGACGGTGACAGGACGCGACGCCTGGACGGCATTTTCTGGCCCTACCACAACGCGGCGGCCGATGCCTACGCCGAGCATTGTGAACGGGTTGCGGACGCGGCCATGGTGACAATTCATTCCTTCACTCCGCGGCTTAACGGCGGTACCCTTCGCCATTGGGACGCGGGTATCCTGTGGAACCGCGATGCGCGGCTGGCGCGGCCGATGATCGATTTCCTGCGCAAGGCGGGGTTATGCGTCGGCGACAACGAGCCGTACTCGGGGCGAAAGCATGGATTCTCGCTTAATTATCACGCCGGAGACGCGGGACGCCCCCATCTGGCCATTGAGGTCCGGCAGGACCTGATAGATACGCCCGAGGGGGTTGCGCGTTGGTCGACGCTTCTGGCCGACGCCCTGACGGAGGTTCTTCGCGCCGACGGCTAATACCAAGGACCGTGGATAATGACCCTTAGAGATCGTGAACACGCCCCGTCGGGTAGGAGCCAAGCCGCAGGCGATGTGGCGCATCGTCAAGGCTTTGCGACGCCCTCCGACGGGGCGTGTTCGCGACCGGAACGGCGGCCTTCCTGACCTTTCGGATGTCGTCGCGCGGCCCTTCCGATGTGCCGCATCGCTGCGGGCCACGCTCCTAACCGAAAGGTCAGGAAGGTCGTCTCTAAGGGTCACTATCCACGGTCCTTGGTATTGAAAAGGAGGCCGCGGCCATGCCGTCCAAAGATCCTCGGTTCACCATCGGCATCGAAGAAGAATACCTGCTGGTCGATCGCGAGACCCGCGATCTGGTGGACGATCCGCCCGAGGCCATGATCGCGGCCTGCCGATCAAAGCTGAAGGATCTGGTCCGTCCCGAATTCCTCAAATCCCAAATCGAGGTTGGAACGCGGGTCTGCCGGACCATCGGACAAGCCCGCGACGATCTGGCGTGGCTGCGCAGAACCGTGGCCGAGGAAGCGGGCAAATACGGATTGGCGCCCATCGCCGCCTCGACCCATCCGTTTTCGGAATGGCAGCACCAACAACACACCGACAGGGCGCGCTACCATATGCTGGCGCGCGACCTTCAGGCCGTGGCCCGCCGTCTGCTTATAAGCGGCATGCATGTGCATATCGGCATCGAAGACGACGACCTGCGCATCGACCTGATCAACCAGGCCGGTTATTTCTTGCCGCACCTTCTGGCGCTGAGCACGTCGTCGCCGTTCTGGCGGGGTGTGGATACCGGGCTCAAGTCGTACCGCCTGAGCGTTTTTAATGAATTGCCGCGCACCGGGCTTCCCGAACAATTCGATTCCTTCGGCGAATACCAGCGCCATGTGGACATTCTGACCAAGGCGGGGCTGATCAAGGACGCCTCCATGCTGTGGTGGGATATCCGCGCCAGCACCAAGTTCCCCACCATTGAAATGCGCATTACCGACGTCTGCACCTATCTGGAAGACGCCATCGCCATCGCCGCGTTGTTCAGCTGCATCATCCGCATGCTGTATCGGCTTCGGCGCGATAACCGGCGCTGGCGTATCTATGCAAGCATGCTGATCAACGAAAACCGCTGGCGGGCGCAGCGCTATGGCCTGGACGAAGGGTTGGTCGACTTCGGCAAAGGGCAGATTGTTCCATTTGAGGATCTGTTCGAGGAATTGATCGACATGGTGCGCGAAGACGGCGAGGCACTGGGGTGTCTTGAAGAACTGCGCCTGAACCGCACCATCGCCCAGCGCGGAACCAGCGCGCATCGCCAATTGGCCACATACCGAAAGGTTATCGATGCGGGCGGCACGTCGGACGCGGCGTTAAAAGCCGTGGTTGACAGATTGATCGAAGATACGGTTTTCGGACTTTAAGTCACCGTCATCAGCTTTTCGATGCCGGCCTCCAGGGTTTTCTTCAACTCCCGGCCCACCTCGCCGCCGTCACCCGCGATTTTTTCGCGCAATACCGCACGCATGACATCAACATGCGCCTTTACGATTTCAACGGCATTGTCGGTCTCTTCACACTCGATGCCGGTCACTTCATAAAGCCCTTTGCCGAACACCGAAATCAGGGGGTAACCGAAGGTGCCGCCCTGGCCGCGAAGTTCATGGGCCAGCATGTTGATCTCCGCGAAATAACGCCGGCGCGCTTCCTGTTTCTGCTCAAGGGCCTGATCACACAGGCCCGATAGATTGGCCAGATATGTTTCCGCCCAATCGGTAAAGTCAAGGGCTGCGCGCTCCAGTGTTGCTTCCGCCTCCTCCAGCAGATCGCTTGGGATTTCGCCCAATTCGCCGCCGCGTATTCCACCGACCTTGTCCTTCAGACTGTTGGGCAGAACAAACTTCCAGACGTCGCTGGGCCCTTTGGGTTTGACAACCCGATCCGCCGAATAAACCAGGGTAATATCGCTATCCTTGGTAACCCGCAGTTCTGTAAATTCGGGGCCGTCATCACGGCGACGGCGATCAGGGCCGAAATACTCGCGCGACGTGATAAAGGGGCGCGGGCGGTCAATAATTTCCAGGATATGCTTGTATACGGTCTCGACGGCAAACGGCTTGGCCAGAAATTCAGTAGCACCCAGGTCGCGGGCCTTTTTCACGTTTTCACTGTCGGCGGCGCCGGACAGCATGACGAACGGCATAAAGCGGTTTGGCGAATCCTTGGACGAACGAAGCCACCGCAAAAAAAGAAGCCCGTCGATAGGCGCCATCATCAAATCCGAAATCACAATGTCGGCGACGCGAAAGCCGGGGATCATTATATCCTCGGAAACTTTAAGCATCTCGACGGCTTCCGCCCCGTTCTTCGCAACCAATACCTGGCCGACCTTGAAACGACGGAGAATGTCGGCAAAAAGTCTGCGGATGAATTTATTGTCCTCGACGAGAAGAATGTTTATGCGATCAAGGTCATAAACAGCCATCGAGGGAAGCCTCCGGTCGTTGCCCGCGCACATTTGCGAAACCGGCGCGTGTCATTCATGGTTTGTTATTTGATACAATTCTTCGGTCGAGTTCAAGTCGCGCGATGGTCGATTTTCCCTTTTCCCACTTGCGCCGCGCGGCGTTGGCCGATTATGGTCCGGCCTTCCGGCGGGCTTTCGAATGACCGTCCATTTGCAAACGAAAACGAGAGGAAACAGGCATGGCGGAAGTTGGCGGCATCGCGGCGGACAGGCTTCGTTCATTCGTCGAGCGGGTTGAACGTCTGGAAGAAGAAAAGGCCGCACTCAGCGCCGATGTCAAAGACGTCTACGCCGAAGCCAAGGGCAGCGGGTTCGACGTCAAAACGATTCGCCAGATCGTCCGCCTGCGCAAAATGGATCAGACCGACCGCGACGAACAGGAAGCGCTGCTTGATCTGTATAAGCGGGTTCTGGACCTTTAGAGGGCTGCCAGATCCGCCACGAAACGGGCGAAAATTTCAGCCGCACCCGCGTTCATCGCGCCAACGGCCGCCGCCACACCCGGCCCGGGGGTTTCGCCTTCCATGCGATAGGTCTTGACCAGGACCAATCGGTCCTCGCGCCGGTCGCGCAAGGCCAGTTCCAGGGAAATCAGGACCTTCGGCACCGTTCCGCGAATCTGTTCCATCCTTTTTATTCTGCCGGTCAGCACGAAATCGGGCTCCAGGCGCATTTCCGGCGTGATCACGGTTTTGGCCGCACCCGCATTGCGCAGATAGGAAACCAGTTCGTCACGCAGCATCACGGTCGGCGTATCGGTCCAGAAATGATAGTGGTATTCGTTGGCTTCCAGCGGATTGGCCGCATCGCTATACACGATGGGCCGTCCGGCCGTCAGCCCGTCGGCCTGCAGGCGCGCCACTTCCAGCGTTCCGGCCAGGGGCGTTTTGGCAAGACTGCCGGCCGGCATGGGCGCTTCCATGCGATAGAAATGATCCTGCGGAACCGGTGGCTGCGCGCAGGAAGCCAGCAACACCGCGAACAACGCGCTTAGCAACAGTCTGGTTGTTTTCACCGGAGTTCCCCCATTTAATTTCCCTGCGCCGCCTGATCTTCAGGCGCGGTGCCACCCAACAATATGCCCGGGTTCTTCCTGATCTGGCGGCTGAACTCGTGCATGTTGCGGGCCGCACCCTCCATATTCTGGTTCAGGGCGTCAATATGCCGGGCCACGGAATCGACCACGTGCCGCAGATCGACGATGGCCCGCTCAACATCCAGTTTATTGTCGATCAACATGGTGTCGATGGAATCGAGCAGCTGATCCAGACGGCCCCTGGTGGCGCGCAGTTCGCCCGCGAATTCGGTGAAGCTGCCCACCGCCTTGTCGGCCTTGCCCAGCACGCCTTCGATGGTTTTGCGGTTGTTCGGGCTGAACAATTTATCAAGTTCGCCCGCCGTCAGTTGAAGCTGGCCGGTCAAATCCTCGACATCGCCAACAATGACGGGAACGCGGGCCGACAATTCCTTTGCCAAAGCCCCCAGCTCCGCAATCAGCGCTTCGCCTTCCTCACCCAGGATGTCGCCGAAGGTAGCGACCGTTCCGTTGACCGTCGCCAGCAGCGGACGCAGGTCATTGACCGCGATATCCTTGATCTGCTCGGCGACCGAACTCATGACGTTGAATAGGTTCTCGGCCTCGCGGCTTTCAATGCGGTCGCCCGGTTTCAGCGCTTTTTTGCTGTCGCCTTCCGAAACGGCGATCACGATGGCCGAAAGCAGGCCCGGCGCCTCGATGGCGGCAACGCTGTCGGCCGGTATCTGCCAGCCTTCGGTCACCGACAAGTCCACCCGGAAACGCATGCCGCCGCCCTGGGCCACGGGGGTCACTTCCTCGACCTGGCCGATGGGATAGCCTTCGTAAAGAATTTGCGTGCCGAATTTCACGCCGGTGACGTTGCGGTAAATGGCGTGATAGCTATCGGTCGCGCCGCTGTTGCCCGAAAGGGTCACGACCGCCGCCACCAGAACAACCGCCATGGCGATTACAAAAATACCGACCAGGACGTAGTTGATCTTGTTGCTCCTCATGCCGTCGCTCCCTCTTGCATCTTTTCGCCCATCAACCTTCTCAAGTATTCGTCGGGATCCACGGGATCGTCTTCCATGCGCCGGTTCAACAGGTTTTGAATTCGCTCGCTCGGGTGGTTGCGCAGTTCCTCCACCGTGCCGATAAACAGGATTTTGCCACGGTCCAGCACGGTAATGCGATCGGCGATCTTGAAGGCGCTTTCCAACTCGTGGGTCACCACAACGATGGCCATGCCCATGGCGTCACGCAGGCGCAGAATCAAGTCGTCAAGCGCCGATGAAACCACCGGGTCCAGCCCCGCCGACGGTTCGTCGCAAAACAGAATGCGCGGGTCCATGATGACGGCGCGGGCGAAAGCGGCCCGCTTGATCATGCCACCGGAAAGTTCCGCCGGCGTCAAGTCCTCGAACCCGGCGAGATCGACAACTTCAAGCTTGAGCCGAACCATGATGTCCATGGTCTGCCGGTCAAGGTCGGTATGCTCGAACAACGGCAGCATGATGTTCTCGCCAACCGTCATGGAACTGAACAAGGCGCCGCCCTGAAACGCCACGCCCAGTTTCTTGCGCAGCGCGAACATCTCTTTCATGCTGAGTTCGGAAATATCCCGATCCAGGATACGCATGGTTCCGGATGTGGGCGTTTCCAGCGCCATCAGGTAGCGCAGCAGTGTGCTTTTGCCCGACCCCGAACCGCCCATGATGACCATGATTTCGCCTTCGCGGACATCCATGCTGACGCCCTGAAGGATCATGCGCGTCCCGTAGTGGGTCACCAGATCCTCAACCTCGATCATTTTTCTTGTGTCCGCCACGCCTCAGCTCCCGCTAACCCATTTGCGTCGCCATGAGAACGAAAATCATATCGGTGATGACAATCGCCGAAATGGCCTGAACCACCGAACGCGTCGTTGCCTTGCCCACACCTTCGGCTCCGCCCTGAACCCCTGCCCCGTTCATCACGCCGATAATGGCGATCAGCACGGCGAAGGCGATGCTTTTGGCAAACCCGTGCAGAACGTCGGCGGCATCCAGGGCATCGATCACCTGGGTGATATAAGCGTCCATGGAAACGCTCAGATCGATCCCAACATACAGCCCGCCCGCATACAATCCCATAAATCCGCTGAAAATGGTCAGCGCCGGAACCATCACAATCATCGCAAAAAGCGCGGGCGCGACCAAAAAGCGCACCGGATTGATGCCCATGACCTCCAGGGCATCCATCTCCTGATTGATTTTCATGGTGCCGATCCGCGCCGCCAGCGCCGAACCCGAACGCCCGGCCACCAGAATGCCGGTGATCAACGGTGCGAATTCACGGACCATTGAAATGGCGATGCCGAAAGTCACCTGCGATTCCGCGCCGAATTTTTTCAGGGAAATGATGCCCTGCATGGCAAGCACCGCACCGATGGCGGTGGAAAGAACGGCAACGATGGGGATGGCGTTGATGCCAACCTCGCGCATTTGCGCAATGATTGCGCCCATACGCACGGGTTGCCGCAAACGCGGGCCGAAAAACAGCCAGAACAGGCTCTGCGCCACGAGAACGCCCGCGAAGCCGAATTCCGCAAAGCTGCTGGTGGCGGCGCGCCCCACCCGCTCAAGAAAATCGGAAACCGAACCTGATGTGCTTGTCGGCGGCATCTTCGATTATGCTAACCTTCTAATGCTTCCTCAATGGTGGCGTGGATGGTGAACACCCGGTCCAGACGCGCCAGCTGCAACACCCTGAGCGCAGCCTCGCTAACCGAAACCAGTGCAAAATTGAGCCCTGCCTTGCGCGCGGCCTGCAGGGATTCAACAAGCGAGGCGACCCCCGAACTGTCGATATACGTAACGGCCGACATATCGACCAACATGGGGCGTTTCAGGCCCACGCAATCAAGCAAAACCTTACGCGCGGTCGGCGAGGTTTCGAGGTCCACGTCGCCCTCGAATGCCACCACCGACGCGCCGCCGGTTTCCCGTATTTCATGCTTCATCTAGCTTCCCTCGTTCGAGCGTTTTGCTCATTCTCAATAGATTACCACTTTTCCCCGGCGGTGGCGCGAATTCCACCTCGTCCATGATTTCCCGGATAAGATGGGTTCCCAGACCGCCGGGCCGGACATCCTCCAGATCGCGCGGTTTTATTTTACTTACATCGACGGTTTCCGCGAAATCTCTTAGCAATACGACTAGATCATCACCGTCCAGGCGAAGTTCCAGCGTAATTTCACCTTCGGCGTTACCTTTGTAAGCGTGGCGGATGATGTTCTGGCAGGCTTCGTCGATCACCAACACCAGATCGGCGCACAGGGACGCCGGGCATCCTTCCTTTTCCAAAGCGCCTTTCACGGCCTTGCGCACGCTTTTCAATTCGCTTGCCACCGACCGGAAGTTGATGCGCAGCAAACCAACACCCACGGCCTGACGCGCCGGGCCTGCATCATTGATTGCCAGAAGCGTCAAATCATCGCGCAACGCACGGTCGGTTTTCCGAATGCGCGAGATCACGGCATTCAAACGGTCGGCCGCGGGCATGTCGGCGTTGGCGTCCAGCATGGCTTTCAGGCCCGCCACTTCCAACGTCTCGTCGCCGTCAATATAGCCTTCGGTCACGCCGTCGGTGAAAATGTAAAGCGTCCCGCCCTCAAGGGATATTTCGGTCTCGGGGAAGTCCTCTTCGGGGCCGGCCATGGGCATGATGCCCAACGGCGGCAGTTCCGCCTCCAACGCCGTATAGGTCCCGTCACGGTCCCGATACAGCGGCGGCTCATGCCCGGCATTGGCCAGCCGCACGATGCCCGACGATGGATCGAAGTGGCCGCCGACCATGGTCACGAACATGCCCCGGGTCGAGGTTTCGCAAATCTCGCGGTTGATGATGCCCAGCAGCTTGCCCGGCGACGTGATGGTCTTGCCCAGGCACCGATAAAGGCTCGCCGTCTTGGCCATCAGCAAGGCGGCGTTCATGCCCTTGCCCGACACATCGCCCAGATTGAAACAAATGGTGCCGTCTTCCATTTCGAAAAAGTCGAAGAAATCGCCTGAAACGGTCCGCGCCGGGATGTTGATACCGTGAATGGGAAACGGTTCGGGCCGGATTTCGGGAAGCAGGCTGCGCTGGATTTCGGCGGCCAGTTCAAGTTCGCGCTTGACCCGTTCCTGCTCGACCAGGGCTTCGGCCTGCCGGGCGTTGACAATGGCCAACGCGGCCGATGAACTCAGCCCCTGCAGGACGCTCAGATCACTGGGCGCGAACAAACCGTCGCCGCCCACCTTGTTGACCAGCTCGATGGCGCCGATGCTCTCGCCCTTGACGCTCATGGGCGCGCACAGGATGGATCGCGTGGTAAAACCGGTTTCAGCGTCCACGCCGCCGTGGAAGCTGGGGTCCTTCGACACGTCACGAACAATTTCGCCCAGGTTTTCCTGCACGCAACGACCGACGATCCCGGTGTCCGAATCGATCACCATTCCGGAAATTTCGGTAGCCCCCGAACAGGCGTGACAGCGTAGTTTCCCGCCTGACGCATCGAGCAAAAACAAGGCGCCGCCCGCCGCGTCCAGATAGCGCGTGATACGATCAACCGCGTTGGCCAGCGTCGTTTCCAAATCGCGGGTGGACGCAAAATCGGCCCCCATCAAGGCCAGCAGCTCAAGATGGTCCGAAATGTTTTCACCACCCTGGCTTAACAAGGTATCCACTGATTCGCGTTCCGCCATGGGCGGTACTATGCCTCGAAACTTGTTTGCGGGAAAGCGCTCTCTTTTCCCCCGCTTGACCAATAATGCGCGCCGACCGTACGCTTGATAACCGGGAGGACGGCCATGCTTGGGCAATTGCGCGCAGGGTTTCGCGACTGGTTCTACAGGCCGCGGCTTGACTGGATTCAGGTCGAAATCAACACGGACTGCAACGCCAACTGCATCTATTGCCCCAGCGCGATAACGCTCAGCGGGCGCCCCGCGAAACGAATGCCCCTCGATGTCTTTGAAAAGATTTTGCCGAAGCTGGCGCGCTCGGCCCAACCATCGCATTGGCGCACGCCAACGGTTCACTTGCAGGGATGGGGAGAACCCTTCCTCAATCCCGATTTTTTCGCCATGGCCGAAAAAGCGAAAAGCGCCGGCTGCATCGTGGGAACAACCACCAACGCCACGCTTTTGGACGAAGAAATAGCGGCGCGCCTGGTCGACAGCACAATTGATACGGTTTCCTTTTCGACAGCCGGGATTGACGAACGCGGCGACCGTATTCGCCGCGGAACCTCGTTGACACAGGTTTTGGACGCCATCGCCATGCTGCAGGCCATCAAAAAGGACCGCGCTTCCGCCACCCCGTCCCTTCACATCGCCTACATGCTGCTGCAATCGGGACTGGACGATATCGAGCAAATCCCCGAGCTATTCGCGGATCGCGGGATCGAACAGATCGTGCTGAGCACCTTGTTCGTGGTTCCGGACCCGGCGGTTCGCGATGAAGTCATCGCGCCCGCCATTGACGAGGAGTACAAGATTCTCGATCACCGGCTGGCGCAGGTGGCCGAGGATGCACGGGCGCGCGGCATGGAGCTTCACTATCGCATTCCCCGGCCAAACCGCCCGCCCGGCCTGTGCGCGGAAAACGTCCAGGCGGCCATTGTGGTGAGCGTGGACGGCGAGGTGACGCCGTGCATGCTGAACCGCTTTCGCGCCGAGAACGATCCACGCCCCAATCCGACGCCGTTCCATTTCGGCAATCTGACCACTGGATCGCTGGCCGACATCTGGTGGAGCGACGACTACGTTCGCTTCCGGCGCTCGTTCTGGGATGCCAACCCCCCGGCCCGCTGCCTGGCCTGCCAAAAACTGGGGTAACGCCGAATTGACCGCGCCCACCGCCTTTGCGCTGGCATTGCGGAGGAATGAAACGCATCTATCTTTGATGAGCCAAACAAAAAACAATCGGCTGCTTGGCACCGGCATTGTCGGCGCGATCATCAGTGCACTGTGCTGCTTTACGCCGTTGCTGGTGATTGCGCTGGGCGGGCTGGGGCTGTCGGCGTGGCTGGGCTGGGCCGATTATGTCTTGTTTCCGGCCATGGCCGGGTTTATGGGACTGACCGTCTTCGCACTCTCGCGCCGGAAGAAATAAGCATGCCCCAATCTGAAATCCAAACGCTCTCGACCCTCACCTGCCCCGAATGCGGCCATTCGAAGGAAGAGGAGATGCCGACAGACGCCTGCCTCTTTTTTTATGACTGCGAAAAGTGCGGAACCAAGCTGAAACCCAAAGCAGGTGATTGCTGCGTTTTCTGTTCCTACGGGTCCGTTCCGTGCCCGCCGATTCAGGCCGGTAACGGCTGTTGTTAAGCGAAAACGCCTACGCCAAGCTGGGGTCGCGCTTTCGCCGCCTGCTGGCCATTCGCGACGCCGAGGCCATCCTGCATTGGGATCTGGCCACCATGATGCCCTCGGGCGGAGCCGCCGGGCGGGCCGAACAACTGGCCGAAATGCGCGCCGTTCAGCACGGCATCCTGAGCGCCCCGGAAACGGGCGAACTGATTTCCGATGCGGCCGGGCTTGACTTGTCAACGGAACAAGCCGCCGATCTGGCGGAAATGAAGCGCATGTGGGCGCGCGCCAATGCGCTGCCCGAAGATCTGGTGACGGCTCTGTCCCGAGCCTGCTCGGCGTGTGAAACCGTATGGCGGAAGGCCCGGCCCGAGGCCGACTTCGCCGCCATCCTGCCCTATCTGGAAGACGTGCTGGCCCGTGTTCGCGACACTGCCGCCGTGTTGTCGGACGCCCTCGAGCTGTCGCCCTACGACGCCTTGCTGGATGAATACGAACCGGGCGGGCGGGCGGGCGACATCGACGCCGTGTTCGCTGATTTGGCCGCTTTCCTGCCCGGCTTTCTGGCCCGTGTGCTGGACCGTCAGGCAGGCCAGCCGCAAGCCATCCTTCCCCAAGGCCCGTTTCCCATCGAGGCTCAGCGCGCGTTGGGGGTTCGCTTCATGGAACGGCTGGGCTTTGATTTCGATCACGGGCGGCTGGACGTCAGCCTTCATCCGTTCTGCGGCGGAACCCGCGACGACGTGCGCATTACCACCCGCTACGACGAAACCGACTTCACCTCCAGCCTGATGGGCGTTCTGCACGAAACCGGCCACGCCCTTTACGACATGGGATTGCCCGCCAACTGGCGCGGCCGCCCCGCCGGTGAGGCGCGCGGCATGAGCCTGCATGAAAGCCAGTCGTTGCTGATTGAAATGCAGGTGTGCCGCTCGCCCGAGTTTTTGGGCTTCGCCACCCCCATCATGGCCGAGGCCTTTGGCGGTGACGGTCCCGCATGGGAAACCGAAAACCTGATCCGCCTTTATACCCGGGTTCAACCGGGCTTCATCCGGGTCGACGCCGACGAAGTGACTTATCCGGCCCACGTCATCCTGCGCTACCGCCTCGAGCGCAGCATGATCGAAGGCCAAATGGAAGCTCGCGACTTACCAGCCGCTTTCAATGAAGGCATGCAAAACCTGCTGGGCATCACGCCGCCAGATGACGGCCTGGGCTGCCTGCAGGACCTGCACTGGTACGATGGCGCCTGGGGCTACTTCCCCACCTACACCCTGGGCGCACTGAGTGCGGCGCAATTGTTCGCCGCCGCCAAACAGGCCGATGCGCAAATCAACCCGGCCATCGGGCGCGGCGATTTCAAGCCGCTGATGACCTGGCTGCGCCAAAACGTCCACGCCAAGGCATCGCTCCACTCCACCCGCGACATCCTGACCCAGGCCACCGGCAAGCCGCTCGACGCCGAGGTCTTCAAGAGCCACCTGGAAAAGCGCTATTTAAAGCAGGCTTGGATGTGAACCACGTTAAGCGTTTCCACCACTAGAGCATGTCTCCCCTATTCGGACCCGCTGAATCCGTATAGGGGAGACATGCTCTAATCAATCGTTCCAAACGGGGTTAGTGCTTGCACAACCTCCACCTCTTTTACCCCAACGACGGATGATAAATCTCCAAGGCTATGAATCAGGGACTCGGTCAACGGAAGGCCCGCGGGTAACAATATGTGTCCATTTTTTGAAAAAATATGTTCGGTAAGACAGACCCCGGCATGAAGGTCTTGAATAGGGATTACGGATGTTTTGCCTTCAGGGACAATCAGTAAGCTTTCTGTTAACATCGGATCGGATTTATTGCCACATATGGCGTCTGTCGAAATAAATTCATAGGCCAGGGTTCGGCGAACCGTCGCTTTTGTGGTCAACACCCTTTGGATCATCTTCGCAATGGCCTTGGGCGTGCTTGGCTTGTTAAGAAAACCATCGCAGTCGAGCGCCAGAGCCGTCCCCAAAACCTTGTCATCCTCCAACGCGGTGAGAACGATTATCGGGAGATCACGAGAGGCGCCCGAGCGACCGGTTCGAACCGTTTTAAGGAAGTCCAGACCATTCATCGGCTCCATCTTGATGTCGAGCATAACAAGGCCGACTTCAGAGTGCTCCAGATACCGCAAACCGGAAGACCCGTCTTCTGCCTCAATGATATTGCGAAACCCTACAACGTTTAGCAATTTGACGACCAGTCGGCGTACGAATGGTTCGTCATCAATGACCAAGACTGCAATTTTGCCCGACACGCTCTTTCGCTCATCCATGGCGGACCATCCCCCTAATATCCGCTTATCCAAAACCCAATCAGGAATGCATCAAACCACATCTGCCGGTCGTCGGATTAACTGAACCCGTCGAACTTGTTTTGTTGGTACGCTGCCAGTTGCCGGCGCTGCAAGCGAGCTATTATAGTTCGTTTTTCGGTGAATTCCTTTTTCTTTATGATGTTCCACTCCCCGGTGACCCGCGCCATGAGGTGGTCCAACTTTTTGAAAAACGTTGTCCGTCCATCGGCCCCACCCATTTTCAGCCTATTGCCAATTCCACAGTTGCGATTTATAATTATTCTATTTTCTTGGCTTGTAACCTATAGTTTTTGGCTTTCCGTGATTGGACTCTGCTTAAGTGACTCGCCAATGTCTCGTGAATATCGCGTGAGCGCCCAGGCCGCATTGCGGGAGTTTGGCCGTGCCGTGCTGACGTGATCAGGGAATGAATTGCATGACCTTTGTGAATGCCCTTGTTATTGCCGCCGTGCTGGGGACCCTGGCGGCCCTGGTGCTTGGCCTGGTCACCATGGCGCGCGGCGGCGAATTCAATGCGCGGTATGGCAACCGCCTTATGCGGCTTCGTGTCTTGATTCAGGGGCTGGCGGTTGTCATGCTGCTTATCGCGATGGTGCTGTCCATCGGCTAGTGTCGCGGGAACCCATGGTCAAACTGACAAAAATCTACACACGCGGCGGCGATGGCGGCGAGACTTCGCTAGCGTCGGGCCAGCGTGTGGCCAAGCACGCACCGCGAATTCGCGCCTGCGGCGAGGTCGATGAAGCCAACGCCGCCATCGGCATGGCCCGCGCCGACGCGGCGGGCGAAACAAATGTAATACTCGCCACGGTTCAGAACGACCTTTTCGATGTGGGCGCCGATTTGACCCTGCCCGAAAGCGAAACCGCGCTACGCATCACACCAGCACAAGTGGACCGGTTGGAAAAGATCATCGACCAATTTAACGCCGACCTGGCGCCACTGGACTCGTTCGTCCTTCCCGGCGGATCCGAGGCCGCCGCGAGCCTGCATTTTGCGCGCACCGTGGTGCGCCGGGCCGAACGCGCGGTGACCGCCTTGGGTGAAACCGAACCCGTAAACCCGCACGTTGTTCGCTACCTCAACCGCCTTTCGGACGTGTTGTTTGTTCTGGCCCGCCACGCCAACGACCGGGGGCGCGGCGACATCTTGTGGAAACCCGGCGGATAACCGAGGGTTCGTTGACAGAGGACTGGCTTGTTCGTATGTTTTCCCGGCGCATCAACGGGGTCGGCGTTTCCGATATTTTTTCGGAATTCCGGACCCTTGCGCGCGTTTCGCACAACCATTTTTCAAGAGCTGCCGAAGGTATTCAATGAAGGTCCTTGTCGCCGTCAAGCGGGTCATCGACTACAACGTAAATGTCCGCGTCAAATCAGATAATTCGGGCGTCGAAACCGCCAATGTGAAGATGTCCATGAACCCCTTCGACGAGATCGCCGTCGAGGAAGCCGTGCGCCTGAAGGAAGGGGGATCGGCATCCGAACTGATCTGCGTTTCGGTCGGCGGACAATCGTGTCAGGAAACCATTCGCACGGCGCTGGCCATGGGAATGGACCGGGGCATTCTCGTCAAGACCGAGCTGACGCCGGACGATGAATTGCAACCCCTGGCCGTGGCCAAAATCCTCAAAGCCCTGGCCGGGAAAGAGGATGCCGGAATGGTGTTGATGGGCAAGCAGGCCATCGACGACGATTCCAACCAGACCGGGCAAATGCTGGCCGCACTTCTGGGCTGGCCGCAAGGAACCTTCGCCTCGAAACTGTCCCTCGAAGACGGCGCCATCGAGGTCACCCGGGAAATCGACGGCGGGCTGGAAACCGTGTCATTGGACCTTCCGGCGGTGGTCACGGCGGACCTGCGGCTCAACGAGCCCCGCTACGCATCGCTGCCCAACATCATGAAGGCCAAGAAAAAACCGATCGACACACTGACGCCCGATGAATTGGGCGTCGATGTCACGCCGCGGCTGAAAACGCTGAAGGTGGAAGAACCGGCCAAACGCGAAGCAGGCGTTATCGTCGCCGACGTGGCCGAACTGGTGGGAAAACTCAAGAACGAGGCCAAGGTTATCTGATGAGCGTTCTGGTCATTGCCGAGCACGACAATCAAACCGTCAAACCCGCAACGTTGAATACGCTGGGCGCGGCAACGCAATTGGGTGAGATTACGCTACTGGTGGTCGGCGCGAAATGCCGCGCGGCCGCCGAAGCCGCTGCCCAAATCGCCGGTGTATCAAAGGTCTTGCTGGCCGACGACGAAATCTATGCACACGGCTCGGCGGAATGCACCGCCCCGCTGATTGCCGGAATGGCAGGCGATTTCAGCCATCTAATGGCCCCGGCCACGACCTTCGGCAAAAACGTCATGCCGCGGGTGGCCGCGTTGCTGGACGTCGCCCAGATTTCGGAAATTACCGCCGTCATCAGCGACGATACGTTCCAGCGCCCGGTCTATGCCGGAAACGCCATGGCGACCGTGCAGTCGCTTGATGCGACCCGGGTGATAACGGTGCGCGTCACGGCGTTCGAGGCGGTGGCGGGCGATGGTGGATCGGCCGCCATCGAAGAAATTGCCGCCGGTGAAAATCCGGGCGGCTACAGGTTTGTGGGCGAGGAATTGACCCGGTCGGACCGTCCCGAACTGACCGGGGCCGCGCGCATTATTTCAGGCGGCCGGGGCATGGGCAGCGCCGAAAGCTTCGCGTTGCTGGAAAGTGTCGCCGACAAGCTGGGCGCCGCCGTGGGCGCATCGCGCGCCGCCGTGGATGCAGGCTTCGTGCCCAACGACTATCAGGTCGGCCAGACCGGCAAGGTCGTAGCACCCGATCTTTACATCGCGGTGGGCATTTCCGGCGCCATCCAGCATCTGGCCGGAATGAAGGACAGCAAGGTGATCGTGGCCATCAACAAGGACGAGGAAGCCCCCATATTCCAGGTGGCCGATTACGGTCTGGTGGCCGATTTGTTTGACGTGTTGCCGGAACTTTCGAACGAACTGGACAATATTTAGATTTGCCGCATAGGAGCCTGACATGGCTTTTGTCATCAAAAAGATCGGCATTATCGGCGCGGGCCATATGGGAACGGGGATCGCGCATGTGTTCGCTCTGGCCGGGCTCGAGGTCCATCTGATCGATATTGACGAGGCCGCGCTGGCCAAATCCGTTGCCAATATCGACCATTATCTGGGCCGCCAGATCGACAAGGAACGCATTAGCGTGGCCGAAAAAGAAGCGGCCATTGCCCGCATTTCCACCGGCACGACCTATGATCCCCTTGGCGAGGTCGATCTCGTTATCGAGGCGACCACCGAGGACGAAGAAGTCAAGAAGGCGGTGCTTAAGGCGGTGTGTCCGCTGCTTAAGCCCGAGACCCTGATTGCCACCAACACGTCAACCATCTCGATCACGCGCTTGGCCGCGCGCACCGATCGCCCCGGCAAGTTCCTGGGCATGCATTTCATGAACCCGGCGCCGAAAATGGCGCTGGTCGAACTGATCCGCGGCATCGCCACCGACGAGGACGCCTTCAACGCGGTTCGCGATCTGGTCGAGGTCATGGGCAAAACGGCGGTGACGTCCGAGGATTTCTCGGCCTTTATCGTCAACCGTATCATCATGCCCATGATCAACGAGGCGGTGTACGCGCTTTATGAAGGGGTGGCCTCGGTGGATGCCATCGACACGGCCCTGAAACTGGGCACGGGCCATCCCATGGGACCGCTTCAACTGGCCGATTTCATGGGGCTGGATCACTGCCTGGCGGTGATGACCATGCTGCACGAAGGCATGGCCGATCCCAAATACCGCCCCTGCCCGCTGCTGGTGAAATATGTGGAAGCCGGATGGCTGGGCCGTAAAACGGGACGCGGGTTCTACGACTATTCGGGCGACGAGCCTATGGCGACGCGCTAGAGGCCAGAGCTTCAATTTCCTCGACCACAAGGCGAAGCTCGCTGACCAGTGTGTCGGAGCCTTTTCCATCCAGCGTTTCAAGCAACGCCCGGTAATACCATAGGGTTCCGTCACGCCCACCGTTAAAGCGCGCCCACACCTCTTCGCCCACTTCCCGGTAATCCTTGAGAATAGTGCGCGCGTTATAAAGTTTATCGGCGGCGCTGACCAATACGGTCGATTGGCAGTGATCGCCCAGGCCCGCCAGATAGGTGTCCTTGCGTTCCTTCCAGGGCGGTTTGGGTTCGCCGTAGGCGTCGCTCAGGCCGTCGACGATTTCGGCCACGCGATCTCCGAAAGTTTCGCGAATGCGCGCCAGTGTCGGCGCTCCGCCCTGATCCTCCACGGCGTCATGCAAAAGGGCGGCGATGGCTTCGTCCTCGTCGCCGCCGCAATCGAGCACAATGGCGCAAACGCCCAGCAAATGCGAAACGTAGGGGATTTGAGTGTTCTTGCGGGTTTGTCCGTCGTGCAGTTCGACGGCCATGACCAAGGCTTCGTTGAACTTGTGCGTCAGGGCCAAAACTCCAGCCCCCCTCGCGACTTAGTGAATTTCGGACCGTAATTGTTGCCGCAAAACGTCGATCGGCACAAGCTTTCCCTGAACCTCGGCATACCAGAACTGCCAGCCGTTGCAGGCAGGAGCCTTTTGCACAAAGGCCCCGACCTGATGGATGGACCCCTTGAATTCCGACGTAATCAGGGTGCCGTCGGCGCGAATGCGCGCGGAATGGCGTTTGCTGGCGTCTCTTAGCGTATCGCCGGCGCGCAGCATGCCGCGTTCCACCAGCCAGCCGAACGGAATGCGGGGCTGGCTGCGCTTGGCGGGCGTGGATACCAGATCGGCATCATCCGCCGGGCGCACGTGACCGATGCGCTTTTCGGCGATGGCCGCGTAGTCGGCGTCGCGCTCAAGGCCGATGAACTTGCGGTGCAGGCGCTTGGCCACCGCGCCCGTGGTGCCGCTGCCGAAGAACGGGTCCAACACCACCTCGCCCACTTCGGTGGACGACAGAATGACCCGGTGCAAAAGGCTTTCGGGCTTTTGCGTCGGATGCGCTTTCTTGCCGTTGATTTTCAGGCGTTCGCGCCCGGTGCACAGCGGCAGCAGCCAGTCCGAACGCATTTGCAAATCATCATTGAGGTTCTTCATGGCTTCGTAATTGAAGCGGTAGCGCGATTTTTGATCGCGGGCACACCAGATCAGCGTTTCATGCGCGTTGGTGAAACGCCGTCCGCGGAAATTGGGCATGGGGTTGGTCTTGCGCCAAATCACATCATTGAGGATCCAGAAATCCAGATCCTGCAAAATCGACCCAACCCGGAAAATATTATGATAGCTGCCGATCACCCACAGCGTCCCGTCGGGCTTCAAAACCCGGCGCGCTTCACTGAGCCATGCTTTCGAGAAGGCGTCGTAGACGGCCAGACTGTCAAACTGGTCCCAGTCGTCATCGACCGCATCGACCTTGGAATTGTTGGGCCGCAGCAACTCGCCTTCGAGCTGCAGATTATAGGGCGGATCGGCGAAGACCATATCCACCGAGCCAGCGGGCATTTCCTTCATCAGCTCAATACAGTCGCCGACAAGGATTTGATTTGCCTTGGATTTTGCTTTGCTTGCCATGCGGCGCAGGATGATTCACGCGCGACTCGCCGTCAAGAATTAAATGGAATCAATGGGTTAGAAACTTTTCCTGAGTCCATATGTTGGAGTCACAGCAGTCGGCGACTCAATATCTTGTGAATGGGCGCGAAACTTTTTCGGTGGTGCGGGGTGACGCCTAGGCGTTCCAGACCGTCTCGATGCGCCTTTGTGCCGTAACCCGCGTTGCGTTCCCAGCCGTATCCCGGACACAGAAGCGCCAGTTCCGCCATGATGCGGTCCCGCGTTACCTTGGCAATGATGGACGCCGCCGCGATGGACAAACTGCGCCCGTCCCCCTTCACCTCGCAGCGCGCCGGACACGCCAATTTCGGCACGCGGTTGCCATCCACCAGCGCCAGATCGGGCGGCGCGCCAAGCTCGGTTACGGCGCGCGCCATGGCCGTCATGGTGGCGGCCAGAATGTTGCTTTCGTCGATCTCGTCCACCGAGGCCAGCCCCACCCCGATGCGCGCGCAATCGGGCAGCAAGGCAAACAACGCCTCGCGCTTTTTGGCCGTCAGTTTTTTGGAATCGTTGAGCCCGCCCAGCAATTCGTCGGAGATGTTCGCGCGGTCCAGAATAACGGCCCCGGCGACCACCGGCCCCGCCCACGGCCCGCGCCCCGCTTCGTCAACGCCCGCGATGGTCACGAACCCTTGCGCGTGCGCCGCGTCTTCCAGACTGAAATCAGGCGCCATCATCAAGTGCTAAATTTTCCGTCGCCCACGCCAGCGGCAACGTGGCCTTGCCGCTACGCGAAAACGTGCCCGCCGACAACCCCTTGGTCACCCGCAGCACGACATTGTCGCCCTTAAGCTCCAAAACCTCGCCCGCGACAAACCCCTTGTTGCCGCGAAGGCCCAAAACCTCGCTCTTGCCGATCACGCCGGAAATATCCTTCGTCCCGCAACGTATCATCGCCAGAACCTGATCGGGAAACGGCGCTTCCAACAAATGCACGGGGATTTTAACGCGCTGACCGACTTCGATGGTGTTCATGTTTCCCGATACTCCCTGACAAATTTTTTGCAGGATAGAACATGAAATTTGCTCAAAGAAGCCTTAACTGATCCCCCTCCCTCGGCGGCGGGGCGAACAGCGTCGTATTCAGGGGAATTTCGGTTTCGGCGCGTTGGGCTAGCCCCAGGCGTTTGCAGGCCAAATGAAAGCGTTGTTCGATCAAATCGGCATAAGCGCCGCTGCCGCGCATTCTTGATCCGAATTGGGAAACGTAGAGCGCGCCGTCGCGACAATCGCGAAGCTGGTTCAGCACGTGGGTTTCGGAGCCGGGAAAATGGGCCTGAAGCCAGTCGATGAACAACTCTTTCAGTTCCAGCGGCAGGCGCAAAAGGATGTAACCCGCCGTTGTGGCTCCGGCTTCGGCGGCGACCTCAAGGATGTGCTCGGTCTCGGCGTCGGTCAAAAAGGGGATGATGGGCGAGACCAGCACGGTGACGGGGACGCCCGCACCGCTTAATGCCTTGATGGTTTCCAGCCTGCGGTTGGGGGCCGCCGCGCGGGGCTCCATCAGGCGCGCGATGCGGCGGTCCAGGGTGGTCACGGATATGGCGACGCTGGCCAGCCCCTTGGCCGCCATGGGGGCCAGAATGTCGAGATCGCGCAACACCAGGGCCGACTTGGTGGCCATGGCGACCGGATGGTTGAAGGCGCTGAGAACTTCCAAAACCTCGCGCGTGATGCGCCGGTCACGTTCGGCGGGCTGGTAAATGTCGGTATTGGCGCCCAGCATGATGGTGCGCGGCGAATACCCGGGCTTGCGCAACTCCTTCTCCAGAAGCGCTGCCGCGTTCGGTTTGGCGAACAGCTTGCTTTCAAAATCCAGCCCCGGCGACAGCCCCAGGAAAGCATGACTGGGCCGAGCGAAACAATAAATGCAGCCGTGTTCGCAACCGCGATACGTATTGATGGATTGGGCGAAAGGCACGTCGGGCGAAGCGTTGCGCGAAATGATCGCTTTCGGGGTTTCGTCGGTTACCGACGTGCGCAGGGGCGGCGCATCGTCATCGCCCGCGCCCCAACCGTCATCCACGGCGTAACGCACCTCGGGCTCGAACCGGCCCGTGGGATTGCCGACGGCCCCGCGCCCCTTTCGCGGCAAATCGGGCAACTGCTCAGTCATACAACATAATATGGCGAACAGACAGAACATTTCAAGAACAAATGTGCCGAGGCAAAAACTGTGGTATGAATTCGACCCATGCTCAGTGTCGTCATTCCAACGTTGCAAGCCGAGGCCCATTTAGGGCGTGCGCTGGGGGCTCTCGAGGGCGCGGATATCGTCATCGCCGATGGCGGGTCGACCGACGCCACGCGCGAAATTGCGCAAAAAGCCGGAGCCCGGGTGATCGATGCGCCGCGCGGGCGCGGCTCGCAACTGGCGGCGGGCGCGAAGGCCGCGTCCGGTGACTGGTTACTGTTTTTGCATGCCGACACGGTTCTGCAACACGGATGGACCGGCGTGGCCGCCGACTTCATGGCCGATCCCGCCAACCAAACCCGCGCGGGCGTGTTTCGTTTTGCGCTGGACGACGCATCACGTGCCGCGCGCAGGCTGGAAGCGTTGGTCGCATGGCGCACGCGCGCCCTCGGCCTGCCCTACGGCGATCAGGGTTTGTTGATATCGCGCGCCTTTTACGACGCTCTCGGCGGCTTTGCCGAAATTCCGTTGATGGAGGACGTGGATCTGGTGCGCCGCATCGGCCGGTCGCGCCTCGCCACGTTGGATGGAAACGCGCTGACCTCGGCCGAACGTTACGGGCGCGGATACCTGCGGCGCGGCGCGCGCAATCTGATTTGCCTCGCCCTATATTTCGCAGGGGTCGCGCCCGAACGCATCGAACGGATCTACCGATGACAAACCATCTGGTGGTATTCGCCAAGGCCCCGCGTCTGGGCCGCGTCAAAAACCGTCTGGCGGCGGACATCGGGCGGGTAAACGCGTGGGTCTTCTACCGGCGAACGCTGGACGCGGTGCTGCGGCGCCTGCAGGGAAATGGCCGGTGGCAAAGCTGGCTGTGCGTCACGCCCGATGACGCGGACGGTTTCCCCCCCGGCTGGACAGTCGTTCCCCAAGGCCCCGGCGATCTGGGCGAACGCATGGACCGGCCCCTGCGTCTGCTGCCGCCCGGCCCCGCCGTCATCGTCGGAACCGACGTGCCCGACATCAGCCGCAATCACATCCACCGGGCCTTCGAAGCCCTCGGCCCAAACGACGCCGTATTCGGCCCGGCGGCCGACGGCGGCTACTGGCTGGTGGGTTTGCGCCGACGGCCCAACACCCCGCACCTGTTCGCGGGCGTGCGATGGTCCACCCGCCACGCCCTCACAGACACCATCGCCAACCTGCCAAATGGCAAATCCGCGTATTTCCTGGAAACTCTCTCAGACGTGGACGACGCGCGGGATCTGCTTAAACGAGGTGTTCCTTGAGGCGCGGCATTAGTTCGACGAAGTTGCACGGTTTGTGCCGGGCATCCAACTGGTGAACCAGAATGCCGTCCCAGGCATCCTTGCACGCCCCCGTCGAACCGGGAATGGCAAACAGATACGTTCCGCCCGCCACGCCTGCTGTTGCCCGCGACTGAATGGTCGAGGTGGCGATTTTCTCATAGCTCAGCATGCGGAACACTTCGCCGAAACCGGGGATGTCTTTTTCCACCACCTCGGCGAAGGCTTCGGGCGTGATGTCGCGGCCCGTCACCCCGGTGCCGCCGGTGGCAATCACCACATCGATCTCGGGATCGGCGATCCACTGGCGCAGCTTGCCCGCGATCAGGTCCACCTCGTCGGCCACGATCTCGCGCACCGCCAGCTTGTGCCCGGCGCCTTCCAAACGTTTAACCAGGGTCTGGCCGGAGCCGTCGGTTTCAAGAGTACGCGAGTCCGAAACCGTCAGAACCGCGATATTGACCGGGACAAATTCCCGCTCGCCGGTAATCTTCGCCATGTCGCTTTATGATCCCTTTTGCGTTGAATGCGCGGCCGTCGCCGCCTGGTCCAACGGTATATAGAAAGGCCGCTCACCCGCCGCAATGGCGTCCAGCGACGGTGACGGCTGGCCCAGGCGGTCGCGGTAAATCCAAAGATTGGTCAGAACCCGTTCCACGAAAATGCGGGTTTCGCGCGACGGGATACTTTCGATAAACAGCAACGCGTCCTTGCTTTTCCTGTTGTTGCGCAGCCATTTGTTCAGGTTCCCGGGCCCACCGTTCCAGGCCATGCTCAGCAAGAACAAATCACCCGCAACGTGGGTCTCCTTCAAAAGCATCCCGATATATTTCTGGCCCAGTTCCAAATTGAAACTCGGGACGAACAATTTGCTTTGCGAACTGCCGTGAAGACGCCTGTCGCGGGCGACGAAGCTGGCGGTACGTGGCATCAATTGCATCAGACCGCGCGCCCCGGCCCAGCTTTTGGCTTTCGGATTGAATTTGGATTCCTGCCGGATCAGCGCATAAATCAAAGCGCGGTCAACGCGAAACCCGCTGTCCGGCGTCCATTTGGGGATGGGATAGGCCGCGCCATCGAAGCCGCCGCCCTGCGGGAACAGGGCGTCATTCAGGCGCACCGCCAGGGCCGGCATGCCCGCGCGGCTGGCCAGCGCCATGATGCCGCGCGCCAAGGGTACCGTCGAGCGCATGGCCAGCAGCCGCAATTCGCGCTCGGCCTGATCCTCCCGGTCCACCTCTCCCAGCGCCAGACTGCGCCGCCCCGCCGCCGTTTCGGCCAAACCGGCGATGACCGATTCCTCAAGCGGCGGCAAGGTCCAGCGGAAGGTCGGTTCCAGTCCCAGAATGCGCTGCGCCAATAGGCCGTAGAAGGTGCGCGGATAGGCCGCTGCCATGCCGAAGTATTTGTTCACCTCGGCCGGTTCGCCATTCATCAGATACGAACGCGCCGCCCAGAAGGCGCCGGCTGAAATCAGCCACGGCGAACTGTTGGGCGATTGCGCCACGGCTTTGAAATGCTGGCACGCGGCTTCCAGTTTTCCCAAACGCCACGCCGCCAGACCCGCCGACCAGTGGGCCTCGGGAAGGTACTTGCCGGACCGCTTCGCCGCAGCCCCCGCCCACTTGAGCGCCCATTCGTCCCGGCCGTCCATGAAATAGCGCGCACCCAGGGCGGCCCTCGCCCGGTCGTAGGTAATTGCGTCAAACAGCTTCTTGACTTCGGAGGTCTCGATCCGGCGTTTGGCCGCCAACGTCCAGCCGTGGCGCAAACTTCCCTTGATCTGGCGATAAAGTGCCGACTGCTTGCGCCGTTGCGCCTTCGACATGCGCTTGCGCGGCGGCGACACTTGTTTGCGGGATTTATAGGCCGTGATTTGCGCGCCCGATCCGACCACCGGCTTTTTCGGATGCTTCCAGTTTTTCGGGCGGCGCTTCAATGCCAGCTTATAAATCCGCTGGGCATCCGGATGATCCGCGTACTCGGCCATCCAATCCTTCAATTCCTTGTATTTGGAGCGGTACTTGGTCGGATGAAGATAACGCTGCGCCATCACATGGCCCATCAACACCCGGTCGGTTAGCCCGCCGATCAGCTTGTCGGCGGTCTTCCAATGCCCTTTCTCCTGCGCGGCGAAAATTTTTCGGTACCGTTCGATATCGTCTGCGGACAGGATTTTCGGCAACGGGGCTTCACCCGGAACGCCCGGCCCGATGCTGAGCGACGCCACCTCCAGCCTGTCGGCCGCAATCGCCCCACCGCTTTCCGGCACGATGGCGGAAACGAACAAGCAAAATCCCATAAGACAAACGCCGAAGCGTGAAAGCATATTTTTTCCGTTTACCCGGCGAATTCACGGCATTTTATAAAGGATTCGTGCTTTCACGGCAACCGAGGGTCCTCATTTTGGCGCGGATTTCCAGAAGGTCCTGCCACGCCGCCCTTTTCTGCGCAGGCGTTCGTAAAAGGTAGGCTGGGTGATAAATGGCTGTGGCTTCAACGGGTTGCGCCAGCCCGGCCGAGGAATACGTAAACCATTTTCCGCGAAGTTTTCCGACGCTGGTTTTTTGTCCCAGCAGGCTGTTGGCCGCCGGACCGCCGACGGCAACCACGATCTTTGGGTCGACCAATTCGATCATACGTTCCAAAAACGGCATACACACGGCCATTTCGCCGGTGGTCGGGTTGCGGTTTCCGGGGGGGCGCCAAAATACGGTATTGGAAATGTAGGCCGCCGTGCGGTCCAGGCCGATGGACGCCAGCATCCGATCCAGCAATTGCCCGCTGGGTCCGACGAAGGGAACACCCTTGCGGTCCTCTTCCGCGCCGGGGGCCTCGCCGATAAATATGATGTCCGCTTCCGCATTGCCATCGCCGAACACCAGATTGGTTGCCGTTTTTTTCAACCCGCACCCTTCGAATTTTTCCAGCGCCGCGCGCAGCTCGTCTACGCCTTGCGCCGCAGCCGCCGTCCTGCGGGCTTCGCCGGACGCCCCGTCGGCGCCAATGGCCGGGGCGGCTGGAGCCGCAGGCACAGGGGGCGGCGTCTCTTTTTCGGGAACCGGTTCCGGGGCCTCGGCAGGCTCGATCGCGGCGAAACGATCAACCGGATCGTCGCCGATGGTTTCATCGACCCCGGCTTGCAAATACCACTCAAGTATTTTTTTTGGCGGCAATTCCGATTTCATGCCCCTAAGTTAACACCAGACGGTGCTGGGAAACATTCCTTTGCGTCATCTAGTGGGATAAAGTCGCCAAACGGAGATATGCGGGGGAACGGTATGACGCGCGAATCCATGGAATTTGACGTTGTAATCGTCGGCGCCGGCCCGGCGGGCCTGAGCGCCGCGATCCGGCTGCGCCAGCTGGCGGGCGAGCAAGAGCGTGAGGTGTCGGTCTGCGTCGTCGAGAAGGGTTCCGAAGTGGGTGCGCATATTTTATCGGGCGCGGTTCTGGAACCCCGCGCCCTGAACGAGTTGATCCCCGACTGGAAAGACAAGGGCGCGCCGCTGACAACCCCCGTGGATGCCGACCGGTTTTTGTTTTTAACCGAAAAAAAGTCCCTGCGCCTGCCAACCCCGCCGCAGATGAACAACCATGGAAATTTCGTGATCAGCCTGGGGGCGTTGTGCCGCTGGCTGGCCGAACAGGCCGAGGAACTGGGCGCGGAAATCTACCCCGGCTTCGCCGCATCCGAGGTTCTTTACCATGACGACGGGCGAGTAAAAGGCATTGCCACCGGCGATATGGGGCGCGGCCCCGACGGCGAACCGACGGATCGTTTCGAGCCGGGTATGGAGCTTCACGCCAAATTCACCCTGTTCGCGGAAGGCTGCCGGGGATCGCTGTCCAAGCAGGTAATCGAGCAGTTCGATTTGCGCGCCAACGCCGATCCGCAGATTTACGGCATCGGCATCAAGGAATTGTGGGAAGTCAAACCCGACAAGCACTCCCCCGGCTCGGTCACCCATACCATCGGCTGGCCCGCCGACGCCAAAACCTACGCGGGTTCGTTCATTTACCATCTGGACAACAATCAGGTGGCGGTCGGCTACATCGTCGGCCTGGATTACCAGAACCCGTATCTCAGTCCCTTTGACGAGATGCAGCGCTTCAAGACGCACCCGGCGGTCCGCACGACATTCGAGGGAGGGCGGCGCATTGCCTATGGCGCGCGGGCCTTAAGCGAGGGCGGTCTTCAGTCGATCCCCAAGCCGGATTTTCCGGGCGGCGCGCTGATCGGCGATTCCGCCGGTTTTATGAACGTCGCCAAGATCAAGGGCACGCACACGTCCATGAAATCGGCCATGGTGACGGCGGAGACGGTGTTTGAAGCTCTCGGCAGCGACAGCGATTTGTCGGCGCTTCCGGGCGCGCTCGAGGCGTCCTGGCTGTGGGCCGAGTTGAAGAAGGTGCGCAACATCCGCCCGGCCTTCCGCTGGAACCTGTGGGGCGGTCTGGCCTATTCGGCACTTGATACGTTTTTGTTGTTCGGGCGTGCGCCGTGGACCCTTCATCACCATGAAGACCACACGCAACTGAAGAAGGCCGCCGACTGCGCCAAGATCGACTACCCCAAGCCCGATGGCGTACTTACCTTCGACAAGCTGTCCAGCGTTTATCTGGCCAATGTCAGTCACGAGGAAAATCAGCCCTGCCATCTGACGCTGAGGGATGCCAGCGTGCCCGTTGCCGTCAATCTGACCGACTACGACGGGCCGGAAGCGCGCTTCTGCCCGGCCCAGGTCTACGAATTTGTCGAACAGGACGACGAGATGCACTTACAGATCAACGCGGCCAACTGCGTGCATTGCAAGACCTGCGACATCAAGGATCCCACCCAAAACATTGACTGGGTCACGCCCGAGGGCGGCAGCGGACCAAATTATCCGAATATGTAATGGCCCAATATGTGATGGTTTCCGATATAGTCAAAAGCCAATGAAAGAATTCGAGGCCTTCATGAAAGACCTAACCGGTTCCATTCGCGTTCGCCGAAGTGTCCGTATTGCGATAGCCGTGGCGGCGGGACTGGCGTTGTCGGTGGCCTGTACGTCATCGCAGGTTTCCAGCCCGTCGGTTGCCGCCGACGTTGCGCCGCAGGCCTGGGAAGCGCCGCGTCTGGGCGACACCCTCGAACCGGGCAAATCCTTTATCGGAAATTATCTGGCCGGAACGTTTGCGCGAACCCAAAGCGACAGCGATCACGCCATCGAATATTTTCGCGCCGCCCTGGCCAAGGATCCTGAAAACCTGGACCTGAATTTTCAGGCCGGCGTTTTGTTGGCCACGGAAGGACGGATTGCCGAAGCGGTTCCGCTGCTGCAAAAGCTGGATGGTTCCGGCAAGGGAACAACGGTCGTCGATCTGGTGCTGGCCGTTGAGAGCATTGCCCACGGCAAGTTCAAGGACGCGGAAAGCCGCTTAAGCGCGTTGGAAAAAAACGGCATCAACAAACTTGTCGGTCCGTTGCTGCGCGGCTGGGCGCTGGCCGATGCAGGCGATATTGACGGCGCGCTTGAAGCCATCGATTCATTAAGCGGAAAAGACGGCAAACCCAGCGCCCTGCAAAACCTTCATATCGCCCTGATCAACGACTTGGGCGGACGGGACGCAGCCGCCCTGGAAGCCTACCGCGCCGCCACCGGCGGCGAAGCGGCGGCCTCTTTCCGGGCGGTTGAGATGTTCGGCGAATTTCTTGAACGTACGGGGAAACCGGACGACGCGAAAAAAATCTATGACGGTTTCCTGGCCGAACATCCCGGTTCGGAACTTCTGGACGCGTCGCTCGCGCGGCTTCGCGCCGGTAGCGTCCCTGCGCGCAATATTGCGAATGCAAAAGACGGCTCGGCCCAGGCGCTGTTCGATCTGGCAGGCGCCTTTCGCCAGCGAAACGCCCGCGAGATGGGCCAGTTGTTTGGCCGATTGGCCCTGTATCTGAACACGGATTTCCCGGCCGCGCAGATATTGCTTGGTGACATTCTGGAATCGAACCAGCGCCTGGAAGCCGCCAACATCGTTTATGCGGCCATCGACAAGGCGTCACCGCTGGCGTGGGCGGCCCGTATCCGCGCCGGTCTCAACTTAGATGATCTGGAACGTCCCGACGAGGCGATTGCCCATCTGCGCACCATGGCCGACGAGAGACCGGCCATCGCCCAACCGCTGATCACCATCGGCAACATCCTGCGCGGGCGCGACCGGTTCGCCGAAGCCGTGGTCGTTTACGACGAAGCGTTTACGCGCATCCCCGCCATCGAGAAACACCAGTGGTCCTTGCTATATTTCCGCGGCATGGCGCTGGAACGCTCGGGAGAATGGACGCGGGCCGAGGCCGATTTTCTTGCCGCGTTGGATTTCGAGCCCGAGCAGCCCTACGTGCTGAACTATCTGGGATATTCCTGGGTCGACAAGGGTCTGCATCTGGACCGCGCCATGGGGATGATCGAAAAGGCGGTCAAGCTGCGTCCCAACGATGGCTACATCGTCGACAGTCTGGGCTGGGCGCTTTACCGGCTGGGCAAAATCGAAGAGGCCGTTCGCGAACTTGAACGCGCCATCGAACTGCGCCCCGAAGACCCCATCATCAACGATCATCTGGGCGACGCCTACTGGAAAGTGGGCCGCCGCAAGGAAGCCGGTTTCCAGTGGCGCCGGTCGCTGACGCTGGACCCCCAGGACGATCTCATCGCCAAGATCGAAAAAAAGATCGAACGCGGCCTGACCGAAGAAGACGAACCCGGCAACGATGGCTGATATCGCCGCCAGCGCCCCGGCCAAGATCAACCTGTATCTGCATGTGACCGGACGGCGCGACGACGGTTTTCATTTGCTCGATAGCCTGATCGTGTTCGCCGATGTGGGCGACCGCATTGCGCTTGAGCCTGCCGATGAGTTGTCGCTAACCATCGACGGGCCCTTCTCCGCCGGACTTTCCAACGGCGACGATAATCTGGTGCTGCGCGCAGCTCGCGCGTTGGCCGAACTGGCGGGCCGCAACGACGGGGCGCGCATTCGCCTGACCAAGAACCTGCCGGTGGCGTCTGGCATCGGCGGCGGATCGGCGGATGCCGCGGCCACCCTTCGCGCGCTGATGCGGCTGTGGGAGATCGAACCCGACGCCGACGCTCTTTTAGAAATGGCGCTTTCCCTGGGGGCCGACGTGCCGGTGTGCCTGGCCTCCCGGCCATCCTTCCTGGGCGGGATCGGCGAAAACATCGACCCCGCCCCCGCCCTGCCGCCGGTTTGGATGGTGCTGGCCAACCCCGGCGTGGCGGTCTCCACACCAGAGATTTTTCGGGCTCGCCGGGGCGGGTTTTCGACGCCTGCGCGGTTTGACGCGCCGCCCGCCGACGCCATCCGACTGGCCGCCCTGCTGGCCGGGCGAAACAACGATCTGGCCGAACCCGCCTGTGCGCTGGCTCCGGCGATCATCGAAACCCTCGACGCCATCGCCGCCCAGCCCGGCTGTCTGCTGGCCCGCATGTCGGGCAGCGGAGCCACCTGTTTCGGCCTTTTCGCCGAGGCCGCGTCGGCCCAATCCGCCCGATCCGGCATCAGAAACGCGCACCCCGATTGGTGGGTCGCCCAGGCCCCCATGTTGGGCCCATAGAACGTAACGAGCCGTCTTGCAGCGCCGCACGAATGCGCGTAAAGTGCGCCGCCGCAAACATTGGTGGGGCGTGGCCAAGTGGTTAAGGCACCGGTTTTTGGTATCGGCATTCGGAGGTTCGAATCCTCCCGCCCCAGCCATCGAAAAAGGGTTCCGTGAGGAGCCCTTTTTCTTGACCCACTCGTGAACGGGTGTTTCCCATGGAATTCCTCGACATATCGGCTGATTTTGCGGCGCTGCCTGGGCGCAAGATTGTGGACGGCGCCGGCGGCGCGGTTTCGTATCGCGAGGGCGGCGAAGGGCGCAC
>JADHSV010000028.1 GCA_016776725.1 Rhodospirillales bacterium
AAAAACGGACCATCGGAATGAGATTGTCCGTCGATGGAATATAGTGCCGCCATTCACCGGTCGAGAAATGCCAGAAGATGGCGAATGCCCACAAACCAATCAGCAGCCACGCCGCCGTGGTGTGCAAATGAACCGCTTCCTGGAATCCGAACACGGCATACAGACCGTGGATTTCAAACCCGGTCAGGGCCATGAACATGATCAGCGCGGCCTGCGTCCAATGCCAGAACCTCTCGAACCGTTTGAAGATGTAGATCGAGGTCAGTTTTACTTCCGCATGCGCAGCTCCCCTGCGCAGACGAATGGCCAGCCGCATGGTGCCATGACCGATAACCCCGGCCAGTGTTAGCAGCACCAGCACCCAGCCGCCTTTTTCAAGCAGCTCGTTATGATCGCGGGCCAGCAAATAAAATCCGGAAACGTTTTCGAGGCGCGCACCAGCGGCATGGCAGTCTTCGCAGTCCAGTGCGTTGCCTTTTGGCGCCACCATGTGGTTGATGGGAATTCGCATCTCGGTCTCGGCAAAGCCAACCTTGCCGCTGAATTCGTGACCAGCGGCCTTCATTCCGGCGGCAATGGATTTTTCCCAATCGAACGTGTTCCAGTAGGCGTCCTTGTCCTTGCCGAACAAGTGCACCGCGGCAAGGGTCGAATTTCCGGCATCGACCGGTTGTTTGCCGCGCAACGTCTTGACCGGCCAGATGCGTGAGCGCGCATCGTCGGCGGTTCCGCCCAGGGTGTTAAGAGATACGGTGCCGGCCGGATCAATCTTGTCGTTAAGGGTCCGGTGTTCGACGTCGCCGTTAAACCACACATAGTCCGGCACGACGTTTTCGGCCCACTGGCTATCGCCGCGCTTGGTGGAATAGACAATGCGTTCCTTGTCATCCCGCTTGACGATCTCTTTCCCGGCATCGTCCAGTTTGCCCGCCGTCGACCAGTCCCAATACGTTTGCGTCGGCAGGCCGCCGCGGGCAAACGCCGGGATGTGGCATGTCTGGCAAGCAACGCGGTCAACGTGATCGTTGAGCTTGGCGTTTTCGCCATCGGGATGGGGTTTCAGGCCATGACAGGATTCGCACGTCGCGCGGCTGCCGCCCACCACGTCCATTCCGCGGACATCCTTTGAAATGGGCGAATAGCGGCTGCCCGGCACCTGGTGCTGATCGGTCTTGTGGCAAGTGGCGCAGGAAAAATTCAGGCCGTCCTTCGCCATATGCACGTCGACATCGCGTGTCGTGTCGGTCAACGACGTATCGAGGTCGCCGTGTTTTACGCCATCGCCGCCGTCACTCAGGAAATGGCACGAGCCGCACGATTCGCGGTTGGTTTTGCCGACCTTGAGTGCAAGCTCCGAGAAATCGGGCTTCTTAACAGCCTCGCGCACCATCTTGCGATCGTAGGTGACGTGGCACGCCGTGCACTTCGCCTTGCGAAGGTGCATTCTTTTGAGATCGTAGGTGCCGGTGGTGTCGTGGCAAACCAGGCAGTCGACCTGCTCCTCGGCCGCGAAATCAAACGTCTCGTCCGTCCAGTCATAGCCGATATGGCAGCGGGTACAGAAAGGCTCGTTCGACGCTGTGGAAATGAACGAGCCGTTAACGAGGTTCTTTTTACCCAGCAACTGCCCCGTTTTCCCGTTGGAAAACTGCCAGTTCCAGTGAATGGTCGTATGGACCTGCATGGATGCCTGATTATGGCAACCGAGACAGGCCTTGGTGACCTCGGGTCCGGAGGCGAAGTCCTGTTTCAACTCCTCAAAGCGTGAATGATCCGCGGTGGAGAGCCCTATGGGCCCGGTCGGCTCCGTTTTCGCCGTTTCCGCCGCAATTCCTACGGCACCGTTAACCCCGCCGAAAATCAGGCCCAAAACAAAAGCCAGCGCCAATTGTACCCGCATCCAAGCCCCGCTCACTTCCAGTGTTATTTTCCTTCGCCCATTTGTCCGCCTCTCGCCCCTGTTCCTCACGCATTTCACCGGGACCGAAATTCGACCGTCATGGACGTGGCATTCATCCTGCCGGATTTTTCCGGCGACGCCTCATGCTATCTGGATATCTATTTGTTTTCTAGGGTTAATATATCGAAATGTATGGTTTTGTTATGATATTTGTTATCATTCTCTAATGTTTATCCACAAAAATGTCATTTTTGGCACGTCAAAAAAATATGGCGCCAGATAACTTATTGGTCCGGTTCCGCACCTACCAAAAGCACCCCGCCGCTATGGCGAAGGACAGCTTCATGCTGGAAAGAACCATTTCTCGCGGAAAAGTCGCGCGCTACGATTTAAGCACGGAATCTGAAGGATTCTCTGGGCCGCCATAGGCCTCGTCCCATTCATTGCCTGGTGTTTGCAGTATGTTTGAGACGAGAAGGCGGGCGCGGCAGAATTGATCCGGCGCCCTTGGACAGGCGGCGGCGATTGCGTCAAGTTCGGCAACAACCTTTACTTTTTGATAGCACCCAAACTCATCTTCCTGCGCATCCATCGACCCAATTATTTCCTGCAGTTGATCGACACAATGCGCGCTTCCGGGCTTTTTCTCACATTTGTCTATGACCGCCAGAACGTCGTCCTTCAAATTCAGACGATGATAGACGTCAAATATATCGATCATGGCCTCTCCGAAAATACTTTCCGGGAACGCTTGGAAGCCTAAACCCGCGCAGTGGATTCGCGAGTGGAAGCGGCTTTCGCCCGTTTTCGCTTCATCGCACGCTCAATGGACGCATAGGCCATTTGCGATAAAAGGATGACGACCACGTTTTTCAGAATGGACGCTGCAATTTGGTACATCGCCCACCTCACATATCGTCACGGCGCCTGCGACTTGACATGAAACCGACAGAGGCCAGCGCCACGATCGCCCCCAGGATGACGGATCCCAAACCGAAGAACCCAGTTGGTCTTACCGCGCAAAACGGTCGAAATGATCGGCCAGCCATATAGAACCCACGTGCGCTTCTCATCACATGCCTCATACTTCTGCAGTGTTAATACAACCCTTGAGCCGGAACGACACTCAAGCTGTAAGGATGCGAAATGATGGCATGCGATAAGAAAATGCCACAATGACATTTCTCAATATAAAGAAAATTAGTTGCTGTTATTTACTATGACAGCATTCTGCTGAAAGTTGGAGTTGGGGGTTAGACCTCTATTTGTTTTCCGCAGGTGCAAACCACCCGCTTGCCGGCCTTCCGGTCGCCGCAACTGCCGTCGCACAAATCAGCGCTTTCAACGCCACGCCGCCGCCAATAGCGGTAGCCAAGCAACAGGGCGACCAGGGCGGCATAAATGTAGGGCTCGCCGTTCTCTGTTTCGGCGGCGAATATGAAGTGCAGGGCAACGGTCACGTTGAGGACGTAAACCATCTTGTGCAGCTTCTTCCATTTTTTGCCGCCCAAGCGACGGATCGCGTCTCTTCGCGACGTTAGCGCCAGCGGAGTCAGCAATATGAACGAAATCAAGCCCAGCAGGATGAAGGGGCGCTTGTAGATGTCGGCGAACATGTCGTCCAGATCGAACACCCACTCCAGACTGACGTATGTACAAACATGGAGCACGGCATAGAAAAAGGCGTAGAGGCCGATCATCCTGTTGTACCGCGTTAGCGCTTTCAGGCCGGTCATCTCGGCAATGGGGCGCAGAGCCAGCGAGATGATCAGGAAAGTAAAGGCCCAGTCGCCCAGATAACGGTTGATGAAGCCGACCGGCAAATCCGTCATGTCGCCGCCCGGCGCGTAGCCGCCCACCAACATACGCCCGACCAGCCAAACGAAAGGCAAGGCCGAGGTAAGGAATACCAGCGACTTCCAGCTCACGTCGCGATTGCCGGTGAGTGTGTGGTCCGCACTCTCTTCAATCCCATTGACAATCAGCCAACTGGCAAACAGGAGAACCAGCAGCTTGCCCGTTCCCATTAGTATGAACGGTGCGCGGGGTCCAACGGCATCGAAATAATAGCCCCCGCTCTGAACCAGCATGATTATACCGATGCTGCCAATCAGGTAGAGCGTTCCCAGGACCGAGCCGAGCAGTTTTCGAGGCGAGACGTCCACCGTCAGCACCTCCAGCGTTACCGTAGAGCCGGCGTGTCCAACGCCAATCAGAAACAGCGGCAACGCGACTCCCCAGTTGTAGGGGTTTTCGATCAAGCCGATGATTACGTACCCGATGCTGGCCAGGGACAGGCTGACGCCGATGGCGTGGATGCGGCTATGGTTTTCGACGAAGCGCCGCCACAGCGGGATCGACAACAACACGCCGGCACCCAGGAAACCAACCATTGCCGCCGCATGCGCCGTTGCGAACAGGCGGGTCTCACCGACCATGTCGGCCATGGAAATACACCACAGCGAATAGAACAGGCTGACCACCACCAAATCCATCCGCGTGTAGAAGGCGGCGGCGAAGGCGAGTTGCATGCGCGGATCCGCCATCACCAGGTCCCACACCTGAAGAAGCGGGTGGCGATTGTCATCGCGCCGGTCGGAAACGTCGACCAACGACAGGCGGGACATCCAGGCGCCGGCCAACCCGATGAACGCCAGACCGATGGTGATGAGCAGAATGCCGTTCTCTATCTCGGCAACCTGCATCATGATGGCCGACAGCACGGTGCC
The DNA here is from genome assembly GCA_016776725.1 of Rhodospirillales bacterium. GTDB lineage: Bacteria > Pseudomonadota > Alphaproteobacteria > Rhodospirillales > Shumkoniaceae > JABGRG01. Next base: position 4,630 of record JADHSV010000028.1, read on the forward strand.
GCCGAAGACGATCATAAAGGTGGCGTTGGACATCAACCGGGGGCGGCTTTTGAAATTCGAGGCATCGCCAACCAGGGTCAGCAGGAGGGTTTGAGCCGTATCCGCGCCCATGGTGATCAATATCCGGGCGAAGTAGAAAGCAATCAGCCCGCCGATGCCGACGCTAAGGCCGATCTCGTAACTCATGGGCAACAGGAAGGCGCCGATGCTGATCAGAAGAAACCCATAGAAAATCACCGGCACCCGGCCGACCCGGTCCGATTTGAAGCTGAAAAAACCGACGCACAGAATGGCAATAATCTCCGCCACCACCTGGACGTCGGCGTTGATCTCTCCCTCCTTCTCAAAGGGGATGCCGAAGACCTGATCAAGCAGCAGAGGCTGAATGGCGACCGCCACCGCCCCCACCAGAGCGCTGGTGGCGGACAACAGGTACAGCGCATTCCACTGGTGCGATTTGAGCCGTTCTGATCGTTTGGTCAGAGGCGTTTCCAATTACTCTTCCTCACCTTCGCGTTCTGCACCCGGCTGCCAAAATCCGATCATGTGAGAATCACGCAGCATACACAGCTCACCGTTCACTGCGATATTCATGGCGTACGCCAACTCTTTGGGGTCGCCCGCATTCTGGCGGAAGGCGGTCCCCTTCACGAACATGCCGGGACCGACCAGGCATTCCTCGCGCTGCAAGAACCAGTAAGGAGCGAGGTCGATCCAGAAGGGCGCGCTGACGCCATTATCGACCAGGGCCGTGACGTTCCTGGCCGCCAGGGATGAGGCGTCTTGATAAACCTTCCTGACCTTCCCCTGGAACCGAACATGCATGAAGGTTTCGTGGGCTTCCCTGCCCAACATTTGCGGCCTCGGCGGCTTAGGCGATGCCGTCCTCATGGCCACCGTTACCATTTGCGATGGTGCCGTGGGTGGGCCCGGGCGCTTGTTGACGACGGTGTGGCAACTGTCACATGGCTGCCGGTTGCGCTCACCCCTGTGCGGTGACGGCGCACCGTCCGTGATTGGTGGTATCCGCGATGCCCTGCTCATGGCCACCGTTACCATTTGCATGGGTTTGGGCGATTGCACGGTCTCTTGCACGCCTTGGCGTTTGTCGACGACGGTGTGGCAGTCGGTGCAGGGTTGTTGATCGCGCGCCCCCCCGTGCGGCGACGGCGTGCCGACAATGATCGGCAAGCGCATTTCTCCAACGGCGTTTTCAGGCGGCAGGATGACGTGACAGGTTCCGCAGGCCATTTTCTCCTTGCCATCCGCGTGCGGGGCCGGCGCGCCATCCGTGATCGGCGGCACATTTTCGTAGGAGTGGTCCTTCCACGGGTTAACGTCGAAGACGGCGCCCAAAAACACGGCCAGGCTGAAGACGATGCCAAAAGCCATGACCCATTCGGAATTGTTGTGAGGGAGAAGCCTCACCTTTCTTCGGGCACCGGGTATCATCGTAGTTTAGACCCGTTTCCTCAAGAAAGGGCGTCGACGAGCTCGCTCATCTCCTCGTCAATCGCCGATGGCGCGCTGCGCTTCCGGAAATAGTAGTAAAGAGCGGCCGCGCCGGCCACGCCGATAAGTGCGATGCCGCCCACCGAGCCAAGTCCTAACCCAAGCCCCAGGCTCAGCCCCTTACCGGTCCAGATGGTTCCGGCAGCCACGCCCGCCGCTTTGGAGGTCGCGCCCGCGGCCGTTACCGCGCCGCCGCCTTTTACCGTCAGAGCAGCAGTCTTAAACATGGTGCCGCCCTTGGCCGTGGCAAGCTGGCATGTCCCGTTACCGCCCCATGCCGCGGTCTTGGCGAAGGCTCCGCCATTGGCGGCAGCAAGCTGACATGTACCGTTGCCGCCCATGCCGCCCCCACCGGCAAAGCCAAAACCGTTGGCGCCCGCGGCTTTCATGCCGAAGCCCCCGCCTTTCATGCCGAAGCCTCCACCCTTCAGGCCAAGGCCCGCGCCTTTCGCGTTACCGAGGGGGCAAACAGCCCCAGGGGCCAAGGATCCGTTGTGAAGATTGGTAAGGATGTTTGCAGACGGCACGAGACTTTTTCCATTCTTTGCTGATGGTTAGCTTCAACGAAGACCGCTCGTCCGCACTGCGAGAAACGTAGGCGGGCGTAAAGCACGGCAACATCATTTCATAAGCTATTCGTACATTAGCGAAGTGTCAATTAGCATCCATGAAAAAATAGGCGTATTTCTGCTGATATTTGCGGGAGAGTGATGCCTTTACCTGTTTATACTATTGCAATTAGTTTGCAATTAGTTCTCCACGGCCATACCAGCCCCATCCTCTCGGCTTTCGGCGCCAAAATAATCAAGGCCTCAGCGATTTCCCGCTAAGGCCTTGAATGAATTGGTGAGCGCGACAGGATTCGAACCTGTGACCGTCTGATTAAAAGTCAGATGCTCTACCACCTGAGCTACGCGCCCTTAGATTGGCTGGCGGCAAAATAGGTAGTGCGCCCCCTCGGGTCAATCCTTTTCAGCGCTATCGCCTTCAGAATATCCCAGGCGTTCCTGCAGACGCTTTTTCACCCGTGGTGAAACGAAATGTCCGGCGTCGCCTCCGAGTTTCGCCACCTCCTTCACCAGACGCGAAGCAATAAGCTGGTGGCGGTCCGAGGCCATGAGGAAAACCGTCTCGATCATCGGGTTCAGGCGGCGGTTCATTCCCGCCATCTGGAATTCGTACTCAAAGTCCGAAACCGCGCGCAAGCCCCGAACAATGACCCCGGCGCCCGCATCGCCAACGAAATCCATAAGCAGATTGTCAAACGCCCGGATTTCGATCTTGCTGCCGTCGCCATTGGTCATCTCGGTTATTTCGTCCTGAACCATGGCAACCCGGTCTTCCAAGGAAAACAACGGCTCCTTTCCGGGATTGGCGGCGATGCCGATGATCAGCCGATCCACCACCCGGGTCGCCCGCGAGATAATGTCGAGGTGCCCGTTGGTTATGGGATCGAAGGTTCCCGGATAGATGCCGATGCGCGGATCAATCATGATTGGGCGTCCTCTTCGCCCTGAATTTCCTCGCCGTTTTCCTCGCCGTTTTCCTCGCCGTTTTCCTCGCCGTTTTCGTCAACGTCCTCGTCGTCGTCTTCATCGCGCAACCTGGTAACCGAGACAACCTGGTCGTCCGAGCTGACGTTAAAGACGGTAACACCACGACTGGCACGGCCGATAACGCGGATACCCTCGACCGGCACGCGGATGATCTGCCCGCTATCGGCAACCAGGACCAGCTGGTCGGTCTGAACCACCGGGAACGAGTTGACCACGGTGGCGGCTTCCCCGTCGCGTTGCAGGTCCATGCTGTTGACGCCTTTTCCGCCGCGTCCCGATATGCGGTACTCGTAAGCCGACGTGCGTTTGCCCATGCCGTCGTTGGCAACGGTGACGATGAACTCCTCGTTTTCAGCCATTTCCGCGAAAACGGGATCATCCAAATGGGCCGCCGAGGCTTGGTCCCGCGCGAGGTCCTCGTCACGATCCGTGTAGTCGCCGCTCGACAAGCGGTTGCTGGCGTGGACCGCGTGCAGATAATCGTCGCGTTGCTCGATATTTACTTCCACGTGCATCAAGGCCGACATCCCGATAACCGCATCGCCTTCGTCCAGCCGGATGCCGCGCACGCCTGTCGAGGCGCGGCTGCTGAACACCCGCGCGTCCGAAATGGGGAAGCGGATCGTCTTGCCCAGCCTTGTGCTGAGAAGCACGTCGTGGTCCTCGGTGAACGTGCGAACGCGCACCAGTTTATCGCCCTCTTTCAATTTCATGGCGATCTTGCCATTGGCGAAAACGTTGGTGAAATCGCTTAGCCGGTTGCGCCGGATGTTGCCCGACGCCGTGGCCAGCGCGATAAACAGGTTCTCCCAGGAACTTTCGTCCTCGGGCAAAGGCAGCATGGTTGTGATGATTTCGCCCTGATCCAGGGGCAGAAGATTAATCATCGCCTTGCCCCGGGCCTGCGGCGAGCCCAGCGGCAGCCGGTAAACCTTCAGCTTGTAGACCATGCCGGTAGACGAGAAGAATAGAACCGGCGTGTGGGTGTTGACCACGAACACCCGGCTGACGAAATCCTCGTCGCGGGTGGCCATGCCCGAACGCCCCTTGCCGCCCCGGCGCTGCGCCCGATAGGCCGACACAGGAACCCGTTTGATGTAACCCGAGTTGGTGACCGTCAGCACCATGTCCTCGCGCTGGATCAAATCCTCGATATCGGCCTCAAACTCGTTGTCTTCCAACATGGTTCGGCGCGGCGTGTCGAACCGATCCTTGCTTTCCAGCAATTCGGTGCGCAAAACGCCCAGAAGCTTTTCGCGCGAGCCCAGGATCGAAAGGTGCTCTTCGATCTGTCGGCCCAGTTCGGCCAGATCGTCCGCGATCTTGTCACGCTCCAGCCCGGTCAGGCGATGCAGGCGCAACTCAAGAATGGCCTTGGCCTGCGCTTCGGACAGGCGATAAACGCCGTCCTCCACCTTGCGTCCCGGTTCGTCGATCAATTCGATCAAGGATTCGACTTCGGTTGCCGGCCACGGGCGTTCCATCAATTGCGTGCGCGCCGTCGCCGGATCTGGCGCAGCCCGGATCAGAGCGATCACCTCGTCGATATTGGCGACCGCGACCGCCAGTCCGGCAAACAAATGGGCCCGGTCACGAGCCTTGGACAATTCGAAGATGGTGCGCCGCCGGATCACTTCCTCGCGGAACGTAAGGAACGCCTCCAGAATTTGCTTCAGGTTCAGCATTTCCGGCTTGCCGCCATTGAGCGCCAGCATATTGACGCCAAAGCTGGTTTGCAGCGGCGTGTAGCGGAATAGCTGGTTCAACACGACTTCGGGCACGGCATCACGCTTCAACTCGACAACCACCCGAACGCCGTGGCGGTCCGATTCGTCACGCAGATCGGATATGCCCTCAATTCTCTTGTCGCGCACGGTCTCGGCGATAATTTCCACCATGCGCGCCTTGTTTACCTGATAGGGAACCTCGGTGACGATAATCGCCATGCGGCCTTTGCGGATTTCCTGAATGTCGGTTTTGCCGCGCATGACCACGGACCCGCGCCCCGAATGGTAGGCCGAGCGAATTCCGTTGCGGCCCAGGATGGACCCGCCGGTGGGAAAATCGGGGCCGGGCACGCACGTTTCAATAAGGGTATCAATGGAGACTTCCGGGTCGTCCATGATGGCAAAACAGGCGTCGATCAGTTCCCCCAGATTATGGGGCGGAATATTGGTGGCCATGCCGACCGCGATACCGCCCGCGCCATTTACCAGAAGATTGGGGAAGCGCGCCGGAAGAACCTTCGGCTCGCTCACCGATTCGTCATAGTTCGGCTGGAAATCAACCGTATCCCTGTCGATATCGTCGATCAACGCATGGGCAGTTCGCGCCATGCGGGCCTCGGTGTATCGCATGGCGGCAGCCCGGTCGCCGTCCATGGAACCGAAATTTCCCTGCCCCTGAATCAGCGGCACGCGCATGGAAAAATCCTGCGCCATACGCACCATGGCATCGTAAATCGCACTATCGCCGTGGGGGTGATACTTACCCATGACGTCGCCGACGATGCGGGCCGATTTGCGGAACGGCTTGTTGTAGTCGTAGCCGCTTTCATTCATGGAATAAATGATACGGCGATGGACGGGCTTAAGCCCGTCGCGAACATCCGGAAGCGCGCGGCTGACGATCACGCTCATGGCGTAATCGAGATATGAGCGCTTCATCTCGTCTTCGACGGTGACCGGCGAAATATCGTATTCGGGCGTCGTGATCGGTGGTGTCGTCAACGGTAATCACTCGATTTAGTCATTGGTGATCAGGGACAGGCCAAGAGAGGCCCGTTTCCAGAGAATTCCGGAAAACGAAATCTAGCACACGCCCCCGCCCCAAACAACGAAATGTCGGGGTTTTTTCAGTTTGTGGGACGGGTTTTAACGCGCCCGTCCGGTTACGATCTGCGGCGTCTGGTCGCGGCCGTAATAACGTCGGGCGTAATAGGTCAACGTGTCCTTCAGGTAGGCCTCCAACTCGGCTGTCGATACCTTGCCGTCGCCGTTGCCAAAGCGTTTCGCATCGGCCTCTCCGGCCACTGCCTTCAGGTAATATTTGGTAAACAGGCCGTGCGATCCGTCTTCCTCCCAGGACGCCACCTGTTCCGCCGTTCCCGCCGAAATAACGGTAACGTTGGCGGGGATTTCAGGTGCACGCGCCCGCACATAGACGCCGGAGGCACGCGGCACCACCGCCCCCGCCTGACTGACCCCCGAAAAACAGGCCTCCAGAACGACGGTGATTCGTTCAGCCGGAAGCCGCCCGAGATTGCGATACAGTGTTTGCAGCGGATAACCGTTCAGGCGAATTCGCGCCCCGTCCGCGTCCGCTGGCACGAGATAGGACCCGCCGTCATCGCCGCCCGGCGCACCGTGTCCGGCGTAATAGATGAAAACGCGCGACAGGCCCGGCCGCACCCAGTCGAACAGTTGTCCCTTATGGTTGGTATCGGTGCCGAACACGCGGCTGAACTGGGCTCCCGTTGCGTCGCGAAGATCAATGATATTGCCTTCGCGGATACCAAGGCTTTGAACCGCGTATCGTTTCACGCCTTCGGCATCGGCATAGGCCGGAACGACATCCGGAAGGTCCAGCCCCAACTTGGTGTAGTCCGCGTTTCCTATAATAACGGCGATATCGTCCGGGCGCGGCTGGCCCTGTGGAAATCCGCCAACCGGCGATCGGCGCGGGAAACGCGGCGTGGCTGCCGCCGAGGCCGTGCGCCCCTGCCCTCTTGCCGCTTTTTGCAGGCTGGGCCGGGTCAAGGCCGACATGGCCCGTTCCAGTTGGTAATCGACGCCTGCGTCCGTCCCTTTTTCGACGATGATGTCCGGCTGCAAACCCGATCCGTCATAAGTGGTGCCAAGATCCGAGTAATAGCGGGCCGTCGTCAGGCGCATGGCGCCGCCGTTTTCAAGCGGCGATATGGTTTGCACGGACCCCTTGCCGAAACTTCGCACCCCCACAAGAACCGCGCGCCGCAAGGACCGCAACGATGTCGCCACCATTTCGGACCCGCTGGCCGTTCCGCCGTTGATAAGAACGCTGATGGGCACGCCACGGCTTAAATCCCCCGGCCTGGCCGCTATGGTCTGACCGTCGCCCGTCCGCCCGCGAATGGCAACGATATCACCGTTATCGATAAACAGGTCGGCAACGCCTGTGGCCGCCGTCATATATCCGCCGGGGTTGCTTCTGAGATCAAGGACAATGCCCTCGGGAACGTTATTCGGCTGCGCCCACAACTGGCGAAGGACCGCACGCAGCGTGTCGGGTGTGTTCTCCATGAATGACGAGATACGGATATACGCACTCGCCCCTTCCCTGCGCCAACTTACGCTTTGAATGGTGATGATCTCGCGCACGATCGGCACATCAAAAATTCGGCCGTTCCTGTCTATGGTGAGGCGAATACGCGATCCCGCCTTGCCGCGCATTCGACGCACCGATTGAACCAGCGTCCACCCGCTGGTGGAACGTCCGTCGATATGGGTGATCAGGTCTCCGGCCGCAATTCCGGCGCGATAGGCCGGTGTTCCGTCCAGCGGCGAAACCACCTTCAACTGCCCGTCTTCCACGGAAACACTAATACCCAGCCCCCCAAAGGTGCCCGAGGAATCAGCTTGCATGTCCTTGAATTTTTCGGGCGACATGTAAGATGAATGCAGATCCAGAGAGGAAAGAAGCCCTTCGGCGGCGGCTTCCAGAAGGCGGCTTATATTCGTTGCGCGGCGGCGCGAGTCGGATTTTAGCATGCCGTTGATCGCGGCGTCTTCCATCTGGCTGATGCCGAACACGTCGACATGTTTGTCGCGGGCGGCGATGGCGATGCGATCAAGAATTCCCAACGCGCGCGTGATTTCGCGCCCTGGCGTGCGGTCATCGGCAAGGATACGGAACTGCTCTTCGGCACGGGGCAGAATTCCGGCCGCCGCAGGGCAAGAAAACCCTGCCGCAATCAAAAGGCTCAAAGCGATGCAATAGCCAACGAACCGCATGTACCGTCCCCTTGAAAGAGCAACACCGTCTTTCAAGATACCCGAGAACAGCTTCGCACGGAACCACGCGAAAACGGCGGTCACCCATGGATGACCGCCGTAAAATCCAAAGTTTGCTATACGGGTGCCGGCTAGAACGGAATTTCGTCGTCCAGGTCGCCGCCCGGCGCGCCGCCGGGGACGCTGCCGCCAGCGGAGCCGCCACCGGAGCCGCCGCCGTTCCAGTCGGGACCGCCGCCACCACCTGAATCGCCGCCCGGTCCGGGATCTCCGGAATCGTAGCCGCCGCCACCGCCGCCGCCGCGGGTGTCCAGCATGGTCAACTCGCCACGGAAGCGCTGCAAAACGATTTCGGTCGTATACTTTTCGACGCCGTCGTTGCCGGTCCATTTGCGGGTTTGCAGCGCGCCCTCGACATAAACCTTCGAGCCCTTGCGCAAGAAACGCTCGGCCACATCGCCCAGCCGGTCGTTGAAAAGGACGACCCGGTGCCATTCGGTCTTTTCGCGGCGTTCACCGCTGTTCTTGTCTTTCCACGATTCGGACGTCGCCAACGAGAAATTGACGATCTTGGTCCCGTCCTGGGCATAACGCACTTCGGGGTCCCGCCCCAGATTGCCGACCAGAATGACCTTGTTAACGCTTCCTGCCATAGGTTCCCCCGCTCACCAGAATTCGATCCGGACTTTACACGCAAACAGACCCGCGCCGCCAGCAGGTTTATTCATCGGACTTATCGTTTTCAGGACTCCCTTTACGCTCCAGCGCGTTCCATATATGTCTGAACCCGTTTTTGCCTTGGCCGTATTCTTTAATCGAGTTGTTGATGGAAAAAATTGAAATCCGCGGCGCCCGCGAACACAACCTGCGCAACATTGATGTGGATATTCCGCGCGACCGGCTGACGGTCATTACCGGGCTTTCAGGGTCGGGCAAGTCGTCGCTGGCGTTCGATACGGTCTACGCCGATGGCCAGCGCCGCTATGTGGAATCCCTTTCGGCCTACGCCCGGCAGTTCCTGGAACTGATGCAAAAACCGGACGTCGATTCCATCGAGGGCCTGTCACCGGCCATTTCCATCGAACAGAAGACCACGTCCCGCAACCCGCGCTCCACCGTCGGCACCGTCACCGAGATTTACGATTACATGCGGCTGATGTTTGCCCGCGTCGGCGTGCCCCATTCGCCGGCCACCGGCCTTCCCATTGAAAGTCAGACAGTCAGCCAAATGGTTGACCGGGTCATGGCCATGGCGGAAGGTACGCGCATATACCTGCTGGCCCCCATCGTGCGCGGCCGCAAAGGTGAATACCGGCGCGAACTGCAAGACCTGCGCAAGCGCGGCTTTCAGCGGGTCAAGATCGACGGCGAGCAATATGAAATCGAAGACGCGCCGGAACTGAACAAAAAAGTCAAACACGACATCGAAGTCGTGGTTGATCGTCTGGTGGTGCGCGAAGGCATTGAAACCCGCCTTGCCGACAGTTTCGAAACGGCGCTGGAACTGGCCGACGGACTGGCTTTCGCCGAAGACGCCGATTCCGGGGAACGCACGACATTCTCGGCCAAGTTCGCCTGCCCGGTGTCCGGCTTCACCATCGACGAGATCGAACCACGCCTGTTCTCGTTTAACAATCCGTTCGGGGCCTGCCCCGCGTGCGACGGGTTGGGCACCGAAATGTATTTCGACCCCGATCTGGTGGTCCCCGACGACCGCCTGTCGCTGGCCGAAGGCGTGGTCGCGCCTTGGGCCAATTCAACGTCGCAGTATTATCTGCAAACCCTGGAATGTCTGGCCGGTCATTACGGGTTTGATCTGCGCAAGCCCTTCGCCAAGCTGCCCAAAAAGGCGCAAAACGCCGTCCTTTACGGGTCGGGCAAGGAAACCGTCACCATGCGCTACGACGACGGCCGCCGAGCTTATGAGATCAAGCGTCCGTTTGAAGGCGTGATCCCCAACATGGAGCGGCGCTGGCGCGAAACGGATTCGTCCTGGGTACGTGACGAATTAGGGCGTTTTCAAACCGTCACCACCTGTGCGACCTGCCGGGGCCACCGCCTGAAGCCCGAGGCCCTGGCGGTCAAAATCGACGGAAAGCAGATCAGTGAAATCGCCGAGATGTCCATCAACGGCGCGGCCCGATGGTTCGCGGGCGTCGACAAGACGCTGAGCGCGCAGCAAAGCGAAATCGCGCGGCGGATTTTACGCGAGATCAACGAACGCCTCGGTTTTTTGAAAAACGTCGGGCTGGAATACCTGACGCTGGCGCGCGCAGCCGGAACCCTTTCGGGCGGCGAGAGCCAGCGCATCCGTCTGGCCTCGCAGATCGGATCGGGCCTGACCGGCGTACTGTATGTGCTGGACGAACCTTCCATCGGGCTTCATCAGCGCGACAATGAACGCCTTTTGGGAACTTTGCGCCGCCTGCGCGATCTTGGCAACACGGTCATTGTCGTCGAGCATGACGAGGACGCCATCCTGGCCGCCGATTACGTGGTCGATATGGGACCGGGCGCGGGCATTCACGGCGGCGCCGTCGTCGCCGAGGGAACACCCGAGAAAATTATGCAAAGCCCCGACAGCCTGACCGGGCAATATTTGTCCGGGTTCAGTCAAATCCCGGTTCCCGCCGTCCGCCGCAAGGGCAAAAAATCCAGAACCTTGCGGGTTGTCGGCGCGCGGGCCAACAATCTGTGCAACGTGACGGCCGAATTTCCGCTGGGCGTTTTCGCCTGTGTGACCGGCGTTTCGGGCAGCGGCAAATCGACGTTGATTACCGAGACGCTGTATCAGTCGCTGGCCAGACGCCTGCACGGCGCGCGCCTGCACGCGGGCGAACATGATCGCATCGAAGGACTCGAATTCATCGACAAGGTGGTGGATATCGACCAATCGCCCATCGGGCGGACGCCGCGTTCCAACCCGGCCACCTATACCGGGGCCTTCGGGCCGGTTCGCGACTGGTTCGCTAACTTGCCGGAATCGCGCGAACGCGGCTACAAGCCGGGCCGTTTTTCCTTCAACGTCAAGGGTGGGCGTTGCGAGGCCTGCCAGGGCGACGGCCTGATCAAGATAGAGATGCACTTCCTGCCCGACGTTTACGTCACCTGCGACACCTGCAACGGCAAGCGCTACAACCGCGAAACCCTGGAAGTCCGCTTCCGCAACAAATCCATCGCCGATGTGCTGGACATGACGGTCGAGGAAGCGAGCCAATTTTTCAAGGCGGTTCCGGTCATCCGCAACAAGCTGGAAACCCTTGAAAAAGTAGGTCTGGGCTACATTCACCTGGGCCAGCAGGCGACCACGCTGTCGGGCGGCGAGGCGCAACGAGTGAAACTGGCCAAGGAACTGGCGCGCCGGGCCACCGGCAAAACTTTTTATATATTGGACGAACCGACCACCGGCCTTCATTTCGAGGACGTTCGCAAGCTGCTGGAAGTCCTGCATGCCCTGGTCGACCAGGGAAATACGGTTATCGTGATCGAGCACAATCTCGAAGTCATCAAAACCGCCGACTGGGTCATCGACCTTGGCCCCGAAGGCGGCAACAAGGGTGGCCAAATTGTCGCGGTCGGCACACCCGAAGACATCGCCGCGCACAGTAACAGTTTTACTGGCCAATACCTGGCCGGACGATTTGGACGTTCCCAGCGTTAGTTAATTGTAAAGAAATTTAGGTAAAAAATGGAGGCGATAATATTTAGATTATAAAGAACAGGTGTTTTGCCGATCATATTTCAAAGCGTGATTTGGCAAGAATTATAGCTCTGCTTGTGTAGGGAACATGGCAAAAGCTGCAGCAAAAAAAGCTCGAAAAAAACCGGCAAAAAAGGAGTCGGGTTTTTGGAAGTCGAAAGAGGCCAAGAGGGCCAAGTTGGTGTTTGGCATTCCGGCCGCAATGATTGTGGTTTGGTACCTCTACATTCTGGCCACCGAGGTCGGCAACGCGCCCAAGATTGACGCCAAAATAGACATGGACTTCTTCAATCTTCCGGAAATAGCGCGGCAAGAAGGTTTTGACGCCGACGACTTTACAAAATGCCAAAACATCATCGAAGATTACACGACGCCAAAAGGGGCGTTCTACGCGCAGGAAACCATTCATCAGCTTCTAGGCTTACCGGGTAATGCCACGGAGGAGCAGTATAACGCGCGATGCATCTTTTACGCCAAAACCGTCAAGCAGATGCGCAAGATTTCCCTCCATATCAGGCATGTCTTTGTGTGTGGCGAATCGGTCCTGAACATAGCGGGACCGGGAGACTATTTCATCAAACCCGATCCCAAGGGGCGCGGCGCGCTGCAAAACATGGGAAGGGGCTCGGGCGGGCTGATGAAAATCGGAAAGAAAAAATCCGCTGTCATAGAATCATGGCATGTCTACAACGTCGGTGATGGCTGTCTTATTATCGGCCTGTCCAAGGCCGGGGCCTTCCGCATGTCCGCGTCGGTCTCAAAACAGTAGACCTACCACCCTCAATCCATCCGGATTTCGGCGTCCTCTGGCAGACCGTGCTCGACCGGCATTCCCATGTTCGACCAGCGTTTCATGCCGCCCTTCAAAATGGCGATGTTGGAAAAGCCGATCTTTCTGAGAAGCCTTGCCGAATGGGCGGCCATGGTATCTCCCCCTGCCGCGATCAGGACGGACTCCTGCTTATAAGGGGCCAGATCCTGCCCGACTTTGTTCAGCCGTTCGTTCATATATCCGTACGGAAGATTGATGGCCCCCGCGATATGGCCCGAATCGCCGATGTAGTCACCGTGGGCGCGGACATCAATAACAACCTCGATCCGCTTTTCGCCCATCGCCTTCATGACCTCGGCGGGTTCGACGAAGGGCACTCCCGCGATAAACTTGGGCACTAATTTCCACGCCACAAACCCGACGATCATGACCGCGATGATAAAGACTGATTCGAAATCCACGGCGCTATCCTCCCCTTCAGAATGCCCCCATCCCCATTATCGTTAGGCACTATCCTCAATCGGCAGCCGGGCGCGCTTCCAGGCGTTCATTCCACCCTTGATGACCGCAACCTTGGTGAACCCTTTCTTTTTGAGGGCGCGCGCCGCATTGGGCGACCGGTTGTTCGTGCGGCACATGACATACACGGGGGAATCCCGAAGACTGTCCATTTCCTCGGCATTGGCCACCAACTTGCCATTCAATTCGGCCAGCGGAACGTTTACCGCACCTGGAACATGACCAAGCCGACCGACAAATTCACCCGGGCTGCGCACGTCGAGAACGATCAGTTCCTCGCCGTTGGCAATGCTTTGCTGCACCTGCGCACAATCGACGAACGGCACGCCGGTGCCGGCGATAAGGCGCGGCAATACCATTTTGCTGAACATATACGCACCGATCAGCAGTACGGTGATCATCATTGTCTGTTCGTCGAAACCTTTAAACACATCTTCCATGAGGGCCTCTAAATCATCTCTGTTCGTGCGGGCACCTAAAGCCGACACGCCGGTTATGTCAACCCCGGCTTTTGATTGCTTCGGCGCCGCGCGCGCTTTATGTCTCCTGCCATGGAAAATAACGATCAAAATACCGTTCATGTCATTGGCGGCGGTTTGGCCGGTAGTGAAGCCGCGTGGCAGCTGGCGCGCCGAGCCATTCCGGTCATTTTGCATGAAATGCGCCCGGTCCGCGGCACCGACGCGCATGAGACCGACCGACTGGCCGAACTCGTCTGTTCCAATTCGTTGCGTTCCGATGATGCCGAAGCCAGCGCCGTCGGCCTTTTGCATGAAGAAATGCGCCGTTGCGATTCCCTAATCATCCGCGCCGCCGACGCCAACCGTGTCCCGGCCGGCGCCGCCCTGGCCGTTGATCGCGACGGTTTCAGCGCTACGGTACATGAAACGCTGGAAAGCGATCCGTTGATCGAAATTCGGCGCGAGGAAATCGACGGCCTGCCGGATCCGGCTTGGTCTTCGGTCATTGTCGCCACCGGGCCGCTGACGTCGCCCGGGCTGGCCGAAGCCGTCAGCGACCTCACGGGTGAGGAGTCCCTCTCCTTTTTCGATGCCATCGCGCCCATCGTCTACAAGGAAAGCATCGATTTTTCCAAGGCATGGTTTCAGTCGCGCTACGACAAGGGCGACGGGGCGGATTACATCAACTGCCCCCTTTCGCCCGAGCAGTACGACGCATTTCTGGATGCCCTAATCGCCGCCGAAAAAGTTGAGTTTCGCGAGTGGGAGAAATCAACCCCCTATTTCGAAGGCTGCCTGCCCATCGAAGTCATGGCGGAACGCGGCCGCAGAACGCTAACCTTCGGCCCCATGAAACCGGTGGGCCTGACCAACCCTCATAATCCGACGGTCAAACCTCATGCAATAGTTCAACTTAGACAGGATAACGCATTAGGAACATTATATAACTTGGTTGGTTTTCAAACGAAGATGACCTACGGGGAGCAACGGCGCGTCCTGCGCATGATCCCCGGATTGGAAAATGCCGAGTTTGCCCGTCTGGGCGGTTTGCACCGTAACACCTTTCTGAACGGCCCACGCCTTTTGGACGGAACGCTGCGTCTCAAAGCCGAACCAAGGCTGCGTTTCGCCGGCCAGATCACGGGTTGTGAGGGATATGTGGAAAGTGCCGCCGTCGGCCTTCTGGCGGGCCGCTTCGCGGCGGCAGACCGTTTGGGGCAGTCCCAGTTGCCGCCACCGGCAACCACGGCCCTGGGCGCCATTCTTTCGCACATCACCGGCGGCGCCATCGCGGAAACCTATCAGCCGATGAATGTCAATTTCGGGTTGTTTCCACCGCTGCCGGACGCCGGGGCGGGCAAAAAACGCAGGCGAGGCCGCGAGCGCAAAAAGGCCTACTGCGAGCGAGCACTCGCCGACTTGGCTAACTGGATTTAACTCCGCCGCCGCCGCTCGACTGTCATCACGCCAATTCCCGATAGCACAATGACACCCCCGATCATGATCATCGGCGTCATGGTTTCGCCCAGGATCAAAATGCTGAAAACCACTGTGGACAACGGATTTAGCAACATAAATGGGGCCACGCGGGTAATTTCGACGGCAGCCAGCAGCCGATACCACAGCGGATAGCACAGCGCCGTCATGATCAATCCAATGTAAAGAATGATCCCCCATTCGCGCCATCCGGCCGATTGCAGGGCGGCGAATTGCCCTTCTTCCAGAAGGAATGACGCAAAAAACAGTTGCGGCGCACTAAAGGCGGCGATCCAGGCCAGCAACTGCATTCCTGTAACAAAGCGACCGATTTCACGAATTTTTACCTGCCCGAAAGCCCAGATTAGTCCACCCGCCATGACAAGCAATACCGGAAGCAGGTTGCTCTGAATTCGTGGCTCGCCGGTAATCAGCACGACGCCACCAAAGGCCAGCAACATTCCCAAAATCTGCCGCAGGCTCATTTTCTCCTTTAGCAGAACAACGCCGAGGATCGCCATAAACGGAATCTGCAATTGCACGACGAGAATTGCCGTGGAGGCGAAGATATCTTTGAGCCCGGAAAAAACCATGCCGTAGGGAATGGTCCCGCTGATAACGGCGACCCAAAAAACCTGCTTCATCACCCCCTTTGGCGGTTTGACAAACCAAATCAGCACAAGGGCCGCTATCAAATAGCGCATGCCCATCAAAAACATCGGCGGAAGGGTTCCCAATCCGGCTTTAGTCAAGGCAAAGCCCAGGCCCCAGAGACTCGGAACGGCAATCGCAACCGCCAGATGAGCAGGTTTCACTTGGACATTTTCCTTGTTTTTTTATTATTGGTTGGCTTTGTCGGTCTTGTCAGCTTAGCGGTTCGCGCCCGGTCGGCGGCAGCTTGGGATCAATGAACCCCGGCGTTGATGCCCCACCCGCGGGAACCAGCTTTTCCACAAACCTTTCGTCGGCCGCCGTGAATTCGTGATCCAGCGCGCCCAGATAGTCGCGCCAATGAGCCATGGTTCGCGGACCGGCGATAACCGAACTGATAAGGCCGTTATTCAGCACCCAGTTTAGGGCGAACTGGCCCGCGCTCATGCCGCGCTTTTCAGCCCGCGCCTTGATTTTCTGGGCCAGAACCAGAGATTCGTATCGGTACTCGCTTTCGTGAATACGCATATCGTTGCGCCCCGCGCGCGTGCCCTTCGGCGGTGGCCCCTTGACCGGGTACTTGCCGGTCAACACGCCCCGCGCCAGCGGGCTGTAGGGAACCACGCCAATACCGAAATAGCGGCAGGCCGGCAGGAACTCGGCCTCAAGCATCCTGTTCATGGCGTTGTAGCAGGGCTGGGTTACGATCGGCCCCGGAATTCCCATCATTTCGCATTGGGACACCAGTTCGGCTATCCGCCAGGCCGGGAAGTTGCTGAACCCCCAGTAACGGACCTTGCCCGCCCGGATCAGGTCGCCCATGGCCGAAAGCGGCTCGTCCAGCGGCGTGTCGGGTTCATCACGGTGGAAGTAGTAGATGTCGATATAATCGGTCTGCAGGCGTTTCAGGCTGGCCTCGACCTCGGTCATTATCCGCTTGCGGCTGTTGGTGCGGTCCAGCGGATCCACGCCCATGGGGCTCCCCACCTTGGTCGCCAGCACCCAACCGTCACGGTTTTTTCGGACATTCTTGCCGACGATACGCTCGGAACCACCCGTCGAATAGACGTTCGCGGTATCAACAAAATTGATCCCCGCGTCCGCTGCTGAAGCAAATATTTCCGCCGAGACCTTTTCGGTGGTCTGGTCGCCAAACATCATAGCGCCCAAACAGATGGGTGAGACCATCAGGCCGCTGGTTCCAACGCGTTGATACTGCATGTTTTTTCCTCTCCGGACGTCAATGCGAGTATTTATTCGGCAAGCACCTGAAATGGTATAGGCGCTGACCAATTCATTGCCAAGGAATTCCGCCACATTGGATGGAGCACATGTGGACGATTTCGTATAATAACGTCATCATAAATCTTGCGGTAACCATTGTCCTGCCACAATGGGTGCCGATAATCGACTGGGAGAAGAACACTGAGGTCGGAACGCGGGTGGATGGCGCAGATTGCTCCGGACTCCGGAAAGTTTGCCGTGCCTGGTAAACGTGCGGGCATGACGGCTGTGTTCGTCTGCGCCCTGGCCATCGCGCTGGCCTCTCCGGCAACCGTTCGCGCCGACGATCTTTCGCCGCTCACCCAAAACCTTTTCTCCGCCATTCAGCGAAACGATTTTTCCGCCGTTCAGCTGAGCGTCGCCAACGGCGCCGATATCTCGGCGCGCAATCAATTCGGCATGCGCGCGGTCGACCTGGCCGTTGACAAAGGCCACTTTGAAATCGCGCACTACCTACTGTCATTGCGCGAAATGGAATCGCCGCAGGAAGAACCGCCGGAACAGGCGCCCACGCCCCAGCAAGCCGAAGCGCAAGAACCCCAAATTCCGGAAACGCAGCCTGAACTGCCCGATGTTCTGGCCGAATCCCCACCGCCACCACCCGCACCGGAATGGCCAATCGGTGAACAAAATCCATTGATCCCAACGCTATTCCCGGAAATGCGGGTGGTCAGGTTATTTCCGGAGGAGGCGTGGCCGGCGTCCCGGTAATGGGTGACATCATTGAACCTCCGCCGCCAGACGCTCCGCCGATACCCGAAGAAACCGCCGCCACGCCGCCGCCCGCTCCTGCGCGGCCCGAAGGCACGCCCCCGGCCGGGCCGACGTCGTCTTCGCCCGTTCTCCTGAACCGTTTGGGCAATTTGCTTGGGTTGAAGGGGGAGACGGATGCTCCCATGGATGCGCCGCCACCGGCTGCACCCGGAACGGAGGAAACAGCAACCGTGGCGACACCCGAGGCCAAACCGAAGGTAATTACGGAAGCGCCGCCGGAAAAAACGCCGGAACAGGCAGTCGACGCCCCCGAAACGCCTGAGAAAGTTGCTGACAGCGAACCGGCTGAGGTCGTCCCTGACCCTCAACCCGAGCAACAGGCAGAACAAGCCGCCGCTGCCCCGCCGGAGCAACAGGAGCCCGAAAATAACGAGCAGTTCAAGCGCGATCTGAGCCGTACCGTGGACACCTATCTGGGCGGCTGGTTCGTCAAATGGCTGGGGCGGAAAATTGGCGTTATCGACGACGCAGCCGCGCAGGAAGAAGAGCCGCCGGCAACGGAACCGGAGACAACCGTGGTGGCCGAAGCGCCGACGAAGCCGGCCGAACCCGACATTCCCGCTCAAGACGATGGATTGGCGGGAATCGACAGTCAGTTCGATGCCAATGCGGAAATTGACGCGGTGACACAACCCGAACCCGACGCTGACACGGTGATCGACGTTGAGCCGGAGCCCGAGCCCGATACGACCGCCGAAATCGACGCGGAACCCGCGCCCGAGCCCGATATTGACGTCGAGCCTGTGCCTGAACCCGATCTCGCCGCCGAGATCGACACCGAGCCGGAAATCGACGTTGAACCCGATGTTGCCGCAGCTATTGATACGGATCTGGATACGGAAGTCGAACTTCCCGCCGATGCCCAAATTGCCGAAGCTCCGGATGATTTGGACGATCCGTTCGCGCCGGAAGCGGTCCCGCCCGGTTCGGCTCATCCGGTCATCGGCGAAGACCCCGTGGCCGCTCCGCAACCGCCTGAAGATGACGCGTTGGCGGGATCGGATATGGAAGAGGATATCGCCATTGAAGATGACCCCGGCGTGACAGAAGATCCCGGCATCGCGGAAGATCTTGGCACCGGCGATGATTTGGAAATCGACGCCGAAGCCCCCGAGGCCCTCGATACCGCGGAGATTGAAGGCGAACTGTCGGACGGCGGAGAAATTGCCGCGGTCGATGCCCAGGAAACCGAGCTGGATGCGCTGGCCGATGATTTGGGCGTAGATGATGGCGAGACCGACGCCATACCGGGACTGGAGGAAGACCCGGACCCGCAAGCTGCCGATGGCGGAGGCGAAAAAACCGATTTGATGGGGCAGCTTTCCAACTTCCTCGAAGCCGACGACGCTCTGTTAGAGACGGATGAACCCGCCGATCCTGATGCTGATGCCGATACCGATAGTGAATCCCTGCCAGGGCTGGAAGAACTTGACGCCGCAGCCGAGGAAATTGGCGTTACACAAACCGCTTCTGTTCCGCCCATGGTGGCCCGGCAGCTTCCGGATAAGGTTTTGACATTGGGTGAATCAATTCATCTGACGGCGGCCAGACCCGAAACGCCCGACGATCCCAGCGAGGAGCCGTATTGCGTCGAGAAAAACGCGGGTAAAACCGTCTTTTGCGTCGAGATGGTGGATTGGCCTCCGGACCTTGGCGAGGAACTGGCCGTCAGCACCATTATGTATCAAGGCTCACAGGCCATCGTTCGCTACGACGACGGAATGGCGACACGCTACCACGCCATTTTCCCCAGTGAGGCCTTCGATTCACTGGTCTCATATTATACGCGCCGATTCGGCGAACCCACCGAGACCAACGAACGAACCATTGCGCCGTTTGCCCAGCCGCGCCAGATAAACCCGATCCTTGCGTGGCGGCGGGATGACCCGCTTTCCGGTGAATTAACGACCCTTGAAATCCGCCGTTTTGATGATGCCCGTGGTGGGTTCCCGGATTTGAAGCACGGCGTTTTAATGCTGGCGAATGCCGCCTCCTCTCCCATTTTCCCGATCTTGTCGGCGCTTGACCTTATGCCGACAACCGGCACGAACTAATATTTTCCGCGCCGTGCATGAAACCAAAGCCGTAACGGCCTTGTGGGGGCCATGCGTTGAAGGGCCGGATCAGATGTATTGAAGCTGGCCTTTTCAAGGCGCCTCAGCCACGCCTCGGCCAGCACGGACGGGAGCAGTGCCGGAAGCGCTTCGCGTGGAATATCATTCACCGATTGTCGCGCCGCCGCCAATCGTCGGGCGGCGTAATCGGCCAGTTTCCGCGCCGCCTCTTTGGCGTCGGTCCCCTTCGGCAAATCCTGCGGCAGAAACACTTGTCCGCGACTGGAATGATAGGGAACGGCCCGCAAGATGCCGCACACGGCCCAGGCAATCGCAACATTGGACGCCGCCTCAAGTGCAACGGGGTCATCGACGCCCACGATGTCCAGCGTCAATCGAGCCAGCACACCCGCCGTCCCGGCCGCATAATCATCGAACGCCACCATATCTGCGATCGGGGTTTCGTCCAGATCGCGCTTGCGCGTGTCGATCAGCCGCTCAAACGGCGCGCGATCCAATACGAAATCCTGCACGGCCTTGGTCAATGGCCCCATGACTTCATGATGCAGCGGGTTTCCGCAGAAAACACCGTCCAGGGAATCGCGCCACCATTGAAAGCGGATTTCGCCCAGTATGGGCTCAGAGACCTTTGCGGGAATCGTCGCCAATTCAAGGTTTAAGGCATAAATCGCATACAGGGCTTCGCGTTTGTCCGCTGGCGCGAATTGCGCGCACAGGAAGCGGTCATTGTCTGATCGATGAACCCGATCGGCGCAGTAGGAAAGGTCTTGCATTGGCTTTTAGTGCAACGTTTCCGAGATTTCCACAAAAGGGGCTTTAAATTCCAACGCCGACACCATACCTCTTGGGCGGATTATTTTGAATGCTTTCAACGGAGGAACGATACGATGGCTTTTGAATTACCGGCATTACCATACGCCAAGGACGCGCTTGCGCCGCATATCTCGGCCAATACTCTCGATTTCCATTATGGCAAGCACCACAACACCTATGTCACCAACCTCAATAACCTGACTGCAAATTCACCGCTGAACTCGGCCAGCGTGGAAGAGGTGATCGGTGAAGTTGCGGGCAACGCCGATAAGATCGGTGTCTTCAATAATGCCGCCCAGGTGTGGAATCACACCTTCTACTGGCATTGCATGAAGCCGGGCGGCGGCGGTGCGCCTTCGGGCGAACTGGCGGCTGAAATCGACAAGGCGTTCGGTGGCCTCGACAAATTCCTGGAGGAATTCAAGAACGCGGCCGTTACCCAGTTCGGCAGCGGTTGGGCGTGGCTTGTGGCCGACGGCGGATCGCTCAAGATCGCCAAGACCGGCAACGCCGACACCCCGCTGGCCCACGGCCAGACGCCGCTTCTGACCGTCGATGTATGGGAACATGCCTATTATCTGGACTTCCAGAACAGGCGTCCCGATTACGTCCAGAGCTTCCTCGACAACCTGATCAACTGGGACTTCGTTGCCGAGAACCTTGGCAAAGCCTAAGGCGGATAACAAAAACGGCCCGGAAGCTTTCCTGCTTCCGGGCCGTTTTTTTATACGATCACCGCCTTTAGGGTGAAACCTCGGCGGCCTCTTTCGAGGATTTGGCGCGGCGCGGCAGTTTCATGTACATCAGCAACGGTACGGCGACGCAAATTGACGAATAGGTGCCGATCAAAACGCCCCAGATCATCGCGAAACTAAACCCGCGAATGACCTCGCCACCCAGGAAATAAAGGGCCAGCAAGGCCAGCAGCGTGGTCACACTGGTCATCACCGTGCGCGACAGGGTTTCGTTGACGCTTTTGTTCAGAAGCTCCGGCAGAGTCATGGTTTTGTACTTACGCAGGTTCTCGCGAACCCGGTCGTACACAACCACGGTATCATTGATGGAATAGCCGGCGATGGTCAGGATCGCCGCCACCGTGGACAGATTGAATTCCAATCCCAGCAACGCAAAAATGCCGATGGTCGAAATAACATCGTGAACCAGAGCGACCACAGCGCCCACACCGAATTGCCATTCAAAGCGGAACCAGATGTACAGCAGAATGGCGAATATGGCGCCACAGACGGCATAAACGCCGTCCAGGAACAACTCTTCACTAACTTTCGGCCCGACAAATTCGGTACGCCGGTATTCAACATCCGTTCCCAACGCAGCCTTGACCTTTTCGACCGCTTCCTGCTGGGCGTGATCACCTCCAGACTGCTTTTGCAGGCGAATCAGAACGTCATCGGGTGCGCCGAATTCCTGCAACGCGACCTCGCCCAGCCCCAGATCGGACAGGGTGGAGCGCATGGACCCGATATCGGCCGGTCCCTGGGTTTTGACATCAATCATAATGCCGCCCTGGAAGTCGATGCCGTAGTTGAGCCCGCGAACGCCAAACATTCCCAAGGCGGCAACCATAAGCACCACAGAGAATATGAAAAAGGTGACGTGCCGGGTGATGAACTGAATGTTGGTTCCTGCCGGAACTAATTGCAGACGAAACATCTTTTTTCCCCTAAATCGGCAGGCTTTGCGGTCGCGAACGGCGCAACCAGGTGATCACCATCAGGCGGGTCAGCAACACCGCCGTAAACAACGATGCGGCAATACCGATAGCCAACGTCACGGCAAACCCGCGCACCGGACCCGATCCGAACTGATACAACAAAATGGCCGCGATCAGCGTCGTCATATTGGCGTCGACAATGGTGGTAATGGCCCGCGAATACCCGGCGTCTACCGCCGAAATGGGCGTTCGCCCGATCCGCACCTCTTCGCGTATGCGCTCAAAAATCAGCACGTTGGCGTCCACCGCCATGCCAATGGTCAGCACGACACCGGCAATGCCCGGCAGGGTCAGGGTCGCCTGAAGCACCGACAAGGATGCGCCGATCAGGATCATGTTAAAGAGCAACGCGATATCGGCCATGATACCGAAACGGCCGTAGGTCAGGACCATGAAACCGATGACCAGAAGCAGGCCGATGACGCTGGCAACCTTGCCTGCGGCAATCGAGTCTGCGCCCAGCCCGGGCCCGACGGTGCGTTCTTCCAAAATGACCAGCGGCGCTGGCAATGCGCCGGCCCGCAGCAGCAGCGCCAAATCCTGCGCCGACTGGAACGTGAAACTACCGCTGATCTGCCCCGCCCCGCCCAGAATGGGTTCGCGGATTTGCGGTGCGGTGATGATGTCGCCGTCCAGCACAATGGCGAACAGACGATTGACGTTATCGCGGGTAATGCGGCCGAATTTCTTGCCGCCCGCGGCGTCGAAGCGGAAGTTGACGATCGGCTCGCTGGTCCGCGAGTCGGTTCCCGGCTGCGCATTGACCAAAGAATCACCGCTGAGCATGACCCGCTTGCGAACCACGTACATGCGCGGTTTTCCGTCGGACGTTTTCTCGTTGGCGGACGGCAGCAGCATGGAGCCCGGCGGCAACCGGCCAGCCATGGCCTCGGCGGGCGAGACATTTCCGTCAACCAGGTGGAAGGTCATTTTCGCGGTCTTGCCAAGCAGGCGCTTGACCCGTTCGGGATCATCAACGCCCGGAAGCTGGACCAGAATGCGGTCTTCGCCCTGGCGAACAATCGTCGGTTCGCGCACGCCGGTTTCATCGATGCGCCTGCGCACGATTTCAATGGATTGCTCGACCGCCGAATCGGTCCGTTCCTTGATAGCCTGTTCCGTCAGGTTCATGGAAATCCGGCCGCCGTCCTCAAGCTCCGTCGTGACGCCCCGGTCCAATCCTTTGATCAGACCCCGCGCTTCCTCGGCCTGACCAGCGTTTTTGATGGTGACGGAGACAGCGTTGCCCCGCACACCAAGGCCCGAATAACGAATGCGCGCCTTGCGCAATTCGCTGCGCACCGAATCGACTAGAATTTCCAGCCGTTCCTTGACGACAGCGGCGACCTCCACTTCCAGAAGAAGGTGCGACCCCCCCTGCAGATCCAGCCCCAGGCTGATCTGTTTATGCGGCAGCCACTCCGGCAACGCGTCGGCGGTGTCGCGGCTCAGGAAGTTGGGAGCGACGAAAAGCACGCCGAACCCACAGACGAGCGCGACGACGATAATCTTCCACTTGGCGAAATAGACCATTTAAGAAATATCACCCGGGCGAGTTTATCTGCCCTTTCCTCCGAGAAGCCCTTTCAATTTGGCTACGGGGCCTTCCTGGCTTTCGCCAGCGCCGCTGCCCGGCTTCTTCGTTTCTTTTACGGGTTCGCTTTTGGAACGCACGGAGGCGATCATGCCGCGCTGGACGCGAACACGAATTCCATCGGCGATTTCGACCATCAGTTCGGTTTCGTCGATCACCTTGGTCACGGTGCCGACAATGCCGCCGTTGGTGACGACCTTATCGCCTCGGCGAATAGCGCCTAGCATCTCGCGATGCATTTTGGCTTTTTTCTGCTGCGGACGAATCAACAGGAAGTAAAACACGACAAAAATCAGAATCAGCGGCAGAAAGGCTTCGAACCCGCCTCCGCCGAAACCGCCCGCTTGCGCGTATGCTGGCGAGATAAACATCTAGAAACTCCTTAGAACTCTGGGGCTAAGCAGCCGGGAATATAACGGTAACAGCGAGACTTGCAATCGGAAAGACGCGCATGCGCCCCGGTCGTTGACGAAAAGCTGTCGAACGCCTACGTTTCGCCGCCCCAGGAAAGGATATTTCAACATGCCGGACACCGATATTCAGCCACTGCTCGCCCGCGTCGCCGACGCTCTTGAACGCTTGGCGCCGCCGCAGGCGCGTTCTTCCGAACCGGGCGCGGCCGACGCCTTCGTCTGGCACACCGACGACGCATGGCTGGAACCGGTGCGAAACGTCAGCCGGGTCGATATCGATCTGCTGAAGGGCATTGAGCGGCAACGCGACATCCTGCTGGAAAACACCCGGCGCTTCGCCAAGGGCCTGCCGACCAATAACGCGCTGCTTTGGGGCGCGCGGGGCATGGGCAAAAGCTCGCTGGTCAAGGCCATTCACGCCAAGGTCAACGCCGAGACCGACGGCTTGCTGGTGTTAATCGAGATTCACCGCGAAGATATCCAGTCCCTGCCCCGCCTGCTGGGCATGCTGCGCGACGATGCGCGGCGCTTCGTTATTTTCTGCGATGATCTTTCCTTCGATGGCAACGATGCGTCCTACAAGTCCTTAAAGGCCGTTCTTGAAGGCGGCATCGAAGGCAGGCCCGCCAACGTGGCCTTCTACGCCACGTCGAACCGGCGTCACCTGATGCCCCGCGATATGATCGAGAACGAGCGCTCCACGGCCATCAATCCGGCCGAGGCGGTCGAGGAAAAGGTCTCCATGTCGGACCGATTCGGCCTGTGGCTGGGCTTCCACGCCTGCAGTCAGGACATATTTTTCGACATTGTCAAAGGATATGCCGCTCATTTCAGCCTGGATATCGAAACCGATGAGCTTTGCAGCCGCGCCAACGAATGGTCGGTAACGCGTGGCGCGCGCTCGGGCCGCGTGGCGTGGCAGTTCATTCAGGACTTGGCCGGTGAACTGGAAAATCCGCTCAATTAGCTCTTTTCTTCTTCGTCCGCCTTCTTGGATTTGCGCGGGCTGGCATCTTTCTTGCGGCTGCGGGTTCCCTTGGAAACAGCCGCTTTGGCCGGCGGCGCTTTTTCTTCGGGTTTCGACGGCCAGTCGGCCCACGGATAGGGTTTTTGCTCGGTTACGAAGGTCAGAAACTCGGTCATTTCACGCAGATACGCCGCCAGGGATTTTCCCAGCGCCCGAATTCGCGGCTGCGTCTCTCCCGTCAACGCCTTGAATACGAACTGAACGGCCGCAATCAGAAAAACAACCCACTTGGTAATCTGGAACACGACCGCGAAAAGAAGCATGAAAACAAGCCGCAGCCATGTATCCGTGTTCTTAACGTGATCCAATACCCCGATTTCGCCGACATCAGCATTCAGGCCATTTTCTTCCACGGCAACGCCTCCCTCAAACTCAGGTTTTCCGCAGGCAAGTTTACGGCAACGCCTTATCCGGGGCAATCGGCATGGTCTCTTTGATAAAGAGCGCCGCGATAAGGGCAATAGCGGCGGACACGAAATACACGGTAAATCCACTGCCGTAGGCTTGCGCCGAATAGCCCGCCGCCCCGCGTCCATGGGCCTCCAGCATTATTCCCACGACAGGCTGCATAATGGCGCCGCCCAGGAACGGTGCAATGTTGATTAGCCCCACAGCCGTGCCCGCGATTCTTACCGGGAACATTTCCTTCGCCGTGGTAAACCCGATAATAACGATGGCGCTGCCAAAAAAGCCAAACAGAAGGCCCCAGGCGTAGAGCTGCGCGAGATTGAACCGGGCGGGAAAGAAAGCCAGAGGCAGGCTGAGGATCACGACCGCAACCGCTGAAATCACCATAACCTTCTTGCGCGAGCGCAATACCCGGTCGGATATATAGGCGATCACCGGACAGCCAAAAATAAGAGCCACGGCGGGCATGCTCAAAATTCCGCCCGCCTGTAGCTTGTCCAGCCCGTACACGTGCATAAGGAACGGTCCGCCCCACAATCCGCTAAAACTGAAGAAGATGCCGAATGTGAAGAAAAACCATGCGAACAGGGGCCAGAAGCGTGCCGATCCGATAACCATCCTTACACCTTGCCACAAGCCTATGGCCGGGCCGCCTTCTTCCGCCCCGTCGCCGTTGGTGCGAATGGCGGGCAGCCCCATCTCTTGTGGCGTATCGCGCACCAGTATCCAGATGGCCGCGGCAAGGACCAAAGTGACCACGCCGATAATCATAAAGCTTTCCCGCCATCCCAAAACCGTACTGAGATAGGCAAAAGGTGACGCAGCCGACAAAACCCCCAGTCCGCCAACCGCCATTAGGAGTCCGGCGGCGAAGGTAAACTCTGTCACTTTGAACCAGCTTGTCAGGACTTTCATGGTCGGCACGAACAGCATGGCGACCCCCACCCCCACGCCGATGCGCGCCGCAATGGCCCAGCCTACGCTCGGCGCTGCGCCAAAGGCGATGGATCCGATACCGGCCAGCAGGAAAAACGAGGTGATTGTTTTTCGCGGCCCCCACGAATCCGACAGCAGACCGCTGGGGATTTGCATCAGGGCGTAGGGATAGAAATAGGCCGAGGCCAGCAATCCCATCAGTCCGGCGTCGGCCTTCAACTCGTCCATCATCTCAAGAGCGACCACGGCTGGACTGAGGCGGTGGAAGTAAACCAGAAGATAGCCCGCCCCCAGCAGCGCAAACACAACCCAGCGATAGGGAATGACCGCAATGGGCGGTCGTGCATTCACGACAGCTTGCCCCGGCGCAAATGCGCGATTGGGTCGACTGCGCGTCGCCCCTTGCGAAGCTCGAAGTGAAGCTGCGGGGTGGACACGTTGCCGCTGCTGCCGACCTTGGCGATCACCTGCCCTTTCCTGATTTTTTGCCCGCGTTTCACCAGAAGCGCGTCGTTATGGGCGTAGGCGGTGATCCATCCGCCGGAATGCTTGATCAAAAGCAGGTTGCCAAATCCCCGGATCTGGTTCCCGGCGTAGGCAACAACGCCATTTTCCGCCGCATAAACCGGCGCACCCCGCGCCGTCGCGATGTTGATGCCGTCGTTATGAAACCCCTTGGTCTTGGGGCCGAATCCGGAAATGATTTTCCCCCGAGCGGGCCACGAAAACCCCTTGCCGCTGACGCGCGGCGGTTTGGGAACAGGAGCGCTCGCCTTGGGCGGTTTGGCTAAGGGCTCGCGTTTGGGTTCAACCTTGGCCAAAGTCGGAGCAGGCTTCGAATGCACAGGTTTCGGTCTCGCCTGCGCCACCACTGTTCCGGTTTTTCCCGGCACCCGCAGTTTTTGCCCGATTTTGATGAGATACGGCGGCTCCAAACCGTTGGCCTTGGCCAGCACATACATACGCACGCCGTATGTGCGCGAGATCGCGGAAAGGGTGTCGCCCCTGACCACCGCATGAACGAAATCGCGCGGCAGAACAAGGCGTTGCCCGACCTCGAGCTTGTAGGGCGGAAGCAGGCCATTGGCGTCGATAATAGCGCGGGCCGAAACCTGGTGGCGGCGCGAAACCGCATAAAGGGTGTCACCACGTCCCACCACCACCGACTGCGCGCCGACGAACAAGGCGTCGGACGATGACGACGGGGCAACCGGCGAAGGCCGGGGCGCCGGAGCCGTATGAACCCCGCGCAACGGCGCATTGACCGCCCGCACCTGCGACGGCGGCGGCCATTCGGCCCAGCTGCAACCGCCAAGCGCGACCATCAGAAATAATATCAGACTGTTTTTCGTATCCCGCCACATAAACCGATTATCGCGAAGGATCGCACATTCTTCAACGGCGGTATCATTCAACTTGTGTCTCAGTTCGAAATAAGGCCGCAAGAATAACGGGGACATGACCTTCGGAACGAAGGATCGTGTCCCCGCTTATTCGCTCTGCCCGGATTATTTCCTCGGCCCCTTCGGACCCGGCTTTTGCCGCTTGAGCGGCCGCCCCAACGCCTCCTCCACACCCTCAACAAATGCAAGGTCGCCCAGCGGGCGTCCTGTGCGTTCGTGGCGGTGCAGGGTGTCGCCGTCGTCCTCGTCCGGTCCCGCCGCCAGAAACGCCGCCCAGTCGCCAGCCATATCCGGCAACACCCCAGCCTTAACCAAGCCGTCATCACGGCCCTCAAGGTGCGCCCGCGCGCTGCTCCAGGCGTAATCCCCGGGGCGCTTCGCCATACCCGCGCGCACCGGGTTCAATTCGATATAGCGCGCAGCCGCCAGCAGATAGCGCACGTCCATGGGAAACGAAGCGAAACGCCCCTGCCACAAATGGCCGCGCCAGCCCTGGCGGAAATTCACATGCCGGGTATAGCGCCGATGCGCTTCCCCGATGGCCCGCCCCAGCGCCGCCTCGGTGGCGGGAACGGCAATCAGATGAACGTGGTTGGTCATCAGGCAATAGGCCAGAATCTCGACGCCGCAACCCGCGCACCACTCGGCCATCAGGTCCATATAGACCCGATAATCGTCCTCGCCGAAAAAGGTGTCCTGCCGCCGATTGCCCCGCTGCGTAACATGATGCGGAACGCCCGGAACGACCACGCGCGCCAGTCTTGCCATGGAGCGACGCTATGCCCGATCGGCGGAGATGTCCATAATTAAGTATGGTGTCCCCGGAATTCCGCCGGAATTCCCCCCGGAATTCCCCGGAATTGTCCTAGGTCACCGTAACCGGGATTTTAGGCAGCCTTCTGTGTCTGATCCCTTTTCAAACCGAACCCCGAACGGCCCTACGCTCCATTCCGGATATGTCCCTTGGCCCACATCCTCCACAAATATGGTAGCCCGGTTTGATCTTATATCATGAAGGGTAATTCCATTCTTTCGTATGAGTATTTGTTCAATGGGGACATTGATTTTACTTTCCGTGCCACTCCCTCCTACCGCCACAGCCCCGCATGAGTCTAGAAGAACCTCGTTGGTTGAGCCATCAGCAAATTTAACATACACCTCGATAGCTGTGCTAAACTGGTTTTCAATGATCGGTGGCCCATAAACTGGATCGCAAGCTGCAGCCAATATCACTTGGAAAAGCAATAAGCCATATCTCACCACGGCCACCAACTCCCCTTATTTTTTCCATAATCCTGCCCCGCTTGCTCCAAGGGATTACCTTTTCATAATTCTGGGGACACCATACTTAATTATTTACACATTACCGCTTAAAAACAACATCTTATTCGCCTTTTCCCGCTGCAGCCCGATCAACGGGACTAAGGGGCGGGCACACAGCGGCATCACTCACCCGCGACACCCGGCACCAGCGGGACGAAGCGGACGGTTCCGACGGGTTCTTTTTCGAAGCCGTCTTCCGTGCGGCGCACGCGCACCAGGGTCTGGTCTCCGTCTGGATCGCCGACGGGGGCGACCATGATGCCGCCCACGGCCAGCTGATCGGCCAGTTTTTCGGGCAACTGCGAAGCGGCCGCCGTTACCAGAATGCGATCAAAGGGGGCTTGCTCGGGCCAGCCCTGCATTCCGTCGCCCAGCCTTGTCGTGATGTTGGTGATGCGCAGACCGCTGAACTGGCTTTTGGCCATTTCCAGCAATTCGCGGTGGCGTTCGATGGTATAGAGCCGACGGCACAGGCCCGCCAGAATGGCCGCCTG
The DNA here is from genome assembly GCA_016776725.1 of Rhodospirillales bacterium. GTDB lineage: Bacteria > Pseudomonadota > Alphaproteobacteria > Rhodospirillales > Shumkoniaceae > JABGRG01. Next base: position 34,544 of record JADHSV010000028.1, read on the forward strand.
ATAGCCCGATCCGGTGCCGATTTCCAATACCTTCATGCGGTCGCCCACATCCAACGCCTGGGTCATCTTGGCGACCACCGAAGGCTGGCTGATGGTCTGGTGGCGGCCGATGGGTAGGGTCGTGTCGTCATAAGCCTGATCGCGAAAAGTCACCGGAACAAAGGCGTCCCGCGCAATTTTCTCCATGATGCCCAAGACGCGCGTATCGGTAATGCCGTTGCGTCTGAGCGCCAGGATAAGGCGGATTTTTCGCGAGTCCGGGTTCACGTGAAAACAGCTTTCAGCGATTTGATGGATGGACGGTGGGTCAGGTCCAGACACAAGGGCGTAATGGACACAGCGCCGCGCTTGATGGCTTGCACGTCATCGCCATCGCGCACCCGTTCCTCGTGGGTTTCAGAGCCCAGCCAGAAGATATCGTTGCCGTGCGGATCAACCGCCTCGGTCAACCCCTGACCGGTTTTTCCGGCTCCCTGGGCCGTGATTTCCACGCCCGTTACCGCGTCCGACGGGACGTTCGGGAAATTAACGTTGAGCACGACGTTTTTCGGCCAGCCGTTTTCGCTCAAGCGTTTCAAAATACCGGGCGCCCAGTGTTCGACCGTCGCCCAACGCATGGGCCGGGTTCCTTCGTGGGCCAGGCTCATGGCGATGCCGGGAATACCCAGCAACGCGCCTTCCATGGCGACCGCGATGGTGCCTGAATAGGTGACGTCATCGCACAGGTTGCCGCCCGGATTGATGCCCGAAAGCACGATATCGGGCGGATTGTCGGCCATGACCTTGCGAATGCCCAGCAAGGCGCAATCGGTGGGCGATCCGTCCACGGCAAAGCGGCGTTCCGAAACCTTGCGAATGCGCAGCGGACGCATGCGGGTCAGCGAATGGCTGGCGGCACTTTGTTCGGTTTCGGGCGCCACCACCCACACCTCGGCGCAGATTTGGCGGGCGATTTTTTCCAGCACCTTCAGGCCCGGCGCGTTAATTCCGTCGTCGTTGGATACGAGAACCCGCGCCTTGGACAGATCGACAACATTGCTAGCCATTGTTCGCAATCACCTCTATGCCGCCCATGTACGGTTTCAGCGCTTCAGGCACGGCAATGGTTCCGTCCGCCTGCTGGTAATTTTCCATAACCGCAATCAGCGTGCGCCCGACCGCAAGACCCGAACCGTTTAGGGTGTGCACGAACTGCGTTCCTTTTTCGCCCTGCGGACGATAGCGCGTCTTCATACGCCGCGCCTGAAACTCGCCGCAGTTCGAGCAACTTGAGATTTCGCGATAACGCCCCTGGCCGGGCAGCCAGACCTCGATATCGTGGGTCTTGCGCGCGCCAAAGCCCATGTCGCCGGTGCTCAGCACCACCACCCGATACGGAAGGTTCAGGCGTTTCAGCACTTCTTCGGCACAGTTGGTCATACGCTCCAACTCGGCGTCCGAATTTTCGGGCTTTGTGACGCTGACCATTTCCACCTTGTTGAACTGGTGCTGGCGGATCATGCCGCGCGTATCCTTGCCCGCGGCCCCCGCTTCCGAACGAAAACAGGGCGTCAAGGCCGTGACCCGCCGAGGCAGGCTATCCTCGTCCAGAATTTCGCCGGCCACCAAATTGGTCAGCGGCACCTCGGCGGTGGCGATCAGCCAGAACCCGTCGGTGGTGCGGAAACTGTCTTCGCCGAATTTGGGCAGCTGCCCGGTGCCGAACAGGGCTTCGTCCTTGACCAAAATCGGCGGATTGACTTCGGTATAGCCGTGTTCGCCGGTTTGCAGATCCAGCATGAAGGACGCGATGGCGCGTTCCAGCCGGGCCAGCGCGCCGGTCAGCACAACGAAGCGCGCGCCGGAAATCTTGGCCGCGCGTTCGAAATCCATCAGACCCAGTTTTTCGCCGATTTCAAAGTGCTCGGCAGCCCTGAAATCGAAAGTCGCGGGTTCGCCCCACTTGCGGATTTCAACGTTCGCTTCCTCGTTTGCACCAACCGGCACATCGGCGGCGGGAACGTTGGGAAGGGCGGCCAGGGCCGTATCAAGCTCGGCCAGCGCCTGCTTGGCGATTTCCTCGGTCTCGGCCTGTAATTGCTTGGATTTGGACACCTCGGCAATGATGGCGCTGGCGTCTTCGCCCTTGGCTTTGGCCGCGCCGATCTCTTTGGCCAGCTTGTTGCGGTCGGCCTGGATTTCCTGGGCCTTGGTCTGGGCGGCGCGCCGTGCCGCATCCAGTTTAATCAGGTCTTGCGCGGCCGGTTCGGCATTGCGGTTTTTCAGCGCCGCATCGAAGGCGTCGGCGTTTTCACGAATCCATTTAATATCGAACATCGAAATTCCGTTGTGGTTATTCAGCTCAAACGGTGTCGTCGGCTGCCGCCGTCGCGTCCCGTTCGTCGCGCTTCTTCTCGACAATCTTCACCGCAAAGATGGAGATTTCGTAAAGCAGCAATGTGGGCACCGCCAGACCGATCTGGCTGATGACGTCGGGCGGCGTCAGAAGGGCTGCGGCGACGAAGGCAATGACGACGGCGTACTTGCGCTTTTCCCTCAAACCTTCCGATGTGGCCATACCGACACGGGCCAGCAACGTCAGCAGCACGGGAAGCTGGAAACACAGGCCGAAGGCGAAGATCAGCCGCATGACCAGCGACAGATATTCGTTGACCTTGGCTTCCAGTTGGATAGGCAAGCCGCCCGCCGCGCCGGCCGATTCGAAACTCAGGAAGAACTTCCAGGCCAGCGGGAAAATGAGGTAGTAAACCAGCGCGCCGCCCATGAAAAACAGCACCGGCGTCGCCGCCAGAAACGGCAGGAAGGCAGCCTTCTCGTGCTTGTAAAGACCGGGCGCGATGAACATCCATATCTGCCCGGCAACGAACGGGAAGGCCAGGAACATGGCGGCGAAGAACGATACCTTGATGTAGGTGAAGAAGGCTTCGTGCAGAGCCGTAAAGATCAGACGGCGGTTGCCACCGCCGGTTTCCACCAGAACGTCGGCCAGCGGTTGAACGAGGAAGCCGTAAATATCCTCGGCGAAATAGTAGCAGACGAAAAACAGCAAAATGATCGCAACGAAGGCTTTGATCAGGCGCGTGCGAAGCTCGACCAAATGCGCCAGCAAGGGCATTTTGTCTTCGCCGCTCTTTTCCTCGGCTGCCTGTTCGGCTTCGTCTGTCTGATTTTCCTCGGCCACGGCCAATCAAGCGCCTTCTTTTTTCGGGGTGTCATCACCCTCGGGTTCCGGTTCGGTCTCGGCGGCCATGGTTTCGGCGGTTTCCTCCAGACTGGACTTCAGGTCCGTCAGGCCCATTTCGTCTGCCAAGTCGCCGGTCGGATCGATGGAATTTTCGATTTCCTTACCCAGATCGAAATCGGATGCGGTCTCAACCTGCTTGCGGATGTCGTCAAGCTCGGCTTCGCGCACCACGTCATCGATACTGCTTTGGAAGTCCCGCGCCATCCCGCGCGCCCGGCGCACCAACTTGGATACCTTGGCAATGGCGCGCGGCAGGTCTTTCGGCCCGACGACAACAATGCCGACGGCCGCGATAATAAACAGTTCCTGCCAGCCGATGTCCAACATAGGCGACGCTTTCGGGCGAAGTTATCTCAGTTCTTTGCCGCGTCGTCGGTATCGACGGTCGCTTCCACCACGGTCGCGTCGGCGTCGATCGCCTTGGGCTTGTCGGCTTCCGGCACTTCGGGCTGTTCGCCTTCCTTCATGCCCTTTTTGAACGACTTCAGACCCTTGCCGAAGTCACCCATAAGTGCGGAAATCTTGCCACGGCCACCAAACAGAAGCAGTACGATCGCTAGAACGACGACCCACTGCCAGATTCCGGTCCATCCACCCATCATTTTTGTTTCCCGTTTCTCGAATATGGTAATTAGTCGGCGGGATAATGGCAGAAAGCCTTACCCATCGCAACGGCGCGAAACAGATCATTTCGTCTGTCAGAGAACATTACGCCACTTCGCCGCTTTCTTCGTCCGGACTAAGCGGCTCGGGCGGCTCTTCAACGCCTTCGAATAAACCGGCTTCTTCGGCAACATCCTCAAGGCCTTCCGTCTTTCCGGCAGCAGCGACGCTGCCTTGCACCCCGTAAGCCTCAATGGCGGGCCGCTTGTCCAGCAACCCAGCCGCCTTCAGCTCGTCGACACCCGGAAGATCGCTCAGCGCTTCCAGACCGAAGTGCTGCAAAAACGTATCCGTCGTTCCCCAGGTTGCGGGGCGGCCGGGGGTGCGCCGCCGCCCGACGGGTCTGATCCACCCCGCTTCAAACAGCGCATCCAGGGTCCCACGGTTGAAGCCGACGCCGCGCACTTCCTCGACCTCGGCCCGCGTCACCGGCTGGTGATAAGCGATAATGGCCAGGGTCTCGATCATGGCGCGGCCCAATTTTCGCGTTTTTTGTTTTTGCAGCGCCAGTTGCGGGCCCAGATCTGGAGCCGTCTGGAAGGCCCAGACCTTTCCGGCCTTAACCAGCTGAACGCCACGATTGGCGTACAGCGATTTCAGTTCGGCAAGCAGCGCCGAAATCTCCGCCCCATCCGGCATACGCTCGGCCAGCGCCTTTTCCGACAGCGGCTCGGCCGCCGAAAACAAGATGGCCTCTAGAAGCCGTAAATGCTGACCGTCGATGTCGCTCATTTTTCCTCACTACGCGCGTCGTCCGCACGACGCAGAAAAATCGGACCATAGGTTCCCATCTGCCGGATACGAAGGCGGCCTTCCTTGGCAAGTTCAAGGCTGGCCGAGAACGTCGACGCCATGGCCGAACGGGTCAGCATCGCGTCCTTCAGCCCCGGAGGCAGGAATTTGACCAGATTTTCCCAATCCGGCGTTCGCCCCACGTGTTGACGCAATCTATCAAGCGCGTCCTCAACCGAATACAGGCCCCAGGCTTCGATTTGCAAGGTCGTATCCGTAACCCGCCGTTTCTGGTCGGCGTAGGCCTTTAGAAGATCGTAAAGCGACACCTCGAAGATGGTCTTGACCTCTTCCTCGGGTTTTTCCGGCAATCCGCGGGCGAAAAAATCCTGTCCCAACCGAGGCCGCGCCACCAGTCTGGCCCCCGCTTCCTGCATCGCCTCCAGCCGTTGCAACTGGAACGCCAGGGCGGCGGCCATTTCTTCGCCGCTGGGTTCGTCCTCGTCCCCCAATTCGGGGATCAGCAGCCGCGACTTCAAGTAGGCCAGCCACGCCGCCATCACCAGATAATCGGCGGCCAGTTCGATGTTCGTCTTGCGGGCCTTGGCCACGAATTCCAGATACTGATCGGCCAGTTGAAGGATGGATATCTGGGTCAGGTCGACCTTTTGATCGCGGGCCAAGTTCAGCAGCACGTCAATGGGACCTTCATAGCCGTCCACATCAACAACGAAGGCTTCCCGCGCCACCCGTGCGGCAGCGGTTTCCTCCATGCCTTCAAAGCTGTCCTGTGTTTCCGTCGTCATTCCAACCACCGATAATCAGATCACGCCGACCATTTTATAGATAAAGTACTCCATCGCGCTGGCCGGGGTCCCGATAAGCCACCAAAAGACATTCCATTTCTGCCCCAAGGCGTCGCCAATCCACGGAACCACGAACACCGCACCCAGTATAATCACAAATCCGGCCCGTTCCAGCCGTGCCAACGGGGCGGCCAGAACGCGCGGCAGCAACCCCACGGCGACCCTTCCGCCGTCCAGCGGCGGAATCGGTAACATATTGAAGACGCATAGCAGAATATTGATCCACACGGCGGCTTCCAGATTAAGCGCCACCCATTTCTGGAAAGCGCCGGTCATGAACGGTGTCGTATGAAACATGGCGGCGGCCAGGACCGCCAAAATCAGATTGGTCACCGGCCCCGCAAGGGCGACCAGAACCATGTCGCGCCGGGGGCTTCGCAACGCCCTGAAATTGACCGGCACGGGTCGGGCGAACCCGAACATCATCTTGCCGCCCGAAGCCAGAAGCAACATCACCGGCAACAGCAGCGTGCCCAGCGGATCAATATGCTTGATGGGATTAAACGTCACCCGGCCCCGCTGGTAGGCCGTATCGTCGCCCAGCCGCCACGCCACCCAGCCGTGGGCCGCCTCGTGAAAGGTAACGGCCAGCAACACTGGCAGCGCCCAGACAGAAACCGTATACAAAATTCCGCCGAACCCGCCCATTAGAGCATGTCTCCCTTCCCCGCCAACAATTCATCCAGCCGCGCCGCTGCCTCTTGAACATCGAACGGCTCGGGTGTCCGCCGCATGGTTTCGGCGCGCGAAATCCGTGCAACCGCAGCCTCGCTTAACGGACGACACGACCCCGCGACGTCAATCATTTCATCCATCTTGCCGTTGCAGTGAAGGGCGATGTCGCATCCGGCCGCCAGCGCAGTCGCCGCACGCCCGCCCACCGATCCTTTCAGCGCGTTCATGGAAAGATCGTCGGTCACGAGAACCCCGTCAAAACCGATATGCCCGCGTATCACGCTCTCCACCACTTTGGCCGAAGCCGTCGCTGGCGCATTTTCATCAACCGCTTCCAACAGGATATGCCCGGTCATTCCCCAGGGCAGGTCGCGCAACGCACGAAAAGGTGCAAAGTCCACCGCCACCAATTCCTCCCATGACGCCGCCACCGAGGGCAGTTCGTGATGGCTGTCAACCATGGCCCGCCCGTGACCGGGCATGTGTTTGATGACCGGCAGAACGCCCCCTTGCAACATGCCCTGCGCGATGGCCGCGCCCAGTTTAACAACGGTTTCCACGTCGGTTGCGCAGGCCCGGTCCCCAACGACCTGACTGGTCCCCGGCTGCGGAATATCCAGAACCGGCACGCAATTTACGTCAATGCCCAGATCGTAAAGCTCGGCGGCGATCATCCGGGCGTTCAGAACGGCTGCATCTATGGCATTGGCGACGGAACCGCCAGCCACTTCACCGAACGTCCCCGGCGCCGGCGCAGCACGCCAATGGGGCGGGTTCAGGCGCGTGACACGCCCGCCCTCCTGATCGATCATAACCGGCGCATCGGCGCGCCCAACGGCATCGCGAAGGTCGCTCACCAGCGCACGGACCTGATCAGGCGCTTCGCAGTTGCGGGCGAACAGAATGAAACCCGTAGGGTCCGCATCTTTGAAGAATGCACGTTCGTCAGCCCCTAACACCAGGCCGGAACAACCGAATACGGCGGCTAAATGCGCGCACTTCGCCAAATCAACCACCCGGCCGGATGACGAGGCAGCCGACCTTGCGCTCGGTCAGCTTCTTGCACAGCGTGCGCGCTGCGGCTTCGCTGTCCACCGGTCCGGCCCGCAGACGGTAATAAATCCCCTTCGCTGCCCCCAGATCGGCGCGCATGATATCCAGCGAAAGCGGTCCCAAAAGGTCCGAGTGCTTGCGCTGCAAGCGTTTCCATTCGCCATCGATCTTTGTCTGATCGCGCACGGCCGCCAATTGCACCTTGTAGCCCCCGGCGGTCTTCGCTGCGGACGGCTGGACTGCCGCCACGACCTTTTGCGGGGGCTTCGGCACTTCCACCGGCTTCGGCTTCACCTTTGGTTTTTCCGGCTCCGGTGGCGGCGGTGGCGGGCTCATGGCGTTCATCACGTCGGCAATGCTGGGCGCCGGTTCTTCCTTCGCAACGTCCGGCACCGGCGGCGGCGGGGACGCGGGAGCGTCCACAACAGGTTTTTCCGGGACTTGGGGCACAGGTTGCGGCTCAGGTTTCTGCGCCGGTTTAGGTGCCGGCTTCGGCGCGGGCAGAGGAGCAGGTGTTTCGGGCGGCGGCAACAAACGTTCGACCACCGATCGCTCACCATTTCCTTCGATACGGTCGTAGACAAGCTTGTCGCGGTCAGGAACGTCAAGCCCGCCGGGAGTCGCCGGACGAACCTTTATGGGTGCCGCGTCGGCCTTGATAAGCGGAACTTCGGCGTTGGGGTCGATAAAAAGTCCGTCTGCGAAAAAATGCCATGCGGCTCCGCCGCCGCTGCCCAGCAAAACGACCAGGCCGACGACCATCCACAACCCGCGCCGCGATTTTTTTTGCGGGGCCAGGATAGGCTCGAAATCCGGGCCGGGTGTGGTCCCGTCATCGGAAGGTTCGGTCCATTCCTCGGCTGGGCTCATTAACGCATCTCCTCGACCGGGGTAACGCCAAATACTTTAAGCCCTGATGCGATGACGAACGCAACCCCTTGAATCATGGCAAGGCGCGCAATCGTCAGTTCGTTCTGCTCCGGAATGAGAAATCGCAGGCTCGCGTCCTCGTTTCCCTTATTCCAAAGGGCATGAAATTGCGATGCCAGATCATACAGGTAATAGGCAATGCGATGCGCTTCGTGGGCCTCGGCGGCACTTTCCACCGTGCGCGGCCAGGACGCCATATTGCGAATGAGCGCAAGTTCGTCGGTATCGGTCAAATCGTCCAGATTGGCCTTGGCCAGCGTCTCAGGCGCAATCGCACCTGCGTCGAAAAGTTCCTGAGCCTTGCGCATGACCGAGCGAATCCGCGCGTGCGCATACTGCACGTAGAAAACCGGATTATCGCGCGACTGTTCGGTCACTTTCTGCATGTCGAAATCCAGATGTGCGTCGTTCTTGCGGGTCAGCATGATAAAGCGCACCACATCCTTGCCGACCTCGTCCACCACATCGCGCAGGGTTACAAACTTCCCGGCCCTTTTGGACATTTTCACCGGCTTGCCGCCGTCCATCAGGTTGACCATCTGGCACAGCTTGACGTCCAGTTCCCCCTCGCCCGCCGTCACCGCCTTGACCGCCGCCTGCATGCGTTTGACGTAACCGCCGTGGTCGGCGCCCCAGACATTGATCATGCTGGAAAAACCGCGCCTGTACTTATCCCAATGGTTGGCGACGTCGGTGGCGAAATAGGTCCACGATCCGTCCGATTTTTTGAGCGGCCGGTCCACGTCATCGCCGAATTCGGAAGCCTTGAACAAAAGCTGCGGGCGGGGCTCCCAATCGTCGGGTTTCTTGCCCTTGGGCGGATCCAGAACGCCGGTGTAGGAAAGGCCGCGCTCGGCGAAAAGGTCCAGCGCTTCATCGACACCGCCACGCTCGACCAGCTCGCGTTCCGACGTAAAGACCTTTTGTTCCACGCCTAAAACTGCCAGATCCTGGCGCACCAGATCCATCATGCGGTCGATGGCGACGGCGCGCACCGTCGGCAGCCAATCTTCAACCGAACGGATCGTCCATTCGCCGTGGACTTCGTCGCGATCCGCCAGCTTGTCGCCATATTCTTCGATAAGCGCCTTGCCCACGCCTTTAAGATATTCGCCGCGATACTGCAGTTCGCCACCGGGACACAGCTTGGCGAATTCGGTCTCGTCGATCTCGGCACCCAGGGCGCGCAGATAGCGGAAATAGGCCGACCACGCCAAGGCGTCCACCTGAGCGCCGGCGTCGTTGACATAGTATTCGCGCGTAACGTCGTACCCGGCCTTTTCAAGCAGGGACGCCAGCGCGTCGCCAACCACCGCGCCGCGCGCATGGCCCACGTGCAGCGGCCCCGTGGGGTTGGCCGAAACATATTCCACGTTGACCTTGGCGCCGCCGCCCAGGGCTGAATCGCCATAGGCGGTTCCGGCTTTAAGGATTTCCGTCAAGCGGTCACGCCAGAACTCGTCCGCCAATCGCATGTTGATGAAACCGGGCCCGGCGATCTCGGCTGTTTCGACTTCGTCAAACGCCAGCAGGCGCGCGGCCAGCAATTGCGCCAGATCGCGCGGCTTCATGCCGGCGGCCTTGGCCAGAACCATGGCGGCGTTGGTGGTGATGTCGCCGTGCGAGGGATCGCGCGGCGGCTCGACGCCGGCGCGATCAGTGTTCAGCCCTTCGGGCAACTCGCCAGCGGCCGTCATTTCGGAGAGAACGTCGGCCAGTTTGGCTCTGAAGTATCGAAAGATATTCATGATGTCCTTGCTTGTACGTCGAATAGCCGCCGGTGTTCGTCCAGCGCGTGGCGGTCCGTCATGCCGGCGATGTAGTCCGCAACCAGTTGCGCGGTTTCATGGGTGTTCGGCCCGAGAGCCTTTTGCCGCCATTCCGTGGGCAGGCATTCGGGTTCGTTGGTCAGCAGCGCAAACAGATCCCTGACAACGCGCCGCGCCTTGCTGGTCATGCGGTTCAGTTTGTAGTGCCGGTACATGTTTTCGAAAAGGAATGCCTTCAGCGCGTGATCGTTTTCGGCCATTTCCGCCGAGAACCCGGCCAGCGCATGGTCCATGCCTCGAACGTCGGCCGCCGTTTCGGGCCGGGCGGCATCGATACGCCGCTTGGTTTCGTCCAGCAGGTCGTTGACCATAACGCCGATCATGCGGCGGACGGCCTCGTGGATCATGCGCGATTCATCCAGATCGGGATAGGCGTCATGGACTTCGGCAAACACCGGACCGACCAAAGGCACACCGGCCAGATCATCAACACTGAACAGGCCGGCGCGCAATCCGTCGTCAATGTCGTGATTGTTGTAGGCGATATCATCGGAAATGGCGGCGATCTGCGCCTCGGCGCTGGCAAACCCGTCAATTTCTAGATCATGGACAGCGATGTATTCGGCGATGGCGCGCGGCACCTCGCCGTTATCGCTGGGGCCCGTCAACGGCCCGTTGTGTTTTACGACCCCCTCCAGGGTTTCCCAGGTCAGGTTCAGCCCCGCAAACTCGGCGTAGCGTTCTTCCAACTTGGTGATAACGCGAAGGGATTGGCCGTTATGATCGAAGCCGCCGTGCGGCTCCATTGCCTCTTTCAAGGCGTCTTCACCCGCATGACCGAACGGCGGGTGGCCCAGATCATGGGCCAGCGCCAAAGCCTCGGCCAGATCTTCGTTCAGGTCCAGACACCGGCAAACCGAGCGCGCGATTTGCGAGACTTCCAGACTATGCGTTAATCGGGTGCGGAAGAAATCGCCTTCGTGATTGACGAACACCTGGGTCTTGTATTCCAGCCTGCGGAAGGCCGCAGAATGGATAATGCGGTCGCGGTCGCGCTGAAACGGCGTGCGGGTCGCACTTTCCGGTTCGGCGTGAAGGCGTCCACGGCTGGCTTCGGGCAGGCAGGCATAGGGGGCGAAGTTTTGCGCTGATTTCATGGCGCGAAAGGTACAGGGCGCATGGGCGCGAAGCAACGCCCATATGCGTCCGATTTGACAATCGCGCCGTCGCTCCTAAATAAAAGCCACAACAACCCAACGAAAGAAAAGCTTGATGCCCGAACGAAAAATCGAAATTGCCGACAGTGCCGCCAAACGCATTGCCGATCTTGTGCGCGCCGAAGAAAACGCTGCCCTGATGCTGCGTGTCGCGGTTTCGGGGGGTGGTTGCTCGGGATTTCAGTACGGCTTTTCACTGGATGACCAAAGCACCGGCGAGGATATCATTTTCGAAGCCAACGGCGTGCGCGTCGTAATCGACGAAATTTCGCTCGACCTCGTCAGCGGCGCGCGGCTGGACTTCGTCGACGAAATGATGGGGTCTTTCTTCAAGCTGGAAAACCCCAACGCGGCGTCCACATGCGGCTGCGGCAGTTCCTTCTCGATCTAGCGCATGGCCAGATGGGGCGTGAACTTCAGGCCTGGACAAACGTTGCGGAAACGCCCCCCGAATTCGGCAAGCAGGGCCCGGGTCGATTTATCGTCGTCATACCAGCCGGGGAAACGTTTCTTCAGCAGCCGCGTCGTCTTGACGTAGCGCTTGACCGCCGCTTCGTTCAGGTTGGGATAGGTCCCCTTAACGGCCTCCAGAAACCACAGGGCAAACAAGTTGGCTTCATATTCCACGAAGCCGCTGCTTAAGCCCAGGCGGTTGGCTTTCCACAGAACGCCCTGCACGTTGTCGCTGTTTTTGCCGCACCAGTCATACATGGGCCACACCCGGCCGTCGTCTTCCTGGCGGCCATGACCGACCATTTCATGAACCAGCGTCGCGCCCAGGGAATACACCGTGTTTTCAAAGACCGGATCGTCGTCGATGCTGCTGGCCGGGATATTGGCCACGTAATCATTCCGCCACGCAACGAACGTCGCCGGACCGGCTTTTCCCGTGTAATGGATGAGGCGCCGTCCGCCCGCATTAACCTTTTGCATCAGGGCGAAAATCTTCGGCGCCCGTTTCTCGATCACATCAATGGCCGCTTTGATCCTGGCATAAAACTCGGCGTTGGAGGGTTTGCCCCTGTCGACCTTCATGCTTCCCACCAACAGCAGGCCCTTGTATGCCTGCTTCGGCGCGCCCGTCCCGTAAAAGGCCGGGGCCCGATATCGTTTCGCCGACTGCCCAACCGCCGTGTTCATGGCGAGCTGACTGGCGGCTCCCCTTTTGTCGGCCGCCATTACCGACGCGCCAATAAGGCACATCGCCGCCAAGGCCGACAGCAAAAACCCAAACCGCAGGGGCATTAAGACGACTCTCCGTGCAAAAAGTTCTTAGATGTTTAACGGAATCGTCTTAATAGACCGTTTACAAAGCGCCGCGTCGGTTCTTTAAGCGTTTGTAATCGCGCCAAGAATCCCCGGCTTTAACCGAACACCGGCGGCTATCGCCAAGGCCCGGTAAAGGGCCGTATCGGAACCGAATATGGGCCTTTCGGTTTCGCCTTCAAGAGCGCCGATCAGCGACAGGGTCCGCGATCCGGCGCCGCTGATGGCGATGGCCTGCGCCGCAGGCGCTTCATCCGCAAGACGGCGCACGGAGGCGCAAATCTGCTGCGCACTCGGCGCCCAATAATCGCGATTATCGTCACCGTGGCTCGGCATCAGGCCCTGCCCGGCCAAGTTTTGCGCGGCAACCACATCAAGACCCGAGGCCCGAACGAAACGCGCCCAGCGCCCCATCCAATCGTCGGAA
>JADHSV010000051.1 GCA_016776725.1 Rhodospirillales bacterium
ATTCGGCGGACAACTGCATCATCGTGTGTTCCATCGAAAATCTGGACCCCATGGGGGTTCACACGGGCGATTCCATCACCGTCGCCCCGGCCCTGACCCTGACCGACAAGGAATACCAGATCCTGCGCAACGCCTCCCTTGCGGTGCTGCGCGAAATCGGCGTCGATACGGGCGGTTCCAACGTGCAATTCGCCATCAACCCCGAAAACGGCCGTCTGGTCATTATTGAAATGAACCCGCGGGTGTCGCGCTCGTCGGCGCTGGCGTCAAAGGCGACCGGCTTCCCCATAGCCAAGGTCGCCGCCAAGCTGGCCGTCGGTTATACGCTCGACGAGTTGATGAACGACATTACCGGCGTCACGCCCGCGGCGTTCGAGCCGACCATCGACTACGTGGTCACCAAAATCCCGCGCTTCACATTCGAGAAGTTTCCGGGGACGGATGCGCTGCTCAATACCTCCATGAAGTCGGTGGGCGAGGCCATGTCCATGGGGCGGAATTTCCAGGAAAGCCTGCAAAAGGCCCTGCGGTCCATGGAAACGGGGCTCAGCGGACTGAACGAGGTGGAAATCGAGGGGGCCGAAGGATACGGCGCCAACAAGGATGCCATTCGCGCCGCCTTGGCGGTGCCGTCGCCCGAGCGCATTCTGGTCATCGCGCAGGCCTTCCGCCTGGGCATGAGCTTGGGCGAAATTCAGGCCGTATGCCATTACGATCCGTGGTTCCTGCGCCAGATCGAGCAATTGGTCGATGTGGAAGCCCGCCTGCGGGTGGGTGGCCTGCCGGGCGATTCGCCGGCACTTCGGCGCATCAAGGCCATGGGCTTTTCCGACGAACGGCTGTCCGAGATTACCGGCAAGACCGTGGCCGAAGTGGCGTTTCGCCGCGAGGTCCTGGATGTCCATCCGGTGTTCAAGCGGGTTGATACCTGCGCCGCCGAATTCCCGTCGCTGACCCCATACATGTATTCGACTTACGAAGGCGACGGGGTCAACGCTGCGGAATGCGAATCCGATCCTTCCGATCGCAAGAAGGTAGTTATTCTGGGCGGTGGTCCCAACCGTATCGGCCAGGGCATCGAGTTCGATTACTGCTGCGTTCATGCGGCCTACGCGCTGAAGGACGCCGGGTTCGAGACCATCATGGTCAACTGTAACCCCGAAACCGTGTCCACCGATTACGACACCTCGGACCGCCTGTATTTCGAACCCCTGACCGCCGAAGACGTGATCGAGGTCATCCGCGCTGAACGCGCCAACGGCGAACTGGTTGGGGTCATCGTGCAACTGGGCGGCCAAACGCCACTGAAACTGGCCGCCGCGCTGGAGGCGGCCAACATCCCCATTCTTGGCACGTCGCCCGATGCCATCGATCTGGCCGAGGACCGCGAACGTTTCCAGGAGTTGCTGGAAAAACTGGAGTTGCGCCAACCGGCCAACGGCATCGCGCGGTCGCTGGAAGAAGCGCAGGCTGTGGCCGACGAAATCGGCTTCGCGCTGGTTCTGCGTCCGTCCTATGTGCTGGGCGGGCGGGCCATGGAGATCATTCACGACCACGCCGCGCTGAAACGCTACATCACCACCGCGGTGAAGGTGTCGGGGGACAGCCCGGTTCTGCTGGACTCGTATCTGCAGGACGCCATCGAGGTGGATGTGGACGCCATTTGCGACGGCAAGGACGTTTACGTTGCGGGCATCATGCAGCATATCGAGGAAGCGGGCATTCATTCGGGCGATTCGGCGTGTTCCCTGCCGCCCCATTCCCTGCCGCCCGCCATTGTTGGCGAAATCGAGAATCAGGCCAGAAAGCTGGCCCTGGCGCTGGGCGTTGTCGGCCTGATGAACGCGCAATTCGCGGTCAAGGGACGCGAGATCTTCATCCTTGAAGTCAATCCGCGCGGAAGCCGGACGGTTCCGTTTGTCGCCAAGGCCACCGGGGTCCCCATTGCCAAGATCGCGGCGCAAGTCATGGCCGGGCGAAAGCTGGCCGATTTCAAGCTGCCCGCGTCCATGAACATGAACCATGTCGCGGTCAAGGAAGCGGTGTTCCCGTTTGCCCGGTTCCCCGGCGTCGACATTATCCTGGGACCGGAAATGAAATCGACCGGCGAGGTCATGGGCATCGACGCCGATTTCACCCGCGCCTTCGCCAAGTCGCAGTTAGGCGCAGGGACCCTTTTGCCCAAGTCCGGAACCGTATTCGTTTCGGTCAAGGATCGGGACAAGCCCGAAGCGGCTGTGCTGGCGCGCAGGCTGTCGCGCATGGGATTCAAGCTCGTGGCCACCGGCGGCACGGCGCGCCATCTTGAACGGGCCGGTCTTGAAGTGACGCGCATCAACAAGGTTCTGGAAGGCCGTCCCCATTGCGTAGATGCCATTATCAGCGGCGAGGTGCAGCTGGTGATCAACACCACCGAAGGCGCGCAGGCGGTTTCGGACAGTTTTTCCATTCGCCGTTCGGCCTTGATTTATTCAGTCCCACACTATACGACAATGTCCGGCGCGGCTGCCGCGATCGGTGCGTTGAAGACTTTGCGCTCCGGGACGCTTGATGTTGCGCCGTTGCAGTCCTATTTTACGGGACTGAAGTAAGACGATATCATTACCGACCGTGTCTGCCGCTCTGGTTCCTTGAAAGGGGCCGCGCGGAGGGCCGGTTGTTGTTGTTTGGGAAAAGTATTCATGGAAAAGTCGCCGATGACCGCCGAAGGTCTCGCTAATCTGGAGACCGAGCGCGATCGCCTTATCACACAGGAACGCCCCGCGATCATCCGCGCCATTGCCGCGGCCCGCGAGCATGGGGATTTGTCTGAAAACGCGGAATATCATGCCGCCCGCGAACGCCAGAGCTTCGTCGAAGGACGTCTGGCCGAGATCGAGCATCTGATCAGCAGCGCCGAGGTTATCGATCCCAGCAAAATGTCGGGAAAAACGGTACGGTTCGGCGCCAAGGTCAAGGTCGTCGACGAAGATACCGAAGACGAAAGCGTGTTTCTTATCGTCGGAAGCCACGAGGCCGATATCGCGAAGAAGCGGATTTCCATCACCTCGCCGCTGGCCCGCGCCATGATCGGCAAGAAAAAGGGCGACGTCATCGAAGTCAACGCGCCCAGCGGCCCCAAATCCTACGAAATCCTGTCGGTGCGCTTCCGCTAGACTACTGTCTGTAGAACCTGCCGTTGTCCCAGGTCCCTACGTCAACGTTGCCGCTTGGATAGTAGTACCTTCCGGCGCCATGGTACGTTCCGTTGCGAAAACCGCCTTCGTAGCGATCACCATCGGGATGGTAGAGAATGCCAAGGCCGTGTTGCTCGTCGTGTTGCCAACCGCCCTCGTAGCGTTGGTGGTCATGGGCCTTCGCCACGCCATAGCCATGGCGCTTGCCCGACCTCATTTCCCCTTCGTAGTGTGCGCCGTTGGCGAAGAAATCCACCCCGTAACCGTGCTTGTCCTTCGAAGCGCTTTTTAGTGCGCTCCCCATCATGCCTTCGTAGCGGCCGCCGCCGCTCCAGGTTTTGACCAAGAACAGATCGTCGGGCGAGGTGCGGGCGCGGGCCGCCGCGTCACGCGCCTTACGGGCCGCGGCGCGCGCCAGTTGCTGGGCGTCCTGCGGTGTATAAGCCGTCTGGCTTATGGGGGCGAAGATGCGGGCGACTTCGGCCTCCCTTGCCTTGCGCTCGGCCTCTCGGCGTTCCTCTTCGGCGCGTTCGCGCGCCTTTTGGTTTTCGCGTTCTTCGGTTTCAAAGGCGTCCATGCGCGAGCGGGCCAGCGCGGCAAAAGTGCTTTCCGGGAATTGTTTGAGGAACACTTCGTAATCCGAAGTTCGGTTGCTGTTGCCGATCAACTGCCACACCACGGCATCGCGGGACAGTTCCGCCGGTTTGGCGGCGCGTTTGACGGGCGCCTTCTTTTTTTTCGGTGCGGCGCGAAGGCTTGCCACCAGTTCTTCGCTCAGCGTTCCATCCTCGAGCGAGCCGCTGGACAATTGAAAGCGTTCAATGGCCTTGCGGGTGCGCGGGCCCATTTTGCCATCGGCAAGACCGGGGTCGAAGCCCAAATCGGCCAGCAGGGTTTGCGCCTCGCGAACCATGTCGCGCGCCGCCGGCGAAACCGATGGCGAAACCGCGGGCGCGACAGGAGCGGCCTCGCGTGGAACGGCCTTGCGTGCGATGGGCTTTCCGTCGGGCAGGATGCCGATGACGGCGTCGTCCTCGCCCTGGATGCTGGCGTTCTGTTCACGTCCGTATGTGCGCCGCGCGCGATACGTCATTTCCTCGTCCAGATAGGCCTTCACTTCCCTGAGCGTGATGCCGCCATCGCCGTTGCCATAGGGCTTGGCGTCGGCCTTGCCGTGCAGGGCCTCAAGAAGATGATGGGTGAACAGGCCGTGCTGCGCATCCGCGTCCCAACTGGCCACCTGGTCTCCTTGCGCTGCCGTCACGACCACCATCTTGTCGGTGCGCTGGGGCTGCTTTGGCGTGATCGCGATTCCCGACGTGGCGCGGATCAGCATTCCGGCATCCGATTCGCCAGAGAAACAGGCGTCGAGGTAAACGCTCAGTGTACGCACATCCAGTTGCGAGAGGTTTTTGTATAGGACATCGACCGAAAAACCGTTGATTTCCGGTGAATTGGGATCGGCGTTCACCGGCAGCAGATAGCCCCGCCGGTCCTTAAGCCCCGGAACCCCGTGGCCGGAATAGAACACGGTTACGTCGGAGCGACCGGGCCTCACATAACGCCACAGCTTACCCTTGTGTGTTCGCGCATTGCCAAGGGCGGCCTCCATCTGGGCCTGGGTGGCGTCGCGCAAATCAATGATATTGCCCTCGCGATAGCCAAGGATATCAACGAGATAGCGCTTGAAGGCATCGGCGTCGCGGTGCGCATAGTCCACGTCGGGAATGCGCTCGCCCTGATAGTCCTTGTTGCCGATGACGACAGCCACGGAGTCGGCATTGCCTGCCCACGCCCGAGCACCCAGCCCAAGCATGATGACGGCGACAACGGAAATAATGAGGTAACGCATGGTTCCTCTCCCGCTTCGACAATTCGTTGAATGTCCCGCCGTCCGCATTCATGGCAAACATTGCGGCGGGTTTATGGCGCCGGATTTAAATCGGAACGCCGGGCTGATACTTGGACTGGCGAATGGACAATGCCGATTTTACGTGGCTGACATTGGGCGCCGTCGTCAGTTTGGTGGTCAGGAACCTCTGGTAATCATCCCAGTCCTCGGCCACGACCTTCAGCAGAAAATCGGCTTCGCCCGCCAGCATGAAGCACTCGCGAACCTGCGGCCATTGCTGGACCAGCTCCTCGAACGCTTCAAGGTCATTTTCGGCCTGGCTTTCCAGCCCGACCTGGGCGAACACCATGACATTGAAACCCAGGGCCTTGGGCTCCAGTTCAGCGTGGTATCCCTGAATTAACCCCGCTTCTTCCAGAACGCGGACGCGGCGCAGGCACGGCGGCGCCGAGATTCCCGCGCGCCGGGCAAGTTCCACGTTGGTAATGCGTCCATTATTCTGCAGATCGCGCAGAATGCGGCGGTCAATCTCGTCGAGCTTGACTCGAGCGCGTTTAGCTTTCATCCAAAGATACCTCCATCAACGAAATTATATTACAACGTCGCTACGGATTATCCAAGCGCGCAAAGGTAATTTATTTCGCATGGTCCGAACTTTTCCAAACCCTTGGCTTGCGTCCGCCGGGCGGGCTTTTTATTTTAGTCTTCGGCCCGACCGCCGGACTTGATCCGGCGCCACCCAAAACACAAGGCTGCCAAACCATGCCCAACACCCGTCATGCCAAAGTGCTTATCATCGGATCGGGGGCAGCCGGATACACGGCGGCGCTTTATGCCGCCAGGGCCAATCTGGCGCCGGTCCTTATTTGTGGACTGCAGCCCGGTGGTCAGCTGACGATCACCACCGAGGTCGAAAATTATCCAGGCTTTCCCGAGCCCATCCAGGGCCCCGAATTGATGGAACGCATGGGCGATCAAGCCAAAAACGTCGGCGCCACGCTGGTTGACGACGTCATCGTCAGTTGCGATCTGTCCCAACGCCCGTTCACGGCCATCGGCGATTCGGGCGATGTGTATACCGGCGACACCCTGATTATCGCCACCGGCGCATCGGCGCGATGGCTTGGCCTTGAAAGCGAGCGCACGTACACGGGCTTCGGTGTGTCCGCCTGTGCCACCTGCGACGGATTTTTCTTCCGCGGCAAGGAGGTGGCCGTGATCGGTGGCGGAAACACCGCCGTGACCGAGGCGCTTTATCTGACCAATCACGCCTCCAAGGTGACGCTCGTCCATCGGCGCGATGAATTGCGCGCCGAAAAAACCCTTCAGGACCGACTGTTTCGCAACGAAAAGGTCGAAGTGGTCTGGGACAGCGCCGTCGACGAGGTGCTGGGCGACAACAACCCACCCGGCGTAAACGGCGTCATACTGCGCGATGTTAAAACCGGGACGACGCGCGAAGTGGCGGTTGACGGTGTGTTCGTGGCCATAGGCCACACGCCCAACACGGAAATTTTCGCAGGCCAGCTTGATATGGACGCCGGTGGCTTCATCAATACCGTGCCCGGCGGTGTTGCAACCAGCGTACCGGGCGTGTTTGCGGCGGGCGACGTACAGGACCATATCTACCAACAGGCGGTTACGGCGGCCGGAACCGGTTGCATGAGCGCGCTTGATGCCGAACGGTTCCTGGCTGAACACGAAGGCGAATAGCCTGTTTTTCGCCACGCGCCGCATTATTGGGAGTTGTCATGGATTGGGACAAACTAAGGGTTTTTCACGCCGTGGCCGAGGCGGGGAGTTTTACCCACGCCGGCGAAACACTGAACCTCAGCCAGTCGGCGGTGAGCCGCCAGATCAGCGCCCTGGAGGAAAGCCTTCACACGCCGCTGTTTCATCGGCACGCCCGCGGTCTGATGCTGACCGAACAGGGCGACCTTTTGCATCGAACGGCGCGCGATATGGCGGCGCGGCTGTCCATGACCACGGCGCGCATCCGTGAAAGCCGAGATCGCCCGCAGGGTCGCCTTCTGGTGACGGCGACGGTGGGTTTCGGATCGGTGTGGCTGACACCGCGCCTCAATGATTTCCTGAAACGCTACCCCGAGATCGACATTTCACTGCTACTGGTCGATACGGAACTGGACTTGTCCATGCGCGAGGCGGATGTGGCGATCCGCATGGCGCCGCCACGTCAACCCGATCTGGTCAAGCTTCATTTGATGAAGATGCGCTATCGCATTGTGGCGTCGCCCTCGTATCTGAACGAACACCCGGCGCCAAAAACGCCCGAACAATTGGACGATCACAGGATCGTCGTTTTTGGCGACGATGCCGCACCGCCGGTTGAGGGGCTCGACTGGTTGCTGGAAGTGGGAACCAAAGCGGGGAAGAAACGTCGTCCGGCCCTTCGGGTCAACAGTACCTACGGAATTTTTCGCGCCGTGCAAAGCGGTCTCGGCATTGCAGCCATTCCCGACTATCTGGCGCGCGATGGACGAGGATTGGTCAGAGTGCTTTCCGAGTTGGAGGCGCCCACCCAGGATGCCTATTTCGTCTATCCGGAGGAATTGCGAAATTCCATGCGAATAAAGGTGTTTCGCGATTTTCTGGTCGATCGCATCAATGCCGAAGGTATCAAAGAACCCATATAAGTAGTTGAAATATATAGGGTTTTTTCAAGCTATGCATTTTTTGCATGGCTGGTTTTCCGAATTGGCGTTGGTCGTCCCAGGGCAATTTCCATATAAACCCCTCCAGCGACATTGCACCGACACGCAGCGTCGCACGGAATTTTTCAGTTTCGGGCTCATAGCCCGATCCCAAGGGCCCATCCTCATATTGATGGGTCCTGCGTCTCCCAGACGTGAAGCCTCCCTGTTAGACTCAAACCGGAAACCCTAGGGTTTCCGGTCTTTTTTTGTGTAAAATCAATATGTTACGAGATTACGGTTTACGGCCTTATCCTTTCCGGCAAAGGCTATGGGCCGCTGTTGGGCCATTTTTCAAGATTACCCCCGCTGGCAACACGGGTTCGAATCCTGTTGGGGTCACCAATACTTTCAATCACTTAGCGTCGCACACCCTCTTAATAATTGCGTTTCACTGCAAAAACACTGCAAAGTGGTTTTCGTTTTAGCGTGTTTTTTCGCTTCGGGGCCCCTTATTCCGTTGCCGTAAATCGACACCCCACCCACCCCAGATCAGTTTGGGTCCCTTGGGACCGAGTATACGTTGAGTTATACCCTGTCGCCGACCCCCCGTTCCGGAAACGGTCACACTAAAAATAAAATAAAATATTTTCTGGAGACGTTTGAACAAACGTAGTCCGTTCCAGCCACATATTTAAGTCAGGCCCCCGCCTCGGCGGCAACACTTCCCGAACGCAAACCTGATTGATGATCATGCCCGCCCACGTGCGTGCTCAAATCGCACCCTCACACGCCTGTGTCGTCGCCAGTGCAACGGACGGTCACCCATGACAGCCTGCACTCTTGGGCACCAATTTGCCGTCGCCACCGCGTGCTGGGTTCGTTGTCGGGGAAACTGAAGGCGAACGCGCCTGCGCCCGACACCGTTCAGCTTGCGCGACAAAAGTGGACAAATCGCTTCTGGTAGTTGCATAATTTCGGAAAAGAAAACGCGTTAAGATTCCGAGAACACGCGATCATGGGGAGGAAAGACGGTGCAGGTCGTCACGAGGATTATGCGCTTCGTAATGGCGGTTATCCTTTGCGCCATCGCTTCACCGGTTT
>JADHSV010000029.1 GCA_016776725.1 Rhodospirillales bacterium
ATCTGGTGGCCGCGTCCTACGGCGCCAAATTCGTGGGCGAGGGCGACGAGATCATCATCACCTATCTGGAGCATCACTCGAACATCGTTCCGTGGCAGCTTCTGGCCGAACGGGTGGGCGCCAAGATCCGCGTCATTCCCATCGATGATCGCGGCGAGCTGATCATGGAGGAATACGAGAAACTTCTGAACCCGCGCACCAAAATGGTTGCCGTCACCCACGCGTCCAACGCGCTGGGCACCATTCCGCCGATCAAACAAATCATCGACATGGCCCACGCCCAAGGGGCGCACGTGCTGGTGGACGGCGCGCAAGGAGCGGCCCATCTGGCGGTCGACGTACAGGCGATGGATTGCGATTTCTACGTTTTCTCGGGCCATAAGGTGTATGGCCCCAGCGGCATGGGCGCGCTGTACGGCAAGAAGGCGTTGCTTGAAGCCATGCCGCCGTGGCAAGGCGGCGGCGACATGATCGAAAGCGTCACTTTCGAGAAAACCACCTTTGCCCCGCTGCCCAACAAGTTCGAGGCCGGAACGCCGCATATTTCAGGGGCCAGCGGGCTGGCTGCGGCCATCGAGTACGTGACCAAAATCGGGCTCCATAACATCGAAGCCCACGAGGCGGCGCTGCTGGCCGAGGCCACCGCGCGGGTGAAGGAAATCCCCGGCATCCGCATTTTCGGCGAGGCCAAGCACAAAGCGGCGATCCTGTCCTTCCTGATCGACGGCACCCACCCGCACGACGTGGGCACCATTTTCGATCACGAGGGTGTGGCGGTCCGCGCCGGTCACCATTGCGCCCAGCCGGTCATGGACCGATATGCAATTCCCGGAACGGTGCGCGCATCCTTTGCGCTTTATAACACGATGGATGACGTCGATGCGCTCATCCACGCCATTGGAAAGGTCAAGGAGATCTTTAATTGAGTGACGAACTTCGCGAACTTTATCAGGAAGTGATCCTCGACCACGGACGCGAGCCGCGCAACTTCGGCAAGCCCGAAGCGGCCAATCATCACGCTCACGGACACAACCCGCTGTGCGGCGACAAGGTCACGATTTACCTGGAAGTCGAAAACGACCAGGTGAAAGACGTCGGCTTTGAAGGCAGTGGATGCGCCATTTCCATGGCGTCCACCTCGCTGATGACCGAAACCCTCAAGGGCCGGTCGATCGAGGAGGCCCACACCTTTTTCCGCCGCTTTCACGACCTTATGACGGGATCGGAAGACGGTGCGGGAGAGGAAGTTGACGAAGAGGCCTTCGAGCGGCTGGAGGTTCTTTCGGGCGTGCGCGAATTCCCCATGCGGGTGAAATGCGCGACGCTGTGCTGGCACACCATGGAAGCCGCCGTTAAGGGCGAAAGAACGGAAGTCTCAAGCAATGAATGAGTTCGTATTCGATAAAGGCGAGAAAGAAAAAGTCGAGACGCCCGCCGGTGTTCCGGTTTCGGGTGACCGTCCGGGGCTGGAGGGACGTGTGGTTGACGCCATTCGCACGGTGTATGACCCGGAAATCCCGGTGAACATCTATGACATGGGCCTGATCTACAAAATCGATATTTCGGCCGATGAAAAGCACGTCGACATCGACATGACCCTGACCGCGCCCGGTTGTCCCGTCGCCGGAATTCTGCCGGGACAGGTAGAGCACGCCATTCGCGGTGCGCTGCCCGAACTCGATGATGTCCGTGTCGAACTGGTTTGGGAACCACCGTGGGACAGGGAAATGTTGTCTGAAGCGGCAGCCCTTGAATTGGGATTATTCTGAATGAACCAAAAGCCACAATTGCTTTCGTTAACGGACGCCGCGAAGGAACGTGTCCGTCACTTGTTGAACAAGGATAGCGACGCCGGACGCGCCATTCGCGTGGGCGTCAAGACGGTGGGCTGCTCGGGCCTGTCGTATCAGGTTGAATTCACATCCGAGCCCGACCCCAGCGACGAAGTGGTCGAGGCGGGCGATATCCGCGTGTATGTGGACCGCAAGGCGACCCTTTTCCTGATCGGCAGCGAAATGGACTATGTAGAGGAAAAGCTGCGTTCAGGGTTCGTCTTCAACAACCCCAACGAAATCGCGCGCTGCGGCTGCGGCGAATCGTTTCAGGTTTAACGCGCGCAATCTATTGACTTTGCAGAAGAATCTGCCGAACTAATATGTGTAAGGCCGGTGATGCAGTTTGGTCCCCGGCTGGGCGCCTTGATGAGGGCCCGCAAAAACGACTCGCTCATGTTAAGAGGAGAACGCGCTTATGGCCCGCCTATCGGTTTTCGACAGTCCCTTGCTATTAGGTTTTGATCATTTCGAACGCATTCTCGATCGCGTCTCGAAAACCTCGCACGAAGGCTATCCGCCCTACAACATCGAGCAAACGGGTGAAAATGCGTTACGCATTACCCTGGCGGTTGCCGGATTTGCCATGATCGATCTGGAGGTCACGGTCGAGGACAATCAGCTGATCGTTCGTGGCCGCAACAACGAGGACGAAACCGGGCGCGTTTATTTGCATCGCGGCATTGCCTCGCGCCAGTTCCAGCGCAGCTTCGTCCTTGCCGAGGGCATTGAAATTCAGTGCGCTTCGCTGGACAACGGATTGCTGCACGTGGATCTCGTGCGTGAACTTCCGGAGGCCACGGCGCGAACCATTAAAATCGAGGCAGGCTCCGGATCAAAAAAACCCAAACTGCCGAAAACGATTGATGCGGAAAACGAAAAATAGTTTCGGGCTTTCATATTCCCTATGAGATACCCGGACACGAGAAAGGAGTTTGGTCATGACGGATAATCGGAATTTCGGCGTCTCGCCGGCCGCGAGACTTCTTCGCAGCCTGTCGGCCAATGATCTTGCTTCTTTGGGAATGGAAGAATTGGCCTACGTAAAGCCGACGGTCGTGAACGGCACATTGGCCTACGCCATCCATGCCGCCGATGGGGAAAAATTGGCCACGGCCCCCAACCGCGACATCGCCATCGCCACCGTCCACCACAACGACCTGGACGCCTTTAGCGTACACTAATAATTGTTATGCCGCGCGTGATGTGGAGGGCTGCGTAAGAAGCGCATACAGCGCCTCGGCGCTATCGGTGCCGCGCAGTTTCTTGCAGCCGTTCTTGTCGCGAAGCAGGCGTGAAACGCGCGCCAGCGCCTTCAGATGGTCGGCCCCTGCCGATTCCGGTGCCAGAAGAAGGAAAATCAAATCGACCGGTTGCTCATCGATGGAGTCGAAATCGATGGGATTTTCGAGGCGCGCAAACAGGCCGTAGAGCCTGTCCAGATTGGGCAGTTTTCCGTGCGGAATGGCGATCCCGTTGCCCACGCCCGTCGTCCCCAGGCGTTCGCGTTCCAGCAAAACGTCGAAAATCGCACGCTCGTGCATTCCCGACAATTCCGCCGCACGTTTGGCCAGTTCCTGCAACGCGTGTTTCTTACTGGTCGCGCGCAGATTAGAGACGACACCCTCTGTCGTCATCAGATCGGATATCTCCATTCGACTGGCCTATCCTTCTCGCGTGCCCCGCGGATCGATCCACCCAATGTTTCCATCGGGCCGACGGTAAACGACATTCAGTCCACCATGCGCGCGATTACGGAACATGACAACCGGCGAGTCGGCCAGATCCATATGCATCACGGCCTCGCTGACGGTGATCGTATCGATCTCGGCTTCCATTTCGGCGACGATCGCGGGCTGGGCGTCGATTTGAACCTCTTCGTCCTCGGCGCCGGGCGCCAGAACGTATTGCTGCGCCGAAAGGGTATCCTCGGCACCGCGGGCCTTGTGATGGTCGCGCAGGCGCCGTTTGTAGCGGCGAAGCTGCTTGGAAATGCGGTCCAGCGCGCCGTCAAAAGCCGCATGGATTTCGTCGGCCGCGCATTTACCCTGCATGGTCATCCCACGCCCGGCGTGCACCGTTACATCGGCCCGGAACAGATGGGCCTCGCGCGAGAAAAGAACCGTGGCGTGAAGAGCGCGATCGAAGTACTTCTTCACATCCGAATCAAGGTTTTCCTCAACGTGGGTGCGAAGCGAATCGCCGACGTTCAGGTTTTTGCCTTTGACTGTAATTTCCATGAAAAAACGTATCCTGCCGTGTCAGGTTTGACGGCCTTACAGCCGCCCGATAAGGCTCTCTATTTCAGATAGGTCGTTTTCGGGTCTGTCGCAATGGCTGCGTACCGGCCACCGTGGTGTTGAATAGAAGGCCCGGAACCTAGTGACACTCGGCCACAGAGTCAATACCAACAACGGGCTTCCCCTTTTCATTGGTTTTCAAAGACCGCTGGACTTCCGCCGACGGCGCTGAACCGATGACGGGATGCCCATGGACTCCCTGTATTTTGCAACGGTGCGCCGTGCAATGTCCATCCCCTCTGCGGTAAGAATTTCAACGATTTTATCATCGGACAAGACGCCCTTCGGGGGTTCGACATCGATCAGCGCCCGTATACGGTGGCGAACGGCCTCCGCCGAATGCGCGGCACCCCCCATTGAGCTGGCAATGGCCGGGGTGAAAAAGTACTTCAATTCGAAAATTCCGCGCGGACTGGCGATGTATTTGTTCGAAGTTACGCGGCTGACCGTGCTTTCGTGCATCTCGATGGCGTCGGCGATATCTTTCAAAACCAGAGGCCGAAGGGCCTGAACCCCGTGAACGAAAAAACCGTCCTGCTGGCGCACGATTTCCGTTGAAACCTTCAATATGGTGGTCGCCCGTTGATGCAGCGACTTGACCAGCCAGTTGGCCGACTGGAAGCATTCGTCGATATAATGGCGGTCTTCCTTGTTGCGTGCGGTTTTGCTGACGCGCGCGTGGTAACGATTATTGACGATAAGGCGCGGCAGGGCCGCGGTGTTCAAATCGATGCTCCAGCCGCCGCCGGGAAGCGGGCGCATGATAACGTCGGGCGTAATGGGCTGCGCCACGGCGTTGTCGAAGGCCATGGCGGGCTTCGGATCAAGCGCCCGGACCTCCGCCACCATCTCGATCAGATCCTCCTGATCGACGCCGCAGACCCGCATCATACCGGCCATGTCGTGCTTGCCCAGAAGTTCGAGATTATCGAGCAAGGCCTGCATGGCCGGGTCCAGCCGGTTGCGCTCGCGCAACTGAAGGGCCAGACATTCGGCAAGGCTGCGGGCAAAAACACCCGGCGGGTCCAGGTGCTGAAGTGCCAAAAGCGTTTTTTCCACCCGTTCCACGGAACACCCCAGCAGATCGGCGATTGAAGATAGATCGCCGTCGATATATCCCGCCTCGTCAAGGCGATCGACAAGGTGCGAACCGATCACCCGGTCCGCCTGATCCGCCAATTCGACGTTTAATTGCCCGATCAGATGGTCGCGAAGGGTTTCCTCGCCGGCCACCCTTTGGTCGATGCTCGCCTCAAAGGGATCGAAACCGCCGCCGCCGCGCGCGCCCCATTCGGCGAATGCGGTGTCGGAAAGCCCCTCATGCTCCGCCCCCAAAGACGAGGTGTCCGACTGCCCCGTATCCGACTGCCCCGCATCTGACTCGCTGTCGTTGTTCCAGAGGTTGTCGTAATCGACATCCATGTCCATGCTTTCGGATGACGGCATATCCTGCGTCCCCTCGAAATCAATGGACTGAAGCGCATCCGTCTCGCCCTCGGACGCCTCTTCGGGCGCGCCGTCCGATGCATCCTCGGCTTGGCCATCTTCGCTTTCCAGCATGGGATTGCGCGACAGCTCGTCTTCCACGTAGGCCGTAAGTTCGATGTTGGAGAGTTGCAGCAGTTTGATAGCCTGCTGCAATTGCGGCGTCATCACCAGGGACTGGCTTTGGCGCAATTCCAGGCGCGGGGTCAACGCCATGACGGACCTCCGCGCAACGCGGCACCGTTTTTGGGACGCTGTCTTGCGTTCGCCTTAAAGGCTGAATCGGTCGCCAAGATAAACCCGCCTAACGTCGTCGTTACCGACGATTTCAGCCGGTGGTCCTTCCATCAGAACCATGCCGTCATGAATGATATAGGCGCGATCAATAACATCCAGCGTCTCGCGAACGTTATGATCGGTAATCAGAACCCCGATGCCACGATCCTTCAAGTGGAAAACGAGTTCCCGCAGATCCCCGACGGCAATCGGGTCGATACCGGCAAACGGTTCGTCCAACAAGACGAAATGCGGATTGGAGGCCAATGTGCGCGCGATCTCGACACGGCGTCTCTCGCCGCCGGAAAGGGCCAAAGCCGGCGTTCGGCGCAAATGGGTGATGGAGAATTCGGCCAGCAGGGCTTCGAGGATGGCTTCACGGCGGTCGCGCGATTTCTCGACCACTTCCAGTACGGCGCGGATATTGTTTTCGACGGTCAGTCCCCTGAAAATGGAGGCTTCCTGAGGCAGATATCCGATCCCCAGCCGTGCCCGGCGGTACATGGGAAGGTTGGTCATATCCCGGCCGTCGAGGAGAATATTGCCGTAATCGGCAGAAATCAGCCCCGTAATGATGTAGAAACACGTCGTTTTTCCGGCACCGTTCGGCCCCAGAAGACCCACCACTTCTCCGCGATGAATTTGCAGGCTGACGCCACGCACAACGGGCCGTTTTTTGAAGCTTTTGCCAACGTTGCTGATGGCAAGGCCGCGATTGAGCGCGACAAGACGGGGTTTTCCGTCCTGAGCATCTGAAATCAGCTCGCCGTCGCGTTTGTGCGGGTTCTTGTTTTCCATTACCTTGCCAAATCTACCGGCCAAATCTATCGGCCAAATCTACCGGTAAGTCATTAATTTTTCTTTACGCGGTCCCGCTCGGTCGGTTTCAACACGCCACGCACCCGCTTTCCGCTACCCTTACAGCTTTTCAGCTTGCTGACGCCCGTGTTCAAATTCACTTCGGCGCTGCATCCGGCCAGCTTGTTGTCGTCCCGCGCAATGCGCACGTCGCCGCTCAGGGTAACAATACCACTATCCACATTATACACGCCTCGATCGGCCCATACCTCATCCTGTGTGGTCTTGATATAAATTTCGTCGAACGCATCGACCCGGTGGATGCGGCTTTTGCCCGCTTTGTCATTTTTGAAGTAGGCGACAAGCACCTCGGTTTTCAGCGTCCGGTCGGCGCGGCGCGCCACGGCGTTGCCGCGGGCCACGGCCATACGCTTCAACTCGTAATACTCAATCTGCCGATCGGCCGTAATCTCGTCCTGCGCGGTAACAAGCCGAACCTTCTTTCCGCTGAGCACCATGACCGATTTGTCGACATCGTAAACCGCCGCGTCGCCAAAAGCGGTTTCCCCACCGGAAACGATTTCCACACTTCCCACGGCATCGATGCGCGAAATTTCGGTCCCGCCCTTTTCGCCTTTTCGATAATAGGCGCGCAGCAAATCTGCGTTGATCGAAACCTTGCCACGTGTCGCGCGGGCATTCCCACGCGCCAGAAAAACCTGTCCGTCCTGCTGCCACTCGATGCCGTCATCGGCTTGCACCTCGATGGGAAGGTCGGAATCCGAGCTTGAGAAATCCAGGTTCTGGGCCGCGGCCGATCCCGGCGCGATCAGCGCCGCGGCAATCAGCGCCCCCACAATACCAGGGAAAATCCCCCATCCCTTCTTCATGGCTTTTCCTTCCCGAAACTGGGGTAAATGACCAGCTTCGCTTTTCCGGTGAAGGTTATGGTTCTGCCTTTGTCTTTCAATTTCATCCCCTCGGCGTTCAAATTGCCAAACGGTCCCTGCCCTTCAACCGGCACATTGCTGTGCGCCGCGCCGGCTTGCAAATCGATGGTCGCAATATCGGTGCGGATTTCATAGCCGGAATCGTGGAACAGATTTACCGCACCGGTCAATTCCAGTGTTTTGTCGACCGGAGAAAGAAGCCCTGTCTCGGCCGTCAACACCAGCCACGACCCGTCATCCAGGGTGATATCCGCCTTCGGCATTTCCAACTCGACCGGCTCGCCGGCATCCCAAAAATCCTTTCGAATGCGGAAATTCTTGGCCAGGTCGGCGGTGATGGAGAACGGATTGTTGCTGGCATCCGTCCCCACAAGCCGAGGATTGACGATGTTCGGGTTTTCCGCCTCGCTCGACACCATGGTCGAAAAGCCAATCAGAAACCGGCCGTCGGAAGGCTGCAGGTACGGCCACGCCGCCACAAGAATAATCAGGATTGCCGCCCCGACCGGCAGCAAAATCTTCATCATGCCGACAAAGCGGCTGTATCCGCGGCCGAATTTTTGCGCAACCCGGGGCGCGAAAGGCACATGAACCCGCGCCGCAGCCCCCACCCGTGGCTCGCCCGACGGCGGCGCTGCCGGATTTGAGGCCGACCACGTTTGGGAACCGGTTTGCGTTGGGTTCATAACCACCTTCTACGCCACGCCCGCGCGCAGGCAATCGTGGATATGCAAAATTCCCACGGGAACAGCGTCGCGCATGACGAAAAGGTTGGTGATGGCGCGTGAATTCATGATCTGCACGGCCTCGCTGGCCAAAGCGTCGGGCCGGATGGTCGTGGGCCCGACGGTCATCACGTCCGCGGCCCGCCTTCCGATGAGATCGGCGCTCATATGCCGGCGAAGATCGCCGTCTGTGACGATCCCCAGAAGAGCCCCCGCTTCATCGACGATGCCGACGCAGCCAAAACTCTTGGCCGTCATCACGATCAGCGCATCGGCCATGGTCACGTCGGCACTGGCCAGCGGCAGTTCGTCTCCGTCGTGCATCAGGTCCGAAACCTTCAGCAAACGGCTGCCCAGTTTTCCGCCGGGGTGAAGGGCATGGAAATCTTCGGCGGAGAAACCCTTTCGTTCCAGCAAGGCAACGGAAAGCGCATCGCCCAGCGCCATCATCATGGTGGTCGAGGTGGTCGGCGCCAAACCCATGGGGCAGGCTTCTTCGCGATCGGGCAACAAAAGCGTAATCTCGGAAGCCTCGGCCAATGCGCCGTCGGGCGAACTGGTCATGCAGATAATCGGTATGTTGAAGCGCTTGGCGTAATCGACCAGGTCGACCAGCTCGGACGTTTCCCCCGAATTCGACAACGCCAACAAGGCATCGCCCTCGACGATCATGCCTAAATCGCCATGACTGGCCTCGGCGGGGTGCACAAAAAACGCGGGCATTCCGGTAGAAGCCAGTGTCGAGGCGATCTTGCGCGCCACATGGCCGCTTTTTCCCATCCCGGTGACGACGACCCGTCCACTCAGGCCGCTGATCAGGTCCAGCGCCGCGAAGAATTGCGCGCCGATAGAGCGCGCCAACGCCTCCAGCCCCTCGGCTTCAATGCGAAGAACGCGACGCGCCGTACCAAGATCCGGTTCGGTATCCTTATCACCCGTCTGCGCGGACGCGCCGGAAGATGTCATTTAGGTGTTCCGTCCATTTGCGCCTATCGGGCCGGCCGTGCTTTCGCCGTTCCGGCATCAACGGGCGGAGTATGCGCCCAAGGCCCCGAATCGTCAATTAAACGGCGTCTTTGTGAAACGCTCAATGATGGAAAATATCAGGATCGTCCCAGCCCAGAAGATCCAACTCACCGCGAACAGGCAGAAAGTCGAAACAGGCCCGCGCCAGTTCGGTTCGACCTTCCCGGGCGAGCAGCGCGTCAAATATGGCGCGCAGCCGATGCAGATAGAGAACATCCCCCGCCGCATAGTTTACCTGTTCGGGCGACAATTCGGCCGCCCCCCAGTTCGACGACTGCTGTTCCTTGGAAATCTCAACGCCCAGCAATTCCCGGCACAAGTCCTTCAGGCCATGCTTGTCGGTGAAAGTGCGCGTCATTTTCGAAGCGATCTTGGTGCAATAGACCGGGGCGCAAACCACGCCCAGGTATTTGCGGATGGCCGCCACGTCAAAACGCGCGAAGTGGAATAGCTTGGTCACGCTCGCGTCGGCCAGCAGCGCTTTCAAATTCGGTGCGTCGTACTGCGGTTCGGGAAAATGAACCAAATGACAAACGCCGTCACCTGCCGAAAGCTGCACCACGCAAAGCCGGTCGCGATGCGGATTAAGACCCATGGTTTCACTATCCACCGCAACCGAGGCGCCGAAGTCCATTCCCGGGGGAAGGTCTCCGATATGCACATGAACTGATTTGAGATCGTTCGTCACGGGATGCCCCTTTGCGGGGAGAGAATTTGAAAATTTGGTGCCCAGGAGAAGACTCGAACTTCCACGACCTTGCGGCCACAGGTACCTGAAACCTGCGCGTCTACCAATTCCGCCACCTGGGCACAAATTAAAAAACCTGCCGAAACCGGCTGGCAAGGGGTTCGTTAAAGCCATAGGATGCCGATGTCAACCGGCTTTATGCCGGTGACGGTTGACGAACGACAAAAAGCCGGTGTAATCGTGCCGAAAGTGGTAATCTCTCGCCACCGTGGACGCGGTCGGGCTTGGCCGTAAACGACAAATTTTTTCGAGGAGAACACGATGGACCGTCGCGTAGCAACCGTATTTGGCGGGTCCGGGTTTCTCGGGCGGCATCTGGTCAAACGTTTGGCGGAGGAAGGCTACACCGTCCGCGTCGCCGTTCGTGATATCGAAACGGCACTGTTCCTCAAGACCGCCGGCGCCGTCGGTCAGGTCGTTCCACTTCAGGCAAACATCTCTCATGCGGACTCCGTAACCGCAGCAGTGCGAGGGGCGGATGTTGTTGTTAATCTCGTTGGAATATTGTCGGAATGGGGCAAGCGCACCTTCGAGCGCATCCATGTTGAAGGGGCATCCAACGTTGCCACCGCCGCCGCTGCGGCCGGCGTTAGGCGACTGGTCCAGATTTCCGCCATCGGCGCGGACGCGGATTCTGAATCGGCTTACGCAAGAACCAAGGCTGCCGGCGAAGAAGCGGCACGCGCGGCGTTTCCCGGTGTGACCATCGTGCGGCCCAGCGTCGTTTTCGGGCCAGAGGACAAGTTCTTCAACACGTTCGCCGCAATATCACAGATTACGCCCATTCTGCCCGTATTCGGGTGCCCGACGCTGCCGCGCCTTGTTACAGATGCTGAGAACGGCGGTCCGAGCATCGATTTTTACGGCAATGGCGGTACACGCTTCCAGCCGGTTTACGTCGCCGACGTCGCGGCCGCAATCACGCGCATTCTTGGTGACGAAAAAACAGCGGGGAAAATCTACGAACTCGGCGGACCGAGGGTCTACAGCTTCAAGGAAATCATGGAACTTGTGATGGCCGAAACCAAGCGTTCGCGGCTTCTCGTTCCGGTGCCCTTCGCCATTGCCGCCATTGAAGCCTGGTTTATCGAAAAGCTTCCCAAGCCGCTTTTGACGCGCGATCAGGTCAAGCTCCTGAAAAGCGACAACGTGGTCGGGGAAGACGCATTGGGCCTCAAGGATCTGGGTGTCGACGCGACAGCCGCCGAGACCATACTTCCGACCTACCTTGCGCGCTTCCGGCCGCCGACGGCCCAGGGCCGGCGATAATACCAACGGCCAGGGTTAAGCGCC
The DNA here is from genome assembly GCA_016776725.1 of Rhodospirillales bacterium. Taxonomy (GTDB): domain Bacteria; phylum Pseudomonadota; class Alphaproteobacteria; order Rhodospirillales; family Shumkoniaceae; genus JABGRG01. Next base: position 11,434 of record JADHSV010000029.1, read on the forward strand.
GTTGCCCTCTTTCCAGATGACTTCGTAAACCGGCACCGGGTCGGCGAAGCCTTTCATTTCCCGCGTGCCGCGCGAAACGAAGTTGATGGCGCGTCCTGTACACAGGCCTTTGACCACTTCCGAAACGATAATCTCGTCGGATTCCGCCACCGCGCACAGCCGCGCCGAAAGCTGCACGGTGACGCCGAACAGATCATCGTCTTCAACCACGGGCTCACCGGCATTAATGCCGATACACAAATGAAGCGGAATATCGCCTTCGGCCGCGTTATTGGCGATAACCCGTTCCTGCATTTCAATGGCCGCCTCGACCGCGTTGGAAACCGTGGTGAAGGAAGCCATGATGCCGTCGCCCGTGTGTTTCACTTCGCGCCCGGAGAAATTTGTCAGCGCTGATCGCACAATCCGGTTGTGAGTTCGCACAACGTACTGCGCCGCGTCGTCGCCGACACTGACGGTCATGCTCGTCGATCCGACGATATCGGTGAACAACACGGCAAGCGGCCCGGAATGTTCTTCCTTTTTGGCCGGGTTGCGCCAGTTTTCAAGGGCCGGCGTAATCTGGCGCGCACCCTCTTCATCGCCCTCCAGAAACGCCATCATGGACTGCCGACCGGACTCGTACATTTCAACGTACTTCGGCTGCATCAGATAGTCGGCCGCTCCATCGGCGAATTTACGCGCCATGTCGGCTGGTGTGCCGAGCGATTGAACCGCGCCCGCCAGAATCTGAAGCGAATCACTTGCCTCCAGGCCCTGGGTCGTCGCCATTGAATCCACGGCGCCGGCGACGTAAAGATTGATGCCGAAACGCGAAAACGCATCAACCGCACCAGCCGCCCGGATTTCCTCGGCAGCGGTGGCGACAAAGGTCGTCAACTTTGCCTTCTGGGTCTCCCCGGCTTCGCTCAACGGCGTTTCCGGTTCCGGTTCCGGCTCGGCTTCAAGAATGTTTTCTTCCTCGGGTTCGGGCGCCGACTCGGACTCGGCCTCTTGCTCATCCTCTGCGGCATCGCTATCGGGCGGAGGTTTCTCCTCGGATTCCTTCAGCGTTTTGAGGATATCGGCGCTCGGTTGCGGCAATTTGCGGCGAACCCTGGCCGGACGGGCGGGCGCCGCGCGCGCCTGAACGCGGGGACGCCGCGGCGCGGCCACAACTTTAATGCCATTAAGGAAAAACAGAGCCAACAGTCCGAAACTGAGGAGAAACGTTGTAATGAAAACGACAAACAACGCGTTCGCCTGCCCCGCCCCCATGACTGCAATATTTCTTGCCGCAAACTTCGGTGCGAATACCGGCAGCAACCCCGTCACCAGGGCGGCCAGTCCCAACGCCAGAAGAACGTAAATGAAAATGCGCAAGAAAAGGCCGGAAACCGTTACGGTGGTTGGAACCCTTGACCTCCCCCTGCTGGCGCGGCCGCGGCGGCCGGCGGCACCGTCGTAAAGGTCGTCGTCATCATCATCGTCGTCATCATATGAAGCGTATAAATCACCACCGCCTCGGCCGCCGGAGCGACTGTCCTGATAGCCCCCACCACCGCCGCCGCCCCCACCGCGGCCGGAAGGTGATGACTGTGCCGATTTTTCCGAAGCAGCCGCCGCCAATCCGGCGCTTTTGAATACGACAACCTGTTTGTAAAGTCCGGTCTCGTCGTCATAAACCTCACGAACAACCTTGACCAAAGCTTTCGAGCTTTGCGAAAGCTGCTTTGCTTCCTCAATTGCCGCATTGGCACCGGTTACCGGATGACGCGCGTGGATTTCCCAGCGGTCTCCGACCATGATGCAAACTTCGTAACTGGCGTTAGCGTCGCTCATTTAGGTCCATGCAACCCGCAGCGTCATCGCGCGGGGTCCCCATATACTTCGCCGAACCGGCAGATTACCGGGAAACACGACAAAACAACAGTATTTCAATGCCCAAATGAATATTTCTTCGAGCCAATTGCTTCGGAATGTCGACCACGCGCGGCAATTGTTTTGTGTCGCGCAATGATTATCTATTTAAAATGGATAGCGAACAGGGCATCGGATATTCAATTCCTTTCAAAGGATGGAGCGATGATAAAGATTCGTGCGATTCTGATTGTTATGCTGGTTGGCCTGGGCCTATCAAGCGTCCCGGCACAGGCCGACGATGCAACCATCGACGCATTTTTCGGGCGTTATGCGGGAACGGCGATTTCAACATCGGACGAGGGATTGTCCAAGCGTGACCTGAGCGTTCACATTGTTGATGCAGGTGCGGGCGCCTTTACCCTCGACTGGATGACCTTTACCCGCAAGGCCGACGGTAGGCGCAAACGCAAAAGTTATTCCATCACATTCAAACCGACGAAGCGCGAAAGCATATACGCCTCGGCCATGCGGCGCGATAAATTCGGCAACGTGGTTCCGCTGGACCCGCTGAAGGGCGAGCCCTACGTGTGGGCCAGAATTCAAGGTAAAACCCTAAGCGTCCACGCCCTTCATATTATTGAAGACGGCGGGTACGAACTGCAGGTTTACGAGCGCACCCTGAAAGAAAACGGACTGGAGTTGCGTTTCTCGCGCATCCGCAACGGCAAGCAACTGAAGCTGATCACCGGATCGTTGGAGCGGTTCGACAACTGAACCGCCCCGATTTTCCGTTCAGGCCCGCAGGGTTCCGCCGGTCGCCTTTTCAACCCGCGCCACGATCTGCTTGGCAACGGCCTCGATCTCGGCGTCGGTCAGCGTCTTTTGCGTGGGTTGAAGCACCACGTTGATGGCCAGCGACTTCTTGCCCGCATCAAGCGATCCGCCTTCAAACACGTCGAACACCCGAACGTCCGAGATCAATCTCGTATCGGCGCTTCTGGCGGCCTTGAGAACATCGGCGGCGGGCACCCGCGCATCGACAACAAAAGCAAAATCGCGCTCGACCGGCTGGAAGGGTGAAAGTTCAAGGAACACCTTGGTCGCGCTCTTGCGGCGTTTGGCCTTGGGAACACGATCAAGAAACACCTCGAAACCAACCATCGGTCCCTTCACACCCAACGCCTTGAGCACGCGCGGGTGAATTTCGCCAAACCATGCAAGGACTGTCTTCGGCCCCAGACACAGGCTTCCCGAGCGGCCCGGGTGATACCAGCCCGGCGCGTTATCGACGACCTGCAATTTATCCACCGGCGCACCCGCGCCCGCCAGGGCGGCCAGTGCATCGGCCTTGGCATCGAAGACTTCCACGCTGCGCGGCGGCCCGGCCCAATCGCGCGGTCCCGAGCGGCCTGAGCGCAGACCCGACGCCACCATCATCTGGTCGTCCGGCTTGTCGCCCGCGTATTGCGGTCCAAGTTCAAACAGCGCGGCTTCCGAAAGCCCACGGTCCGCATTGCGTCCGGCGGCCGCGATCAGGTTGGGCAGGATCGACGGACGCATGACGTCCAAATCGCTGCTAATGGGATTGGCCAGCCGGATTGATTGCGGAACCTCACCGAACAGACCGGCCTGACCCGACGGCATGAACGATAGGGTTACTGCCTCGATCATCCCACGGCTCGCCAGAATTCGCCGCACGTCAACCCGGCGGCGCTGCTCGCCGCTAAGCGCGGGATGAGGCAAGGTCGCCCCCAGTTCCATGGGCACGACGGGGATGTTGTCGTAGCCGTAAACACGGATCACTTCCTCGACCAGGCAGGGCTCGCCGACGATGTCGTTGCGCCACGGTGCGACCATCACCTTCAGGACATCGCCGTCGGCTTCGACGCCACAGCCCAGCGCGGTGAGAATACGTTCAATCTCGGCGCGCGGCACGTCGACGCCGCCCAGACCCGCGATGCGTTCGGGCCGCAACGTGATTTCACGCCGCCAGTCGGGTTCACTCCCGGCAATAACCAGTTCGGACGCCTCGCCGCCGCACCAATCGCGTATCAGGCGCGTTGCGATCTCCACTGCATCCACCAGGAACGACGGGTCGATGCCACGCTCAAAGCGGAACCGCGCATCCGTCTGCAAATTCAGCTTGCGCCCGGTGGTCGCCGTGCGGATGGGATCGAAATAGGCGGACTCGATAAAGACGTTGAGCGTATCTTCGCCGCAACCGGTGCGTTCGGCGCCGATAACCCCGCCCAGAGCCTCCGGTTCCTCGTCATCGGCGATGACGGTCATTTCCTCGTCGGGCTCGTAAATCTTTCCGTCCAAGGCGTAAAGGGCTTCGCCCTTGCGGGCCAGACGCGGGCGGATGTTTCCGCGCACCTTGTCGGCGTCGAACACATGCAAGGGACGGCACAGGCCGACGGTCAGCAGGTTCGTCACATCGACCAGTGCCGAAATCGGCCGTAGCCCGATGGCAACCAATCGGTCCTTGACCCATTGCGGGCTTTCGCCGTTTTTGACACCCCGGATATAGCGTCCAACGAAGTACGGACAAGCGTCTTCCTTGCCTTCAGGGAAGTCGAGAACGACATCAATGGGGCTTTTAAACTCGCCGGGGACGGGGCTCAAATCCAGCGGTTTCAGGGTGCCGAGACCGGCCGCCGCCAGATCGCGCGCAATCCCGCGCACGCCCAGGCAATCGCCCCGGTTGGGCGTGACGCCGACATCGAACACCGGGTCGGAAAGACCCATGACGTCAATCGCGCGCACGCCGACGGGCGTATCCGCCGGCAACTCGATAATTCCCGAGTGATCCGAGCCGATGCCCATTTCATCTTCGGACAGAAGCATTCCGTTGCTTTCGACGCCGCGGATGCTTGCTTTTTTCAGGGTCACGTCGATGCCCGGAATATACATTCCGGCCTGCGCGAACACGGCCCGCATTCCGGCCACCGCATTGGGCGCACCGCAGACAACCTCGGTGACGCCTTCGCCGAAATTAACCTTGCACAGGCGCAGGCGGTCGGCGTTGGGGTGCTGCGTCGCTTCCAGCACCTCGGCGACCACGAAATCTTCCAGCCCCTCGGAGCGGTCCACGACCTCTTCAATCTCGATGCCCAGCATGGTCAGGCTGTCGGCGATCTCTACAATGGACGCTTCGGTGTCCAGGTGTTCCTTGAGCCAGCTCAGTGTGAACTTCATCGGTTAAGCCCTCCCACCATGCTGGGTACGTCCAGCGCCTTGAAGCCGTAATGGCGAAGCCAGCGCAGGTCGGATTCGAAGAACGTTCGCAAATCGGGGATGCCGTATTTCAGCATGGCAATGCGTTCCAGCCCAACGCCGAATGCAAACCCCTGATAAACCGTTGAATCAATTCCGCAGTTTTCAAGAACGGCGGGATTGACCATGCCCGAGCCGAGGATTTCCAGCCAGTCGTCGCCGTGGCCGATGCGGAACTGGCCGCCCTCACGGGTGCAGCCGATGTCCACTTCGGCAGAGGGTTCCGTGAACGGAAAGTAGCTGGGCCGAAAACGAACGGGCAAATCGTCCACACCGAAATAGGCGCGGCAGAAATCAATCAGGCAGCCCTTCAGGTGTCCCATGTGGGTGGTCTTGTCGATGACCAGACCTTCGACCTGATGGAACATGGGCGAATGGGTGGCGTCCGAGTCGCAGCGGTAGGTCCGCCCCGGACAGATGATCCGCACCGGCGGCTGCGTCTTCTGCATGGTGCGGATCTGCACCGGCGAGGTATGGGTGCGCAAGACCATGCGCTGGTCGCCACCGTTATCGCCGGACCCCGGAAGGTAGAAGGTGTCGTGTTCCTGACGGGCCGGGTGTTCAGGCGGAATGTTCAGGGCCGTGAAATTATGCCAGTCGTCCTCAATGTCGGGCCCTTCGGCCACCGTGAAGCCCATTTCGCCGAAAATGGCAACGACCTCGTCGATGGTCTGGCTGATGGGATGAATGCGCCCTTCGCGCTCGGGGCGCACCGGCAAGGTCACATCAACCTTTTCTTCCATCAGCTTGGCGTCGATGGCGGCTTCGGCAAGAACGGATTTGCGTTCTTCGAGTACGGCGGAAACTTCGTTTTTCAACTTGTTCAGCGCCGCGCCCGCGTCCTTGCGCTGGGCCGGGTCCATTGCGCCCAGACCCTTCATCATCTGCGTGATGCGCCCTTTTTTGCCCAGCGCCGTAATCCGCAGTTCCTCAATGGCGTTCATATCGGCGGCGGCTTCGGCCGCACCGATCAATTCCGAACGCAGGGAAGCAAGATCGTCCATGATTTTCACGCACCCTTCTTCAAGTCACGGCAAGCCACCGGGCAGCCCACCCGTGGCTCCCGTAAAACAAACCTCGATTTGAAACGTTAGATTACGCGGTTTCGGGAAGCGCCGAGCGGGCCTGGTCGACCAACGCCTTAAACGAATCTGGCTCGCGAACCGCCAGGTCGGCCAAAACCTTGCGATCGACCTGGATGCCTGCACGCGACAATCCGTTCATGAACTGGGAATAGGTCAGTCCGCATTCGCGCGCGCCCGCGTTGATGCGCTGAATCCACAGACGGCGGAACTGCCGCTTGCGATTGCGCCGGTCGCGATACGCGTATTGCAGCGACTTTTCGACCCGCTCCAGAGCAATTCTGTAGTTGGTGCTGTTGCGCCCCCGAAAGCCCTTGGCCATCGAGAGAACTTTTTTGTGACGGGCGTGGCTGGTTGTGCCGCGTTTAACTCGTGCCATGGTTCACGTCTCCTCAGGCGTAGGGAAGGTAGGATTTGACGATGCGGGCATCCGGAGCCGACAGGATCATGGTGCCACGCGCCTTCCGCTTCATTTTTTGCGGGCGACGACGCAGGAAGTGGCTTTTGCAAGCGAAGTTCCCACGGACTTTGCCCGACGCCGTAAGGCGGAACCGTTTTTTCGCGCTGGATTTAGTCTTCATCTTGGGCATTTCGCATTCCTTTCGATGGAGCGTTCGTGAGCGTCTGGGCATGCCCCGCCGTACCGCTCGAAACACTTTGGTTAAGAACGCGGCGTTATAAAGCCGCGCGCCGGCAATTGCAAGGCGCAAACCGAATGAATGACTAATTGAGACTATGCGCTTGCCGAACGAAACGGCGCCTGCGGGTAATGCTATTTGACGACATATGTTATTATATGCCATAATAAGGCATGCAAAAAGCGACGCTGATATTCTCGGATCGCACCGACCTGAGTGATCGTGGCGTCATTGAGATGAAGATATGGCGGGTTCCGGTCTCCGTTCCGCCGTCTGATCACGGGCTCAAATACAGCTTATATTTTGGCCGCGATGGTGAGCGAATAGTCGGCTATGACAACGAGCGCGGCAAAGGCGATCACAAGCATATACGGGGGCAGGAACAGCCTTATCAATTCGTCTCCGTCAGGCAACTTGTTGACGACTTCAAGGCTGACGTGGAAAGGAACCGGACATGAGCAAAACCAAATTCCATATCGGCAACATCGACGACATGGGGGAACGCTTTGTTGATGCCTGGGAACGGGCCGAGGCGGGAGACGACGTCAACGAACGGCATGTGACCTTTTCATCCTGGGAAGCCATGAGCAAGGCCATGAGCGGGAAACGGCTCGAAATGCTCAGACATCTTCGTCGGCACAAGGAAAGATCCATTCGTTCGCTTAGCCTTCACCTGAAACGGGACTATCGGCGGGTCCACGAAGACGTGACCATTTTGCGAAACGCCGGGCTGATTTCCCAGGTCGATTTAACCGTCGAATGCGAAGTCATTCAGACTGAAATCAATATCTAGAGCGAATTCCACGTTGCCGATTGTCAGTCGTCGGCCAGACCGATATTTTGGGAAAGAAAAGTAGTCCGGGAGACATTCTTTTGCTTCGTAGCCTCGTCATCGACGACAACCAGCAAACCGAAGGGCTTCTTCGGCGTGGATTCGAGGCCATCGGCGCGAACATTGAAGATGACTTCGTCTTCGCCGATTGCGACGAAGCGGCTTTGCGTATCATCGGACACGACGATAATTTCGACCTTGCCTTTGTCTCTATCGACTCGCCCAAAATCAGCGGCCTTGAGCTGTTCAGGAAAATCCCCGACAAGCAGTTTCGCATTCCCCGCATCGCCCTGACCGAAAACCGGGATATCACCGTGGTGCGCAAGGCGATGAACGACGGCGCCGCCGACTTCCTGGTCAAGCCGTTCTCTTTTGAAGACATCGCGGCAACCATGGAACGGGTCTATCGCCAAGTGGAAAGGCGCCGCCGGGCGTGGGCGCAGGAAGCCGAGCTTTCGTCCATTCGCCGCGAAATCTCTATCGCGGCGGATATTCAGCAACGCATCCTTCCCAAGAAATTTCCCGACTGGCCCGGCCTCGACATCCATGCCGAGGTGACGCCAGCCAAGGATATGGGCGGCGATTTTTACGATGTTTTTGCGCTTCCCGATGACCGCGTCGGGTTTGTCATCGCCGACGTTTCGGGAAAAAGCGTTCCCGCGGCTTTCTACATGGCCGTTGCGCGAACCCTGATGCGCGCCAACGCACCCCACTTCGACGACCCCGCCGATTGTCTGGCCGCGGTCAACCTTATGTTATGCCGCCACGATATCCCCGGCGTGTTCGTGTCGGTTTTCTATGCGCTGTATTCCCCGCATACCGGCGAAATACGGTATGCCAACGGCGGCCATCCGCCACCCCTGTTGCGCGCCAAGGACGGCACCACCGTAACGGTCGAGGGCGGACAGGGAACGGTTCTGGGCGTAACCGATGCGTTACCATACGAAAGCGGAGCCTTCACCCTGGCGCCGGGCGAGATGATATACATGTGCACGGACGGGGTCTGGGAAGCGTTTGACAACGAGCGCAACCAGTTCGGTCTGGAGCGCCTGCGCCAATGTCTGGCCAATGGCCAAGAGACGACGGCGGCGGACATCGCCCGCGCCGTCAACTCAGCGCTAACAGATTTCATCGATGGCGCGCCCACTCATGATGACATCACGAGCCTGATCATCAGGCGATCCTGATCGGCGCTATTTCGGTACGATCACCATGGTCATCAAGCGGCCCTCGCTGCGGGGGAACTGCTCGACCTTGGCAATTTCCTCCACATCGGCCTGGACCCGCTGAAGAACCTTGACGCCCAGATTCTGATGCGCCATTTCGCGTCCCCGGAAACGAATGGTGACCTTTACCTTGTCACCGTTCCCCAGGAACTTGTTCATGTTGCGCATCTTGGTCTGGTAGTCGTGCTCATCGATGCCCGGACGCATCTTGATTTCCTTGACTTCGATGACCTTTTGCTTCTTCCGGGCCTCGTTTTGCTTTTTCTGCTCAAGGTACTTGAACTTACCGTAGTCAAGAACCTTGCAGACGGGCGGATCGGAATTGGGGGCGATCTCGACCAAGTCAAGACCGGCCTCGGCGGCCAAATCCATACCTTCGGCTACGCTAACGACGCCGATCATTTCCCCGTCGGCGTCAATAACCCTGATGGATGGTGCAACAATATTATCGTTAACCCGCGGTCCCTTGCGGTTCGGCGGTTGGTTGAAAGGCGGTCGAGCTATTTACCGTCTCCTAGGTTATTGGTCAAAATTCCCTCACCGCCTAGCGCGTCGAGCGCGGACCGGCGGCTTCCTCCACAAGTCTAGCGACTGCATCCTCAAGCGCAAGAATTTCTTGCTCTTTTCCGCCCAGCCTGCGCAACGCGACGGTCCGGTTTTCGGCCTCGCGGGCGCCGAGTACGGCAATTACCGGAATTTTGGCAACGCTGTGCTCGCGGACTTTGTAGTTGATCTTCTCGTTGCGGAAATCCGTTTCGCAGGCAATTCCCGCCGCGTTGAAGGCGGCGGCCACCTCGCGGCCATAGTCATCGACATCGCTAGTGATGGTCGCGACGACGGCTTTTTGCGGGGCCAGCCACAGCGGCAAACGGCCCGCGTAGTGCTCGATCAGGATACCGGCGAAACGTTCAAGCGACCCGAACAGCGCCCGGTGCAGCATGACCGGATATTGTTTGTTGCCGTCCGTGTCCACATAGGTCGCTTCCAGGCGGCGCGGCATGTTCATGTCGACCTGAAGGGTGCCGCACTGCCAGTCGCGGCCAATGGCGTCGCGCAGCACGAACTCAAGCTTCGGACCATAGAACGATCCCTCGCCCGGATTGTAGCTGTATTCGTAGCCCATCTGCTCCAGCGCGCCCTTGAGCGCGGTTTCAAGCTGATCCCAGTCCTCGTCCGAACCGATGCGCTTTTCGGGACGGTCGGCGAATTTAATGCGCACGTCCTCGAAGCCGAAATCCTTGTAGATATCGAGAATCAGTTCGACGACGTCCCGCGATTCCTGCTGCATCTGCTCCATGGTGCAGAAAATATGGGCGTCATCCTGGGTGAACTCGCGCACGCGCATGATGCCGTGCAGCGAGCCCGACGGTTCATACCGGTTGACCTTGCCGAACTCGGCGATGCGCCGGGGCAGATCCTTGTAGCTGGTGATCCCCTGCTTGAAGACCTGGATGCCACCCGGACAGTTCATGGGCTTCAGCGCGAAAACGCGCTCGTCCACGGTTTGCGTCGTGAACATGTTCTGGCGGAAGGTATCCCAGTGGCCCGAGCGTTCCCACAGCGAACGGTCCATGACGGCTGGCGTATTGATCTCGACGTATCCGGCCCGGTCCTGGCGGGTACGCATGTAATTGATCAGTCTGCGAAACAGCGTCCAGCCCTTGGGGTGCCAGAACACAGCGCCGGGGGCCTCTTCCTGGAAATGGAAAAGGTTCATTTCGCGGCCCAGGCGGCGATGGTCGCGCTTTTCGGCCTCTTCGAGCATGCGCAAATAAGCCTTGAGCTGCTTGTCGTCGGTCCAGGCGGTGCCATAGATGCGCTGCAGCATCTCGTTGCGCGAGTCGCCACGCCAATAGGCGCCGGCCAGCTTCATCAGCTTGAAGGCCTTGCCGACCTTTTTGGTGGATGGCAGGTGCGGCCCGCGGCACAAATCGATCCAATCGCCCTGCCGGTACATGGAAACGATCTCGTCGGCGGGCAGATCACGAATAAGCTCGGCCTTGTATTTCTCGCCCTTCTCTTCATAAAGCTTCACCGCATCGTCGCGGTCCCAGACCTCGCGCTCGAAGGGAAGGTCGCGGTCGACGATTTCCGCCATGCGCTTTTCGATGACCACCAGATCCTCTGGCGTGAACGGGATTTCGCGGGCGAAATCGTAATAAAAGCCGTTTTCGATGGACGGGCCGATGGTGACCTGGGTGCCGGGGAACAACTCCTGCACGGCCTGCGCCATTACGTGGGCGGCATCGTGGCGAATCAATTCCAGCGCGTCGTCTTCGTCCTTCTTGGTGATCAGGGCCAGTTCAGCGTCGCCTTCGATCATAGTCGAAAGGTCGACCAGCGTTCCGTTGATGCGGGCCGCCAATGCGGCTTTCGCGAGTCCGGGACCGATACTCGCAGCCACTTCGGCCGCCGATACCGGCTTGTCGTAACTCAGAACACTGCCGTCCGGCAGGCTGACGCTGATATTGCCGTCCATTATTGCTTCCTGTTTCAACGTGATAGCGCGGGCTGTATGTCTGAGATTAGCCGTGCCGTGTCAAGGACTTTAGGGGTTCCGCGGCGTCGCGAGTGGAATTGCAGCGGATAGAGAAGAAATCGAAATCCTGGTGAGGCGCTATTCCAGGCTAACAAAGCAACTGGTGTTCATACCGCTGAGATAATGAAAAACAGGCACGTCTTTTCCCAGCCATGGTGCTGCAAGTTGTAACCGACGAGTATTTTCCGACTGTGGAAATCTGGCAGAATATATTTCCGCCCATGCAAAACCGGATTCACCGGAATAATGCCGTGATAAGAAACGCATATTCTGGTTATAGATCGAATCCCGTTTGAAGGACGAGCCCGTACTCTTTCTAGCATATTCAACTATCAGCCCTGGGTCATCAATGGCGTCCAACAGGAAAGTAATCGCGGTGTGAATGGTTCTCTTTTGGTATGAAGCGGAATAGAGGTCAACGCCCTTGGCCCTGGCCTGTTCGGCAATCGAAATCAAATTCATGATTGCTGTGTTTGAGTAATGAATTGCACTTCCACCACGCCCGGATTCTTTTCTAATACTTCCGTCAGCGCGTAAAGCTGAAATCGCTCCTTGGTAGGCTTTTAGCCCCCCATCGAACCGGTTGTTATCGCCTTGGATATTCCCCCATGCCATGTTGATAGCCTGGAGCTGATAATATTTATTGTCCTGGCGACCGGCATAATACCACATGCCCATCCACCGACCACCAGACCCGCGAGCGTCTGTATTGACCCTATCAATAAGCCCACCTAGCCAAGCATCCACCAGCTTAATTTGATTAGGATTCATATCTTCTCGCACTAGTTCGTATGACAACACCATTGGGAAAATGGCGGCCATGGCGTGATAGTACGTAGACCACGAAGAATCTATTGTAGCCTTCCAGTTACCCCAGTCGGTCATAGCCTCGACTTCCGACCATTTAAGAAGGGTTTCGACAATGGTTTTTCGTTCACCATCGGAGCCGGTCGCCAAATATCGACCCGACGCTTTCATAAAATATTCTGTGACTGGTTTAATCTTTTTCGCAAGGATGGTGTTGGCTTCGTATGTTTTTCCAGCGTGGAATTTCATGATTGGTGAAGGGGGTGAACCGGGTTGGGCATTACACGCCAGCGCAGGAAGACCGGTACGGAAGTTGACCGTAGTGACTTGAGAGCAGCCAATCATCAACGGCACAACTGCGATGGCGCCACAGAAAACGATTGACTTGATCATTACGCCCTCCTCCGCTGAAATTCACACCAAGTTCCACTTGAAACGTCGAGGAATCGCTTTAGGAAGTCGTTCGTTCCTGCCACAGGGCGGCGAGGACTTTCTCGACCTGGGGGGTGTCGAGATCATCCAGCGATGCCCGCCGCAAAATAGCCACGCGCGGTCCGCGCTGGGCGCATAGCGCTGGATCGGATTCGTGTGAATAAAGGACGACGCTGGCGCACCCGGCGGCGGCGATCAGGTGCATGGGGCCAGTGTCGTTGCCCACCGCCGACACCGCCCCGTGAGCCAGCGCGGCAATATGGAAAAAATCGGTCTGTCCGGCCAGCGACCGGCACTGCGGACAGGCCTCGTAAATGGCCGCCAGAATTTCGCCCTCGTCCCGGGTGCCGATCAGGACCGGTAATATTCCTTGCCGATCCAACCAGACCGCCAATTCGCCATAACGTTCCACGGGCCAGCGTTTGGCGGGCCGGTGGGGCGCGCCGCCCGGAACCAGCAGGGCGTAGCGCGGCGGAAGTCCGAACTTTGCAATATCGGCCTCGACCCACGAGAAATCGGGTGCGGGAAACGTTTCGATTCCGGCCACGCGAAGCTGTTCGGCCTGACGCTCGATGGTATGCATCATATCGCGTTTCTTATTGGCGTGCGGGTGCGAGCAGCCCCTGGCGATGCCCGACCACTCGGGGTACGGCCCCGGCCAAAACAGCCTGAAATAAAAGGAACTGCGGTCCGATGTTTGAAGGTCGTAGATGCGCGAAAAATCCCCCGCACGAAGGCGGTGACGCAGGGCCTGCCACTCTCGCAGGTGCGAAAACTTCGGGCGGTCGTCCTGCCACACCTCGTCGAACAATCCGCTGGCCGCGGCAAAATCGGCGTAAAGCGGGCTCGTCAACAGGGTGATGTGCGCGCCCTCGTGATGGCGGCGGATGGCGGCGAACGGGCCGAACGCCTGAACCATGTCGCCCAGCGCGCCCAGCTTGATAACCAGAATGCGGGAAGAACCCGTTTCCATCACCTCTTGATGACCTCGTTGTAGACATCGAGCGTTTTGGCGCACATGGCGTCTTTCGAGAATTCCGCACGCACATGGGCGATGGCCGTTTTGGCCAGCTTGTGACGCGCCGCGCCGTCCAGCGCCAACACTTCCTTAAGCATTGCCGCCAGAGCCTCGGCATCGCCCGGCGGGGTCAGCCAGCCGGTTATACCTTCGACCACGGTTTCGCGCGCACCGCCGTGATCGCTGGCGATGACCGGCCGACCCAGAGCCTGTGCCTCGGGAACGACGCGCCCGAACGCTTCGGGGTCGGTCGAGGCCGAGACCATGACATCGGTCAGCATGTAAGCCGCCGGCATGTCCGCGCAGTGATCGACGATGCGCACCACACCGCCCAGATCGTGGCGCGCAATCAGGTCTTCCAGTTCCCGGCGATAATCGGTCCGCCCCTGATCGGAGCCCACCAACACGCAGCGCAGATCCTTGCGGCCCAGCCGTGAAATCGCCTCAAGAAATACGGTTTGGCCCTTCCAGCGGGTCAGCCTTCCGGGAAGCATAACCACCGGCAGGCCGTCGTCCAGCCGCCATTGCCCGGCCAAAGTCGCGACGCGTTCGGCGGAAACCTTCGCCGGATCGAACGTGTTCAGATCGACACCCCGATGAATGACCCGGATTTTCGATGACGGAACGCCATACATCCGGCGCATATGCCCGGCGATATAATTGGAGATAGCGATGACCCGCTCGCCCCGCGTCATCACCGAATTGTACTTGCGCTTGACGAGGTTTCCGGCGCTGTAAACGCCGTGGAACGTCGTTACAAAGGCGCGGTCGGTTCGCTTGGCGGCGTAATAGGCACTCCAGGCGGGGGCGCGCGATCGGGCATGAACGATATCCACCCTCTCGTCCACGATCAGGCGGGCCAGACGGTCGATATTGGCGCGCATGATCAGCGGGTTTTTGCTGTCGACGGGAAGCTCGAAGTGTTCGGCCTTGGCGCGCGCCAGTTCATATACCTGCGAACCGCCGGCCGAAACCACCAGGGACCGGCCGCCCGCTTCCGAAATGGCCCGCGCGATCTCGATGGTGCCGCGTTCAACCCCGCCGCCCGCGCCCAATGCGGGTAAAACCTGTAAGACGGTTGCAAGCTGCCCCGACTCCATTTCGCGCGGAGCAGGTTGTTCCGTGGGCGCATTCTCGGTGTTATGGTGCGTTTCTTCGCTCATTATTTATCAATAACTTCAAAACGGTTAGCCCATGAACGACGCGATCATCACGCCCCCCGCGCCCTCAATACTAACACGTGCCGACGGCGCGGCAATTGCCTACCACAAGACAGGCGGAAAGTCTCCCGGCGTCGTGTTCCTTTCGGGCTTCATGTCGGACATGACCGGCAGCAAGGCATTGTACGTTGAGGAACAATGCAAGGCACACGGACACGCCTTCCTGCGTTTCGATTATTTCGGCCACGGCCAGTCGTCGGGCGCCTTCACCGACGGCGCCATCGGGCGCTGGGCCGACGATGCGGTGCATGTTCTGGACGAACTGACCGAGGGGCCGCAAATCCTCGTTGGCTCCAGCATGGGGGGCTGGATCATGCTGCTGGCGGCGCTGGCGCGGCCCCAACGGGTGGCGGGGCTTCTGGGCATCGCTCCGGCCCCCGATTTCACCGAGGACATCCTGCCAAACGAACTTAGCGCGGAACAGCTGGCCACCATCGAGCGCGACGGCGTCATCAACATCTACAGCGAATACGGACCCGACCCGACCCCGTACACCAAGGCGCTGATCGAGGACGGCCGCCAAAACCTTGTTTTGCGAAACAAGATGCCGCTGAACGTTCCCGTGCGCATCATCCACGGTATGGAAGACCCGGACGTGCCATGGCAAACCAGCTTGCGTATCTGCCAGATGATGGAAAGCGACGACGTGGAAATCCAGTTCGTCAAATCGGGCGACCACCGATTGTCCGAACCAGCCGATCTGGACCGTCTGGGACGGACGCTCGCGTCTATGCTTTGAGGATCGCCCGCAGACCTTCGCGGTAGGTGGGGTATTGGAGCGTGACGCCGAGATCGCGTTTGATCTTGGAATTGTCGACCCGCCGGTTGTCGCGCCAGAACGACAGGGCCATGGGCGACATTTCCAGGGCCGCTTCATCAAAAGACACCAGCGGCGGCGGCTCCACGCCCAGAAGGCCGCAGGCAAACGCGGTCACGTCGGCGGGGGCAGCCGGTTCATCGTCACAAACATTGTAGATTTCGCGCGGGTCCGGTTGCGCCATGGAGGCCATCAGAACGCCCGCGATATCCTCCACATGGATGCGCCCGAAGGCATGTCCGGGCTTGTGGATACTTCGGGCCGTACCGTTTTGCACCCGTTCCAGCGGGTTGCGCCCCGGTCCGTATATGCCTGCCAGCCTGAAAATATGCGCGCCCCGGTCCAGCCAGCCCTTTTCGGCGTCGGCCCGGGCCAAAGCCCGCGTCGATGTGGGGTGAAGGGGCGCGGTTTCATCAACCGTTGCGCCGCCCGTGTCGCCGTAGACGCCGGTGGTCGAAAGATAGCCGATCCATTGCAGGGCGCTTAAATCGGCGGGCAAGGCTTTAAACGCGGCATCTCCCGCGCCGTCCGGCGGAACCGAGCTTAACAAATGGGTCGCCCCTTCAAGCGAACAGGGGTCGAGCCCGAAGATGTGCGCGTCGATGCCCAGGCCCCGAAGTTCGGCTTTCCGGGCCTCGCTTTGGCAGGTTCCGGCCACGTCCCATCCCTCGGCCATAAGCCTGCGGGCGAGAACCAGCGCGCTGTAACCCAATCCGTAACAAAACAGTTTTGGCACGATCCCTATCCACCGGGCTTGCAAAACGCCTCGAAAGCCGGGAGTCTATCGGCAGACACCTGCATGGAACAAGACGTTGCGAAAAATCCTTCCCGCCTTCTTGATGATTATAGTTTGTTTCCCTGCCAAAGCCTCGGAAATCGACCATGTCCGCCAGTATCAGGCCTGCATGGCGCTGGCCGAGCGTGAAGCCGACGACGCCTTCGATGCGGCGCTGGTCTGGCGTGAGTTGGGAGGCGGCGACGCCGCCGATCACTGCATCGCCAAGGCGTTGCTTTATTTGAAACAATACGCCGAATCGGCGGCGCGTTTTGAAGCGCTGGCGCAAAAGGTCGTCGCCGAACCGGGATTCAAGGCCGACCTTCTGGGCCATGCGGCGCAAGGGTGGCTGCTGGCCGACGACCCCGAACGCGCCGATGACGTTCTCAGCGCCGCGCTCGGCTTAAAGCCGGATGATACGGACCTGTTGGTCGACCGCGGCCTGGCGCGCGCCGAAATGCACCGCTACGCGGCGGCCGAGACCGACTTTACCCACGCCATCGGGATTAATCCCAGACGGGCCGAGGCGTTTGTTTTTAGGGCCGCCGCGCGGCGCTATATGGACGATCTGAACAATGCCGCTGCCGACACCGAACAAGCCCTTTTGATCGACCCCGAAAACCCGCTGGCCCTCTTGGAGCGCGGCATCATCCGCCGCCTGAGCGGCAACGACGAGGGTGCGCGCGAAGACTGGCTGCTGGTCATCGAAGTCTCCCCCGACACCCAAGCCTCAAGAACGGCGCAAACCAACCTGCAGAAAATGGATGCGGGGTTGGGGCAGTAACAGCAGTTAACAACCAGATTTAATTACGTGACAGTATACTAAATTATTTATAATAATTTAGTATACTGTCACGTAATAGGTGCCAAAAAGGCTTACAGGTCGTTAATTTCCCGATTAAGCCGAAACTCCCGTGACGTCACAAACGTTTCCACGTCGCGCAGGCGTTTTTCCATTTCGCGGAAGCGGTGGCGCAGGGTGGCGACGGTGCCCGTGGGTTCGACGCGCACGCGGGTCCAGAAGGCTTCCTCGCCGGGCGTTTCGTACAGGTCGGCGGGCCTGGGCGGCACCACCTTGGTCAACACCAGATAGACAATGATGGTGGGCAGGGTGAAGATGAACAGCGACACCAGCGCGCCCGCGCGGACCACCAGTGCCTCGACCCCGAAATAGTCGGCTATGCCCGCGCAAACGCCCTTCACCATGGCCTTGTCGAGATTGCGGTAAAGGCGGTTGGGACTGGGCCGCCCGTGAGCGCCGGGCTCGTCCCAGAAAGACCCATGGCGGGCTTTATAACCACGGTGCCACTTGTGGAACTTGCGTTCCCACTTTTCCTGTTTACGCCGCCACTTTTCATCCCGTTTTTTCATCGGCCCTTTCTCCACTCGGGATTTCGCGCGAATAGCGCGGCAGCCACCAGATAGCCCGCGATGATCAGGATCGGGGACGAGAAAAAGCACACCAGAACGCCTGCGCGCACCCACCACGGGCTGATGCCGAAGTGCGTGGCTAAGTCGGCGCACACCCCCAGAAACAGGGCCCCGGCACGCGGGCGGAAATTGCGCATACGGGTGCAGGTTCGCTCAAACTCATGGCGCATCATAACTGTTCTCTCCAATCGGGAACTTCGGCGTCCAGGATTCGCTCAAGGTTCTTGATGCGATTATCCATCTTCGGCACGCTCTCCCACAATTCGGTCAGCATCTGCTCGTCATCCGTAGACAGCGTTTTGGCCGAACGCCAACGCATCGTGTAATGGGCAATGATCCAGACCGGGGCCACGATCACCAAAAAGAGGATCAGTGGCGTATATGCAAATCCGAAAAATGACATATCGATTTATCGCTTGCTCTTTTTAGAGCTGGCCTTGGCCATGCGCGCTTTCAAAGCAGCAAGTTCCTGCTCGACGGCGCTTTCGGCTTCAAGCTCGGCGATCTCCTCCGTCAAGGTTTTGCCTCGTCCAAGATCGAAAGCCTCCACCTCGCTTTCGGTTTCGTCAAGTCGCTTTTCCATTTTATCGAAACGCGCAAAGGCGTCCTCGACCCGGCCGTCGTAAAGATTGCGGCGAACTTTAAGGCGAGACGTCGCGGTTTCGTGACGGGCCTTGATGGCCTTTTGCTTGGCTTTGGCCTCTTTCAGCTTGTCCTGCAATTTGACGATATCGGCTTCGCCGTGGGCAAGCGCGGCGTCCAGACCGTCCAGTTCGGCCTTCAAGGCAGCCGCCGTATCGCGCAGTTTCGCCTTTTCAACGAGAGCTGCCTTGGAAAGGTCCTCGCGGCCCTTCACAAGGGCGACTTCGGCCTTGCGGTCCCATTCAGCCTGGGCGTCTTCATAGCGCTTGAGGTTGCGCTGGATGTCCTTGCGTTCGGCGATGGTCTGGGCAGCCGTGGCCCGAACCTCGACCAGCGTCTCCTCCATCTCCTGGATAATCAGCCGGATGATCTTTTCCGGATCTTCGGCGCTATCCAGAATGGCGTTGACGTTGGAGTTAACGATGTCGGTAAGACGCGAGAAAATACCCATGATACTTCGTTCCTGTGGTTTTCAATTGGTTCACTTGTCCGATACATTGCAGATGCCGTGCCAACCGGTTAACTCTTTGAAAACAATATAAAGTTTGATTTTTCCTCATCTGGATAAACGACTGAAAAACCATTTATTCGTATTATTTACTATTTTATGGTATTTTCTCTTTATGGCTGATCCATCAACCGATCTTCCGCCGCTTATCGGCGAATCGACCGCTTTTCTTGAAGTGATGGAAGCGGTATCGCTGGCCGCGCCCTTGAACCGGCCCGCCCTGGTTATTGGCGAACGCGGCACGGGTAAGGAACTGATTGCCGCACGGCTGCATTTTCTGTCGGCGCGGTGGGGCCGTCCGCTGATCAAGGTCAACTGCGCGGCGTTGCCCGAAACCCTTCTGGAAACCGAACTTTTCGGCCATGAGGCCGGGGCATTTACCGGGGCGGTGCGCCGCCGCATGGGCCGTTTCGAGCGGGCCGACGGCGGCTCGCTTTTTCTGGACGAAATCGCCAACGCATCACAAGCCGTACAGGAGAAAATCCTGCGCGTCGTGGAATATGGCGAGATGGAGCGCGTGGGCGGCAGCGAAGCCGTAAAAGTGGATGTGCGCGTCATCGCCGCCACCAATGTGGATCTGCCCGGAGAAGCCGCCGCCGGCCGTTTCCGCCTCGATCTGCTGGACCGCTTGGCGTTCGAGGTGCTGACCATTCCGCCCCTGAGGCACCGGCCAGACGACATCCCCTTGCTGGCCGGATATTTCGCCCGCGCCATGGCCATGGAACTGGGTTGGGACGCGTTCCCCGGTTTCACGCCCGCAGCCAGCGCCGCCCTGGCGGCCTATACCTGGCCCGGCAACATTCGTGAAATCAAAAATGTGGCTGAACGCGCCGTCTATCGCTGGCCGGATGAAGAGGCACCCATCGACCATATTCAGTTCGACCCGTTTGCTTCTCCCTACCGCCCCGCTTCGGCGTCTGGCGAAGACGAGCCGATTGAGCGTCCGCAAAGTTCCAACCTGCACGAAGCCATGGGTCAATTTGAAGCCGGATTGCTGGAAAGGGCGCTGGAAGCAAACCGCTTCAATCAGCGGGCCACGGCGCGGCATCTGGGCCTGAGCTACGACCAGCTACGTAACCGCCTGCGAAAATACGGAATGATTAATACCAACGCTCAGAAATCCAGATCGGCGTAATGCTTGGGCGGCGGCGCGCCGGGGATATGGTCGGCAAGAAGCGGGCGGAAACTGGGCCGGGATTTAACCCGCGCATACCAGTCCTTGGCGTCCTCGTGTTCGTCCCACGGAACGTCGCCCACATAATCCACACACGACAGATGAGCCGCCGCAGCCACATCCGCCAGCGAGAAAAAGTCACCGGCCAGCCATTTGCGCTGTCCGATCAGATAGGTGATGTATTCCATATGGGTATGAATATTGGCGTGACCCGCGCGGATGGCGCCCGAATCGGGCTGCCCCAGACCGAGGAACCGCTTGGTTATTTTCTCGCCCACCAGGTTTTCGGTGACCTCTTGGTTAAATTTGTGGTCGAACCACAACACCAGCCGCCGGACCTCGGCCCGCTGGAACGGGTGCTGGCCCACCAGCGGCGGTTCGGGATTAATTTCGTCGAGGCATTCGCAAATGGTCAGGCTGCCCGAAAGCGTGGTGCCGTCGGGTTCGACCAGCACTGGAACCTCGCCCGCCGGATTTAGCGCAAGAAATGCCTCGCGCCGCTCCCACACCTGTTCGGCGCGCATTTCAAACTCGATCTTCTTCTCGTGAAGAACGATCCGCACCTTCCGGCAAAACGGAGAGAGCCAGAGGTGATATAATACCCGCATGCTAACGCTCCCACCCGATGCGCATGCAACAACCATAGAAAAGCCGCGCGGTTTTGGCAACGACCTCACGTCCTTGTTATTGGCCAAAATCCCTCCACCTGACTATCTGCGAAAGGGCACGACCGGGAGGAGATCGCCAAATGCTGATCAAGGTTACCAGACCGACCGATATTAAATCTTCGGAAATCACGCCGAAATCGGTCTTCCTCAACCGCCGCAAGTTCCTGAAAACCGCCGCCGTGGCCGGCGCGGGGCTGGCCGTGGGCCAATTACTGCCCGATCAGGCATGGGCCGGGCGCAAGCTGGACGGCATCGTCAAGGGCCGCTTTGCCACGGACGAGGAACAGACCTCGTTCATGTCGGTCACCAGCTACAACAATTTTTATGAATTCGGCACCGACAAGAACGATCCGGTGAAGAACTCGGGCGCCTTCAAGGCCAAGCCCTGGACCGTGGAAATTGCCGGGGAATGTGAAAAGCCCGGCACCTACGCCTTCGAGGACGTCATCAAGCCCCACCGATTGGAAGAGCGCATCTACCGGCTGCGCTGCGTCGAGGCGTGGTCCATGGTGGTGCCCTGGGTGGGTGTCCCGCTGGGCGACGTGATCAAGCGTTTCGCACCCACTTCCGCAGCCAAATACGTGGCCTTTGAAACCATTGTGCGGCCCGAGGAGATGCCGGGGCAAAAACGTCCTATCCTGCCGTGGCCCTATGTCGAGGGCCTGCGCATGGACGAGGCCATGAACCCGCTGACGCTGCTGGCGGTCGGCCTTTACGGCGAAGAACTGTTGAACCAGAACGGCGCGCCCATTCGCCTTGTTCTTCCGTGGAAGTATGGCTTCAAGTCCATCAAGTCCATCGTCAAGATCACCTTCACGGAAAAAGAACCGCCGTGCACCTGGAACCAGCAGGCATCGCACGAATACGGCTTTTACGCCAACGTCAATCCGCAGGTGGACCACCCGCGCTGGAGTCAGGCCAAGGAACGGCGCATCGGCGAATTCTTCAAACGCGAAACCCTGATGTTCAACGGCTACGCCGACGAAGTCGCTTCGCTTTACTCGGGGCTCGATTTGCAGCGATACTATTAGTATGCCCAGGGAAAAAACATGCCCAGGGAAAAGATGATCCGGAAGGTAGCCAAACCGGCTATCTTCGCGCTTTGCCTCGGCCCCGTCGCCTGGTATGCGTGGCTGGCGGTTTCCGGCGGATTGGGGGCCAATCCCATTGAGGCGACCACACGGTATTTCGGCGATTGGGGGCTACGCTTTTTGCTGATTGCGCTGGCCGTAACCCCGCTGCGCGAGATATTCGGCTTCGGCATTCTGGCGCGCTTTCGCCGCATGATCGGGTTATTCGCCTTTTTTTACGTATTCCTTCACCTGACCAGCTATGTGGCGCTCGACCAGTTCTTCGATATGGCCGCCGTGTGGTCCGACATCGTAAAACGCAACTTCATCACGGTCGGCATGATCGCGTTTGCCATGCTTGTGCCGCTGGCCGTGACCTCTACGAAGGGCTGGATGAAGCGCCTGGGCGGCAAGTCCTGGCAACGCCTGCACCGGGTGGTATACGCGGCGGGCGTTCTGGCCGTCGTGCACTTTTATATGATGGTCAAGGCGGACGTACGCGAACCACTGGTCTACGCCGCCATCCTGGGCGCGTTGTTGGCGTGGCGTGTCTTCATGAGGCTAAAGCCAAGGGTCCCCGTCAAACGGCTTCGGGGTCTATGATATTTCCCTCGTCATCCAGGGTCACACGGGTCAGATCGGGAGCCCAATGCAGGTAATAAGGCAGCACCGCCCGGCGCTCCCTCGCCGTTCTTCCCGTACTGGCGGTAAACGACTTCTGGATCTTGTTGCTGAATTCCGCAGGCTGCTTGTAATAAGCCCAAAGGGCGAGCCAATCGCCACAATACAGCGGCAGGGACTCAATCTGGGAGAGCAGATAGTTACGCGCCCCCCCGACATCCGATATCTCATCGGCTTCGTGCTGCAAAACCTGCTGCGCGCCGCGCATGACACCGCCGATTTCTTTCGGTTTGTAATCGAAAAGAGCCTGTATCACCGGAATATCCGAAACCTGCGGTGGATCGAAGCCGTCCTCAGCCGCCCCCTTGCTGAGGGCAGCCCAGATTTTCGCGGCGTCATCCTTGCCGCCCGCTGACAAGGCTTTTCCAATTTCGCCCCACCAGTTGTTCCACAAGAACCGTGGAACGTTCTCGCGTTCCGGCTGATCAAACATCGACCAGAAAACGTCCGCACTGACGTTGTCCCTGTCCACGTTGCCGGCCAAAACAACCATTCGCCGGTTTTTTGGAATGGCGGGGGCAACATGCTTTAGCACCACGTCACACAGCCTCTGTCTGAAACGCGCCGACAGCATGAACGGCACATGCCCGGACGGCACACCGTCAATCTCCCACAGGGCAAGAACCTGGCGAATGTACTCACGAAGGCATTGGGCAAACACGTCCTCGAATTTGCCATCTTCAATTTTCATTGCCTGCTGCGTCGCGGCAACCAGACCCGCACCATCTCCTTCCTGCGGTGAAGCCGCAGCAACGGCCCCTTCGTCGGGAGCGCGGGGTGTCGGAGACGCGGGAGGTTTGGAGGATGGGGGAGGCGTGCGGCGAGGAGGCGCTGGCGACGCCACGGGAGCTTCCTCCGCCGGCCCGGTATCATTGACGAGGCCGATAACCGCAGTATCAGCAGTCGGCACGGGAACATCCGGCGCACCGGATTCGCCCTTTCTTTCGGCATGAAGCTGACGGAAGCGAGACAGGGCCTTGTTCGAGATTTCATGGGCCGCAGCAATCATGTCCTCGCCTGCACCAAAGCCAACCTTGATTGCCTGCGCCAATAGCCCAAGCAGCTGAATGTCCTTAGGATCGGCCTTTCCTCTCTCGGACACGACAGTCGTGGTGACCGAGTGCATCGCTTGGCACAAATCCGACACATGCGCATACCCGGTGCCCACCAGACGGCGGCTGGCATCACCCGCCACGTAGACGAGGCGTTCCAGGAAATGCAAAGCAGTATCGTCGATGGAGCCCTTTGACAGTGACGGAACGATCTTGGCCACGAGAAACGCGATTTCATCGTCGTAGCGTTCAAGCTTCTGGACATTCACCTCGGCCACGGCAAGATCAATTGCCCGCTGGATGTCCGCCGCGCTCGCCTTGCCAACGACCTTGGCTTTCAGCGTATTGGGGACATTCATACGGGTTACTTCGGAGCCGCGCTCGACATCATCGCGCCGATCGGGGCCGATATAGTCGCTGGTCACGACAAATAATTTTCGCGCCTCGATCAGAAGGCGGATGCGATCCATCATCTGGCTTGTGGAAAACGGCTTGACGATCAGATGATCGACTCCGCATTCGCTGACCCGCTGGACGACCTCCGGGCTGGGCGTGCGCGTAATGGCGATAATTGCGAGGAACGGATTTTGGCCGATTTCGCTATGTCTGATGCTGTGCACGAAGTCAAAAAAATCGCCGCCCGGAATATCATAGTCGCAAATCAGCAGATCAGGGTGTTCGTTGCTGACATTTTCGCGCACTTCTTCGAGCGATCGCCCGACGTGCATGTTCCGAAATCCGCTGTTGCCAAGGACGGCACGCAGAACGGATAGCGAGTTTTGATCCTGGTCGCCTAACAGAACATCAACGTCGGTTAACTTTGTCAGCGCCACGTCCAGTACCCCCCGCGCGAACCATGGTTCGGTCCATCGTCTTTAACGCACACACCCCCATCGCGAATGAACATAGCAGAATATGCCGCCAATGGTGAAGGCAACAATCAATTTCGCCAATTAGTACTAGATAGTAGCGGAAATCACCCAGGCAACGGCAAAACTGCGCGGCTGTCCACGGCGTCGGGCACGATGCCGTTTTCGGCGTCCGTGACATGATCCAAAAGACTGCACGCGGCAACCTGGAGACGCCGGTGTTCCATGCGATCACGGCGGGCCTTAACCAGTTCGCTTCGCGCCTGGCCAAGTGCGCCCTCGGCAGGCTTCATCTCACCACGCAGGAAAGCCTCGCGATCCAACAAATCGATGCGATGATCATCAAGCTGGACCCAAAGCAGATCGCCGTCAGCCAGTGTGCCGATGCCGCCGCCCTCGAACGCTTCGGGGGTGACATGACCGACGCAGGCGCCCTTGCTGACCCCCGAATAACGGCCATCGGTCATCAGGATGGATGTGCGTTCCAGAATGCCGTGATGACGCAGGTTCTGGCCCGGCGTGAACATCTCCGGCATGCCGAACGCCTTCGGTCCCTGCCCGGCGATAACGAAGGCAAACGCCAGCGTTCCGTCGACGATCATGGTTTCGATGTCGGTGGCGCTCCCGCCGTTGGTCTTGCGGAGCTTCTCGAACAGTTCCGGCGTCAGGCCCGGCAACTGCCCCAGCGATTGCGCCAGATCGGCAGACAGCAAATCGCGGGTGCAATCGGCCTCGTTTTCATAGTAGCGGACCAGAAAGACACGGCCGTTGAAGCGGTTGTACTGTTCGGTCGCCATGCCGGCCACCTTCAACGCACACTTGGAAAAGAAATTGCCGCGCAGCACGTCAGTTCCGGAAATGTCACGAATGGGCGTCGTGCGGATGACCGATTTTTCCTGCGGCAGGTCGTCGGATACCGGCTTGTCCAGATTGGCGATGCGCATCCCCCAGGTATTGCCCATGACCGTCGGCGCATCCAGATCCATGGGCACGCCCAGATCGCCCAGAACCCTGAAAATGCTTTCCATGCCCCGGACTTGCCCGGCCTTCGCCTGCTGGCCCAGAGTATATGTGTCGCGGTCTTCGGTCAGGCTGTGGGCGAAAATATCGGGAACGGGGTGGGCATCGCGGACGCGTTCATAGTCGGCGACGGTAACGTCATATCCGGCGTGGCGCATGATGCAGGGAATGTGCAGCATGAGGTTGGTCGAACTGCCGGTGGCGTTGTGAACGCGAACGGCGTTGGCGTAGTTGCGCGCCAACAAATCGCACAGCGCAAATTCCGGCTTGTTGAAAAGGCGGAACAGGTGATCGACGTTGCGAAACACGACAGCCGTTTCGGGCTCGTCCAGCAAAAGCTCGGATTCTTGCGGGGCCAGCCCAAGGGCTGAAACCAGGGTCCGCGAGGAATTGCCGGTTCCGTTAAAGGCGCAAACGCCGCCCTTCTCGTGGCAACTGGCGGCGGCCAGTTCGTTCAATAGTTCGTCGGCCTCGGCGCGCTCCATCAGGCCCTTGCCGATGGCCCTCTCGAAGTGCCCCAGGAACACTTCATCGGACGCGCATTGCAGGATGTATTTGCAGTTTTCCTCGATGTCGGCGGACAGTTGAGGATCGCCCGCACCTTCCGCGCGGTCCTGCAAGGCGCGCAACTTGGCCCGCGTGTCGGCGGGAATGGTTCCGCCGCGCAGAACATGCGAGGGAACGAACGTCGCCCATACGGGAGCCGCGCCGCGTTCCGGCGCGCGCCGCGCCCGGTCGGCCGCCGCCAGACCCGACAGAATGCCGCTGGGCGACTTGTCGCAGCCCGACAAAACGTAGGCCGCGTGATAGCTGTGCCCCTCGAAATTGATGTTAACGGCCGTCGCCGTGTGATTGCGCGAGGCCAGCGAATAGCTTTGCCCGATATTGTTCTGCGCCGTGCCGTCGCAAATAACCGGAACGCCAAAGGTGAACGGAACGCCGCCGTTCTGCCAGATGCGGGCCGAGGCGCGCAGCATGTGTTCATGATCCAGCAAGTGGGCCGGATGGTCCGCCGAGCCCTGAATGATGCAAACCCGTGGCCGACCCGTTGCCAGACGTTCGACAATGGCTGTCTGCGAGTAATCTCCGAGCCCTTCGAACCCGTCCTCGCCGCTCAGCAATTCCTCGGCCCGCGCCAACACCTGGCGCACGCAGATGGGCTCGTTGGACAACCCCTGAATACAGGTCCGGTAAACGTTGGTTTCTTCTTCAATGAAAAGGTCGGCAAATTCCGGGTTAATGACGTGATCGTGGACGGCGCTCATGACGAAGGCTCTCCAATGAATTTGGTTTGAAAAGGCGGGTGGGGACTAATTAAAGGAAAGCGGCTGGCCCGAACAGTTTTTTTCCAAAGGTCCCGTCAATCTTTCTTGAAGACCCCGGTAAAGCCGAGGACGGCGATGGTGGACAGTATCCATCCGAGAGCAATGTGGAGCCACAGATAGAAGCGAAGGAGCCCGCCCCGTCGCCCGTCGGCCTTGGGCAGCCAGAAGTCCTCCTGGTGAAGATTGACGAACGGGAAGAACGCGTCGGCCGCATATACCAGCGCGTTGAACTCCGGATAGTCGGCTGGAATTCTGATCCGGTGATCCGTCCATTTCAGTTGTTCCGTGATCCATCCCCCGCACCCGGCATCGAAATCAACGTAACAGTCGTCGACGAACACCCGTTCCTTCGACGGATGGATCAAACCGTTTTGATAACCGCTGTTGAACACCATCAAGGCGAACGCCAACGCGACCCCGATATACCCCAATATCCGCCACGGCTCATACCCGTACCGAACGGTCGCCCGAAGAAGCTTGAGCCAAAGCCTGTGACGCCGACTCAGGTTCCCCCGTTCACAAAAATCGTCGCGCTTGGCAATCGCGATTGCGCGGGCGTCGTGCTCCCGACCGGCGTTCTTGAACACCTTGATGACCTGTTCATAGGGCTGCGGGAAAAACCAGTCGGATGGCTGGCGGCGCAGCCATTCCAGCCTTTGCTTACAATTCATCCCCGGCCCGAATGCCTTGTAGCTGAACCCGTCGAGAAACAAGTCCCGGTCGGCGGGCCAGCCGGTGCCGTCATCGACGAAAACGCTTGCGGACGCATGGGTGAAATTCACATTTCCCACCGGCGGTTTTTGGAAATTTCTCCAAAAGATCCCCCCCTCGACCACCATACGTTGGGCAGAAAACGCGTTCCTGTCCGGATTCTCCAGCGTTGCGTCCGTGCAGTCCAGGCTCCCACCAACCTTGGCCCCAGGAAGCCGAACCGCGCCCTTCGCCGTGAAGCCGCCCCTCAGGAAAACGCCGCCGCCGGTTTCCATCCGGTCGGCGTGGAGCGCATTCCCGTCCGGGTTCTCCAGCGTTGCGCCGATGCACGACAGGTCCCCGCCGATGTTGGCTCCAAGAAGCCGAACCTCGCCCTTCGCCGTGAAGCCGCCCCTCAGGAAAACGTCGCCGCCGGTTTCCATCCCGTCGGCGCAGAGCGCATAGCCACCCGGGTTCTCCAGCGTTGCGCCGCTGCACGCAAGTTGCCCGCCGATCCTGGCCCCAAGAAGCCGGACCTCGCCCTTCGCCGCGAAGCCGTCGTCAAGGAAAACGCTGCCGCCGGTTTCCATCCCGTCGGCGCTGAGCGCGTTCCCGTCCGGGTTCTCCAGCGTTGCGCCGCTGCACTCCAGGTCCCCGCCGATCTTGGTCCCAAGAAGCCGAACCTCGCCCTTCGCCGTGAAGCCGCCCCTGAGGAAAACGCCGCCGCCGGTTTCCATCCCGTCGGCGTGGAGCGCGCTCCCGTCCGGGTTCTCCAGCGTTGCGCCGACGCACGACAGGGCTCCGCCGATGTTGGCCCCAAGAAGCCGAACCGCGCCCTTCGCCGTGAAGCCGCCCCTCAGGAAAACGCTGCCGCCGGTTTCAATCCCGTCGGCGGAAAGCGCGTCCCCGTCCGGGTTCTCCAGCGTTGCGCCGACGCACGACAGAGTTCCGCCGATGTTGGCCCCAAGAAGCCGAACCTCGCCCTTCGCCGTGAAGCCGCCCCTGAGGAAAACGCTGCCGCCGGTTTCCATCCCGTCGGCGTGGAGCGCGTTCCCGTCCGGGTTCTCCAGCGTTGCGCCGCCGCACGACAGCGCCCCGCCGATGTTGGCCCCTGGAAGCCGAACCGCGCCCTTCGCCGTGAAGCCGCCCCTCAGGAAAATGCTGCCGCCGGTTTCAATCCGGTCGGCGGAG
>JADHSV010000030.1 GCA_016776725.1 Rhodospirillales bacterium
CGTTTACCCGATATGGTTTCCGCATTCGATCTTTGGAAGAAATCACCGAAGAGTTGAAGGCGAGCGGGTTCGTCCGGGTGGAAACCAAATATTTTGATGAAGGCACAAGTAAACTTGGAGACCTGGAGATACCGGTGGATTCTTTGATTGTTAAGGCGGTGACGGGCTCTAATGACCCTTTTTCTATGAAACCCTTTTCAGCCACAGGCTGGTCTCAAAGGCGTCGGCAGCGAGGTCCAGACGCTTGATCACCGTTCCGCTCAGGGCATCTTCCATGCGGCTCGCCACGTAATGGCTCGACCATAGAACCTTGTAAGCACCGCCTTGTAACAGCGGGCCGACGCCTTGCTGTTCGTTGTAGGAGCGCCAGGCCCATTCTTCCGGGTAGTCGTCGGGCAGGAAAATATCGTGGATGTGCACGTAGACGCCGTCCGGCAATCCCGGCAGGATGGCGTTGAACAGGAAGTCCACATCGCTTCCGGGCATCAGGATATGACTGGAATCGATGCTGAGGATGTCACCTGCGGCCAGTCCGGAGAACGGGCCGGTTCCGGCGTCCTGAACCGTAGTTTGGTGGATATGGATGCCGAACTCGGCGATATCGGCGCGCGGCGCGGGGTCGATGGCCGTAATCGCGGTCTGCAACCCGCCGTCGCGAACGGCACGGGCCAAAAACCGGGTGGAATGCCCCGATCCGACTTCGACAATGCGTGCGGGTTTCACCCGGCGCACCATGGTGTAAGCGGCCGCCGCGTCCAGCCGGGGAAACCAGCCTTGCCGCCAGCGCGGCTGGGGCGGTGGCTCCGCGCCGATGGCTTCCAGATCGGCCGCAAACCCGTCAATGGCCTCGATATGGCGGGTGAATTCGTTTTCGCACGCCTGAAATTGCCGCCCGATTGTCTCATAACCGGGGCGTTGGCCGGTGGTCGGAACCTGGGCCGCATAACGATAGGGGATGAAAAAGCCGCGTGGAGCGAAACCCAGTACTGTCGAAAGCCCCATTAGCAACCGCTTGCGCGCGGCCCGCATATTCATTTGTGCCATTCTTTCCCCTGCCCGTTATGCGCCATGGATGGTAGCATGGCGATCAAATACGGGGAAAGCCGATGAACGCAACCGATATCGTCGCGCGCTTGCAGGAATTGTCACGGCCCGACCAGTTGGAAGGCATGGCGCGCTACGGCATCAACACGCAAAACGCACTTGCCGTGCGCATTCCCGAACTTCGCAAAATCGCCAGGGAAAACGGACGCGACCACGATGTCGCGCTGGAACTGTGGGCCACGGGCATTCACGAAGCGCGCATTCTGGCCGCCATGATCGACGAGCCACATAAGGTGACCAACGCACAGTTAGAAGAATGGGTCGCGGATTTCAATTCCTGGGATTTGTGCGATCAGGTTTGCAGCAACCTTTTCGACAAAACCGGGTTTGCCTGGGACAAGGCCCGCCAATGGAGCGGACGCGACGAGCAATTCGTCAAACGCGCAGGCTTCACGCTGATGGCCTGCCTTGCGGTCCACGACAAACAAGCGGGCGACGATGCTTTTCTGGAAATGCTGCCCATCATCGAAAACCAATGCACCGATGGGCGGAACTACGTCAAAAAAGCGGTAAACTGGGCCTTGCGCGGCATCGGCAAGCGAAACCGAAACCTTAACGGTGCGGCCCAAACCCTCGCCCAAACCCTTTGTGAAAAGGACGATAAGGCCGCCCGTTGGATCGGCCGGGACGCGCTCAAAGAGTTATCGAACGAAAAAACTCTTTCCCGCCTTAAAGGATAAAACGACAATGACGGTAATGAAGAACTGAGGAATATGGGAGCAACGATGCGGATTTCGCGCCGGTTTACGATTATTGCCGCCGCCGCTTTGATGGCGAGCACGGCGGCTATGGCCCAACCGTTCGAGGCTGCGATCGACAAGGCGGGCGATGGTCTGGCCGCCGCAATGGCCCGCCAGGGATGGGGAGAGGAAACCGCCGTCGGCGTCGCGCGGTTCATGGGCAGCGCCGGCGTTACCTGCGAACCCATGTCGTCGATCCTGACCGAAGGCCTTCGGCGCGCCCTTATCCGCCACACCGAAAGGATGGCGGTGAAAGCCAAGATCGTCGAGGAACTGGACCCGCGCGTGGTTCGCGCCGTGGTCTCCGGTCAATGGTATCGAGGCGCCGAGGGGACGGCGCGGCTGACCCTCAAACTGGGCGACGTCACCGACATGAAATTCGCCGACAAGGCCATGGAAGAGGTGCGCTTCGACACCTCTTCTTTGCCGCCTGATGCCCGGCGCTGCGTTTTGGAACTGGAACCCATCGAACGCGAGGTCATCGCCGACCGCGCCATTATCGCCCGCGAAACCCCGTCGCCCGTCGGCAAGAAGATCGACCAGTTAGAGGCGGGCGAAGCTATGTGGGTATCGGCTAAAATCCTTTCGGAAGGGGCCGAGGACTGGTTCGTCGTGCGTCTGGCCGATGACGACAACATGCCGGTGGGCATGCGCGAACGGCGCGCCTTCGTTTACGGCGTCACCCTGCCCGAAGACGTTCTCAAGCGGTTTCGCGTCACCGAGGCCGAGGCCGTTTTAAGCAACGACAGAACGGTCAAGGTGCGCGCCGAACCCACGGTAAGATCGCAAGAACTGGGCCGTCTTTCGGCGGGAAGCGTGGTCAACGCCACCGGCCGCGTTGTTGATCGCGATTGGTATCGCATCGACTGGCGTGGCGATGACGCCTATGTCTACGCACCGTTGATGAAATCCGTGGATGCTGCCGAAGCCGTGGAATGGTCGGCCTTACGCGAATCCGAAAGGCGTGCCGACGTGCAGGCCTTTATTGACCAATGGCCGCGTGGGGATTTCATCGAGCTTGCCAGACAGCGCCTTGCCGATCTGGGTCCGCCACCGCTGAAAGTCACCGTATGGACGGAAAGCAAGACTTACAGGTCCGGCCAAACCATCAAGGTGTTTCTCAAGGGCAACAAGGACTTCTTCGCCCGCGTGGTTTATCGCGATGTGAGCGGCAATCTGGTTCAGCTCTTGCCCAACGCGTATCGCAAAACCAACCAGTTCGCCGGGGGAACGACCCACGCCATTCCCAGCGACACGGATCGCTTCGATTTGGAGGTGGGCAAACCGTTCGGCAAGGAATCAATCATGGTTTTCGCCAGCACAACGCCGGTGGGTGAAATCGGCGGCGAGGATATCGGCGGCGGCCTGAACCTGCTGCGCAGCAACCTTGCCGACATCCGGCGAACGACCCGTGGCGTCAATGTTCAGCCACGACGCCCCGGCGACGCCAAACAGGAATTTTTCGAGGCGACGGCGCACGTAACGACGCGGCGCTGACAACTATTTATTCGGCGCGTTCGACCGTAACCGACGCTCCGCCGCTGACGGCGCGAAGCTGCTTTACGTCGTCCAGCGCGCGGCCCCACAGATTGCACGGCGAGGCGAGCCTGATTTCGTCACCCTGCGAGATGGGTGTCGGGCCGTAGCCGATGGCGATGGCGTCACCATCCGTCCAGAACGCCAGTTCTCCGGCCTCGACAACGGCGCGCGCGTCGGCTTCACGGTCCGGGGCGACGGGCGTCGAAAAATAGACCTCATCTCCCCAGGTCATGGCCGTTGCGCCGAAGGGCGCGGCCTCATAGATGGCGTCTGCCGTTGGTGTGTCGAACAATTCGGCGTTAATCACCACCGAACCGATGGTCATCTTGATTTTTCGCAAATTCAGTTCCCCCGTTGCAACATTCGCTTGTGCATTTCGGTATAAGCTGAAATGAATGAATTATCCAGGAAAGCGGCAACGGAAATTGGCAATGAACAACACCACATGGCCCGATGATATCTTCCGGGCATTGATGGATTTGGACGTCATTCAGGTCGGCTACGTTCCCGACGCTGGACATACGAAACTGATCCAGACCTGTATTGCGGATAATCGTGTGCGGGCGATTCCGCTAACCAGCGAGGAAGAAGGCATCGGCCTTTTGGCCGGGGCCTGGCTGGGCGGCCAGCGCGGTGCGCTTTTGATGCAGGGAAGCGGCATCGGCAATATTGTCAACATGCTGTGCATGGCGCGGGCCTGCCGTCTGCCATTGCTGATGGTCGCCACCATGCGCGGGCAATGGGGCGAGATGAACCCGTGGCAGGTTCCCATGGGCCAAACCGCCGAGGAAACCCTGAAATTACAGGACGTGACCGTGTACTCCGTCGACCGGCCCGAAGATGTGGGCGAAGCGGTGATCGCCGCCGGACGCATCGCCTTTAACGGCCCGGCCATGGCGGCCGTTCTCATCTCGCAACGCATTATCGGCTCCAAGGATTTCAAGTAATGACCCATCCGAAACAACCGGTGCTTGATCGCCGCCATGTGGTGGAAAATCTGCTTGCCGATCGCGGCGAACTTCTGGTGGTGGCGGGCCTTGGCGCATCGGCCTGGGACATAACGGCTGCCGGCGACTATGCGCTGAACTTTCCCTTGTGGGGCGGCATGGGTTCAGCGGCGACAATAGGTCTGGGGTTGGCGTTAGCGCAACCCGAACGCCGCGTTCTGGTCATCACGGGCGACGGCGAGATGCTCATGGGGCTGGGAAGCTTTGCGACCATCGCCGTGCAGGCACCCAAAAATCTGGCCGTCGTCGTGCTGGACAACGAGCGCTACGGCGAAACCGGCATGCAGGAAACCCATACCGCGTTCGGGACCGATCTTGCGGGAATGGCGGCGGCGGCCGGGATCGCGGCAACCGCAACCATCCGCAATGAAGCCGAATTGCAAGATGCCGTGGCCGTCATCCGCCACGCCGAAGGCCCCATCATGCACGTTATCAAGGTCAAGGCCGATACCCTGCCCAAGGCCGTTCCGCCCAAGGACGGGGCTTATCTGCGCGACCGTTTCCGAATGGCTTTGCTTGGCGACGCCGCCGCCGTTTAGTCGACCAATGAACCATCGGCGGCAAAGAACGGGTGCGGGCCGTCAAAGGTGCCGATGAAGCTCAGGTGTGTGACCACGTTGCCATCGTCCCCATAGCGCAAGAGGCGTACCGCCGGTGGATCCATGGTGAAAGTCGATGGCCCGTCCGGCTCCATATCCAGGGTCACCGCATGGGCCGAGTTGGGCGCGATGCTGAGCGCGATGCCATTGATGCATGTTTCCGACGCCCGGTGAACGTGGCCACAGGCAACGTGGCGGACCTGCGCATGACGGTCCAGAATTTCAAACAGGTCCTGAGCGTTTAACAGGTTTTGTACATCCATATGACCAATGCCGGTTATAAAAGGCGGATGGTGCATGAATAGCAGGGTCGGTTTGCGCGGTTCGTCCTGCAAACACCTATCGAGCCACGTCAGGCGATCCCGGGACAAAAACCCGTGAGGTTGACCGGCGACAGAGGTGTCCAGCCCGACCAGCCTGAGCGGATAACCTTCGACGGCGTACTGCACGAAGTCGGCGCAATCGGCCAGATAATCATGATCGGCGAAAGCCTTAATAAAATTCTCGCGCTGGTCATGGTTCCCCGGCACGACGTACCACGGCATCGCCAATCCGTCCAAGATGGGCCGGATGGCCGCGAATTCCTCAACTCGTCCCCGGTCGGTCAGATCACCTGAAACAATGACGGCATCAATGGACGGCGTGAACGCATTGATGTGTTGAATTGCGGAATCGAGTAGTGCCGCCGTGTCAACGCGCCCGTATGCAAGCTGGCGGTTCGCCTTGACATGGGGATCGGTAATTTGCGCAAGCAACATCGTCAGGCCCCTGAACTATTCACTTCAAGGGTTATAAAACCGTCCGGTCGAATACGCACCGGAATATCGGCACCAACCTCAAATACATCGCGAAGCGGGCTTTCCAAGACCACCGGCGATTTGCCGCCGCCATCAAGGATCAGGCGAGTGCGGTCACCAAGGAAGAAGGCGCTCATAACCCGACCGGTGAAGTGGGCGTCTTCGGCGGAAACGATATCCGCGTCTTCGGGGCGAAACAGGACTTCCGGCCCCGGCGGCACACTCCCGCCGGTAAATGATGATGCCGGCAATCGATTGATGGTGCCGACGAAGTTAGCGACAAATTCATTTTCCGGGTGGTAATAGATTTCGCGCGGCGATCCAATCTGGGCGATCCGACCCTGGCTCATCACAACAATGCGATCCCCCAGAGCCATCGCCTCGGACTGGTCGTGCGTAACATAGATGGACGTAATGCCAAGGCTACGCAAAAGGGTATCGATTTCAACCCGCAATCGGTCACGCAAAAGTGCGTCAAGCGCCGTCAGCGGTTCGTCAAGCAGAAGCACGCGCGGGCGCACGGCAATGGCGCGAGCCAGCGCGACGCGCTGTCGTTGACCACCCGAAAGCTGATCGACGCGCCGATGGGCGAGATCATTGATGTGCATCATCTGCAACATTTCATCGACCCGGGCGTCAATTTCGGGTTTTGCCGCTTTGCGCACCCGCAAGCCATAGGCCACATTCTGCGCCACCGTCATGTTGGGAAACAGGGCGTAGGACTGAAAGACCATGCCGACGTTGCGTTTTTCGATCAGTCGGTAGGTCACATCGTCGTCATTGAAGCGCACCTGCCCGCCCGGGTCGGGCATTTCCAGACCGGCGATAATCCGCAACAAGGTTGTCTTACCGCAGCCCGATGGTCCCAAAAGCACCACCGTTTCGCCACCGCTCACCTCCAGATCCAAGGCTTCCAGCGCACGGGTTCCGTCACCAAAGGTTTTGGCGCAGGCCGTCAGGGTCACCGCCGTCGTTTCGTGGTTCATGTTTCGGTTCTCCTCAAGGCGGGCTGCTCCAGGTCGGGCAGCGGCTCTTCCTTGGTTTTCTTGATCTGACGGTTCTCGCGCGACAGCAACTGCATGGCGACCAGAAGCGGTACGATCATCACGAAAAACACCAGGGTGTAGGCGCTGGCAATCTCGAGGCGCATGGACGCATAGCTATCGGCAAGGCCGACGGGCAATGTTTTTGTCACCGGCGTATGCAGCATCCAGGTCAGGTTAAATTCGCCGACGGACAGGGTCAGCACCATCAGCGATCCGGCCAGGATACCCGGTTTGACGTTTGGCAAAACGACCGTGTAAAAGCGCTGCCAGAATGAGGCTCCGAGACTGGCCGCACCTTCTTCCAACTCGCGAAAATTCGTACTGGAAAGGACCGCCAGCACCGAGCGAACCATGAACGGCAGGGTGTAAAGCACATGGCCGACCAGGATAAATGCCCAGCTTGAGCGGAAGTCGCGAAAGCCGCCGTACATGATAATCAGCGCCAAAGCGATGGCCAGGCCGGGCACCGCGACCGGCAGA
This sequence comes from Rhodospirillales bacterium, assembly GCA_016776725.1. Lineage (GTDB taxonomy): Bacteria > Pseudomonadota > Alphaproteobacteria > Rhodospirillales > Shumkoniaceae > JABGRG01. The sequence goes on from JADHSV010000030.1 coordinate 7,313, forward strand.
ACGATGATCTCTTCAATGAAACGCGCGGTCCGCCCTCCCTGCCGGGCCAGCACATAGGCCGCCGGAACGCCGATCACCAGATTAACGCAAAGGCAAACCACGGCGATCAACAACGACAGGAAGATGGTGTCAGCGTACAGGCCCCAAACCTCGCCGATCCAGCGCAAGGTCAAACCGCTTTTCAGGCCGAAGAAAAAATTTTCCGTCACTCCGGCCAATGCCGACATGATCACCGGCACGATCAAGAAAGCGCAGACCAGAAGGGTGAAAATAAGCTGCACATTGAAAAGCCAACGACGTTTCATCGCGATCTCCTAGCCCGACGCCGCGACGGTCGAGCCCGACAGGCTACGCGCGATGAAAAGCGCCGCCCACGTGACCAGTCCGAGAATGATCGACAGACTGGCGGCGCCGGCGATGTTGGCGTTTAACGTGAACTCGGTGTAGATGGTCATCGGCAGCACATCGATGTTGGTGGCCAATGTGAAGGCCGTGCCAAACGCGCCCATTGAGGTCGCGAAACAAATAGCACCGGAAGCAATCAGCCCCGGTTTGAGTGCAGGCAGAATGACGTCGCGCACCACCCGCCAGGGTGAAGCCCCAAGCGAGCGGGCCGCTTCCTCCAATGCCGGATCCAGTTTTTCGGCTGCGGCCATAACGGTCAGGATGACCCGCGGAATAGAAAAATACAGATAACCTATGAACAACCCGGCCATGGAATAGGCAAACACCATTTTGTCGCCGGTCAGCGCCTTGGTTATGCTACCGATCAGACCCTGCCTGCCGGCCAGCAAAATGACCAGAAAACCAATGACCACGCCGGGGAAGGCCAGCGGAAAGGTGAGCAGCGAGACCAGGGTCTCGCGTCCGGGGAAGCGGTTGCGGACCAGAAACAGTCCGGCCACGGTAGAGATGATCAGGGCGACCAAAGTAACCCCAACCGACAGCAACACCGTCGCCACCATACTTCCGAAATGCCGTGGCGTCGTGGCGATGCTGGTATAGGCGGCAAAACCGTTCTCCCCGGTTGCGCCAACCACCGCCAGACGGGCCATGGGCACGATAAAGAAAGCGATGAAAATGATCGCGGCGGGAAGAATGAGCAAGAACAGCTTCGGATAATCGCGGTGTTGCATAATGCCTCTGGGACAAATTCGGAAAATGCGGGGGCAGCGTATCATGCCGCCCCCATTTTTTCGTGCCTTCGGAATTACTAACGCACTTCGTTGAGGTACCGTTCCTTGAATGCGTTTTGTACTTTAGCCATTTTGGCGTAATCGAGAGGTTTCGAACGGGCGTAGTCAGAGGCGGGCAGGAACTTGGCCGCCGCTTCCTTGGACATTGCCGACGCCCGGATTGGGCGCAGGAACGCGTTGGCCCAGACTTTCTGGCCTTCGGTCGACATGATGAAGTCCAGAATCTTCTTGCCTTTTTCCGGGTTCGGACCGTTTTTGACCAAACTCATCACATAAGGAACAACCACGGTGCCTTCCTCGGGGATGACGAAGGCGACGTTGGCTTTGTCCTTGTACTTGGCGCGATAAGCATTGAAGTCATAGTCGAACAGAATCGGAATTTCACCGGAAAGCACACGGGCGTAGGACGTCTGCTTGGGTACAATCGGATCGTTCTTGCCCAAATCCTTGAAGTACTGGATGCCAGCGTCGAAGTTGTCGAGGCTGCCGCCCATGGCGCGATTAACCGCCACGGCACCGGCGTAACCGACGAACGCGGACGACGGATCAAGGTAACCAACCATGCCTTTGTAGTCAGGCTTCAGAAGGTCTTTCCACGATTTCGGCACCGGTTTGCCTTCCAGCGCATCGATGTTTACGAAAAGCCCCAGCGTACCGGAATGGATGGTGAACCATTTGCCGTCGGGATCTTTCAGACCGGCGGGGATTTCATCAAAATGTGCCGGCTTGTAAGCGCTGACCACGCCTTTCTCGCCAGCCTGAATGCCGAACGAAACGCCATAGTAGGCGACATCGGCCACGGGGCTGCCCTTTTCCGCCAGCAATTGTGACAGGGTTTGACCCGAGTTCTTGTTGTCGTGTGGAATGTCATATCCGAGGTGTTTCTTGATGCTTTTCAGCTGCGATGCCCAATCGGCCCATTGCGGCGGGCAATTGTAGCAGATGGCATCTGCCGCCTGAGCCTTGATGACGTTTCCGCTAACCACCAGGGCCGTACTTAACAAAAGTGCTTTAAGAAATTTTCTTGTCATTTCCGAGGCCTCCTCTTCGTGGGTTGGAAGGGGTTACGAAGATCGGCGGGGTTAGCTTGGAGCCGGTCCCGCAGATTCTCCAGGGCGATAGGTGTGTGGCAGGATCTTCGTGATTGGGCTCTCCTTGCCCGCGAGGCGATCCAGCAATTGCTGGGTAGCCACTCGTCCCATCTCGTGCGACGGCTGGATAACCGTGGCGAGGGTGGGATGCAGGTGGGTTCCGACGGCGATACCATCGAAACCGATAACTGAAACATCTTTCGGCACGTCCAATCCCATGCGGCCAAGGACGCCTATCACCGAAATTGCGAGCAGATCGTTGGAACAGAAAAGGGCGGTCGGCGCCGTCGCCCGATCGGCGTAGATCGGAACCAGCGCCTCTTCCACATTCGGGTCAACGAAATCGACTTCCAAGATCAATGGTGCGGGAAGGCCGCGCCCAACAACGCCGTCGACAAAGCCGTCGCACCGCGCGACGGCGCGATCAGACGCCGCAAAACTACCGGAAACCATGCCCAGCCGTTGGTGCCCAAGCCCGATCAGGGTTTGCGCCACTTCGCGACCGGCGGCGACGTTATCGACGGTGACGGTGGGATGTTCGCTGGCGCTTGGCAAATTATAGATCAGGATGCAGGGAACGCCCGCTGAATCAAGAATTTCCAGAGCCGCATTATTCATCGGGTCTGCGATGGTCAAAATCACGCCGTCTACCCGATAGTCCAGCAGCGTGCCAATGGTCCTAACCTCGTCGTCCGGGGAATAGTCGGTTGAGGTGAACATCAGGGTATAGCCGCGTGCCCGGGCCTCGGCATTGATGCCGGCCACCGCATCGGCAAACACAGGATTGGAAAGTGAAGGGATGACAACGCCCAAAGAGCGCGTGTGGGATGTGGAAAGGCTACGGCCGACGGCGTTGGGCCGGAACCCCAGGTCGCGGATAGCGGCGCGCACAAATTTGGCGGTTTCCTCGCTAACCTTACCGGTGTTGTTGACCAATCGCGAAACTGTGGCGACGGAAACGCCCGCCCGGCTTGCCACGTCCCGGATTGTTGCCGTCGTTTCGGTCATCTGGCCTATCCCTCGAAATGTCGGAACTAAACCACAAACTCGAATGTAACCGGTTACACTATGAATGTAACCGGTTACATCACGAATGTAAATAGCGATCCTTCTTTCAATCTACCGGCCATTACTTGGGATCGTCAGCGCCGTTTAACGTTCTTCCAGCGCCGAATCCATGGCGTAAAGGAAGGGGGTCAGCAGGTATTCCAGAACCGTGCGCTCGCCGGTCAGAATGCTGGCCATGATCTGCATTCCCGGATAAAGCTGATAGCGGACCGGGCCACGTTCGAAGTACGTTTGCTCGGTCTCCAGCCGCACCTTGTAAAAGGCCTGGCCCTGCTGGGTAATTACGGTATCGGGGCTGACAACCGTTACCGTGCCGTCCAGACTGCCGAAGCGAACGGCATCGGGCGAGGCCAGTTTGAGGCGCGCCACCTGCCCCGGTCTTACGTATCCGATGTCCTGAATGGGCAGGCGCGCCTCCACGACCAGACGGTCCTCGCCTGGAACGATTTCCACAACGTCGCCGCCGGGCCGCACGACACCGCCGCGCGTGACCACGTGCAAGGTCTTGACCACGCCATCCACCGGTGAGCGCAGAGTGGTTCGCTTGAGGCTGTCCTCGAATTTTCCCAGCCGCTGGTTCAATTCGTTAAGCCTGCGCCGTTTGTCTTCCAGTTCCTGCCGCGCTTCTTCGGCAAACACGGTTCCGATGCCGTCCAGTTCGGCGCGCGCCTCTTTCAATGCCGCGTGCGAGCGCTTCAAGGCCACATTGTCTTCTTCGATGCGCCCCTTGAGGCGGCTGGCGTCCTTCAATAGATCCAGATGGATGTAGCGGTTCGTCAATTTGTCCTTCAATAACTCCTCGCTGATGGCAATTTGTTCATCGAGAAGTTTCAGGCTGCTTTTCTGGTTTTTAATGCGCGCCGTAATCTCGCGGATGTCCTGTTTGCGCTAGGCGATACTTTCATTCTGACGGGCGAACCGGCTTCGCAGGCTATTGCGCCGGGCTTTGAAAAAGTCCATGGCCTGCGCTACGAGATCCACCCGATTGGCCACCAGATCAGCGGCGAAATCCGGCTCTTCCGCCCCCGTTGCCTCGGCTTCAAGGCGCGCAATCTCAACCCGAAGGGCGGTGACGTTGATCTGAAGTTCGCCCACGTCGGCGCCACTGGCGGTGGCTTCCAGCACGACAATGGGCTGGTCCTTTTTGACCGGCTCGCCCTCACGCACCAGAATTTCGCTGACAATTCCGCCTTCCAGATGCTGGACCGTCTTGATCTGGCTGAACGGCACTACCTCGCCCATGGCCATGCTGACCACATCGAGCTTGCCCCAGTACGCCCACGCCCCAACCGCCGCGCACATGGCAATGCACAGAAGAAAGAACATATGCGGCGCCCAGCCGGTCTGGCGGTCCGTGGCCCGTCTGCTGTGACCCGTCTCGTTCACGACACACCTGCCGCATCGCTGCTTTCAACCGGGCGCGGAGGCGTCGTAATGCGCGGGATCGGCTTGACATCAAGATCGAGCATCACACTTGCCCCCTTGACGATCCCCGGGTCGTGGGAAATGACAATGATGGTGCTACCCTGCCGGGCGAGTTCGCCCATGACCCGTGAAACGGCCGCGCAGCCGTCCTTGTCCATGCCTTCCATGGGCTCGTCGAAAATGGCCACCTTGCCGCCGGTCGTCAGCGCCCGGGCCAGGGCCAGACGCCGTCGGGTTCCCAGCGAAAGGCTGTCGCCGTTGTTGGTGAGGGGTTCGTCGAAGCCTTTGTTGGTTTCGTCAAGGAATTGGCGCAAGCCCACCATGTCGATCAACTCGTTCAGGCGATCCATGTCCATGTCGGGGGCGCTGGTGCGCAGGTTTTCCTCGATGGTCGCGTTCAGAAACGCCGGTTCCTGGGGCAGGTACATGATCTGCTTTCGCCACCATTCGGGAACGGATTGCCGAAGGTCCAGCCCGTCGGCCAGAATCTGCCCTCGCGTCGGTTCCAGAACCCCTGCCAGAAGTCGCGCCAAGGTCGTCTTCCCGGTGCTGTTGCCGCCGGTAACCAGAAGCACCGAACCCGGCGCCAGGGTCAATGAGAGGGATTCGAACAACGGGCTGCTGGCGCCCGTAAAGCCAAACGCCAGATCGCGAAGTTCCAGCCCGCCGGTGTACTGGCTTTTGGCCGAACCGGTGGTGGCCTCGACGGGAATGCGGGCAAATTCGGTGATCAGGTTCAGGGACTGGCGGGCCTTGGCGAACACCTCGCCTAACTGAGCAAAGCGGGTCAGCGGCATGAGTGCGCGCGAGGCCAGGATGTTGGCGCCGATCATGGCGCCCACCGTCATCTCGCCCTTGACCACCAAAGTCGCGCCAACGGCGATAATCGCCACGTTCATCAGGGCCGCCGACGTCTGGCCCAGTGACTGCACGAACCCCTGACGGTTGACGATGCGCGAGCGCAAACCCTGCACCATTCGCGACTGATTGGCCCAGGCCATATTGAGGAAATTGCCGGCATTAAAAGCGCGCACTGTATCGGCGTGATGCACCGCCGTTCCCACCAGATTGTTGCCCGCGCTCGAGGCGTGAACCATTTCGCGGGTCGGCTTGCGCAGGCTCATCAGGCTGACGGTGGCGACCAGGAACGCGCCCACCAGAAACAGCGTGGCGACCCCGGCCAGAATGGGGTTCAGCAAAAACAGAACGGCGATGTACAAAAAGGCGAACGGCACATCGAGAACGGCCCCGATATTGGGTGCGCTGTAGGCCGTTTCCACGGCGTTGAGCCCACTCATGACCTCGCGGCTGATGCCCGGCGGCACGCGCTCCAGCGACGCCGTTTTGGCTCCCGTCAGAACTGCGTAACCGGCGGCCGACATTTTCTCGTCCGGCCCGGCGCTGATACCGCGGGCCAGCGCAATGCGCACCTGCCTGAAGGCGAATTCCAGACCAACCGCCAGGATCACCCCGGTGGTCAGGGTAATCAGTGTCCCGTCCACCCCGTGGGCCACGTAACGGTTCAGAACCTGAATGACGAACAGCGGGCTGGCCAGCGCCAGCATGTTGGCCAGAAAGGACGCAACCAGCAATTCCGCGGCAATCCCGGGCCGCGACATAAGCCGCCTGAACATCTCCTTCATCGGCGTAACCTCAATGGCCTCAAACGCTTAAGCCGTTTTAGCATAGCACAGGTTTCACCGCCCAACGAATTTGGCCGGGCGTTTTTCCGTAAACGCGGTACGGCCTTCGGTGGCGTCTTCGGTGCCCATACAGATGGCTTGCAGGTCGCGCTCGTAGCGGATGGCGTCTTCAAGGGGCATGGACTGGGCGGCCCGCAAATTCGCCTTGCCGCATTGCGCGGCGATGGGCGCGCGCTGGGCGATCGTTGCGGCCATCTCGAGCGCCTTGGCCATAAGATCGTCGGGCTCACCCACTTCGGAAACCAGCCCCCAGGCCAGCGCCTTTTCGGCCGTGATCGGATCGCCGGTAAAGATCATGGTCGCGGCATTGCTTTGGCCCACGGAATTCAACAAAAACGCCGCCACGCCGCCGCCGCCGACCCAGCCCAGCTTGATTTCCGGCGCGCCGAATTTGGCGTTGGCCGCCGCGATGCGGATATCGCAAATCAGGGACAACTCAAGCCCGCCACCCAGCACATAGCCGTTGACCGCGGCGATGATCGGTTTGCGCATGCCACGCAGGGCGTCGCAATAATCGGCGCGGTTCCTGAATTCCCAGGGCGTTGCGTAGTCATCCAGGGTTTCAATATCGGAGCCGCAGCAAAACGCCTTTTCCCCGGTTCCGGTGAGGATGACCACACGAATGTTGTCGTCGGCATCTATGGCGGTTACCGCGTCGATCAGCTGGAGCGCCATGTCGGGTGTCATGGCGTTGTATTTTTCAGGGCGGTCGATGGTGATAACCGCGATATGCGGATGGGTCGTTAAATCGGTGATGATCATGTCGAAGTTTCCTTAATCACGCCGTCGCTGATCAGGCGGTCAATTGTGGCCGCCTCGTAGCCGATTTCCGCCAGCACCTCTCGCGTATGCTGACCGACCAAGGGCGCGCCGTAACGCACACTGGCGGGCGTTTCGCTGAATTGATAGGGGAAAGCGGGCGCGGAGACCTTGCCTTCCGTCGGATGATCGTAAGACAAAAACGTGCCGTTATGCACAATTTGCGGATCGTTCAGAAGGTCAGCGTACCCGTAAACGGGCCCGGCCCAGATGTTATAGGGTGCGAAAAGCTCGATCCATTCGTCGGTGGTTCTGGCTTTCAGATGATCGCGGCACAGGGCGAAAATCTCATCGCGGCGCGCAAACGTGTCGATTTCGTCGTCCATGGCCGACAGGCGCGGCTCATCAAATACGTCCCCCAGATCCTTCATTTTGGGAAACGCCAGGGTCATGAAACCGCTTTTGGTTTCAAACACGCCGTAGGGGGCGCGGATGTACACGTGGGCATGAGGCTCGGCGCTGCGTTTTTGCTCGACCCCGGCCAGATAGACCGACAACTCCTGCATCTGCAAGGTGACGATGGCGTCCAGCATGTTGACGCGAACGGACTGCCCCTCGCCCGTTCTTTCCCGGTGCAACAGGGCGGCCAGCACCGCTTCAAAGGCGGTCGAAGCGGCAACGGCGTCGACAATATACTGGCCCGACGGGCTGGGCGGTTCGCCCTCGCGCCCCGTGCTCAGCATGGCCCCGCTCATGGCCTGCAGCAGCAAATCCTGGCCGGGGCGCTGAACATAGGGCCCATCCTCGCCGTAACCGGAAATGGACACATAAATCAGCGCAGGGTTGATGGCCTTTAGCGTCTCGTAATCGACACCCAACCGCCCGGCCACGCCGGGCCGGTAATTTTGCAAGAAGACGTCGGCATTCTTGACCAGATCATAGAGCGCCTGCTTGCCCGCCTCGGCCTTCAGATCGACCGCGATGCTCTTCTTGTTGCGGTTAAGCGACATGAACGAGACGTTGATTTCGTTGCCGCGCGCGCCACCGGCGGCCACATGGCGCTGCCACTCGCCCGTAACCGGCTCGACCTTGATAACGTCGGCCCCCAAATCCCCCAGCCGCTGCGCCGCAAACGGCCCCGACATGGCGATACTGCAATCAAGTATTTTGTACCCTTCAAGAACAGACTTCACCGGCATACCCGCGCCCCTGACAAATCATTAAAAAATCAAGATTGCCAGCATACCGGCAACGAAGCGGCACGCCAGTGGGAATGTTGGTATTTCGGTACAGTATACTAAATTATTTAAAATAATTTAGTATACTGTACCGAAATACCTGCTGGAAAGATTGGTGCGGGCGGTCGGACTTGAACCGACAAGGCCGAAGCCGAGGGATTTTAAGTCCCTTGTGTTTACCAGTTTCACCACGCCCGCGCACGGTTGTGGCGCAGGGTATCGGCGCGGTGGCGCAGTTGCAAGGTATGGATTTGTTGAACGTGACGTCGGTCGTCCCAATATGCGCACTGCACAGGCAGAACGGGGGACCACGCATATGGATGAACTGAGTCAGGCCGAACAAGATACCCTGCGCGATATCGTCGAGAACGACAGGTTGCGCGGCGCTTTGCCCGCCCAGCATTTGCAAAAACTGATCGACATGGGCTACGCCGAGCAGCGCCACAGCGGCGTTATCGCCACGGGTAAGGCGCGCGTTCTTTTCCGTGGAAAAGCGGCCGAAAAAGGCTGAGTCAGACCATATCGCCTTCAAGGGGTTCGGCGCCCAGATCGCGAATCATCTGGCGCACGGCGTCGGCGGCCTGATCCAGTTTGGCCGCGTCGGGTGAGCGCAAGATCAGGCTTGCCCCAAAAATACCGCCTTCCTTCTTGAAAGGGTAGCTGCCGATTTCAACGTCGGCGAAGCGTGCCTGCACGGCGGCTAGCGGATCGCCCAGAATGCCCTCGGGGATGCGGGCCGTGATCGCCTGGCTCAGGGTCGGCGCACCGCCCACCAATGTATCGGCGATACCTTCAAACATGGCCTGCATGATGCGCGGGATGCCGGCGAAAACGAAAACGTTACCTATTCGATAGCCGGGCGCATTGCTGACCGGGTTGTCAATCAGGGTCGCGCCGACCGGAATTTCCGTCATTTTCAGGCGTGCTTCGGTCAGTTCCTTGTCGCTGGAATAGTTTCGGCACAGCAACGCGCGGGCTTCGGCGTTGCGTTCCAGCGCCACGCCGAAGGCCTTGGCCACGCAGGCCGACGTAATATCATCGTGAGTGGGGCCGATGCCGCCGGTGGTGAACACGTAGTCGAATTTGGCCCGGCATTCGTTCAGGGTGGCGATGATAACGGTCTCGATGTCGGGAATAACGCGGGCTTCGCTCATACGAATACCCAATTCCGTCAGGCGCGTGCCCAGATATTGCAGATTGGCGTCCTTCGTGCGGCCCGAAAGAACTTCGTTGCCGATAAGGATCAGGCAGGCGGTGGGGCCGACGGTGAGATTAGTCATTGAAGTAAATCCCTGAGCATGGCAACCAGCGGAATATCGGCGGGCGGCATGGGCAGATCGCGCATTTGATTGGGGCGCACCCATTTCAGTTTCTGGCCTTCCATGGACGTGACCTCGCCCTTCCACACCCGGCAAACGTATAGCGGCATCAACAAATGGAAATTGGCGTACGCGTGCGAGGCGAAGGTGAAGGGGGCCAGGCACGACCCCGTAATATCAATGCCGATCTCCTCGCGCAGTTCACGAACCAATGCGGCTTCGGGCGTTTCCCCGGCACGCACCTTGCCACCCGGAAATTCCCACAATCCGGCCATGGACGAGCCTTCAAGCCGCTGAGCCATCAAAACGCGCCCATCGGCGTCAACCAGCGCGGCGGCGACGACGAACAGGGTCGGGCGCGCTGCTTCCTTTTTTAGCCAGTCATCGCGGGCATAGGTAAATTCCACGGTCGTGCGGTCCTTGCACCGTCCGCGCGCGCCCGTGCCTGCGCCCAGGCGATCAAAACCGGTCTTTTCCAGAACCCGGCAGGAGACCTCGTTACCGTCCAGAACCGACGCCCGGACTTTGGTGAAATCGAAAGAGCCAAACATCAGCCGCAAAAGCTCGTCCAACGCCTCGGTGGCAAATCCCTGTCCCCAGTGTGGCCGGCCGAGCCAGTAGCCGATTTCGGGTTCGGGCTCGGGGTTGGCTTCGCAATTTCCCGCAAGGAACCCGGCGCAACCGATCAGGCCCGGCGCGGTGCGGCGCTCAATGGCAAAATCGATGCCGGTCCCGGTGGTCGGCTTGCGAGTCGCCGCGGCCAGAAACGTACGCGCATCGTCCTCGCCATAGGGATGGGGAATAACGCCTGTGTGCCGGGATACCTCCCAGTCGCCCGCAAGTTCGACCAATGCCGGGATGTCGGCCTCACATGGCGGGCGAAGGCGAAGGCGCGGCGTTTCGATGACCCGGCCTTCCCAGGCGCGCGCCGCGGTCATGCATCCGGGATCAGGACCGGTAATCGGCATTGATCGCAATGTATTCGTGGGTCAGATCGCAGGTCCACACGGTGGCCTTGCCCCGCCCCACGCCCACATCCACGGCGATATCGATTTCCTGACCCTTCATATGGGCGGCAACGGGAGTTTCATCGAAATCGGGAATGGCGCCACCGTTTTCGGTCAGCGCAATGCCGCCGATGCTGATGGCCAGTTTATCGCGGTCCGCCTTCTCGCCCGCCTTGCCCACGGCCATGACGATGCGGCCCCAGTTGGCGTCCTCGCCCGCGATGGCCGTTTTAACCAGGGGCGAATTGGCAATAGCCTTGGCAATGCGGCGGGCCGCCGGGGCACTGGCAGCACCCGAAACGCTGACCGACACGAACTTGGACGCGCCTTCGCCGTCGCGCACGATCTGGCGGGCCAACTCAACCAGCACGTCTTCCAGTTTCGCGCGAAAATCGCGCAGATGACCATCGGTCGGCGCGCGCACGGGGGCGTGGGTTGCTCCGGCCCCGGTAGCGAAGACCAGAACCGAATCGCTGGTGGAGGTGTCGCTGTCCACGGTGATCGAGTTGAATGACCGGTCCACGGCGGGTTTCAGGCAGGCTTGCAGCACGGCCGCCGGAATGGCGGCGTCGGTAAACACAAAGGCCAGCATGGTCGCCATATCCGGCGCGATCATCCCCGCCCCCTTGGCGATGCCGCCGATGGTAACCTGGACATCGCCGATTTGCGCCGTTCGGACCACACCCTTGGCAAACGTATCCGTCGTTTTGATGGCTCCGGCGGCGGCTTCCCAGGCGTCCGCCGAAAGCTGCTTGGCTAACAATGGCAAAGCCCCGGCAATGGGGCTCGGGTCCATGGGTTCACCAATGACACCGGTCGAGGCGGCGAACACCTCGTCGATGCGGCAATGGAAAACGTCGGCAGCGGCCTTGACCGTGGCCGCCACCGTTTTATCTCCCGCCGCCCCGGTAAACGCGTTGGCATTGCCGGTGTTAACGACCAGAGCCCGCGCGCTGCCGCCCTGCACCACCTCGCGGCACCATTCAACCGGGGCCGAGGCTGTCAATGATCGGGTGAACACCCCGGCCACGGTCGTGCCGGGGGTCAACTCGGCGACCATCAGGTCGTCGCGCCCCTGATAACGAACACCGCACGCCGCCACGCCAAGGCGCACCCCGGCGATGGCCGGCATTTCAGGAAAGCTGGCGGGCGCCAGCGGCGAGATCTTGGTCATGTCTTCCCCTTTATTTTCGAACGGCTACTTTTTGGCTTCCTCTGGCGTGCCGTCCATCTTGAAACGTTCGATGGTCACCGTTTCGCGCAAACCCTTAACGTACACAGAGCCGATCTCCTGCGACAACTGAGCCTTAAGCTGCTCTTGCGACGCTTCAAAAGTCGGCGGTTCGGCCGTCCGGCGGTCCTCCAGCTTGATCACATGCCAGCCGAACTGGGTCTGAACCGGGGTCTTGGTGTAGTCGCCGGTTTTCAGCGCGTAGGCCGCTTCCGAGAATTCCGGCACCATCTGGCCTTTTTCAAAATAGCCCAAATCGCCGCCCTTGGGGCCGGACGGACCGGTCGAGCGCTTTTTCGCCAGTTCGGCGAAATCGGCGCCGCCTTCCAACTCTTCGATCACCTGTTTGGCCTCGGCTTCCGAATCGACAAGGATGTGCCGCGCCTTGATCTGTTCCGAAGTTTCGGCGCCGGCAATCATCTTGTCATAGCTCGCGCGCATGGCCGCTTCGGTAATCTGTCCGTTGATTTCACGTTCCAGCAAAACCCGCTGAAGCACCTGCTCTTCGAGCTTGGCCATGGTGTCCTTGACTTCCGCGTCGTCCTGCAAGCCCTTCTCACGCGCGGTGACCGCGGCGATACGGCGGTCGATCACGATGTTGAGAAGATCGCCGAAAATCATGTTGATCGGATATCCCCGGTACGGATCTGGAAGCTGCTGATGGGCTTTCTGAACATCCGACAGCATGATCTCTGTGCCGTTGACGGTGGCCACGACCGGATCACCGGCGGCCTGTGCGTCCGTAGAAATCCCGCTTACGGTTAGCAATACGGCAAGCCCAATGGCCTGAAGGGCCGGGGCAACAAACTTCGGCATTTGTATTTTTCCTTTTCAACGAACCGGCTTGCAAAGCGCCCTCGCGGCGCGTCCATCTCATTGACCGGCATCGGGCATAATGCACAATGGAAAGGCCGCCGCAAGGGTGCGGCGACATCCTTCATATTGGTTTAACGCGCACCAAGCGCAAATACCAACCTTCAAATGCGATTTTTCCCCACCTCACGGGCCTCTGATTGGCCCCGCCACATTGACACGGATGCACGATCACTCTATCTCTTGCCGCGGATCGTCGTTGGTCCATTTCGGGCCAGCGGCAGCATGTTTTTCTGGGGTTCTTCAATGATCGGTGCTATTGCGCGGCGGCTGTTCGGCTCTGCCAACGAAAGATACGTAAAAGACCTTTATAAATACGTCGACGCCATCAACGCGTTGGAGCCTGAACTCGAAGCTTTAAGCGACGATGATGTGCGCGCGCGCACCAAATGGTTCGGCGAACGGGTCGCGGCCGGCGAGGCCCTCGACGATATTTTGGTGGAAGCCTTCGCCACCGTGCGCGAGGCGGCCAAACGCACCCTGGGCCAACGCCATTTCGACGTGCAGCTTGTGGGCGGCATCGTTCTGCATCGCGGCCAGATTTCCGAGATGAAAACCGGTGAAGGCAAGACGTTGGTCGCCACCCTGGCGGTTTACCTTAACGCCGTTGGCGGCAAGGGCGCGCACGTGGTGACGGTCAATGATTATCTGGCCCAGCGCGACGCCGAATGGATGGGTCAGATTTACAAGTTTCTCGGCCTGACCGTCGGCTGCATCTATCACGGCCTTTCCGACGAGCAGCGCCGACAGGCCTACGAATCAGACGTTACCTACGGCACCAACAACGAGCTCGGCTTTGACTATTTGCGCGACAACATGAAGTTCCAGCTGGAAGACATGGTCCAGCGGCCCTTCAATTTCGGCATCGTTGATGAAGTCGACTGCATTCTGGTGGATGAAGCGCGCACGCCGTTGATCATTTCCGGTCCGGCCGAGGATTCGTCCGATCTTTACAAGAATATCGACCGCATCATCCCCAAGCTGACGCCCGAGGATTACGAGAAGGACGAAAAGGCGCGTTCGGTCACATTGACCGAGGTCGGCAACGAAAGTCTTGAGACCCTGCTGCGCGGCGCCGGAATGATGGAAACCGGCAATCTGTACGATTTGCAAAACGTGACCCTGGTTCATCACGCCAATCAGGCCTTGCGCGCACACCATCTGTTTACCCGCGACGTCGATTACATGATCAAGGACGGCCACGTCGTCATCATCGACGAATTCACCGGACGCATGATGGAAGGGCGGCGTTATTCAGACGGCCTGCATCAGGCGCTGGAAGCCAAGGAACGGGTGGACGTTCAGAACGAGAACCAGACGCTGGCGTCCATCACCTTCCAGAACTATTTCCGCCTTTATCCGAAACTGGCGGGCATGACCGGCACGGCCATGACCGAAGCCGGGGAATTCCAGGAAATCTACAAACTGGAAGTGATCGATATTCCGACCAACGTTGCGTGCATCCGCGCCGATGACGATGACGAGGTTTACCGCACCGCGGCCGAAAAGAACGCCGCCATCATCGAAGTGATTGGCGATTGCCACAAGCGTAAACAGCCGGCATTGGTAGGCACCGTCACCATCGAAAAGTCGGAAGAGCTTTCCAAGCTGCTGAAAAAAAGCAAAATTCCGCACAACGTGCTGAATGCCCGCCATCACCAGAGCGAAGCCACCATTATCGCCCAGGCCGGTGCGCCCGGCGCGGTGACCATCGCCACCAACATGGCCGGCCGCGGCACCGATATTCAGCTTGGCGGTAATTTTGACATGCGCGTCAAGCAGGAATTGGGCGAGGCCGCATCGGAAAATATCCGCGAACAGAAAATCGCCCAGATCAAAGCCGAGATCGAAGACGCCCGTAATATCGTGCTCGACGCCGGCGGCCTGTTCGTCATCGGCACCGAACGCCACGAAAGCCGCCGCATTGACAACCAGTTGCGCGGCCGTTCGGGACGCCAGGGCGATCCGGGCGCATCTAAATTCTTCCTGTCGCTGGAAGACGACCTCATGCGCATTTTCGGGTCCGAACGCATCGACGTGATGATGCGCAAGCTGGGCCTTGAAGAAGGTGAAGCCATTGTTCATCCGTGGGTTAACAAGGCCCTGGAAAAAGCGCAGCAGAAGGTCGAGGCGCGCAACTTCGAAATTCGCAAAAACCTGCTGAAATTCGACGACGTGATGAACGACCAGCGCAAGGTCATTTACGAACAGCGCAAGGAACTGATGGATACCGACGACGTTTCCGAAGACATCATCGGAATGCGCCACGAGGTGGTCGACGATCTGGTCGCCCGCTTCATTCCCGAAAAGGCCTATGCCGAACAATGGGAAACCGGTGCCCTTCACGACGAGGTCATGCGGGTGCTGGGTCTCGATCTTCCCATCGTCGATTGGGCCAAGGAAGAAGGCATCGCCGGCGCCGAAATTCGCGAGCGTTTGCTGGACGCGTCTGATCGCAAGATGGCGGAAAAGGCGGCGACCTACGGCCCCGAAGTCATGCGCGACGTTGAAAAGTCGATCCTGCTGCAGCTTCTGGACCAGATGTGGAAAGAACATCTGCTGACGCTGGATCACCTGCGCCAGGGCATCGGCCTGCGCGCCTACGGCCAGCGCGATCCGCTGAACGAATACAAACGCGAATCGTTCAATTTGTTCGAGGAAATGCTGTCGCGCCTGCGCGAACGGGTAACCATGGTGCTCAGCCATGTGGAACTTCGCTTCGACGATCCGGCGGCCATGTCCCTGCAACAGCGCGAACAGGAAACCATCGAAACCCGCGATGATCCGGCCTTCGCCGATGGTGCGGGACGCCCCGCCCACGATGACGGCGGCGCGGTAACGGTGCGCTCGCGCAAGGCATCCGGGGCCTTGAACCCCGAAGACCCGTCAACCTGGGGACGCGTGTCGCGCAATGCACCCTGCCCCTGCGGATCGGGCCGCAAGTACAAGCACTGCCACGGCAAGTTTTAGGGCGCGCACCCTCTAAACCACCGTTTCGTACACGGCTTTCCCTCAAATCAACATTCTTGGGGAAAAGCCGCTCTCCTGCAAACCACGACACTTATAACCTATTGTTTTAATTAAAATAATTGGGGTCAGGCCCCGAATATTGCAGGCCCCGAATATTGCATGATCTTGTTGGGGTGGTTGTGGGAGTCCAGGTGACGGCATCCCTGCCCTTTATTTCCAATGAATTACGCCATCCAAGTTTGCCGCCTCCCTGCCCAACCCCTTTCTTGCATCTCTGTGATTTAAACAATCGTTTGACTTAATCGGTCGTTCGTTTTAATCTAGGATGTCATCGGAGGAGTTTTCACGATGAGCGAACGCAATATGCACACAACAGAACCGCCGACACGGGGCCATGCCCACGGAACGAATGGCGTGGCGGACGCGGCTGCGCCCGGCCACGCCGACACTGCTGCGAGCACGGCGAAACCCGATGGCGGCCCGCGCTGGAGGATCGCACTGGGCTGGTTCGTCGGCCTGTTCGGCGGGCTGACTGTCTTTTCGGGCGGCGCGGTTTTGTTTGTCGGCGGGCCGGTTTCCGCACTTGCGGGAAGTTTCGTGCCCTTTGTCGTCTGGGCCAATTTTCTGGCCGGATTCGCTTACATTGCGGCCGCTGTCGGTCTGGTGCGCTGGCGGCCCTGGGCCCTGCCGGTGTCAATGGCCATTGCGGGGCTAACGGTTCTGGTTTTTGCCGCCTTCGGTATCCATGTTCTTTCGGGCGGGGATTTCGAGATCCGCACCGTCGGTGCCCTGGCGCTGCGCTGCGCGGTGTGGATGGGGATCGCTCTCGCGCTCTACAAAAAAGGTTTCGCTAAATGAATTCCTTCGACTTGACCGAATTTGCTCCCGCCCTGCCCCCCATAGAGGGGGACACGCGCGCGCGTTTACTGGAGGCCGGCCTGCGCCTGTTCGCGGCACACGGCTATGACGGCGTATCCACGCGCCAGCTGGCCAGCACCGCCGGCGTAAACATAGCCGCCATCGGATACCACTTCGGCGGAAAGAAGGAACTTTACCACGCGGTCGTCGAACATCAAGTGGCGGAAACCAGCCCCATCATCGGCCCCGTCGCCGCCGGTGTGGCCGCCGGGATCGAGGCGTGCGGAAATGACCGGCAGGCGTTGGCCCAAATCGTCACCTCCTTCGTCGGCGGCATGCTGGACGCGTTCACCCGAAACGAGAGCATGCAGCTTCGCGCGGCCCTGATCATGCGCGAATACGCCCATCCCACCGACGCGTTTGAAATCCTTTTCGCCGGACGGATCGAACCGCTGCACAAAACCATCACCGCCCTCGTGGCGGCGGCGCTGGACCGGACAGTCGATGACCCACTCGCCATCGTTCGCGCCCATGCGGTGATCGGCCAGATTTTGATTTTCATGCTGGCGCGCATCGTTCTGTTCGCCCGGCTGGACTGGAAATCCTACGGGCCGGACGAGTTGCAAATGGTCAAAAACGAAGTCACCCAATCGGTTCTTATGTCGTTGAACCTGCCGCTGCCCCAATCCGACGGAGAATAGAAAATGAGCATTCGCGACCTTCCGATTTTCAAGCGGATCATATTCATTCCGGCGGCTTTGCTGGGCGTCGCTGCGCTCGTGATCGCGGTCAAGACCAAGCAACCGCCGGATCGCCAGCCTTTGGCCGAAACGGCCACGAGGGTCCGCGTCATCGAAGCCCGGGCAACCAGCGTCGTTCCGCGCGCGCTGGGCTTCGGCACGGTCCAGCCCGCCAAAACGTGGGAGGCCGTGGCCGAGGTCGGCGGCAAGATCGTGCACATGCATCCGCAATTGAAGAAGGGTGCGATCCTGGAAGAAGGAACGCTGTTACTCAAGATCGACCCGGTGGATTACGAACTGGCAATTACGCGCATCGAAGCGGGGCTGCGCGCCATTGACGCCAAACTGCGTGAACTGACGACACGAACCAAAAACATAAAGGCCCTGGTCGCCATTGAGGAACGCGCCCTCGCGCTGAACGAAAAGGACCTGACCCGCCAGCGCACCCTTCTGAAAAAAGGCAACACGTCGCAGGCCAGCGTCGACAAGGAAGAACGCAATTTCCTGACCCGCACCGAGTCCATTCAGTCGTTGAAGAACGAACTTAACCTTATCCCCGCCCAGCGCGACGAGTTGCGCGCCCAGCGGGCCGATTATGCTGCCCAGGCGGCCCGTGCCAAGCGCGACCTTGAACGCACGATCGTCAGCGCACCCTTCGATTTGCGCATATCCGAGGTCATGATCGAGGATGCCCAGTTCGCATCCCAAGGCAAGGTTCTGGCCACCGCCGACGGCATCGACGTGGCCGAAGTGGCGGCGCAATTACCCATCGGCAACATTGCCGCCCTGATCGAACCGGGCAAATCCATCTCGTTTAACGAAGCCAAATTCATGGACGTCATCAAAGAGGTCATGGATTTCGAGGCCGTGGTTCGTCTGAAGGGCGGCGATCTACAGGCGGAATGGCCGGCGCGCTTTGCCCGTGTCAGCGACACGGTCGACCCGCAGACCCGCGCCATCGGCATCATCGTCGCCGTGGACGACCCCTACCGGCAGGCCGTTCCGGGCATTCATCCGCCGCTGACCAAGAATATGTACGTCGAGGTGGAACTGCGCGCCAAACCGCGCGAGGGGCGCATCGTGGTGCCGCGCAGCGCCATTCACGGGGATCGCATCTTTACGGTCGGACCGGACAACCGTTTGAAAACCCGCAACGCCGAGATTGAGTTGCGCCAGACCAACTTCGCCGTCATCACGGATGGCCTGTCGCCCGGCGAGAAGGTCGTCATCTCGGATCTGATACCCGCCGTCGAGGGGATGCTGCTTGATCCGGTTGAAGATGTGCAGGCCGCCCGCGCCCTTGCCGATGAGGCCCAGGGCCTGGGAGAGGTTCGATGATCCGCTTTTTCGCCGCGCACCGAACGGCGGCAAATCTGCTGGTTCTCGCGTTTATCGTCCTGGGGCTGGTTGCCTTGCCCAAAATCAAGCGCGAGACCATGCCCGAAATTCCGCCGCGTGAAATCGAGGTCCGCATCCCCTATCCCGGCGCGTCCGCCATCGACGTGGAACTGGGACTTTGTCAACGCATTGAAGACGCCGTTGAGGGCATTGAAAACCGCGAGGAAACCCGCTGTGAGTCCCGCGAGGGCCTCGCCGTCGCCACCATTCAAATGCTGGAAGGCCACGACTTCGACCGCTTCCTCAATGACATCAAAACCGAGGTCGAGGCGATCGACAACTTCCCCGAAGACGCCGAGTTACCGATCATCAAACAGTTGGGCCTGTTTGACTTCGTCGCCACCATTGTCGTTACCGGACCGATGTCGGTTCCGCATCTGAAAGCCTATGCCGAAGACATGAAGGATCGGCTGCTTCTATTGGAGGAGATATCGCAAGTCGACATTAACGGCTTTTCCGAACACCAGATTCGCATTGAACTCCCGCTGGCCACCGTGCGCCAGTTTGGGCTGGACATCGACGAGATCGCCAACGTCGTATCAAACCAAAGCATCGACCTTCCGGCCGGGTCTATTCAGGCCACGGGGGCGGACGTTCTGATACGCTTTGACGACAAGCGCCGAAGCCCGCAGGATTTTGAAGATCTGGTTGTCATCGCCGGCGCCACCGGATCGGAAATTCGCCTGGGCGACATCGCCACGATCACCGACCAGTTCAAGCTGGATGAAAGCAAGATATTGTTCGACGGCCAGCGTGCCGCCTATCTCGTGGTCAAGAAAACCAAGACCGACGACACCTTGGATGTGATCGACGCCGTCCTCGGTTTCCTTGAGGCCGAGCGCCAAACCGCGCCGCCCGCCATGAAGTTTGAAATCACCAAGAATATTTCGTCCATCGTCAGCGACCGCCTGAACATGCTGTTGAACAACGGCATGCAGGGTTTGGGCCTGGTCTTCCTGACCATGTGGCTGGTTTTCAGTTTCCGCTTTTCGTTCTGGGTCGCCGCCGCCCTTCCCGTTTCGTTTATGGGCGCCATCTTCGGCATGCACCTTTTCGGATATTCCTTCGACATGCTGTCCATGGTCGGGCTGCTGATCGCGGTCGGCCTGTTGGTCGACGATTCCATCGTTATCGCCGAAAACATCGCCAGCCACGTGGCCCGAGGCAAACCCTATATCCAAGCCGCCGTGGACGGCATCAACGAGGTTAAGTTCGGCGTCATCGCATCGTTTCTGACGACGGTGTGCGTTTTCGGAGCGCTGGCTTTTTTGAAGGGCAATATCGGAAGTATCCTGAAGGTCATTCCCGTGGTTCTGATCTTGACCCTGACCGTCAGCATGATCGAGGCCTTCCTGATACTGCCCCATCATCTGGCCCACGCATTGAAGGACAAGGTGGGCAAGGAACCCCACCCGTTCCGGAAGAAGTTAGAGAACGCCATCGCCTGGGTTCGCGAAGAAATTCTGGGCCGCGTCGTCGATAAGGCCATCGAATGGCGATATCTGAGCCTGGGCCTGATCGTCGCCCTGCTATTGGGATCGGTCAGCATGCTGGCGGGCGGAACCCTGAAGTTCGTTCCCTTCCCGGACATTGACGGCGACGCCGCCGAGGCGCGCATTCTTCTGCCGCAAGGCACCCCCTTGCAGCGGACAGAAGAAGTCGTCGCCCATCTGATCACCACGCTCAAGGCCATCAACACCGAACTTTCGCCCGAGCAACCGGACGGGCAGGACCTGGTTCGCCATATCGGCGTTCAGTACAATTTCAACAGCGATGCGTTTGAGAGCGGCCCCCATGTGGCGACCATAACGGCCGATTTGCTGGGGGCCGAAATCCGCACGACGAAATTCGATGATTTGGTAAACCTGTGGCGCGAGCGGGCCGGGCCTATACCCGATGTCCTGAACATTAAATTCGCCGGCTTCGAGGTTCCCATTGCCGGTCGTCCCATCGACATCCGCCTCATGGGCCGCGACCTCGAAGCCCTCAAAAGCGCTTCGTTGGAACTTCAGGGTTGGCTGAATTCCTTCAAGGGTGTCCTTGATCTTGCCGATGACCTCCGGCCCGGAAAACCCGAGATGAAGGTCAGTCTGCGCGAGGGCGCGACCGCGCTGGGCCTGAACGGACGCGCCGTTGCCAGCCAGCTGCGCGCCGCTTTCCAGGGCAAAACCGCCGATGAAATTCAGGTTGGTCCGGAATCCATCGAAATCGACGTCCGGTTGGCGTCCAAGGATCGCGACAGTCTTGCCGATCTTGAATATTTCTACGTAACGACCGCCAGCGGAAAACGGGTGCCGCTTAACGCCGCGGCGTCGCTGGAATACTCCCGCGGATACGCGCGAATTCATCGCATCAACGGGCAACGGACCGTCACCCTTCAGGGCGATGTGGATACGGCTGTAACCAATGCGCGGGAAATCATCACCGCGTTGAAAAACGATTTCCTCCCCGAATTTGGGCAGCGCCATCCCGGTGTCGCGGTATCCTTTGCCGGACAGGACAAGGAAACGGCCAAAACGGGCGCATCTTTGCGCGACGGCGCCATTATCGGCATTTTGGGCGTTTTCATTCTGCTGAGTTTCCTTTTCCGCAGCTATATCGAACCCTTCATCGTTCTGGCGGCCATTCCGCTGACTGTCATCGGCATGGTCTGGGGTCATATGCTGATGGGCATCAACGTGGCCATGCCCAGCATTATGGGACTGGCGTCGCTGGCGGGCGTCATCGTCAACAACTCGATCTTGCTGATGGAATTTATCCGCATCGGACGGCGCCAGGGGCTAAACGCCGCCGACGCCGCAAGCTCGGCCAGCCGTATGCGGTTCCGTTCCATCCTGCTGACTTCGGCCACCACGATCATGGGCCTGTTACCGCTACTGCTGGAAAAAAGCCTGCAAGCGCAAATCCTTATTCCGCTGGTCACCAGCCTTGCTTTCGGCCTGTTTGTCGGCACGATACTGGTGCTTGTCGCCATTCCCGCGCTATACACCATATTGAATGACTTCGGCCTGACCCAAAATGTCGAGGTTGATCAATAGGGGGGGGAAAGATGGCCTTTCGACCGAACGTGTTCCTGGATCACAACACCGAGGATCGCGAGATTTATTACGGTCGCGCGTTGCCGCATCTTGAGGAATTGGCCGAGGTGCGGATCAATCCGCATGATCGCAACATGACGACGCCCGAGATCATCGAAATTGCAGCCGATTGCGACATCATCATCTCGCACCGGGCAACGCCGGGGGAAACGGCGCTGTTCGACCAATCGCCACGCCTGCTTGCCTTTTTGCGAACGGCGCTGGACGTCAGCACGGTGGATATCGAAGCGGCGTCCCGAAACGGTGTGCTGGTCGCCAACGCGGGCACCACCTTTATCGACGCCACCGCCGAACTGGCGCTGGGTCTGATGCTGGATGTGGCCCGCGACATCACGGCCTCGACGGTCGACTACCACGCCGGAAGCATTCCGCCATCGAACATGGGCCTTCAATTGTCGGGCAGCACGGCAGGCATCATCGGGTATGGCGACGTGGGAAGCCGCCTGTGCGAAATTCTGGTAGCGCTCGGCATGAAGGTGCTGGTAAGCGACCCCTATAAGAAGGTCGAGCGCGACGGTATGCAGCAGGTCGATCTTCAAACCCTTTTGGCCGAGTCAGATTTCGTTCTTCCCCTGGCCATCGCCAACGCGGAAACCGAAAATATGATCGGCGCCGATGAATTTGCCCTGATGAAAAGCTCGGCCGTCTTCGTCAACGTTTCGCGCGGCAACCTTGTGGATGAGAAGGCGCTGGAAGCCGCTTTTACACAAGGCCGCTTCGCCAAGCTGGCGCTCGACGTGGGCCGCGCCGAAGACCAGCGGCCCTCGCCCCATATTGCGTCCCTGCCGGGCGTTGTGGCGACGCCTCATCTGGGCGGGCTAACCGGCGAAAACGCCTTTGCCCAAACCATGAGCAGCGTCGAACAACTTGCGGCCATCATCAACGGACAAATTCCCGAACGCGCGCTGAATGCTGAGCAGGCGACGCGCCTTCGTAAATTCTGGGAGGAAATGAAATGAGTGAAAAGGCTCCGAAACTGGCCGCGCCCGCGGGTGCGTACGACACCCACATGCATTTTTATAACGCCAAATATCCGACCGCGGCGACGGCGTTATCGACACCGCCTGACGCGTGGGTCGACGATTACAAAAAAATCCAGCAGCGCCTGGGACTGGAGCGCGTGGTCGTGGTTCAGCCCACCACCTACGGAACCGACAATTCGGCGCAACTGTCGGCGATGGCGGCGTTCGGCGACAACGCGCGCGGCGTCATGGTGGCAGACACGTCCACCACCGACGAAGAACTGGACCGCCTGACCAAACTGGGCGTGCGCGGCGTGCGCTTTCACATGCTGCCGGGCGGCGCGGTACCGTGGGATATTCTCGAAGAAATGGCCGCCAGGGTTTTCAATTTCGGCTGGCACGTGCAATTGCAAACCAACGGCCGCGAATTTCCCGAGCGCGCCGAGATGCTCATGAAGCTTCCGGGCACGCTGGTGATCGATCATGTGGGCCGGTTCATGGGCCCGGTCCCGGTGGAAGACGCCGCGTTCAAGGCGCTTCTGGGTTTCCTGGACAGCGGCCGCTGCTGGGTAAAATTGTCGGCCCCCTACGAATCGTCCGTCTCCGGCCCGCCCGATTGGACCGACGTAAAGCCCGAAGCCCGCGCCCTGGCGAAACATGCGCCCGAGCGCATGTTGTGGGCCAGCAACTGGCCGCACCCGGGCCAGGCAAGCCCGCCCGATGAAGCCGATCTGATGGATTTGCTGCTTGATTGGGTGGACGACGAGGCGACGCGAAACCGCATCCTCGTCGATAATCCGGCTGAATTGTACGGGTTTTAGGGGCTGTTAGCTTAGGCCGACCTTGCCCATTTCCAGGAACTTTTCGCGGCGCTTGGCTTTAATGGCGCCGCGTTCCATGCCTGCGAATTGATCGAGAGCCTTTTCCAGGGCTTCGCCAACCGAGACAATGGTTTCCTCCGGGCTGCGGTGCGCGCCGCCGAGCGGCTCGATGATCACGTCGTCGATAATATTCAACTGCGACAGATCCTGCGCCGTCAGTTTCAGCGCCTCGGCCGCGTCCGCCGCCAGATCGCCATCGCGCCACAAAATCGAGGCGCAGCCTTCCGGTGAAATGACCGAATAGATGGAATGCTCGAGCATCAGCACGGTATTGGCCGCGGCGATGGCGATGGCCCCGCCGGACCCGCCCTCACCGATCACCACACTGATAAGCGGCACATGCAGCGACAGGCACGTTTCGATGCTTCGCGCAATGGCTTCGGCCTGTCCGCGTTCTTCGGCGTCAATGCCCGGATAGGCGCCCGCCGTGTCAACCAGCGCGACAACCGGCAACCCAAAGCGGTCGGCCATTTTCATCAGGCGTTGGGCCTTGCGGTATCCCTCGGGCCTGGCCATGCCGAAATTGTGCTTCATGCGCGATTCGGTATCGTTGCCCTTTTCCTGGCCCAGGACCATCACCGAATGCCCCCGAAGGCGCCCAAGCCCGCCGACGATAGCCTCGTCCTCGGCGAACAGGCGGTCGCCGGCCAAGGGGGTATAGTCGTCGATCAGCGCGCCGATATAATCAAGCGTATTGGGCCGGTCGGGATGGCGCGCAACCTGGGTTTTTTGCCACGGCGTCAATTTCGCGTAAGTCTGGTCAAGCAGCTTTTCGACCTTGGTCTGAAGCTTGCCTACTTCTTCGGCGATATTCAACTCGCCGTCGCCCGTCAGATGCCGAAGCTCTTCGATCTTGCCTTCAAGTTCGGCAATGGGCTTTTCGAAATCGAGGAAATTGTGCATGGCGTTTTCCTACCACGGCATCGGGCCAAAGGCGAAGCCAAATATGCGTCCGGCGGCGCGTAACACGCGCCGCCGGCACAAACTGAACCGAAATGAAAACTAGGCGCGAGACGCGATCTGCTCGGCCTTGCCCACCAGGTTTTCGGCCTGCTTGATCGAGGCAATGTCGATCAGGCGTCCGTCCAGGGAAACCGCGCCCAGGCCATCCTTGGCGGCCTGTTCCATGGCTTCGAGGATACGCTTGGCCTGAGTGACTTCCTTCTCGCTCGGCGTGAACAGGCCGTTGGCGAGGTCGATCTGGCTCGGATGGATCGCCCACTTGCCTTCGCAACCCAGAACCGACGAACGGTTGGCTTGCGCCATGTAACCGTCGGGATCGGAGAAATCGCCGAACGGGCCGTCGATGGGACGCAGGCCGTTGGCGCGCGCGGCGACAACCATGCGGGCGACCGCATAGTGCCACATGTCGCCCCAATGGACGTCGCGGTTACCGGCGTCGTCGGCATCGGTCAGAACGTGATACATGGGGTTCGGGCCACCGATGACGGTGGTGCGGGCCTTGGTCGACGCGGCATAGTCGGCGACGCCGAAGTGCAGCGATTCGTTACGCGGGCTGGCGGCGGCGATTTCGTTGACGTTGGCCATGCCCAGCGCGGTCTCGATGATCAGTTCGAAGCCGATCTTCTTTTCGACGCCACAGGCCATTTCGACCTGGGAAACCAGCATGTCGAGGGCGTAAACGTCGGAAACGGTGCCGACCTTGGGGATCATGATCAGGTCGAGCTTGCCCGGGGCCTTCTCGATGATGTCGATGACGTCTTGATACATGAAGTGGGTGTCGAGGCCGTTGATGCGAACGGAAATGGCCTTGCCACTCCAGTCCAGATCGTTCAGGGCTTCGACGACGTTCTTGCGGGCCTGCACCTTGTCGTCGGGCGCAACGGCGTCTTCAAGGTCAAGGAAGACGACGTCGGCGTTGCTGGCCGCGGCCTTTTCAAGGAATTTCGGGTTCGAACCCGGAACCGCAAATTCGGTGCGGTTCAGACGCGCGGTGCACTGTTCTACAATATGGAAACTCATAGCTTATCTCCTCCCGGAAGAAATTAGGGATCATGGGTGTATCTGATTATCGTTGGGGCGCAAAGCTACGCCTCGTAAAATCTCTCGCGAGTTATAACCAAAGGTCCAAACCGCCACTAGGCGTTTTTTCGCATACTGGAACGTTAGCTTTTTTCATCGAGACCAATCAACGCCAGCGGATGGGCATCACGGACCAGCGCCTTCATCCGTTCGTCCAATACATGGGTGTAAATCTGCGTGGTGGCGATGTCCGCATGTCCCAGCATTTGTTGCAGGGACCTGAGGTCCGCGCCGTGGGCCAACAGATGGCTGGCAAAGGAGTGGCGAAGCACGTGCGGCGACACCCGTTTGGGGTCCAATCCCGCATCAAACGCCAGTTCCTTCAGAATTTGGGCGAATCGCACCCTTGTCAAATGCCCTTCGCGCGAGCGCGACGGAAACAGCCTGCGCGCGGCGGCGGGCGCATTCCGCCCCTTGGGCAAAAAGTGATCGCGGACCCCCCGATAGGCTTCCAACGCCTCGACCGCAGGATCGCTCAACGGAACCATGCGTTCCTTGCCGCCCTTGCCGCGCACGATCAGGATACGGCCATCGCGCGACAGGGCCGAAAGCGGCAATCCGACCAGTTCAGACACCCGCAAACCGGTAGCGTAAAGAACTTCAAGCAGGGCGGTGCGGCGCAGCCCTTCCGCGTCGTCCCGGTCGCGGGCCCTGTCAAGAAGGGCGCCGACCTCTTTTTCATTCAAAAACTTGGGCAGCGGGCGGCCCAGCCGGGGGCTGTCGATGTGCGCGCTCGGATCGTCCGGGCGATCGCCCGAGGCATACAAAAACCGAAAGAACTGGCGCAGGGCGGAGAGCCTGCGGGCGCTGGTGCGCGGCGACATTCCCGCGTCGGCCAGCCGTACCATGTATTTGCGAAGATCGGCCGCGTCGGCATCTTCGGGCGCGCGCCGGCGCCCCCGCATGAAGCCGCCGAAATCGACAAGATCGCGCCGGTAGGAATCCAGCGTGTTGGGCGAAGCGCCGCGCTCGGCCACCAGCATTTCCAGGAAGACGTCAACCTGCCGCGATGCCGGCACGTCGGAATGACGCGAACGGCGACCCGGGCGCAGGTGGGGCCTCATAACCCGGCGGCGAGCACGGCTTCAATGGCCAGCGCGCGGGCGCCGGCCTCCTCGCCAACCGCGCGCAAGCGGGCCAGAACGTCACGCAGGATCATGGAATCGGCTTGAGCCGGACCGCCATCGCCCAGACTCAACAGACTGAGCAGTACGGTTTCGCCGATGCGCCCCTCGCTCCCCGCCGCCGCCAACTGGAACCGCAAGGCGAGCCCAGGCATGGCAACGGTCGAACGTTCCGGACCTTCGAGCAGGCTTTCCCAAAGTTCCGCCGCGACCGGTTCGTCGAAAGCGGCGAACAGACTGAACAGCAAAGCTCCCCGCTCGGGCCCTTCCGCGTGTCCTTCGGCCAGCCGCCACCATTGCGCAAGGGTCGTGGGCGACCAGCCTTCGGCGTAGTCGGGCCCGGCCAGCCACAAAACAGGCAACAGGGCGTTCACCGCGCTCACCGACTGCGCATCGAAAAGAGCGCTCGCGCGCAATACGGAAAACCACGATTTGGCGAGATCATATTTGCCGGCGGCAAGGAACGCACGCACGGCGGCCGGAGCAAACCAGCCAAGTTCGGCCGACGGGGGAATATTCTCCAGAACCGGCAGGAACGTGCGCGCCGTCGACGCATAACGCCCACCTTCGCGGCCCAGCGCCAGGGCCCGGGCCGTCACTTCAGCCTTGGCCGTCGGCACCGTTTGGATCAACGCCGTGCGATAGAGCAGCGCCCGGCTGAGCGGGCCGCTTTCCGCTTCGGTCCGCGACAACGGGTTGGCCAGATCCTCTTCCGAAAACGAAATAGACGTATAAAGATGACGCAAGGTTTCCGGCGCAAGCGCGCCTGCCGCTTCGGCCCGTTCGGCGGCCTCAAGACGCAATTCAACGGGCGCATTGGGGCTGGTCGCCACCGCGCGAAGAACCGCCGGGCCGTTGCCGGCAATAACGTCCGCCGGAAGCTGCACATTTCCGGCCCGCGCCATGGCCAAATGCAGCGGCGAAGGGTCGGCCATGCTGGCGATATTCTTTTCACCGCCGGCCAAGGCGTCGGTCAAAAAGAAAAAGACCTCGTCCTCGACACCCAGTTCACGCAGCAGCGCGACACCGAGTTCCGCCTTGCCAAGTTCGTTGCCCATTGCCTGACAGAAGATGAACGCCTTCTGCCAATAGGGATCGTCACCTTCCGTAATGCGGCCCGCCGCAAGGGCGCAGGCCCGCGCATTATCGTTGCCCAGGAAAAGCGTATCGGCCTCGATACGCACGAGATCTGCATTCGAGGCGCGGTCGGGCGACGCCTGAAGCAACGCCTGGGCGGCCTCGAAATCGCCCATCATCGCCAGCAGACCGATCCGCTGCGGGATTAACGCAACGACGGGCCCCTCGGATTGCGGCAGCGGCGCGGCGGACAACAGCAGTCGGCGCGTCAGATCGCGCATGGCGGCCGACGAGTTGTTCACCGAAAGATGCGGCAACAGCCGTTCAATCAATGGACGCGAGGTTCCGGACCACATTTGCTCACCAAAACCACCGTTGGCCTTGGTTAGCGTCCCCACCGAATCCGGATCGATGGTGACCAGCGCATCCACCTGCACGCGATCGGCAGCCGGAGCGTCGGCCGGATTAGCCGGTGTGGCCGGGGCCGTTGGTTGCGGTTTGGGCGGCTCCAGACGCTGCGGCGGGGCCAGAAGAAGCGGGCCTCTCTTTTGCGCCTCGGATACACCCGAAAATGCCAGAACCGCTGCCATAACAGCCGCACAGCAAATAAGAATTTTTGTTTTCATCGGATCAACGCGGGAAACGGTCATCGGGAATCACTTTTTCTACAGTCGAAACCGGGGCCGGAATATCCCATGTCGCCAGGAAGACCGCTCCGCCGATGATTGACGCCAACACAGTGAGCATCACCAATCGCGACAGGTTTTTCATCAGAATTCTCTCCGCTCAATCGGGGCGCTTCAAAAGACAGCCCTTTGAGACTATGTTAGTTTTCAACTATGGCGACTTTTCGGCAGTTTATAAGTTCCGTCCGCAGCTTTCAACGACCGGACAAGGAGGAAAAATTGCGCTGGTCTGCGAAGGAGACGGGATGGGAAACGTAAATTCCGCATTGGGCGATCGTTTCATCGTGCTCGTGGGCCTAATGGGCGTCGGCAAGTCCAGCGTCGGGCGCAAGCTGGCCAAGAAACTGGATTTGCCCTTTATCGATGCCGATGACGAAATTGAAAAGGCCGCCGGTTGCTCTATCTCTGAAATATTCAGGCTTTACGGGGAACCGGCCTTTCGCGATGGCGAGCGGCGGGTCATCGCCCGCATATTGAGCTCCGGCCCCGGCGTTCTGGCGACAGGCGGCGGCGCTTTCATGGACGCCGACACCCGGGCCGAAATTGCTGAAAGGGGCGTTTCCATTTGGCTGCGCGCAGATGTCGAGGTGCTTTATGAGCGAACGCGGCGGCGAGACGTGCGGCCGCTTTTGCAAACCGGCGACCCGCGCGCGACCCTCAGTCGGCTGGCCGGCGAGCGCTATCCCATATATGCGCAAGCCGAACTCACCATCGACACCGACACCCAAAAGCCAAACGAAACGGTGGACCACATAATTGACGAATTGGGCGGATGCGCGACCCTGTCCGCGTCGTAGGAGAACGAATTAGATGACACAGGCCACGACACTTCGCGTCGATCTGGGTGCGCGCGCCTACGACATCGTTGTCGGCAATGATCTGGTGGCGACGGCGGGCGCGAAAATGGCCGGTGTTCTGGCCCAGCCGCGCACGTTGATCGTCACCGACACCAACGTGGCGCCGCTCTATTTGAAACCGCTTGAGGACTCGTTGGACCGTGAAGGGATCGAACACGCAAGCATGGTTCTGCCCGCCGGTGAAGGCACCAAGGACCACGAGCATCTGAACCAGCTGACCGACTGGATGCTGGGCCAACGGGTTGAACGCTCGACATGCGTCGTGGCGCTGGGTGGCGGCGTTATCGGCGATATTGCGGGGTTTGCGGCTTCCATGGTTCTGCGCGGTATCGACGTCATACAAATTCCGACCAGCCTGCTGGCTCAGGTCGACAGTTCCGTGGGCGGAAAAACCGGGATCAATTCGCGCTTCGGCAAGAACCTGCTGGGCACCTTTCATCAGCCCATCCTCGTTCTTGCCGATATCGGAACACTGGAAACCCTGCCGCCGCGCCAACTGCTGGCGGGATACGCGGAAACGGTGAAATACGGTCTTATCGAGGACGCCGATTTCTTTGAATGGATGGACACAAACGGTGTCGCGTTTTGTGGCGGTGACCGGGAAATTCGCCGCGAGGCGGTATTACGCGCGTGCGCAGCCAAGGCCGAAACCGTGGCCGAGGACGAAAAGGAGACCGGACGCCGGGCACTCTTGAACTTCGGCCATACGTTCGGCCACGCCTTCGAGGCGGAAACCGGATATGGGGACGCCCTGCTTCACGGCGAAGCGGTGGCCATCGGCATGATGGTGGCGACCGAGTTGTCCGTGTTGCTGGGCCTGTGCCCGCCCGGGGATGCGCGCCGTACGCGTGCCCATCTGGAAAAGTTGGGGCTCCCCACGGGCATTGCGCATATCACGAAACCGCACTGGACGGCGGACAAGCTCATCGGACACATGATGTCTGACAAAAAGGTTTCGGCCAAAAGGCCCACGTTCATTTTGACGCGCGGGATCGGCAAGGCTTTCACGACACAGGATGTGGAAGCGCAATTGCTACACGATTTCCTGCGCGGCCTCCTCTAACCTCATGGCAACACCTGAGAGCGCCAAATGATTGAATATCTGGTAACAATCGTCGTTCTTTTGGGTCTTTCGGCCTTCTTTTCCGGAGCGGAAACCGCCTTGACGGCAGCGTCGCGGCCGCTGATCCATCAGTTGGAGCAAACCGGCAATACCCGGGCCGCCATCGTCAACCGCCTTTATGCCGACAGGCCCCGTCTTATCAGCGCGCTGCTGCTGGGAAATAACCTCGTCAACATTCTGGCGGCCGCATTGGCGACGCGGATTATGCTTGATCTTTTCGGCGATGCCGGCGTCGCTTACGCCACACTGGTCATGACGGGAATGGTCCTGATTTTTGCCGAGATCATTCCCAAGACCTATGCCTTTCGCAACGCCAACGACATGGCCCTTGGCGTCGCACCGCTGGTTCGGGTGATCGTTTTTTTGTTTCATCCGGTCATCCGTGCGCTTCTGTGGCTGGTTCGGGGAATTTTCCGCGCTTTCGGTGCGGATATCCGCGATGACGACGCCATCGGCGGCGGCGAAGAGGAGTTGCGCGGCGCGATCGAGCTTCACGACGGCGACGAGACCGCCGTTCGCCATGAACGCGCCATGCTGCGCAGTGTCATGGATCTGGCCGACGTGCAAGTGGGCGAGATCATGGTTCACCGAAAAAATCTTATCATGATCGATGCCGACGGATCGCCCGAGGAAGTCGTTTCAGAGGCCTTGGCCAGCCCCTATACGCGCATACCGCTGTGGCGCGAAACGCCGGACAACATTGTCGGCATCCTTCATGCCAAGGCCCTTCTGCGCGCCGTTCAGGAACGCAAGGGAGACACCGCCGGGCTGGATGTGGTCGAAATTGCCGCCGAACCGTGGTTCATTCCGGAATACACGCCGCTTCTCGATCAGTTGCAGGCGTTCCGCGAACGACGCGAGCATTTTGCCATGGTCGTCGATGAATACGGCAGTCTCATGGGTATTGTGACCCTGGAAGACATTCTTGAAGAAATCGTCGGCGACATTTCAGACGAGCACGATGTGACCGTAAGCGGCGTTCGTGCACAGCCAGACGGCAGCTATGTGGTCAATGGTGACGTCACCATCCGCGATTTGAACCGGCAATTTGAATGGACCCTGCCGGACGAGGAAGCGGCAACCGTTGCCGGGCTGGTTCTTCACGAAACCCGGCGCATACCCGACGTGGGCCAAACCTTCATATTCCACGACATCCGGTTTGAAATCCTGCGTCGGCAGCGCCATCAGATCACGTCGGTACGAATTACGCCGCCCGCAAATGCATCCCACGATGTGAAAACAAAGGAATAGACGATGGCTTTGCGACGTGCCGAGCCATTGAAGTTTGCATAACCAGCCCCCAAATAGGGCCATTAAGAACGCCGGAACCGGAATATGTGTTTGCGGCGTTGTGAGAAACGGAGGTTGCGAACATGAAGCGTAAAATCATTCCGGACATCGTCCCGAATCAGCGTATCCACACCTTGCCGCCGGAGACCGCTGTCTTTGAGGCTGCGAAGTTGATGGTAAACCACGATATCGGCGCGGTCGTCATAACCTCCGAAGACGGATTGATGGCCGGTATCGTAACCGAACGCGACTTGACCCGGCGGGTTCTGGCCAAGGGTCTGGACCCCAAGAGCATCAACGTCGGCGAAATCATGACCCGCGACCCCGATACGGTCGGTCCCAGCGATTCCGCCCTTGAAGCCCTGGAAATCATGCGTATTCGCCGTTACCGGCATCTTCCCGTGGTGGAAGACGGCAAAGTCGTCGGCATGGTTTCGGTGCGCGATCTTTACGAGATCATGAAGGAAGAACTCGAAGCCAGCATTCGCGAAACCGAAGCCTTTGTTTTCGGAGACCGCTACGGCGCGTAAGACACCTTACGGCTAGAGCATGTCTCCCCTATTCGGATTCACTGAGATCGCATTTGCGGCCCTCCCGATAGGAGAGGACGCGCCGGTGATGCGGGGCATCATCAAGCGTTCTCGACGACGCGGGAGGGCCGCAAATGCGACCG
>JADHSV010000031.1 GCA_016776725.1 Rhodospirillales bacterium
CCGCCAGGTGGGAGACTTAGGTGGGAGACTGAACAAACGACCCGGGCCTAAACTCGTTACGGCTGCTTCCTTCCGGATCTGACCGGGTTGGCGAGGGGCCCGTCCGCCGCCAGCCTCCCGCGCGCAATATAACAGCGACCTCAGGCGAGAATAAAGAGGGACTTACGCCTATTCGATGAAAATCGCGCCGCCCTTCCCGACGCCAAACGGCGAGAAGTGGACCGTGTCGATCTTATACGTCGGCCCTTTTCGGAAGTAATAATAGCCATCGCGCACGGCCACGAACGACATTTTGCGGCTTTCGCCCGGTTCCAGATGCAGCGACACCAGCTTCGACCCGCTGGCGATTTCTTCCACCGACGGAACCACCGATTTCACGGCCACCGCCTTGAAAAAATCGCTGGCAACGAAAGTGTGCGCGATGTCATCGCCGTTCTCAAACGTCAGGACATAGGGGATTCCGGCGCGAAAAACCATCAGGCTGGGCGTGAATTCACCCTGGCGGATGCGCAGGGTTCTGGTCCAGGCGTTTTCCCAGTCGGCTTCCTCAACGACGCTGACGGAATTGACGGTTCCGCTTCGGGACTGGATGTCATAGCCGCCCTCGGTCGACACCACGGTGTCGCCGGTGGCCGCACATGCCGCCAATCCAAACGCCGCCAAAAGCGCAAACGCCGTTCTCAAAACCATATTTCCGCCCATTTATTTATTCGTGCGCGGATTTTGCCTCGCACGGCGGCAAAAGGCAATTCATTCTCGGTTTTGCATCATCGGGGGCGTTGCGAAATCTGGAGCGTTGTGGCAGTTTCCCGCCATGTCGAAACGGATTTATTATACCGGCTCGGGCCTGGACCGAGCCGATCGTTTGCGCGGGGACACCCATTGGGTCGCCGATCGCCTGACCGATGCCACCACTTGCGTCCTGCCGGTGTGGCGCGACCTTAATCTGGTTGCCGCCGATCCACTGTATCTTTCGGGCGATGCGGCGCGAAACGTGATCGAACGGGCCGACGAGATCGTGCTGCTGGGATTGCGCGGCGAAACGGCTTTTTTCGCGGCCGATGTGTCCTCGGTGGACGAAGTCGCAGCCGCCGAAATGGGCGCGCCGGGCAAATTTACCGATCTGCGCACCTGCGGGTCCACGTTTCCTTTGGACGACGGCTCTATCCTGGCCTACGCCAAGGGAATGCTGGTCTGGCACCGGCGGCACCGCTTTTGCGGCGATTGCGGTCATCCCACGCTCAGCGCCGAGGCGGGCCACCTTCGCAAGTGTACCAACGCAGACTGCGCCAAACCTCATTTTCCAAGAACCGATCCGGCCGTCATCATGCTGGTCACCCGACCCGGACCCGACGGCGGGTCGTGCCTTCTGGGGCACAAGCCGGGGTTCTTGCCGGGCATGTATTCGACCCTGGCCGGGTTCGTCGAGCCCGGCGAAAGCCTTGAAGACACCGTGGCGCGCGAAGTTTTTGAAGAAGCAGGCGTGCAGGTCGCCGACGTGCGCTACCGGGCCTCCCAGCCGTGGCCGTTTCCAGCCTCGCTGATGCTGGGTTACCGGGCGCAAGCCACCACGTTTGATATCAAGATTAATCCTGAAGAACTGTCCGATGCGGCATGGTTCACGCGGGAAGACATCGCGCGTATGCCCGAAAACGGCAAACGCCTGCCGCGTCCCGATTCCATCGCGCTCTGGCTCATCGATGAGTGGCTGGCCGAAACCTGAAGGAAAAACGAAAAATGGCTGAACAAAGAAAAGCACTGGTTACCGGCGGCACCAAAGGGATCGGACGGGCCATCGCCGAACGCCTGCGCGACGACGGCATGGCCGTCACCATCACCGGAACCAGGCCCGACGGTCAGGGCCCCAAAGGATGTGACTATCTGCCGGTCAATTTTTCGGACCGTGCGGCGACGCTGGCTTTTGCCGAAAATATCACCGCGATAGGTTTTGACGTGCTGGTCAACAACGCGGGCACCAACAAGGTCGGGCCCATTGAAGACTACGCGGTCGAGGACTTCGAGCTCATCATGCAGGTCAACGTCACCGCGCCCTTTATTATGTGCAAAGCCGTCATTCCCGGCATGAAAAAGAAGGGATGGGGGCGCATCGTCAACATTTCATCCCTGTGGGGAATTGGTGCGCGCGAACACCGCCAAGCCTACACCGCCAGCAAATTCGCCATCGACGGAATGACGGCGTCCATCGCCGCCGAAGTCGCCGAGGACGGCATCCTCGCCAACTGCGTGGCGCCGGGCTTCATCCGAACGGATCTGTCGGTCAAAAATCTGGGCGAAGCGGGACTGGCCGAAATGGCCAAGCGCATACCGATCCGCCGCTGTGGCAGCGTCGAAGAAGTGGCGGGAACGGTAGCCTTTCTGGCGGGACCGCAAAACACCTACATCGCCGGACTGAATATACCGGTCGACGGCGGGTTTACACGCAGCCGGGGCTAATCGTCGCCTTCGTTGGGCGCGTTGTGAAGACGATGGGGGTGGGCCGTGAAGGTGCCCAAAATTTTCACTTCGTGGGTGAAGAAATTCAACTCCTCCAGCGCCAGCCGAAGACCCCGGTCGTCTGGATGGCCATCGACTTCGGCATAAAACTGCGCGGCAACAAACTGCTTGCCGTCGATGTAGCTTTCCAGCTTGGTCATGTTGACGCCGTTGGTGGCGAACCCGCCCAGCGCCTTAAACAAGGCTGCCGGAACGTTGCGCACACGAAACACGAAACTGGTGATGCACGGCCCCGCCATGCGGTGCGGTACGATCGCCTCCTTCGACATGATCAGAAAGCGCGTGGTGTTGTGTTCGGCGTCCTCGATGCTGGCCCGCAGCGATTTCAGGCCGAGAATTTCGCCCGCCAGCTCCGACGCGATAACCGCCTGGGTTTTGTCGCCCAGTTTGGCGATGCGTTCAGCAGCACCCGCCGTATCGCGGCGCACCACCGGCGTCAGGTTCAGCTCGGCGATGATGTCGCGGCATTGGTTCAGCGCATGAATGTGGCTGTGAACGTGGGTGATCTCGGACAGTTGCGCGCCCGGCAGCGCCAGCAGGTGATGCTCGACCCGCTGGAAATGCTCGCCGATGATGTGCAGGCTCGAATTGGGCAACAGATGATGAATATCGGCCACCCGCCCGGCGATTGAGTTTTCGATGGGGATCATGCCCAACGCGGCCTCGCCGCTGCGCACCGCCTCAAAAGCATCCTCAAACGACCGGCACGGCAACGTGGTCATTTCGGGGCGGCTGGTGCGACACGCCAGATCGGAGTAAGCGCCGGGCACCCCCTGGAAGGCGATGGTTTTGTTGGGATCGGTGGTCATTGGATCGGATAGCCTTTGCAAAAATATTACGCGCTGAGCATTCCTCGGGCGCGTTCCAAGTCGGCGGGAGTATCGACACCCAGCGGGACCGTGTCAACGAGGGCCACGTCTATGCGCATGCCGTTTTCCAGCGCGCGCAACTGTTCCAGCTTTTCGCGGGCCTCAAGAATGCCTTGCGGCAGGGTTACGAATTTCTCTAGTGCTCCGCGGCGAAAGGCGTAAAGGCCGATATGATGATACAGCGGCCCCTCCCCCGACGGCGCGGTGGCACGCGTGAAATAATGGGCGCGACCGATGGTCTGGCCGGACCCAAAACCGACCACCGCCTTCACGACGTTCGGATTGTTGCGCTCCGACGGCTCGGTTATGACCGCCGCCAGGGTGGCGATATCGACCGAAGCATCCGCCAGCGGAGCCAGCGAGGCCCGCACCACACCGGCTTCGACAGTGGGAAGGTCGCCCTGAATGTTAACAATGGCGTCGTGCTTGCCGTCGGGATCGGCCAGATTCAGCGCTTCAAATACGCGATCCGAGCCCGACGCGTGATCGGGGCGGGTCAGAACGGCGCGACCGCCCGCGCCCTCGATTGCCGCCGCGATTTCGGGTTCGGCGCAGGCCACGACCACGGGACCCACATCGGCTTCCATGCCGCGCCGCCACACATGAACGATCATGGGTTCGCCGTGAATATCGGCCAGCGGCTTGCCCGGAAGGCGAACGGACTGCATGCGCGCGGGGATGATTACGATGGGATTTGTTGGCGAACTCATGGTTTTGGACTTCTTTTCTTCCGAGGAAACATGCACCATATACCCGCTCAGACGGATCCGTAAAACGTCATTTGCGAAACGACAGCGATTCCCGCACGCCGGGAACACGGTAAAAAGGTTGCGATAAATGAAATTCAGTTTTCTGCAAAAACTGGGCGGCGCGGTTCTGGTAACCGCGTGGGTTCTCTGGGGAAGTCATATGATCGGCGAATCGCTGATCCCAAGAGCGCAGCCGCCGCAATCAACGGGCGCCGCCGTGGTGGCCAAGGCGAAAACTTCCGCGCCCGCCAAACAAGCCGCGCCTGAGGAAATTGAAGACATCGGAGCGCTACTGGCGTCCGCCTCGCCCGACGCTGGGAAGAAAACGTTCAAAAAGTGCAAAGCCTGCCACACCATCGGCAAAGGCGAAGCCAGCAAGGTGGGGCCGAACCTGTGGGACGTGGTCGGCGCCGACCGGGCCGCTCGCGATGGCTTCAAATATTCTGCCGCCATGGCCGGGCTCGGCGGAAACTGGGGGTTCGAGGAACTGAACGCCTTTTTGACCAAACCCAAAGCCTATGCGCCCGGCACCAAGATGGCTTTTGCCGGAATCAAAAAGGCCGCCGACCGGGCCGCCGTGATCGTGTTTTTGCGGGGACAAAGCGATGCCCCGGTATCGCTGCCATGACGGTTGAGGCAAACCTGATCAACATGGCCGGGCAGCTGGCAGATGCCGCCGCCGGCATTACCATGTCCTATTTCGGCGCAAGCATCGAAGCCGAAAAAAAAGCCGACGCCAGCCCGGTAACCATCGCCGACCGGCAGGCCGAAGCGGCGATGCGCGAAATCATTGAGGCCGAGTTTCCGGATCATGGGATTTTCGGCGAGGAATACGGGCAGGCGCGCACCGACGCCCAATATGTGTGGGTGCTGGACCCCATCGACGGCACGAAGTCATTCGTCATCGGCAAGCCGCTGTTCGGCACCCTGATCGCGTTGCTGAAAGACGGCAAACCCATCGTAGGCATTATTGATTGCGCGGCCCTGAGCCACCGCTGGCTGGGTGTTGAAGGCCAACCGACCACGCGCAACGGCAAACCTGTAAGAACAAGGGCCTGCGGAAACCTGGACGAAGCGTGGATGGCGTCGACCTCGCCCGGCATGTTTTTGGGTGGCGACGCCACCGCTTTCGCCGCGCTGAAAGCCGCCGTCCGGCAAACCGTTTGGGGCGGCGATTGTCATTCCTACGGCCTGCTGGCGTCGGGCAATCTTGATCTCGTGGCCGAAGCCGGCATGAGCCCCTACGATCATCTGGCGCTGGTACCGGTGATCGAGGGTGCGGGCGGCAAAATTACGGACTGGAACGGCGCTGCGCTCGGCCTATCATCGGACGGAACGGTTTTGGCGGCGGGGGATGCCGCAATGCACAAGGCTGCCGAAATTTTATTGACGGGTTAGGGAATAGTGCCAATGGGCCATATTTTGCTTTTAGCCACGATGCTTCTGTTGTGGAACGTCGGGGGAGCCGAGGCGGCCAAGGGTCATGCCCTGGCCATGCACGGCACACCCAAATACGGGCCTGATTTCAAGCATTTCGATTACGTCAATCCGGATGCGCCCAAGGGCGGAACCGTTCGCCGCGCCAGCACCGGCGGGTTCGACAGTTTCAATCCCTTCATTATCAAAGGCGAAGCGGCAATCGGCCTGGGCCTGACCTACGACACCCTGACCGAAACCTCACACGACGAACCCTTCACCCATTACGGCCTGCTGGCCGAAACCATTGAAACGCCCGAAGACCGTTCCTGGGTGCAGTTTACGTTGCGCAAAGAAGCCCGTTGGCACGATGGGAAAACCGTCACCGCCGATGACGTGTTGTTTTCGTTCAACATGCTGCGTGAAAAGGGCGCGCCGTTTTACAGGTTTTATTACGCCAGCGTGGAACGCGCCGAGAAAATTGACGAACGCACCGTCAAATTCGTCTTCAAACCCGGCGATAACCGGGAACTGCCCCTGATTCTGGGCCAATTGTCAGTGCTGCCGAAACACTACTGGGAGACACGCGATTTCAACAAGACGACCCTGGAGCCGCCCCTGGGCAGCGGGCCGTACCGCATCAAGTCGTTCGAGGCCGGACGCCGAATTGTTTACGGGCGAGTGGCCGATTACTGGGGCAAAGACATTGCGCTGAATGTCGGGCGTCATAATTTCGATGAGATTTCCTACGACTACTACCGCGACCGCACGGTTCAGCTGGAAGCCTTCAAGGCGGGCGCATTTGATTTCAGAGTGGAAAATTCATCGAAGAACTGGGCTACGGCCTACGACGTTCCTGCCGTAAACAAGGGGCTATTGGTCAAGGATACGTTCAAGCACAGCCGCTCGTCGGGCATACAGGGTTTTGTTTTCAACACACGGCGCGACATCTTCACCGACAAGCGGGTCCGTCAGGCGCTGACATATGCGTTTGACTTTGAATGGTCCAACAAGAACCTTTTCTACAGCCAGTACCGGCGCACCCGCAGTTTTTTCGACAATTCCGAACTGGCGGCCAAGGGCCTGCCAGGCAAGGACGAACTGGAAATTCTGGAACCCTTCCGAGGCAAAATCCCCGACGAGGTTTTCACCAAAGAATACCAGCCGCCCGAAACAGACGGCACGGGCCGTATCCGATCCAACCTGCGCATCGCCGACAAGCTGCTAAAGGACGCCGGGTGGGTGATCAAGGACCAAAAACGCGTTCACGCCGAAACCGGAGCGGCGCTTGATTTCACCATCACCCTTGTCAGCCCCGAGTTCGAGCGAATTTCCCTGCCCTTTGCCAAAAACCTGAAACGCCTGGGCGTGGAAGCGCGCGTTCGCACCGTTGATACCGCCCAGTACCTGCGGCTTCTGGAGACCTTCGATTTCGACATGATCACCTTTGTCTGGGGGCAGTCTTTGTCGCCGGGCAACGAACAACGGAATTTCTGGGGATCGGCGGCGGCCACGCAAAAAGGCAGCCGCAATTTCATCGGCATCAACGATCCGATTATCGACGAATTGATCGAAAAGCTGATCGCTGCGCCCGATCGCGAAAGCCTTGTGGCCCATTGCCGTGCGCTGGACCGGGTGCTTCAGTGGGGTCACTATCTGGTGCCGCAATTCCATCTAGGCGCGGATCGCATTGCCTATTGGGATGTTTTCGGCCGCCCCAAAATCACCCCGCAGGACGGTGCGCAGTTTGACGCCTGGTGGATCGTTCCCGAAAAGGAAACATCCGTTCAATCAGGGAAGAAAGCCCTGAAACCGGAGTAAGCGAACCCCGATGCTCGCCTATATCATCCGCCGCATATTTCTGATTATTCCGACCCTGTTCGGGATCATGGTGATCAATTTCATCATCGTGCAGGCCGCGCCGGGTGGCCCCGTCGAGCAGATGATTGCGCAAATTCAGGGCATTGCGGTTGAGGCCACGGCCCGGGTCAGCGGGTCGGGCGGCGGCGAAGTCAGGGCCGGCCAATCAGGGGGAAGTGGCGGAAACAGCAAATACCGCGGCGCGCGCGGGCTGGACCCCGAAATCATAAAAGAAATCGAACAACAGTTCGGGTTCGACAAGCCCCTGTACGAGCGCTTTGTCATGATGATCGGCAATTACGTGCGGTTTGATTTCGGCGACAGCTTTTTTCGCGACCGCAAGGTGGTCGATCTGGTGCTGGAAAAAATGCCGGTTTCGATCTCGCTGGGGCTGTGGACGACGCTGCTGATTTATCTGATTTCCATTCCGCTGGGCATTGCCAAGGCGGTGCGCGACGGCAGCCGCTTTGATGTGTGGACCAGCGGCGCGGTGGTGGTGGGCAACGCCGTGCCGTCGTTCCTGTTCGCCATTTTGCTGATTGTGGTGTTTGCGGGCGGGCGCTATCTGGATTGGTTCCCCCTGCGCGGATTGACGTCGAACGATTTCGCCGATCTCGGCCCGCTGGCGAAAGTGGGCGATTATTTCTGGCATATCGCCTTGCCGGTCCTGTCCCTGGTCATCGGCGGGTTCGCCGGGTTGACCATGCTGACCAAGAATTCGTTCATGGAGGAAATCAATAAGCAGTACGTGACCACCGCGCGCTCCAAGGGCCTGACCGAGCATCGCGTTCTGTACGGCCACGTGTTTCGCAACGCCATGCTGATCGTGGTGGCCGGATTTCCCGGTGCCTTCGTCGGCATCCTGTTTACGGGCGCATTGCTGACCGAAATCATCTTTTCGCTGGACGGGCTGGGGCTGCTGGGGTTCGAGGCGGCCATCAACCGCGACTATCCGGTGATGTTCGCCGCGCTCTACTTCTTCACCCTGCTGGGTTTGATTTTGAACCTGATCGGCGACGTCATGTATCACGTCATCGATCCGCGCATCGATTTCGAGGCCAGAGATGCATAGAGATATGCATAGAGAGATGCGTCGGTTTTTGGGCATTCGCATTTCTCCGGTCACCGAGCGCAGGCTGGCGGGTTTCCGCGCCAACGCGCGCGGCTTCTGGTCGCTGTGGATTTTCCTGTTCCTGTTTTTCGGCAGCCTGTTCGCCGAAGGCGTGGCCAACGACAAGCCGTTGCTGGTTCAATTTGAGGGCAGTTATTTTGTGCCCTTCCTGGTGGCTTACCCCGAGACCGATTTCGGCGGGTTTCTGGAAACCGAAACCGAGTACCGCGATCCCGAAATCATTGAAATGATCGAGGAAGCGGGTTGGATTGTCTGGCCGCTTATCCCGTACACCTTTGACAGCGTGACCTTTGATTCCAACGAGCCCGCACCCGCAGCACCTTCGGCCAAACACTGGCTGGGAACCGACGATCAGGGCCGTGATGTTGTGGCGCGCATGATCTACGGCTTTCGCATATCAGTCCTGTTCGGGCTGGTGCTGACGATTTTAAGTTCCATCGTGGGCGTTGCCGCGGGCGCGGTTCAGGGGTTTTTCGGTGGCTTGATCGACCTTTTCTTCCAACGCTTCATTGAAATGTGGGCGGGCCTGCCGGTCCTGTATTTGCTGATCATTCTGGCCAGCGTGGTGGAGCCCAATTTCTGGTGGCTGCTGGGCCTGATGTTGCTGTTCAGCTGGATGGCGCTGGTTGGCGTGGTGCGCGCCGAATTTCTGCGGGCGCGCAATCTCGATTACGTACGCGCCGCCCGCGCGCTGGGTGTATCCAACGCCAAGATCATGTTCAAACACATTCTGCCCAACGCCATGGTGGCGACGCTGACGTTTCTGCCGTTCATTCTGTCGGGGGCCATCACCACCCTGACGGCGCTGGATTTTCTGGGCTTCGGCCTGCCGCCGGGATCGGCGTCGCTGGGTGAGCTGCTTAATCAGGGCAAGAACAACCTGCAAGCGCCGTGGCTGGGCCTGACCGCCTTTTTCGTGCTGGCCATCATGCTGAGTTTGCTTATTTTCATCGGCGAGGGCGTTCGCGACGCGCTTGACCC
Source organism: Rhodospirillales bacterium (assembly GCA_016776725.1). Lineage (GTDB taxonomy): Bacteria > Pseudomonadota > Alphaproteobacteria > Rhodospirillales > Shumkoniaceae > JABGRG01. Next base: position 9,522 of record JADHSV010000031.1, read on the forward strand.
GCGCAAGGTGTTCGCGGCCCCGCCCGCCAAGGAAGGCGCGGCGACCGAACTCGCGGCCAAGGAGGCGGCATCATGAGCCGTCTTCTCGAAGTTCGCGATCTTCATACGTCGTTCGGTGAGGCCGAGGCCGTGAGGGACGTCTCGTTCGACATTGACGCTGGCGGAAGTCTGGCGCTGGTCGGCGAGAGCGGATCGGGAAAATCGGTTAGCGCGCTTTCTGTATTGCAGCTATTGCCATACCCGCTGGCCCATCATCCGGGCGGCAGCGTGAAATTCGCGGGCGAAGAATTGATGGGCGCGGGCCACGGGCGTATGCGCGAATTGCGCGGCAACCGCATCGCCATGATTTTTCAGGAGCCGTTAAGTTCGCTCAACCCGCTACACGACATTGAGCAGCAAATCAACGAAGTGTTGTTCGTTCACAAGTCGATGGGACGGCGCGAGGCCCGCGACCGGGTCGAGGAATTGTTGCATCTGGTCGGGCTTGAAGAAGCGTTGACGCGGCTGGACGCCCTGCCTCACGAATTTTCCGGCGGCCAGCAACAGCGCGTCATGATCGCCATGGCGCTGGCCAATGAGCCCGATTTACTGATCGCCGATGAACCCACGACGGCGCTGGATGTGACGGTTCAGGCGCAAATCCTGAAATTGCTAAAGGAGCTACAGGCCAAGTTGGGCATGGCGCTGTTGCTGATCACACACGATCTGGGCATCGTGCGCCACATGGCCGAACGGGTCTGCGTCATGAATGACGGGGAAATCGTCGAAACCGGCGTGACCGAAGCCGTGTTCACGCAACCCGACCATGAATACACGAAACGCCTGCTGGCCGCCGAACCGTCGGGCCGACCGCTGATCGCCGACGCCGAGGCGCCGCTGGTTATGGCTGCCGACAACACCAAGGTTTGGTTCCCCATTCGCAAGGGCATCGTGCGGCGCACGGTCGATCACGTTAAGGCCGTGGACGGTATTTCGCTCACCGTTCGGGCGGGCCAGACTCTGGGCGTTGTCGGCGAGAGCGGATCGGGCAAAAGCACCTTGGGCCGCGCCCTGTTGCGGCTGGAAAAAAGCGACGGTGACATCGAGTTTCACGGCGAGGCCATCCACGGGCGCAGCTGGAAATCACTGCAACCCCTGCGCAGGCAAATGCAGATGGTGTTTCAGGACCCCTTCGGCAGCCTGAGCCCACGACTGTCGGTGGGCCAGATTGTTGAGGAAGGCCTGCTTGTCCATGGCATCGGCGGCAGTTTTGATGAACGCCGCGCCATCATCGGCAAAACGCTGAAGGAGGTTGGCCTGCAAGCGGACATGCAGGACCGCTATCCCCATGAATTTTCGGGCGGCCAGCGTCAGCGCATATCCATTGCCCGCGCCCTCGTTCTGCGGCCCGATTTCATGGTTCTGGACGAACCGACAAGTGCTTTGGACATGTCGGTTCAGGCGCAAATCGTCGATCTGCTACGCGATCTGCAAAAAAGGCACAATCTGGCCTATCTGTTCATCAGCCACGACTTGAAAGTCGTGCGCGCGCTGGCCCATGACGTGATTGTCATGCGCCGGGGGCGCGTGGTTGAGGCTGGAACGGCGGATAAGGTTTTCGCCAACCCCAAAGAAGCTTATACAAGGGCCCTCATGGCCGCAGCCTTTCATATGCGCGCCGATGAAACCGGCGTCGTCGCCACCTGACAAAACATCAAGAAGCGGAGGAATCCCGTCTTGGCTATCCTATTCATGAGCACGGAAGAAGGAAACACGGAAACTTATTTGCCCCTGCTTCGGGGACATCTGCCCGAGCAGGACATTCGCGTGTGGCCCGACGCCATGGGCGATGTTTCGGACATCGAATACGCCATCATCGGCGTTCCTCATTCCGGCATCCTTGGCAATCTCCCCAACCTGAAGGCCGTGCTGTCGCTGTGGGCGGGTGTTGACGCCCTGCTGGCCGATCCCGATTTCCCGCACCACATTCCGCTGGCGCGCATGGTCGATCCGTTGCTGGCCGTGGATATGACCCACTTCGCCATTCACTGGGCCCTGCATTTTCATCGTGGGCTTCATCATTACGCGGGATTGCAGGCACGCCGGGAATGGCTGCAAATCGCCTATCCGGAAGCCAGCGAACGGCGCGTGGGTGTCATGGGCCTTGGCGTTTTGGGAACAGACGCGGCGACCAGGCTGGCGGCCCTTGGGTTTGACGTTGCGGGCTGGGACGCCATGGAAAAATCTATCGACGGCGTGACCTCGTTCGTCGGCGCGGATCAATTGAAGGCGTTTTTGAACCGCACCGAAATCCTTATCGTCCTGCTGCCCCTTACCGACGAAACGCGCGGCATCATCAACACCGAGACGCTGTCCATGTTGCCTGAGAGCGCATTTGTCATCAGCCTTGCGCGCGGCGCCCATATCGTTGACGCCGACATGATCGCCGCACTTGATGCGGGCCGGGTCGAACGCGCCGTGCTGGACGCCTTCGTTTCCGAACCGCTACCCGACAACCATCCTTTCTGGAGCCACCCCGGGGCTATCCTTACGCCCCACGTCGCCAGCAAGACCACGCCGCGCACCGCGGCGGCCGAAATCGCCATAGACTTTCGCCGCCTGCAGGCAGGCGAAGCGCCGCGCCATCTGGTCGATATGGAAAAGGGGTTTTAGGCGACGTCGCGCGAAGAAAGAAAAGTCGGGTCCGGAGATTATAGTTGGGGGGGGAAGGTATCTCCGGACCCACACAGTTTCAGGGGAAGTTGTTAACCGCCATTTCAGGCAGCTATCTACCACCACCACGTCAACCCCGGATTTTTCCGTCCGATGATCGGCGGTCTGCTCGAAAGCAGTTGTGCGGCGTAAGCATCGCAATTCACATGCCAGTTATCAAAAATGGCAGAATTCAGCCGTTTTTAGCGAAATCAATTTGTCCCCCTCCTGGAAATTCATACCTTTCAGGGAAAGATGCTTTGCAATATGCGAATCCTCTATGGATTCGCGAATTTGGCCATGAGCGGGGGTGCCGCATCCCTGTCCGCGCGCGCCGGATTTTGCTATAATACGGGGCACTGACGAAGCATCGTAGGAGGTGTTCCATGAAAACGATACTCCTGCCGCTACTCGTTGACGAATCGGTCGAAGCCGCCCTTGCAACAGCGCATATGATCGCCAAACGATATGGTTCGTATATCGAGGGGCTGTTCATCCGTTCCGCGCCGCCCATGGTTCCGCGTGCGCCGGTTCCGGCGCATTTTCTTTCTCAGTACCACGATTATTGGGATGAAAACGCCGATAAGGCGCGCGAAAGCTTCAGCGCCTTCATGAACGAGCACGGCATTGCCTTTCGCGAACTTGCCTCGGACGAGGATGGTCCAACCGCGTGGTGGCGGGAAATCGAAGGTGAGCCCGATGACGTGGTCGGCGAATACGGGCGTCTGTTTGACCTTATCGTCATGGCCCGCGCTTCACCCAAAACATCGGGGGAATGGTCGCCCCTGTACGACGCCGCCCTGTTCGACAGCGGACGGCCCCTGCTGATCGCGCCGGAAACTGCGCCCAAAACGCTGGGCGAAACCGTTGTGATCGCCTGGAACGCCAGCACAGAAACCGCCCGCACCATCGCCTTCGCGAAGCCCATGCTGAAGGACGCAAAAAAAGTATGGGTGCTTTCGGTTGAAGGCGCCGTGGGCGGCATGGTTTCCGGTCCCGACGGCGATCAGGTTGCGGCGCACCTCACCCGTGGGGGAATAAACGCCGTGGCCACGAGCGTTCAGGCAGACCGCCGGTCATCGGGCAAGGCTATCTTGGAAGAAGCGGCGGCGCTGGGGGCGGACCTGCTGGTGAAAGGAGCCTTCACCCACAATCGGCTGCGCCAGATGATATTTGGCGGAACAACGAGACACGTTCTCGCCGAGGCAAAATTGTCGGTGTTTATCGCGCACTGAACTCGGGGGCGTCGCGCGGTTTTCAGGATCAACGGCAAGGACAATTCGTCGTTTCGCCGGATACGGATTTGGGCTTAGTTCTGGGGGTCTTCGCTGTCGGCTTTCCGGGCCGCAACCATTTGCCTGAGCGAACGCGCCACTTCGACGCAGCCCAGGCCCTCGTAATAGACGGCCATTCGGGCCAAGCGGTCGATTTCGTCCGTTGGCTCATATTCAATCGAATTGCGATGCATTTTGCCTTCTTCTTTGCGAATCATCACCTGGAATCCCTCGTTTTCCAGCCTTTTCCCCTGTCTCGCAACCTTCATGCCATTTTCTTTTGCCCGTCAAAGCGCAGGGTCGGAAAGGTTTCCGGCCCTGGCAGGCAGAGACAAGGTTGATTTCGTCGCCATTCCGAAGAACAATGCGGGCAATGCTTTTGAGCAAGGAAAAGACGGCGTGCCCCTAAAACGAAGACAGCGTGTTTTGATCGTTGACGACGAGGCCATGGTTCGTGACCTGTTGGCTGATATTCTGACGGAATCCGGATATCAGGCGGTCATCGCGCCAACCTGGGACATGGGCGAAACCGGATTTGACGAAATCGGGTATTCGCTTGTGATTACCGACATTTTCATGCCGGGACGAGACGGGCTTGAGGTCATTCGCGATGTTCAGGAAAAATGGCCCGAGGTCAAAATCCTGGCCATTTCGGGCGGCTGGGGTGCGACAACGCCGGAACGTTCGGCCCAGGCGGCGATCGAACTCGGCGCCACGGCCACAATGCAAAAGCCATTTTCGCCGAAGGATCTTATTGCAAAAGTCCAGGAACTGATCGGCGACGCCTAAAGCATTTTCAGCCGAGTTATTCTCTAATCGCCGAGCGAAACGGTTCCGTCCAGCCCTATTCCCCTTTCCCGCCCGAAATCGGCTGCGCCGCTCACCGCCAGCTTGACCCATCGGGATTCGTCATACCGGCTTTGTCTGGTAAGCCAACGGTAGTCCAGCGCACTCCACAGGGCGAGGCCCGACATGCGGTTATCCAGAACGATATCGCCGATATCGGTTGGGACCGACAATACCATATGCAGCCCGCCCCCCGCCACGCGCACGACGGTAAGAAGAAGGCCTGAGCGCGGCCAGCCCAACGCGATCAGATCACGTTTCTTTTTCAGCGCATAGTCCTCGCAATCCCCGTAAACGAACGGGAATTCCCAAAAATCGAGTTCGCCGAAGGTATAACTGTCGGGCCGGTAGCTGACCGCCAAGTTGACCGAACGCTGCACCTCGAACAACTGATCCATCCGTTCGCTTGTCAACTGGACCCTTGCTGGCGCGTCGTTCCGGGCCCGGCATTCTTCGGGGTGGCGGGCGCAAAAATCCAAAAATGCCCTGGGTGGGGAAACGGCTTTCGCCTCGGTCATAATACGGTTTCCGCTGATCGGATTTGCCCCGACCGGAATCGCCGTCGTCAAAACACCCGCCAACATAATCGAAATGAAAAGAAACCTGCCAAACACCGGCACCACCTCTTTGCAGACAATCCACCACCACGACCGGCCGGGTGCCGCCGCTGGGGAGTAATATGGTGTGTTTGCAAATAAAAACCATTTGCAATTTCTCGCCGCAGGCGCAATTCACGCGCGAGGGGCTGGTGGGGCAAACGGGAGGCCCGTTCGAGCAACAAAAAAGCCGCCCGAAGGCGGCTATTTGATATTGAATGTGCGTCGTTTATTAAACGCCGGTGACCACGTCTCCGGCCCCGACATATTCATCCACACAGCACAGCTTCGTCAGTTCGCTGGCGACGCCCGACATCCAGGCAACGGCTTCAGGTGGCCACCCCCGTGAAATCGGTATCGTCAAGGTCGCCGATAGCGACGCCTGTAAGGGTGATCTCCATTATCGCGCCACTATAGCCGTCCGTATCGATTTCCAGCAATTTCGTGGAATCGTTGAAACGGGCGGAGGTTACCCCACCCCCCGTGAAGGTGCTGTTTTCGTCGCCCAGGAAAGTGACGGCGCTCGCCGCAAAACTGCTGACATCCAGGTATTCGAGGGTGGTCGCATCAAAGTTCGTAATGGTGTCGACGTTGCCGGAGGCCGAATCCGATGCGGCGGTATATTTGAAAATATCGTTGCCCGAACCGCCCGTCAGCATATCGCCACTGCCGCCGCCAATGATGGTTGCGACATCGGTCACGACAATGGTGTCAAAATCGCTGCCGCCGGTAATGGTATCAACGTCGGTAACGGTGACGTTGTTGGGTCCACTGTTATACAGGTTCAGGGAATCCGTTCCGCCACCGCCATCTACCGTGGCGCCTGCCATGAACATCGTCTGCGCGTAAACGGTGTCGTCGTAGGTGCTGCCGGTGATTGTTTCGAAATTGGAAACGAAAACATAGCTTGAGCTGCCGCCGTCCAGGATCAGCGAATCACTATTGGCTCCGCCATCCAAACTCTCGCCGCCAAGGCCGCCTGCATACGTCACCGTATCGTTTCCGCCGCCGGCCCCCACATCACCGCCCGACATCGCCCCGAAATTAACAGTGATGGCGTCATCCCCGCCCGCCCCGTTGACGGTTTCCGTATTCGTGACGGTGAGGGAGTTGGTCCCGAACGCCAGGTTCAGGGTATCGACACCGCCTATCAGATCAATGTCTATTCCGACGACGGCACTCTCAAGTGTCAGCGTTTCGCCCGATGCATTGCCGGTGATGGTTTCCACGTTGGAAATTGATGCGGTGTTGGCGGTGCCCCCCAGAATCAGTTCGTCGGTGCCCGCCCCAAGATCGACAATGTTGGTCGTCAGCAAATTGGTGTCCACGGTAACGGTGTCGTTGCCGCCACTGCCATAGATATACTCGACATTGCTGATGTTCGCGGAGGCGATTGCGGAAGAGTAAGTCAAGGTGTCGGTGCTTGAACTGCCGTAAACAAATCCGATATCCGTAACGGTAAAAGTATTAGCCCCGGCGTTGTGCATATATATGCTGTCGGACCCGCCGCCGCCAACGACCGTGTAGGTGCCGTTCCAGTCCCAAGTAAGGGTATCATTGCCGGAATTGCCGTTAATTGTCTCGATGTTGGCGACGTTCAGCGTGTTGGTCCCGACGGCCAGATTCAGCTCATCGCCGCCACCGCCGCCGAAATCGACGGTTATGCCCGATACAGCAGAAGAAAACGTCAGGGTGAGACCGCCGCCACTGCCGCTTATGTCTTCTACTCCGGTAACGCCCGTTGCCGAAGACCCAGCCGCCATAGTCAAACTGTCGGTGCCCGCACCGCCGTCGAAACTACCCAGGACCGCACCGGAAGCAAGGACAACCGAATCGTTGTCCGCGCCGCCCAACAGGGTGGCGGTTGTCGTCACGCCGGTCGACAGGTCGAACAGATCGTTTCCGGCCCCGCCGTCGATGAGTTCGACTCCCAGCGCGAGCGGGTCCTGCAAAAACGTGAATGTATCGTCTATGGTCGCACTGGTGTCGTCACTGCCATAAATGGTTTCGATGCCATTGACCGTATCGCTGTTGGCGCCATGTGTCGCCGCGATGCCGCCCACGAAATCTATGTCTACGGAAGTGCCCAGGCCGGAATAATCCAGCACATCGCCGCTGCTGGTGTCCGCCCCGCCGAAGATCGTATTGTTGGTGCCGTCGGCAATATCGAAAGTGTCGTCCCCATCGCCGCCGGACAGATAATTCGTTCCCGCTTGCGCATACAGGACGTCGTCGCCCGCGCCTCCGTACAGGTTATCATATCCATCCCCGGAATAGAGGGTGTCGTTTCCATCCTCGCCTTCCAGCGTGTCGTCGCCATCCTCGCCATAGAGCGTGTCGTCGCCGTCCCAGGCGATGAGGTCGTCGCTGCCCGCCTGGCCGTGGATTTCGTCGTTGCCGGCCCCGCCGTAAAGAATGTCGCCATCCGCCGCGTTATCCGCGCCATAGATGATGTCGTCGCCACCGCCGCCGAACACAAGGACACCATCGGCTTCGGCAAACCAACCGTCGGCGGTGCTTCCGTTGAAGTTGATCTCATCATTTCCGGCCCCGCCCGCAACGAATTCGCCAACAAACCCCTGGCCACAATCAAGGGTCGGGAACTGGGCGTCGTCAGTCAGGTCGTAGGAACCGAAATAGACGAACTCCAGATTGGAAAACGTCACCGATCCGACCGGAGTTTCCATATCGATCAAATAGTCGGGATCATAACTGCCGACCGAGCCCCAATCCCAAATCGACAGGCTGGAGTCGGCGGCGTCCAGATAACCAGAAACCTCGTGCAGATAATCAAAAGTGATCTGATCGGTCCCGCCGCCGCCATCGACCGTATCGGTGCCACCAAGGGTGCCCGACGGTAACGCGTCCGGTCCCGTGCCCTGTTCCATGACGAACTCAGTATTGCCGGGGCCACCCGCCAGCGCGTCGTCGCCCGTGGTAGCGATCAGAACCTCATCGAAGGGAATATCGACTTCCGGATCGGGGCCGTCATCGTTGTTGTCATCGGGACCGAACGGGTCAAACGGGTCGGGGCCAAAGGGATCGAAAGGATCGCCGCCAAGCGGATCAAATGGGTTACCAGCCAGCGGATCAAACGGATCGCCACCGAACGGATCAAAAGGATCACCGCCTAATGGATCATATGGATTGCCGCCGAACGGGTCGTAGGGATTTCCGCCAAACGGATCATTTCCCCCGAAAGGATCGTTTCCGCCAAACGGGTCGTTTCCGCCAAACGGATCATTCCCCCCGAACGGATCATTTCCGCCAAACGGATCGCCTCCGGGTGGTCCGAATCCGCCTGCGCCTGGATCGCCTGGACCAATACCACCAAGGCCATCAGGACCACCAAACACACCCGGTGCGGCCGCCGCAGCCGCATCGCCGGCGGCTTGCATGGCTTCTTCGGGCGTAGCTCCACCGGCAATGGCGGACTGGAATGCGTCCTCGGCAGCGCCGGTAGCCGCCGCAACCTGTTCGGGATCCGCACCGGCAGCTGCAGCTTCAGCGGCCGCAGCTTCGGCGCCAGCGGCAAAGGCTTCCTCGGGAGTTGCTCCTTCGGCGAGCGCCTGCTCCACCGCTTCATCAACGCCGCCGCCCGGGCCTTCTGGGCCTTCCGGACCTTCCGGGCCTTCCGGTCCCTCTTGGCCTTCCGGACCCTCTGGGCCTCCGGGACCTTCCGCTACCTGTTCACCACCTTCGCCCCCAGGTTCGCCTTCACCCTCGGGACCGGGTTCGCCCTCGCCTTCGGGACCGGGTTCGCCCTCGCCTTCGGAACCGGGTTCGCCCTCGCCTTCGGGACCGGGTTCGCCTTCACCTTCGGGACCGGGTTCGCCCTCGCCTTCGGGACCGGGTTCGCCTTCACCTTCGGGACCGGGTTCGCCCTCGCCCTCGCCACCCTCACCCTCACCCTCACCCTCACCCTCGCCTTCGCCTTCGCCTTCACCTTCGGCGTTTTCTTCGTTGCCGCCTTCCGCGGCATCGCCACCATCGCCTTCTCCGGCATCACCTTCATCGCTGCCACCGGCGGGGGCGGGCGACGGCGGCAGGATAGCGACGGTCTTTCCGAACGAGCTGTTGAACTGCTCGGTTGTCATGGTGAAGGTGCCGGAAGGCGGCAGGTTCAGTCCGGCCACCTGGGTCGCCTGGAAAGGCTGGTTCAAGACCTGGACGCCGGCGTCGTTAAAGACCGAGATTTCACCAACCCCGCCCCCTGCGTCCGACGTCAAAACGACGGTCAGTTGCGCGTTGGGCGGCAGGTTGATGGCGCCGGTGGTGCCGCGAATGCCGATCACCGCCACGGGGGTGGTGATGGTCATGGCGTCGGGATCGGTTTTGGCGATCTTGCCGCTGATGAACGAGAAAACGCCCTGAACCAGGGTCGCCTTCAACGCGCCCGTTTCGGCAGCCCCGTCATAGACCAGTTCATCCAGCGTAATACGCGCGTCCTCGGCCAGGGAAAAGGTACTGTCGTCAACGAAAATAATGCCGACCGCACCTTCCGCGCCAGTTTCAATGAAATCGCCCTGGTAGATGGGATCGCCCTTTTGCAGGGTTTCCTCGGTGCCGTCGGCGCGGGTGACGTTGACCGCGCCCTCGGCCGTTTCGATCTTTCCGATGGGTTCGGACGGACTGGCATCGGGACCGGCCTGGGCAATCTGGCCCGGTGCTACGGGACCGGCCATTTTAGCGGCCAGATCGCCTGTAATTTTCGCACCGTCGCCGCTTAACAGGTCGGGCGGGTTTTCAAAGGTGAAATAGCCTTTAATCAGAACCTGCTGGCCATCCTTGCCGACCAGCAATAGATCGGGGCCCTGACGCACGAAGTCGGCGCCCAGCATCCAGCGGCCACCGGGCACGACCAGCGGCACACCCGCCTCGGCATCGAGAAGAGTAATGGCGCTTTGGCCCGACGTTGCTTCCGTCAGTCCTTCAATATTGCCGGGAACGCTTACGTTCACGGTTTCTTTCCTCCGCTTAGCGGATTGTTGCCGTCCGGGCCCAATGGCCCGCCAGGTCAGGCGTTATCCGTCAAGTCTTGTTGCTATTCTATCGTCCAGAACGCCCATTGCGGCCAGCAGGCTGAATACGGCGATGGACACGTCGGTCTCGGCCGAGGCCGCATCGCTGCTGGCATTCACCAGGGTCGTTTCTCCGGCCAGCACATCCAGCAACGAGCGCCGTCCGAGTTGTTGTTCCTTACGTGCGAGTTCGAGGAATTCAGCCGCGATATTCGCCTGATTCTTGAGCAGTTCGGCGTTTTCGGTCGCCGTTTTCAGGTTTTCCCAGGCGTTGCGCGTCTGCTCTTCAATCAGTTCGCGGGCGTCGGCGTAGCGTTTCTGGGTGGCCAGATAGTCACCCTCGGCGGCGCGTACGCTGTTGACTGCGGTCAGCCCCAGGTTAAACGGCCACGACACCTGCACCTTTCCGATGCTTTCGTTTTGCGAACCGACGGTGCCGCCATCGTCATCCTTGTAGGTCAGCGTACCAACTGCATCAATGCGCGGGTAGAACCCGGATGCGCGGGTCTGGATGATGACCTCGCTGGATGCTTCGGCGGACAGCTTGGCAACCAGCAGCGACGGGTTGTTCCGCTGCGCGCTGACCACCGCTTCCTCGACGGTGGCGGGAAGCATGTCCACCGGCAGAACCGGTCGCACCATTTGCCCGATGTCGCCGGCATCCTTGTAGAACATGGCCCGATAGGCGTTGCGCGCCACGCGTAGCGCGCCTTGCGCCTGAACGAGGCGCGCCTGCGCGCCTGCCAGCTGGGTCTTGGCCTGCAGAACATCCGTTGAGAAACCCGCGCCGCGTTCGACGCGGGCGTCTTCCAGATCGGCCTGATGCTTGATATTGCTTTCCGAACGCCTGGCGAATTCGACAATCTCGGCCGCCCGCAATACGTTCAGATACGAGACGATGCCGCGCAATTGCACATTCTGACGGGCTGCTTCAAGGGTGGCGTTCACCTGTTCGCGGGCAACGCGTGCCGCGCGCACCGTCGAGTTCGTTAAATCAAAGTCCCACAACAACTGGGTCACGCTGATGGTCAGATTGCGCGCCACCAGATTGGTATCATCGGTTCCCGTCGGTTTGTTTTGTTCTTCGTGACCATAATGGGCCGTGACGCTCAGTTGCGGATACCAGCCCCCCATGGACGCGCGAATTCGTTCCTGCGCTGCCTTGAGGTCGGCCTCGGCCGCCTGGGTCAGATTGTGGGATTTCAGCAGCTCGGGCAGCAGGGCGGTTAGCGGTTCGCCATAGGCCGACGCCGTATTCAGAAGAGCGGCGGCGATAACTCCCGCCATGCCCGTTTTTTGCAAATTCGAGATACCCATATTGTGCTTCTTTGCGTTCCCTGAAAAAGCCCGTCTTGTTGTCTTTGGGGGCGGGGCTAATTTCCGTACGAAACCGTTTTCCTACGCCGACGCGAATCGACGGAAATATTATTACATCATATCGCGTGTCGAAACAATTAACACGCCCGGGATTTCCCTTGGTTTTGCAAAAAAGAAAAAAGAAAAGCGGCCCGACCGGGTTAAGGATCGGGCCGCCTTGAAACTGGTGGAGCCGAGGGGAATCGAACCCCTGACCTCTTGAATGCCATTCAAGCGCTCTCCCAACTGAGCTACGGCCCCATAAGGAATACTATTTTCCGCCGGACGGTCGAACGACTTAGACCCTAACGCCGCCAGCGGGGGCGCAAACTACTGGGGAACTTACGCGAGGGCAAGGGAAAAAAACGCCCCTGTCAACAACCGTTATAAACTTCGGTCCGAAACGTCGTCGTCGGCCATGTGTTCCTTCACTTCCGACATGTCATCCTCGTCTTCGCCCAGATCGGATGCGTCCTCGATCAGGGAATCGTCGTCGGCGTCGGCATCAAGCTCGTCAACCGTTTCGTCTGTTTTCACCTGATCTTCATCGACAAGGACATCGATGGCGGTATCGTCATCCGCCACATCGGCAACGGCGACCTTATCGCTAGCCGATTTCGGCGCAACAATTGGCGAGGCGACTTCGCGCGGCCCGGCAGGAAGCGGGCGGCGCGGACGAACCACTGGCTTAATCACGAAAACGGCATCGCACTTGGGGCATACCGGCGGGTCACGGCGTAAATCGTAATAATGCGCACCGCAACCCTGGCAATGCCGCTTTGTTCCCCATTCCGATTTAGCCACGCGAAACCTCCTGATGCGATTCAGTTCACGTCGACTTGCCAATTGCCACGAATTCCGCCCGCTGTCAAAACCGAAAAGTGTGGAAAAACGTCTTTTTTGAATTGATTTAATTGGCCGCGCGCGCTCAGGTCGTCGGCGCGGGTCAATCGTTCTACCCTTGGTCGCGCCGCCCTGAAGCCCGCTGGCAGGCCCTGGCGGCCACAGGAACTAGCAAGAAACCGAAAAAGTATGATATGGAAACACCCTGGAAATTCCGGGGCCTCTGACGACCCAAAGAACCTGAAAGGCTGCATTTCCTTGACAACGCCCCTGACCTCGTACCGGGCCCAACGATTAACGGGTGACGTTCGCATTCCGGGCGACAAATCGGTCTCCCATCGCGCACTCATGCTTGCGGCCATGGCAGTGGGGGAAACCCGCATCCACGGTTTGCTCGAAGCCGAGGACGTTGTCGCCACCGCCGACGCAATGGCGGCTTTGGGCGCTTCGGTCGCGCGGGACGGCAGTGGCGCATGGCGGATTGGCGGCTGTGGGGTGGGCGGCCTGCGCGAACCCGATCAGGTACTCGACATGGGAAATTCGGGAACCGGCGCGCGCCTGTTGATGGGAATTCTTGCAACCCACCCGTTCACCAGCTTCATGACCGGCGACGCGTCGCTTTGCAAACGCCCCATGCGCCGCGTCACCGACCCGCTGGAGGGATTCGGCGCGACCTTCCGAACACGCTCGCAAGGGCGTTTGCCGCTGGCCATTTTGGGAACCGGGGATGCACTTCCCGTCGATTTCCGCTCGCCGGTCGCTTCGGCCCAGGTCAAATCGGCGGTATTGCTGGCCGGATTGAACGCGCCTGGCATAACCCGCGTGACCGAGGAGAAGCCCACCCGCGACCATACCGAATTGATGCTGCGCCATTTCGGTGCGCAAGTTTCCGTCGAGGAAACTCCCGGCGGGGGCCGCACCATCTGTCTGCACGGACAGCCGGAATTGTCGGCCTGCGAAATCGTCGTGCCGGGCGACGTGTCGTCGGCCGCTTTTCCCCTGGTTGCGGCCGTAATCACCGAGGGGTCTTCCGTCACGATTCGCAACGTCGGCCTGAACCCGCTGCGCGATGGATTGCTGAAAACCCTGCGCGAAATGGGCGCCCGGATCGGCATTTCCAACCGGCGCACCGATGCTGGGGAGCCGGTTGGCGATCTTGACGTGGCGGCCAGTGAACTTGTGGGTGTCGACGTACCCCCCGAACGCGCCCCTTCCATGATCGACGAATACCCGATTTTGGCCGTGGCCGCTGCCTGCGCCCAAGGGACCACGCGCCTGCACGGACTGGCCGAACTGCGCATCAAGGAAAGTGACCGGCTGGGGGGAATGGCCGACGGGTTGGCGGCCTGCGGCGTGAACGCCGAGATTGACGGCGACAGCCTGATTATCAGGGGCGACGGAAGCCCGCCCGTGGGCGGTGCGACCATTCCTGTCGACATGGATCACCGAATCGCAATGGCATTTTTGGTGATGGGCATGGCCGCAAAGGACCGAATCGGCGTTGACGACGCTTCGCCCATCGCCACCAGCTTCCCTGAATTCATCGATTTGATGAACGGATTGGGTGCAAGAGTTTCCCACGAAAAGGAACCACAATGATCATTGCCATCGACGGCCCGGCGGCGTCCGGAAAGGGCACGCTGGCCCGGCGCATCGCGGAACATCTTGATCTGGCCCTGCTCGACACGGGCCTGCTGTACCGCGCGGTGGGGCTTAAAACCGTGCGCGGCGGAGCCGCGGCGAACGATGTGCAAGAGGCCACGAAAGCCGCAGAAACACTGGACTTTTCGGAACTCGACGACCCCGAATTGCGGGCCGATTCGGCCGCCGCAGCGGCCTCGAAGGTGGGTGCCATTCCGACGGTTCGCCAGGCCTTGCTCGACTTCCAGCGCACCTTTGCCGCAAACCCACCGCAGGGCCGCAAAGGCGCCGTTTTGGACGGCCGCGACATCGGTACCGTGGTGTGCCCCGACGCCGACGCCAAGATCTTCGTTACGGCCTCGGTGGAAGTTCGCGCGGAAAGGCGTGTTAAAGAGTTGCGGGAGCGCGGGCTCGAAGCTATACATACCCGCGTTTTGCAAGAAATGAAGGAGCGGGACAATCGCGACGCTAGTCGTGCGGTTTCGCCACTCGAACCGGCACAGGATGCTTTTGTGCTGGATACGGGTGGGCTGGACCCCGACGCGGTTTTTGCCGAAGCGTTGAATTTCATCAGGTCACGATGCAAATGTGATTAGGGCTTTTGCCGTCGTGAAAAATGGGATTTGGTGCGCAGGTTTGGCGTCCGCCGATTCGTGAAAGCAAAACAATCCAAGCATTCAATTGTCATAAAGACCGCCGGATACAACCGGTCGGCCCGTAAAGAAATGAAAGTTAGAAAGGACATTTGGTTCTATGGCAACCGAACAAACAAACACTGCGGGTGATGTGCCCGAAGCTCTCCTAAACGAAAATTTCGCCGATCTTCTTGACGAGTCCATGGGTGGCGACGGCTTTGAAGGCCGCGTCGTTACGGGCAATGTCATCGCCGTTGAAAACGATGTTGTCGTCATCGACGTCGGCCTCAAGTCGGAAGGCCGCGTTCCGGCCAAGGAATTCGCCTCCCCCGGACAGCCCTCCACGCTTAAGGCGGGCGACACCGTGGACGTCTTCATCGAACGTTATGAAGACAAGGACGGCATGGTCAGGCTCAGCCGCGAAAAAGCGCGCCGTGAAGAGGCCTGGACCGAACTGGAAAAATCTTTCGCCGATGGCCGCCGGGTCAACGGCGTTATCTTCCGTCGGGTCAAGGGCGGCTTCACCGTGGATCTCGCCGGCGCCGTGGCCTTCCTGCCGGGCAGCCAGGTCGATATCCGTCCGGTGCGCGACATAGCGCCCCTCATGGGTACGCCGCAGCCGTTCCAAATTCTGAAAATGGAGCGCAACCGCTCGAACATCGTCGTGTCCCGCCGCGCTGTGCTTGAAGAAGCCCGCGCCGAGGCCCGCGCCGAACTGGTGGCCAACCTCAAGGAAGGCCAGATTCTCGAAGGCGTGGTCAAAAACATCACCGATTACGGCGCGTTCGTCGATCTGGGTGGCGTCGATGGCCTGCTGCACGTCACCGATATTGCGTGGCGGCGCATCAACCATCCCAGCGAAGCCCTGCAGATCGGTCAGTCGGTCAACGTTCAGGTCATTCGCTTCAACGCCGAAACCCAGCGCATCTCGCTGGGCATGAAGCAACTTGAAGCCGATCCCTGGGAAGGCGTCGAATCCAAGTACGCCGCCGGCGCCAAGTTCTCGGGCCGGGTCACCAACATCACCGATTACGGCGCATTCGTCGAATTGGAGCCCGGCGTCGAAGGCCTGGTTCACGTTTCGGAAATGAGCTGGACCAAGAAAAACATCCATCCCGGCAAAATCATTTCGACCAGCCAGGAAGTGGAAGTCATGGTGCTCGACGCCGATCCGGAAAAGCGCCGGATCAGCCTGGGTCTCAAGCAATGCATGAACAACCCGTGGGATGCTTTCGCCGAATCGCATCCGGTGGGATCGACCGTCGAAGGCGAGATCAAGAACATCACCGAGTTCGGTCTGTTCATCGGCCTTCCCGGCGAAATCGACGGCATGGCTCACCTCTCGGATCTTTCCTGGGAATTGACCGGCGAGCAAGCTTTGGCCGAGCACACCAAAGGCGATACCGTCCAGGCCAAGGTTCTGGACGTGGACATCGAGAAAGAACGCATCAGCCTGGGCGTCAAGCAGCTTAGCGAAGATCCGTTCGAGGCGACGACGACGCAGCTCAAGCGCGGCGACGTGGTCACCTGCACCGTTTCCAAGGTTGTTGACAACGGTCTTGAAGTTCGTGTCGCCGATGGTCTGATCGGCTTCATTCGCAAGAACGACCTGTCCCGCGACCGCGGTGAGCAGCGTCCTGATCGTTTCGCCAAGGACGAAAAAGTCGATGCCAAGGTCATGCAGATCGACCGCAGCAATCGCCGCCTGACCCTGTCGGTCAAGGCCCTGGAAATCCAGGAAGAAAAGAAGGCGATGGCCGAGTACGGTTCGTCCGACGCGGGCGCAAGCCTGGGCGATATCCTTGGCGCAGCCTTCGCTCAGAAGCGAGAGGAAGCCGAGGCTCAGGACAAACCGGCCAAGAAACCCGCCAAGAAGAAAGCGGCGGCGAAGGCCGAAGCGGAAGCCGAACCGGCTGAGGAAGTCAAAGCCGAGGAAGCCCCGGTCGAGGAAGCTGCGACCGAGGAAGCCAAAGCCGAAGAAAAGCCGAAGGCCAAAGCCAAGCCGAAGGCCAAAGCCAAAACCGCAGCGACCAAGACCACTGCGGCCAAAGCCAAGACGACCAAGGCCAAAACCGCCAAAGCCAAAGCCGAAGATAAGGCCGAAGCCGAGGACAAGGCCGAAGACGCCGGAGATTCCTGATCGCGTCCACGCGACGAATTTCCAGTTAAGTAGTTGTGAAGACGGCGCCCGAAGGGCGCCGTCTGAGCATAAAGCGGAAATGCAATGTCCCTTGAAGCTGACCAACTGATTGACCGGCGACGCCTGAAGCGCAGGCTCGCTTACTGGCGGGTGTTCGGCATTTTGGCGGCGCTCGTTCTTGTCGTTGCAGCGGTCGGGCGGTTTTCACCGTGGGCGGGGCGGGACTATGTGGCCCTTCTGAATGTTGAGGGTATCATTCTGGACGACCGCGCCCGCGACGCCACGCTTCGCGGGATCGCCGAAAACAATAGCGCCAGGGCGCTCGTGGTTTACATCGACAGCCCCGGTGGCAGCGTGGTTGGCGGGGAAACCCTGTATCTGAGCCTGCGCGCGGTGGCCGAAAACAAACCGGTGGTCGCGGTGATGGGCGATGTGGCCACCTCGGCCGGATATATGGCCGCACTGGGCGCCGACTATATTTTTGCGCGCTCCGGATCGGTAACCGGCTCCATCGGCGTTATCATGCAGTCGGCCGACATCACGGGGCTTCTTGAAAAGCTGGGGATCAAACCCGAATCGGTGAAAAGTGCGCCCCTGAAGGCGCAGCCGAACCCCATGGAGCCCTTTTCGCCACAGGCCCGAGAGGCCACGCGCGCGGTCGTTCTGGATGTTTTTAATTCCTTTGTGGATCTGGTAGCCGAGCGCCGTGAAATGGCGCGCGAGGACGCCCTGAAACTGGCCGACGGGCGCATTTATACGGGCCGTCAAGCCAAGGCGCTTAGCCTCGTTGACGAGCTGGGCGGCGAGCGCAAGGCGCGAAAATGGCTGGCCGCAACCCACGGTATCGACGAATCCATGCCGGTGCACAACGTCAGGATTGAGCGCGAAGACGGCGTTTGGCGCGAATTTCTGGATTCATCTGTGGGAAAAACCGTGTTTTCTGAAAGACTTAGACTTGACGGCCTCATCTCGCTTTGGCAACCTGATATATGGTAAACGCCTGCGGGAGTGCGGGTGTGCAGACCCGATCCAATTTCGGTGGCGGTTTGCCCGCAGAAGTAAGCACCTAGAGGGGACACGCGCTATGACAAAGTCCGAATTGATCGCGCGCCTTGCGGAGGCCAATCCGCACCTCTATCACCGGGACGTAGAGCGAATCGTCACCACCATCTTCGAGGAAATCACGGCATCCCTTGCCGACGGCGATCGCGTCGAGTTGCGCGGATTCGGAGCGTTTTCCGTGAAGGAACGTGGATCACGGGTGGGGCGCAATCCGCGCACCGGCGATTCGGTCAGCGTACCGGCGAAATTCATTCCATACTTCAAGACCGGCAAGCAGCTTCGCCAAATCCTGAACGACTGATATATTGATGTGAATTCGGGTTGCGGCCCCTCGGGTTAGCGGCCCCGCGCCCCGGCGGAGCCTTATCCTGCGCTTCGCCCAACCTTGGAAAGGATAGAACGCGTTGCGTCTAATTTCGTGGATCATCATGGTGCCCGTAGCGCTCGCGGTGATCGTTTTTTCCGTCAATAACCGCGGTTCCGTCACCATTGACACCTGGCCCGCTCCCTTCAGCGTGGACGTGCCGGTGTTTGCCGTGGTGCTGGTCAGCATCCTTGGCGGAATGATAGTCGGGGCCATTATCGCGTGGTTCTCGGGCGGGCGAACCCGCAGCCGGGCCAGAATGAACGCACGGCGCGCCAAATCCGCCGAAACCGAGGCCGCCGCCCTGCGCGAACAGGCCAGCGAAGCCGAGCCGGCGCAGGAACCTGCGCAACTGGCCCTGCCGGGCCGCAAGGACGCGTCACCCCAATGACCAACCCGATTTTTGTCGCCCTCGACACCCGTGATACCGATCACGCCATTGCGCTGAGCGCCGGGCTGCAAGGCCTTGTCGGCGGGATCAAGCTGGGCAAGGAGTTTTTCACCGCCCAGGGCCCGCAAGGTGCGCGCCGCGTTTGCGAGGCCGCCGGCCTGCCGCTGTTTCTCGATCTGAAATTCCACGACATCCCCAACACCGTGGCGGGCGCGGTGCGCGCGGCGCTTCCGCTCAAACCCTTCATTCTCAATGTCCATGCGGGCGGCGGTGCTGCCATGATGCGCGCCGCAGCGCAAGCCGCAGCCGAAGCGGGGAGCGATCGACCGCTGGTTATTGGCGTTACGGTTCTGACATCGTTGGGCGACGATGATCTGGGGGCCATGGGCGTTTCGGGCACAGCCGCCGATCAGGTGGTACGTCTGGCCCGTCTGACCCAGGACTGCGGCCTTGACGGCGTGGTCTGTTCGGCCCGCGAGATCACCGTGCTTCGCGAAGCCTGCGGCCCGGATTTCAAACTGGTGGTTCCCGGCATCCGCCCGGCATGGTCATCCACCGACGACCAGCGCCGCATCGTCACGCCTTCCCAGGCCCTGACCATGGGCGCCGACTATCTGGTCATCGGACGCCCCATCACCGCCGCCGACAGCCCCGCCACCGCTGCCAAAAAAATCGCCGCCGAAATTGCAGGCAAATGACGACCCAAGTCAAAATCTGCGGATTGAGCTCGCCCGAGGCTGTGCAAACCGCCATTGAGGGCGGGGCGGACTATGTGGGATTTGTGTTTTTTGCCAAGTCGCCGCGTTTTGTGACGCCCATGCAGGCTACCGAGTTGGGGGGTCTGGTGGGGGCGGGCGTGAAGAAAGTCGGGCTCGTCGTTAATGCGGATGATGCGGCGCTGGATGAGATTGTGAGCGTGGCCAAGCCTGACATGCTTCAGCTTCATGGCGAGGAAAGCCCGACGCGGGTTGCTGAGATCAAGGCGAAATTCGGGTTGCCGGTGATGAAGGCCATCAGTATTGGCTCGGCAGGTGATGTGGTGCGCTCGCACATGTATGATGCCTGCGCCGATATGTTGCTGTTCGACGCCAAGCCGCCTGAGGCGTCGAACCTTCCGGGTGGCAACGCGGTTTCGTTTGACTGGCATTTGCTGGCCGCCGATAGCTGGGATGTGCCGTGGATGCTGGCGGGCGGGCTGGATGCGGCCAATATTAAGGACGCGGTAGAACAAAGCGGTGCGCGCGCCGTTGACGTTTCATCTGGCGTCGAAGACCGCCCCGGAGTAAAAAGCGCCGATAAAATCGTTGAGTTTCTCAGGATCGCGAAACAGATTTAGTGGATTATGGAAAAACTGAACACCTTTCGCTCCGGGCCGGACGACCACGGCCATTTCGGCATTTACGGCGGTCGTTACGTTGCCGAAACGTTAATGCCGCTGATCCTGGACGTGGAACGCGCCTACAATGAAGCGTGCGACGATCCGGCTTTCGCCGCCGAGATGGGCGGTCATTTGAAGCACTACGTGGGCCGTCCCAGCCCGCTCTATTTCGCGCGGCGCATGAGCGAGAAGTTCGGCGGGGCCAAAATCTATTTTAAGCGCGAAGACCTGAACCACACGGGTGCCCACAAGATCAACAACTGCATCGGCCAGATATTGCTGGCCAGGCGCATGGGCAAATCCCGCATCATCGCTGAAACCGGGGCGGGTCAGCACGGCGTCGCCACGGCGACCGTGTGCGCGCTGTTTGATATCCCGTGCGTCATCTACATGGGCCAGACGGACATCGAACGCCAGGCTCCCAACGTGTTTCGCATGAAGATGCTGGGGGCCGAGGTGCGCTCGGTCACGTCGGGTTCGGCGACGCTCAAAGACGCCATGAACGACGCCCTGCGCGACTGGGTCTCCAACGTGGACAGCACCTACTATCTGATCGGCACCACCGCCGGGCCGCACCCCTTTCCGGCCATGGTGCGCAATTTCCAATCCGTCATCGGCGAGGAAACCCGCGCCCAAATTCTGGAACACGAAGGGCGCCTGCCCGACACCCTGGTGGCCTGTATCGGCGGCGGCTCCAACGCCATGGGGCTGTTTCACGCGTTTCTGGACGATGCGGACGTTCGCATCATCGCAGTGGAAGCCGCGGGCGAAGGCATCGAGACCGGCAGGCACGCAGCCAGCCTGACTGCCGGAAAGGCGGGCGTGCTGCACGGCAACCGCACCTATTTGCTGCAGGACGAGGACGGCCAGATTGAAGAGGCCCACTCGGTTTCCGCCGGGCTGGACTATCCGGGCATCGGACCCGAGCATTCTTGGCTGTTCGATTCCGGGCGGGTCGAATACGTCTCGATAACGGATAACGAGGCCTTGGATGCTTTTCATATGTGTACACGGCTGGAGGGCATTATCCCGGCGCTCGAATCGTCCCACGCCATCGCCCACGTGGCCAAAATCGCGGGCAGCCTTGGCCCCGACAACGTGCTGGTCCTCAACCTGAGCGGACGCGGCGACAAGGACTTGAACACGGTGGCCGCGTTGGCGGGGGTGGAAATATGACCGCGCACAAACGAATCGAGCGCCGTTTCACCGCCCTGCAAGCCGCCGGGCGCGCCGGGCTGGTAACGTTTCTGACGGCGGGCGATCCCGACCCGGCCACTTCGGCCGGCATTCTGGAGCAGCTTCCCGACGCGGGCGCAGACCTGATCGAACTGGGCATGCCGTTCAGCGACCCCATGGCCGACGGCCCGGCCATTCAGCTGGCCTCGCAGCGCGCGCTGGCCGCCGGAATGAACGTTCAAAAAACACTCGATATGGTGGCGGATTTCCGCAAATCCGACGACGACACGCCGATTATTCTGATGGGATATTTCAATCCCGTTTACGCCTTCGGGGTCGACCGGTTCGTCAAAACAGCGGCCAAAGTGGGCGTCGATGGCCTGATTATTGTTGATTTGCCGCCCGAGGAAGAAGCCGATCTGTGCCTGCCCGCCCAGGCCGCCGGTATCGACTTTATCTTCCTGACCGCGCCCACCACCGACGAAGCGCGCCTGCCAAGGGTTCTGGCCAATGCCAGCGGTTTCGTCTATTACGTGTCGATAACCGGTATCACCGGAACCGCGTCGGCAGCCGCCTCGGCCATTGAAGACGCGGTTTCAAGGCTGCGCCGGTTTACGCCGTTGCCCATCGCGGTCGGTTTCGGGATCACAACGCCCGAACAGGCCGCCGACGTGGCAGCGGTGGCGGATGCCGCTGTGGTCGGTTCGGCGCTGGTAAATCTGGTGGCCGGGAATCTGGATGCCGACGGCAAGGCTAAATCGGTGTTGAAGGATGCAGTGTTGACGAAAGTTAGAGAGCTGGCGCAAGGCGTCGCCGCAGGTCGATCCAAGGAGCCCGCACAATGAACTGGCTGAAAAACTGGGTCCGGCCCAAGCTGCGCGAACTGGTCGGGCAAAAAGAGGTTCCCGAAAACCTTTGGCACAAGTGCACAAACTGCGAGCAGATGATTTTCCATCGTGACCTCGCGGTGAACTTGCGCGTTTGTCCCCATTGCGGCCATCACATGCGGCTGGACGCGAAGGAACGCATGGAAATGCTGTTCGATGAGGCCGAATTCCAGACCATCGAACTGCCCGAACCCATTGCCGATCCGCTGAAGTTCCGAGATCAAAAACGCTACACCGACCGCCTGAAGGATGCGCGCGGCAAAACCGGCACACGCGACGCGCTCAGCGTGGCCCATGGCAAAATGGGCGGCATGAACGTGGTGGTCGCGGCGTTTAATTTCAGCTTCATGGGCGGGTCCATGGGCATGGCCGTTGGCGATGGCCTGCTGGCCGCGGCACGGCTGGCCGTTGTTCAGGAAGCGCCCTTGATCGTCATTCCGTCGTCGGGTGGCGCGCGCATGCAGGAAGGCATTCTTTCGTTGATGCAGATGGTGCGCACGACCATTGCGGTGGACGAAGTGCGCGACGCAGGGCTTCCCTACATCGTGGTGCTGACCGATCCCACGACCGGGGGCGTTTCGGCATCGTTTGCCATGCTGGGCGACATCACGGTGGCCGAACCCAACGCCATCATCTGTTTTGCCGGAGCCCGCGTTATCAAGCAAACCATCCGCGCCGAACTGCCCGAAGGGTTCCAGCGGTCCGAATACCTGTTCGATCACGGCATGATCGATATCGTGGCCGAACGGCACGAGTTGCGCGACACCCTGGTTCGCATCATCGACGTGCTGCGCAATCCCGGCCCCAGCGGCGATGTCGTTTCCATGCCGGGCGACGAGACGGAAGAAGAAACCGTCGCGGAGCTGGAAACCGAATCGGTCGCCGACATTGACGGCGAAATTGAAATTCTGCCGCCCGACCCGGCTGCGGAGGAAAAGGGCAAGTCCGCTGAGCCGTGATGCGATCCTTGAACGTCTGACGCAGTTACATCCCAAGCTGATCGACCTTTCGCTGGAACGGGTCGAGATGTTGCTGGACGATCTTGGCCGCCCGCACGACAACCTGCCGCCGGTGGTTCATGTGGCGGGCACCAACGGCAAGGGTTCGGTGATCGCGTTTCTGCGCGCCATTCTGGAAGCCGCGGGCTACCGCGTTCATGTTTTCACATCCCCCCATCTTGTGCGCTTCAACGAACGCATTCACGTTGCGGGCAAGGAAATCTCGGACGATGCGCTGTGTGCGCTGCTGGAAGAATGCGAAGCGATCAACGCGGGCCGCCCCATCACCTTTTTTGAAATCACCACGGCGGCGGCCATGCTGGCCTTCGCACGCACCCCCGCCGACGTCTTATTGCTGGAAACCGGGCTAGGCGGGCGGCTGGATGCCACCAACACGGTCAAAAAGCCGTTGTTGACAGCCATTACGCCGGTTTCCATGGATCATCAGAGCTTTCTGGGAAACACCATCGAGGAAATCGTCGGCGAGAAAGCGGGCATTATGAAGGCGGGCGTTCCCTGTGTGGTCGCCGCGCAAACCCGCATGGGAAAACGCATTCTGGCGGCAAGGGCGCAGGCAGCGGGCGCGCCACTGGTGGCCGAAGGGCAGGACTGGTTTGTTCTGTCGCGCGCCTCCGGCCTTACCTACAATTCGGGTGAAACGGTTCGTGACCTGCCGGTTCCCGCGCTGGCGGGCAAACACCAAATCCGCAATGCCGGGCACGCCATCGCCATCGCCGAGCGCATGGAAGGGTTCGACATTTCCGACGCGGCCATCGCCAAAGGGCTGAGCACGGCGCGCTGGCCCGCCCGCCTGCAGCACCTGACCGCGGGGCCGCTTGCCGAACTTTTGCCCGAAGGCTGGGAGCTATGGCTGGACGGCGGGCATAACCCGGCCGCCGGAAAGGTTCTGGCCGATCATACCCGCGGCTGGCGCGACCAGCCTTTGCATCTGGTCATGGCCATGATGACGGGGAAAGACCCCATCGGTTTCCTGAAACCCATGGAATCGGTGGTTTCAAGCCTGCACGGCATCCCCATCCCCGGCGAAGCCGCAAGCCTGTCGGCGGAAAAAGCAGCCCTTGCCGCGCAGTATCTGGGGATCGACGCAACCGCTGGCGAAACGGTTGAAACCGCGATTCGCGCCATTGTCGAAAACAACGACGCGCCCGCGCGCATCCTAATCTGCGGTTCGCTCTATCTGGCCGGTCACGTTCTTCGCGATAATGCCTAGACGTGCTCGTCCACGAGCACTTCCTCGACCTTCAGCACCGTTCCCTCGACCGCAATCACGCGAACCTTGGTGCCCGCGTCGAAGTCATCGCCTGAAATTTTCCAGCTGGTGTCGTCGACGCGCACCTTGCCCATGCCGTTGACCATTTTTTCGTCAACGGTGAACACGCGGCCCACATATTGCTGGCCGCGGCGGTTGAGCGTCGGGTGATCGGTTTCGGTGGGCCGCGAGCGCAGCCACAAGCGCCCGCTGATGACGCTGACCACCGACAGCCCCGCGAAAACAAGCACCTGCGACTGCCACGACAGGGAATCGACCGCGAACACGATCAGCCCCGTAATAATGGCCGCAATGCCCATCCACAGGAACACCACCCCGGGCGCGGCCACTTCAATGATGGCCAGCGCGACGCCCAGAATCAGCCAATGCCAGAACGTAGCCTGTTCCAGAATTTCCACGACCCTACTCCTTGCCTTCCCACGGACCGGCCTTGGGCGCGCCGCCGGACGAGCCGTCCTTGCCGAAAGCCTGTTTGGCGATCTCGGCGATGCCGCCGATAGAGCCGATCAGGCTGGTCGCTTCCAGGGGCAGGAAGATGACCTTCTGATTGCGCGCCGAAGCGATGCCTTGCAAGGCGTCGGTGTATTTCTGGGCAACGAAGTAGTTGATGGCTTGAACATCGCCGTTGGCGATGGCTTCGGACACCATGCTGGTGGCCTTGGCTTCGGCTTCGGCTTCACGTTCACGAGCCTCGGCGTCGCGGTACGCTGCCTCGCGGCGGCCCTCGGCCTCAAGGATCGCCGATTGTTTTTCGCCTTCGGCCTTGAGGATTTGTGATTGCCGAAAGCCCTCGGCTTCCAGAATGTTGGCGCGCTTTTCACGTTCGGCCTTCATCTGGCGGCCCATGGCTTCGACAAGGTCGCGCGGCGGCGAAATGTCCTTGATCTCGACGCGCGTTACCTTCACGCCCCACGGCGTGGTCGCTTCGTCGATGACGGTCAGAAGCTGGGCGTTGATCTGATCGCGCTTGGACAGCAATTCGTCCAGATCCATGGAGCCCATGACGGTACGAATGTTGGTCATGGTCAAGTTCAGGGTCGCCAGTTCAAGCTGGCGCACTTCGTAGGCCGCCATGGCGGCGTCGATCACTTGAAAGAAGATCACGCCATCCACGGTAATCATGGCGTTATCTTTGGTGATGACTTCCTGGGATGGAACGTCCAACACCTGTTCCATCATGTTCATCTTGGCCCCGATTTTGTCGACGACCGGAATGATCAGATGCAGGCCGGGGCTTAGGGTACGAGTGTAGCGCCCGAAGCGCTCGACCGTGTATTCAAACCCTTGCGAAACGGCTTTGACCCCCAGCACCACGATGACCAGGGCAAAAACCAGCACAACGGCCACGAAAATCGAGAAATCGGTAATAGGCATTACTTGGCTCCTGACGGATTAAATCCGGGTTAAGTATCTTCCGGCAACGGCGCGGGTGGCGGCAGATCGGCGGCCGGAGTTTCTTCGCCAAGCTGGATTTCATCGATGCGCTCGGCGCGCTTGATCACCTTGTCCGTGGAAATGCGGATTTGGCGGATGTCCTCGGCAGTCTGGTCGAAATGCTGGTTCAGCCGCCCGACCCGCTTGTCCAGCCTTTCTATATCGTCCAGCAGATGCTGAACCTCAACCTGAATAACGCCCGCCTGCTCGCGCATGCGCGCATCCTTGAGAACGGCGCGCACGGTATTGAGGGTCGCCATCAGGGTGGTCGGCGACACGATCCACACGCGGCGGCGGTACGAATCTTCGATGACATTGCCGAAATTGGCGTGAAGTTCCGCGTAAACGGCCTCGCTGGGCAGGAACATCAGGGCCGATTCGGCGGTTTCGCCGGGGATGATGTATTTTTCCTCGATGGCCCGCACATGGCGGATGACATCGGCGCTGAACGCGCGGCGGGCCTGTACGAGCGCCGCCTCATCCGGCGCATTGCGAAGCGCGCGATAGCTTTCCAGCGGAAACTTGGCGTCCAGTGCGATGACCCCCGGCGGATTGGGAAGTTTAAGCAGGCAATCGACCCGCGAGCCATTGCTTAGTGTCACCTGAAATTCGAAAGCCGAGGGCGGCAGCGCGCCGGTGACGATATCCTGCAACTGAACCTCGCCGAAAGCCCCGCGCGCCTGCTTGTTGGACAGGATGTCCTGAAGGCCGACCACCTGCTGGGAAAGATCGGTGATGGTTTGCTGGGCGCGGTCGATCACGGCCAGCCGGGTATGAAGGTCTTTCAGGGTTTCGCCGGTTTTTTCGGTTTGTTCGGCGAAGCTGTCACCCAGCCGCTTGTTCAGCCCATCAAGACGTTCGTTCAGGCCTGTCTGCGTCTGCTGCACACGACCGCCCAGCTCGTTTTGCGTGGCCACCAGTCTTTCGGCGATTTCGCCCAGCTGGGTCATGCGCTCGGCCGCTTTGGCGCTCGATCGTTCGGCCCGTCGCCACAGGATGAAAACCAAAAGAACGGCAATCGCAATGCCGACCGGCGCATAGTGATCGATCTGCGCCATAATTGTGTCAAGATTTTCCATATGCTCAAATGACCTCCCGGACACCAGCTTGCACAAGGTTGGAGGGAAACGCAAATACTCGCTTAGCCATCTCGTATCCGAACCCAACGGAGAGAACCATGCGCCACATCACACTCGCCCTTCTTTTCACCGCAATGACGACGGCAGCCGTCGCCGAAACGGCCATAACGCCCGACATGCGCACCGACGTGGCGCTTACGCTTTATGCCGATGGCTTTGGCCTGATCAAGGATCGGCGCACTGTTTCGCTCACGCAAGGCGCCAACACGCTGGCCTTTGAAGGGGTCAGCGCCAAGATGACGCCATCCAGCGCATTGGTGCGCGCCGGGTCGGGTTTGCGTGTGCTGGAGCAGAATTTCGAGTTTGATCTGATCTCACCGAAAAACCTGTTGAGGCGATCGGTGGGCAAAACGGTACGCGTCATCCGCAGCCATCCGACCACCGGCGAGGACAGAAGCGAGACGGCGCAGGTTCTGGCCGCCGAACAGGGTGTTGTCTTACGCATCGGGGACCGCATCGAAACCGGCGTTCCAGGGCGCCTGGTTTTAGATACCATACCGACGGGCCTGCGCGCGCAGCCGACCCTGCTGTTGGAAGTGGACAGCGCCAAAACCCAGACTCGGCCCATTGAGCTTAGCTATCTGACCGAAGGATTGGGCTGGCGGGCGGAGTACGCCGCCGAAATCGCCGCTGACGGCAAGACCCTTGATCTCAGCGCTTGGGCGTCGCTATCCAACAATACGGGTACGGCCTTTTCAGGCGCCCAGGTGCAGTTGGTGTCGGGCGAAGTCAGACGCGAGCGAGAGACCCGGCAAATGGCGTTCAAGGGCCGCGTCGCCATGATGGCCGAGGCAGCGCCTGCACCAATGGCGCAGGAGACCGTCGGCGACATGCATCTCTATTCACTGCCGCGCGCCGTCACCCTAAAAAACAGGCAGACCAAGCAGGTAGCCTTGCTATCGGCGGCGAACGTGCCGGTCAGCCGCGCCTACTTTCAGGAGCGCTGGATTTCCGAGCGCGGTCCGCAGATCAAACCAGCCACGCCGGTGATTTTCCGGCCGCAGGTTCATTTGAAAATCGACAATACCCAGCAAAACGGCCTCGGTGTTTCGCTGCCCGCCGGGCTGGTTCGCGTATACGAACGCGATGGACGCGGCAAAATCCAGTTTGCCGGCGAACAAAGCATCGGCCACGTGGCGGCGGATGAAAAACTGTCACTGGCCCTGGGCAAAGCCATCGATATCGGCATTACGTATGAGCAAACCGCGTTCACCACGGAGGTTTTGCCCAAACGAACCTTTGAGGCCGCCTTCACCATTTCCGTGACCAATGCCAAAAGCGATCCCGTCGTTGTCCGTTTGGCCGAGAAATTCAACGGAGGCGCCAGTATTCTGTCCGAGAGCATTCCGCACACGGAATTCAGCGGCAAGGCGGCTGTTTGGGCGATCGAAATTCCGGCCCATGGTGAAAGCAAGCTGACGTACCGGGTGCGGGTGTCTAAACCGCGCTAACGACTACCAAGGATCATGGATAATGATGCAGTGGACGGCTCCCACCCGCCGGCATCGCGATGTGCCAAAGTGTGGTTGTCATCAACCACGGGGAAATAGGAGCCGTCCATGAACGAAGTTATCACGATCGGTGTAGATCTTGCGAAGAACGTTTTTCAGGTC
>JADHSV010000032.1 GCA_016776725.1 Rhodospirillales bacterium
CAGGCCACAGACGGCTGGGTCTGTGTGACATTGGGCGAGAAGGGGGCCATCTGGCTTGAAGACGGCGAACCTGTCCATCAGCCGGGATTTGTCGTCGATGTCATTGACACCGTGGGTGCTGGCGACACGTTCCACGGGGCGTTGGCGGTGGCTCTGGCCGAAAAGCAACCCATTGCGGACGCCGTGCGGTTTGCCGGTGCGTCGGCGGCCCTTAAATGCACCCGGTTCGGCGGGCGCGCCGGAATCCCATCGCGAAGCGAAGTTGATGTTTTCATAAGCAAAGTCTGAAATGCCTGCTTGATTCAGCGGCTTTCCCCCCGCTAAGGTTCAATTGTGTTGCAAACAAGGGGGAATAAAAAATGACTTTCTCGTTCGGACCCAGGCGCGGAACCTATATCGATATTCGTGACGAATTGAAGGGCGCGGCCCCAGTTCTGTCGGACGAGGAAACTGAGCATTTCGAAGATTTCGATCTGATCTATCGCTCATTGTGCGCGCTTCTTTTCAACTATGTTCCGACGTCCGGGCACCCCGGAGGGTCGATTTCGGCCGGGCGGACCATGTCCGCGCTATTGTTTGACGGGATGGATTACGATCTTCGCGTACCGGGCCGCGACGATGCCGACCTGATTTCGTTTGCCGCCGGTCACAAGGCGCTTGGCATTTACGGCATGTGGGCGCTACGCGACGAAATTGCGCGTCTGGCCGCCCCCGAACTTCTGCCGGACGACGAGCGCTTGCGCCTTCGCCTTGAAGACTTGCTGGGTTTTCGCCGCAACCCCGAAAACCGCACCCCTATATCGGCTAGTCTGAACGCCAAGGCCCT
This sequence comes from Rhodospirillales bacterium, assembly GCA_016776725.1. Classification (GTDB taxonomy): domain Bacteria; phylum Pseudomonadota; class Alphaproteobacteria; order Rhodospirillales; family Shumkoniaceae; genus JABGRG01. Next base: position 827 of record JADHSV010000032.1, read on the forward strand.
GGACGGTCATCCGACTCCGGCCACACCCTTCCTGCGTCTGGCCACCGGCGCTTCCGGCATTGGTGTGTCCACGTCGCTGGGATTGGCGTTCGGCGCCAAGGATTATTATGGCGATGCCGCGCCGTGGGTTCACATCATCGAGGGCGAGGGCGGAATGACGCCGGGCCGCGTCGCCGAGGCCTTTGCCGCCACGGGCACCTCGTCGGTGGGCAATGTTGTTTTCCATCTGGACTGGAACCAGGCGTCCATCGATTCCAACCATGTTTGCCGCGACGGCGACGAACCGGGCGATTATGTGCAGTGGAACCCCATGGAGTTCGCCTACCTGCATGACTGGAACGTGATCTACGTCGAAGACGGAACGGATTTTGCGCAGGTTACTGCCGCCCAGCACCGGGCCAAGGCTATGGGCAATGGCCAGCCGACGGCGGTCGTTTATCGCACCACCAAGGGCTGGCGATACGGCATCGAGGGCAAGGCCTCGCACGGTGCGGGCCACAAGCTTTGTTGCGCCGGCTTCTATGAAGCCCTGCGCCCGTTTACGGAAAAGACCGGCGCTGTGATGCCCAGCTGTGTCGCCGCCGATCAGGTTCCGGGGGGACCGGACACGCGCTGCCGTCAGGGCGCCGATCCCGACACGGTCGAGGGGTGTTTCTGGGATGCCCTGATTGCGGTTCGCAATGTTCTGGAAAACAGCGAACCGATGGTCGAAGCGTTTGCGCAAAGGCTGACAGGCGCAAAAAGCCGCCTCGACGGGCTGGCACGCAAACCGCGTTCAGGAGCGCCGAAGATCGAAGCGCTCTATAATGCCGTGAACGAAACGTCGGCCATTCCGCCGGACCTAGCCCTTGAACCGGGCCAAAAAACAACCCTGCGTGGCGAACTTGGCCGGGTTCTTCAGTATTTGAATGTGGCGGGTGATGGCGCCGTTCTGGCGTCGGCGGCCGATTTGTATGGCTCCACAAACATCGCCACCATCGGCAAGGGATTTGGCGAAGGCTTCTACAATGCCGTCGGCAATCCGCAATCGCGGCTGTTGTCCACGGGCGGCATTTGCGAGGACGCCATGACCGGCATTTTGGCCGGCATCGCGACCTTCGGCCACCATATCGGTGCAGGGTCATCGTACGGGGCGTTTTCAGCACCCCTGGGGCATATCTCGGCGCGTCTTCACGCCATCGGCAGCCAGGCTCGTCAGGCCCTCGACGAAGGGCCGTATTCGCCCATCTTCATTGTCTGCGCCCATGCCGGTGTGAAAACGGGCGAAGACGGACCGACACACGCCGATCCGCAGCCCCTGCAACTTCTGCAAGGGAACTTCCCGGCCGGAACGATGGTGACGTTGACGCCGTGGGATCCGCAAGATCTTTGGTATCTGGTGGCCGCCGCGCTGAAGGTCCGGCCCGCCGTGGTCGCGCCGTTCGTGACGCGCCCGTCGGAAACGGTGCCGGATCGCGCCGCCCTTGGCTTGGCGCCGGCATCGGCTTCGGCGCAGGGTGTTTATCGATTGTACGAGGCGCAGGGACCCAGTGCGGGAACCATCGTCTTACAAGGAAGCGACGCGGGATATGGGTTTGTCGAGGGGGCGTTGCCGCTTCTTAAGGCAGACGGCATCGAGGTGGATGCCTATTACGTCGCCAGCGTCGAATTGTTCGATCAGCTTTCGCCCGAGGAACAGCAGAGCATTTTCCCCGAAGCCAAGGCGCGCGAGGCCATGGGGATTACCGGCTTTACCCTGCCGACCATGGATCGCTGGGTGCGCTCCGAGAAGGGCAGGCGTGCGACCATCCACCCCTTCATGCATGGCCATTACCTGGGCAGCGGCAAAGCCGACATGGTCGTCGCCGAAGCGGGCCTCGACGGCGAAAGCCAGTACCAGGCGATCAAGCGCTTCGTGTCGTAAGAGGGCGCATTTCGTGACAGTATACTAAATTATATGCTTAACGTACAATTTAGTATACTGTCACGAAATATGGGTTACTTGATGTCCTCGAACTCAGGGATTTCTTCCATCGGGGCCTGGGCGTTGTTGCGGATTTGGGCGCTGCGTCTTTGCAGATAGGCTTCGCGCTCCACGATGTAGGGGTCGAGCGCGCCCCTAGTCATGGCCTGAAGGTCATCCTGATTGTCGGAATAGGCGGTGGCGTTGTCGGCGGCGTTGGCCAGCCCGGCCGGAGGAACGGCGAGGCTTACCGCCACGTCGCCAAGCGCATCGCGGGTTGAACTGGGGCCAATGATGGGCAGGACCAGATACGGCCCGGCAGTCATTCCGCCCGCGCCGGCGGCTTGCCCGAGGTCTTCCTTGCGGCGTTCCAGCCCTTCTTCCTCGGCGACGTCGGCCATACCACCCACACCGGCTGTCGTGTTGATGAGAAAGCGCTTGGTGGCGATCCCGGCGTTTTCAGTATCGCCCTGCAACAGGCTGGAGGCCGCCGTAACCGGTTCGGTCAGGTTTGCCGTAATATTGGAAATCGCCTTTTCCAACGGGTCCGGCGTGACCGCCTGATAGATGTCGACAACCGGATCGATCACGGCTTTGCGCAGGACCGTATTTAGCTGAAAGGTGAACCGGTTGAGGGATTCAAGCGGATCCTTGTCTTCTTCGGCTGCCGCCTGATCTGCGGGTGGTTTGGGCGGGTCCGTCTCGGACCAGGCCGGGCCGGACACAAGCAACGCCGTCAGAAAAACCACCGGAACCACACCGAACCGTCCCATGATTTCAACCTTCCCTGCTTTTATTCAGAACCCCCATAATAACACGTTGGTCCGGCGCCGATAACTCTTTTGGTTTCGTTCTAAGGCGTGCGCGCCGTGAACGGACGGGACGTCAGGAAATCCATATCGCATCCTTCGTCGGCCTGCTGGACGTGTTCCATGAACAGTTTGCGGTATCCGCGAAGGCCTTCGCTGCTTATCGGGGCCCCTTGGGCGGCCTTGCGTTTTTCCAGTTCCGCGTCATCGACCAGCAATTCCAGGGAACGATTGGGAACATCCAGCTTTATCCGGTCTCCGGTTTGCACCAGCGACAAGGGTCCGCCGACGGCGGCTTCCGGACAGATATGAAGAACGATGGAGCCGAAGGCCGTTCCGCTCATGCGGGCATCCGACATACGGACCATGTCCTTGACCCCCTGTTCCGCCAGCTTTCGGGGGATGGGAATGTACCCGGCCTCGGGCATTCCCGGCGCGCCGATGGGGCCGGCGTTCCGCAAAACCAGAACGTCGTCGGCCGTCACATCCAGGTCCGGCTGGTCGATGCGGGTGGTCATATCCTCAAGGGAATCGAACACCACGGCGCGTCCCGTATGGGTATGCAAGGCGGCGTCGGCGGCCGATTGCTTGAAGATGGCGCCGCGTGGCGCAAGATTTCCGCGCAAAACGGTAATTCCGCCCGACGCGTTAATGGGATCGGCCAGCGGACGAATGACGTTTTGCGGCCAGGGTTTGGGCGCGGCCTCAAGTTCTTCGCCCAGGGTTTTTCCCGAAATGGTCAGGCAGTCCAGATTCAGAAGGTGCTTGATCTCGCGCATGACCACGCGAAGTCCGCCCGCCTTGTCGAAATCGTCCATGTAATTCATGCCGGACGGTTTCAAATCGACCAAAACCGGCGTTTCCAGACCCATGCGGTCGAAGGCGTCGAGATCGACCTCGATGCCCAGGCGACCGGCAACCGCGGTCATATGGACGATGCCGTTGGTCGATCCGCCAATGGCCATCAGGATACGCAGGGAATTGGCGAAGGCATCCGGCGTCATGATCTTGTCGGGCGTCAGGCCTTCGGCGGCCATTTGCACGGCGCGGCGTCCGGCGGCCTCGGCGTGGCGTTTGCGATCGGCCGCGACGGCCGGGATCGACGCTCCGCCCGGCAGCATCATGCCGAGAGCCTCGGTCATGCAGGCCATGGTGCTGGCCGTCCCCATGACCCCGCAAAAACCGACCGACGGCACCAATTCGCCGCTGATCTCGTTGATTTCCGTCTCATCCACCTCGCCGGCCCGGTGCATGCCCCAATAGCGGCGGCAGTCCGTACACGCGCCGACGCGCTCGGCGCCGTGGGTTCCGCTTAACATGGGACCCGAAACGACGGAAATGGCGGGAACGTTGGCGCTGGCGGCAGCCATTAGCTGGGCCGGAACCGTCTTGTCGCATCCACCGATCAGGACCACCGCGTCCATGGGCTGGGCGCGGATCATCTCTTCTGTGTCCATGGCCATCAGATTGCGCAGATACATGCTGGTGGGATGAGAGAACGACTCGTGCAACGAAATCGTCGGGAAATCGACCGGCAGACCGCCCGACAGCATGACACCGCGGCGAATCGCCTCAATCAGTTCGGGAACATTTCCGTGACAGGGGTTGTAACCGCTGTAGGTATTGACGATGCCGATGACCGGCAGGTCGAGCGCCTCGTCGGAATAACCCATCGCCTTAATGAACGCTTTTCTGAGAAACAGCGAGAATTCCTGGTCGCCGTAACTGGTGAGTCCCTTGCGCATGCCGGTTTTCATGTCTTCGGTCATCCCTCGAACCATCGATTGTTGCGTGAATCCATATGACAGGTACATGGCGATAAAAATGCCGTTACGTCAACAAAATTGTTGACAATTTTGTGGGGGAAAATGAGACTTTGCGTAGCGCCGTCCGGGGAGTATGTTTTGGCCCGTGATTCGAACCGGGAACAACCGGGTATCTATGAGTGTGCCGCTGATGGCAATGATGTGAGGAAATGATCAATGGGTAACAAAAGATTTTCGGGCGTTCTGGTTCCTGCGTTGACGCCGTTCAAGGCGGACCTCAGCCCGGATAAGGAACGATTCGTCGAGCATTGTCGTTGGCTTCTGGATCAGGGCGCGGACGGGCTGGCCGCCTTCGGGACGACAAGTGAAGCCAATTCCATGTCCATCGACGAGCGTATGGAGCTTCTTGAGACGCTTGTCGAGGCCGGCATCCCCGGCTCGAAATTGATGCCTGGAACCGGCGCGTGCAGCATCACCGACAGCATCAGATTGACCAAGCAGGCCGTGGAACTGGGTTGCGGCGGCGTGTTGATGCTTCCGCCGTTCTATTACAAGGGCGTTTCGGATGATGGCCTGTTCGCCAATTTCTCGGAAATCATTCAGCAGGTCGGCAGTTCCAGCCTTCAGGTTTACCTCTATCACATCCCGCCGCAGGCGGTAACGCCCATCAGCCTGAACCTTATTGAAATGCTGGTGAAGGAATATCCCGACACGGTGGTCGGCCTCAAGGACAGCTCGGGCGACTGGAGCAACACGGAAGCCGTGATCAAGAACTTCCCCGGCTTTACGGTGTTTCCCGGTTCCGAAACCTTCCTGCTTCAGGGCCTGCGGGCTGGCGGCGCGGGCTGCATTACGGCCACGGGCAACGCCAATCCGGCGGGTATCCGCAAGGTCTATGAGAACTGGCAGACGGACGAGGCCGACGCCCTGCAGGCGCGGATTACCGAAGTTCGCATGGCCATTCAGGCGTATCCGTTGATTCCGGCGCTCAAACAAATGGTGGCGAATTTCCATAGTGCCCCGGGGTGGGAGCAGACGCGCCCGCCGCTCGGTGTTCTGGATGCTGAAAAAACCGCTGGTCTTCTGGCAGATCTGAAGAAGATCGGGTTCGAGTTGGCCGCGCGGTGAAGGAAAACGCCAAATCAGATGACGCCCTGACGCGGGTGGTCGAGCAGCTCGAAGAAGATATCGTCTTCGGGCGGCTCCGCCCGCGTGAGCGGCTCGTCGAGGAAGATTTGGTCGGCCGTTTCGGCGTGAAGCGCCATGTTGTCCGTCAGGCGTTGATCCAGCTTGAACAAGTCGGGATCGTCATTCGGCAGCGGGGCAAGGGCGCAAGGGTGTGCGAATTCACGCCGACCGAGGTGGCGCAGCTTTACGCGGTACGCGAATTGTTGGAATCCGAAGCCGCCCGGATGATTCCGTTGCCGGCTGAAAAAGGCCTTATCCGCGCTTTGACGGCCATTCACAAAAGCCATGGCAAGGCGGTCGCGGCCGGCGAGCTTCGCGCCATTTACCGCTCAAACATTCGTTATCACGAAATCCTGTTTGAGGCATGTGGGAACCCGTATCTGGTTGAAGCCATCGGGCAGCTTGCCATGAAGGCAAACCTCATTCGTTTCTATGTGGGACGCGATCCTTCCATGTTTGCCGGTTCACGTGATGAGCATGGCGAAATCATCGAAGCGCTGAAAGCCGGGGATCGGGAAAAACTCGTCAAAATCTGCGTCGATCATCTGCGGCCGTCACCCAAGGCCTATATCGAGGCCTATCGTGCCTTGTTCGGCGAAGGCTGAGAATTCAAAATCAATCCGGGGAGAGAAGAATTGAAACGCGTGGCCTTGATGGGCATTGCCCTGGAATCCAATTCCTTTGCGCCACGCGCCGCCCAGGAAGATTTCCGGAACCGCTGTTATCTCGATGGCGATGAAATCCTCGCCGAAGCCGCCAAGCCTAACCCCGGCATGGCCGCTGAACTGGTGTCATTCATCCGCACCATGAATGCGACCGGACCGTGGGAGCCGGTTCCCGTTCTTCATTACGAGTCTCAACCCAAAGGTCCCGTGGACCAGGATTTTTTCGACTCGTGCCTGAATGAAATAGAGCGTCGCCTGCGCGACGCTGGTCCGGTGGACGGCGTTTTTATCGCCAATCACGGCGGCATGACAGCGACCGGCGGAACCGACCCGGACGGGGATATGTACGCCCGCGTGCGCAAGTGCGTGGGCCCCGATGCGGCGGTCGTCGGCACCCTCGATCTTCACGGAAATATTTCGCAAACCATGGTCGATGCGGCGGATGTGCTGGTTTCGTATCTGACCAATCCGCATGTGGACATGGCGGAACGCGGCGAAGAGGCCGCCGTCATCATGCGTCGCATGTTTGCCGGGCTTCGCCCGAAGTCGGCCTTCATTCGGTTGCCGCTGACGCCCGCCAGCATCAATCTTCTGACGGCCTCGGGACCCTATGCTGAATTGGTCGATTATGGCCAGCGCCGCAAACGCGAATTTGGCGGACGCATCCTGAACGTTTCCATCTGGGGCGGCTTTGTTTACAGCGATACGCCGAAAAACGGCCTCGCCATTGTCGTGACCGCCTGCAACGATTTGGATGACGCCCGGTCGCTGAGCGCCGAAATCGCGACGCGCGCCTGGAATGACCGGGGACGTTTCCGCAAGTCTTTGACGCCGCTGCAGGAAGGTCTCGATCTGGCGCTTGCCAATGGCGAGGATAAATCAAAGCCCGCCGTCATCTTTTCGGATTCCGGCGATAATCCGGGCGGCGGCGGAAGCGGGCGAACAATCACGCTGCTTGAAAGTCTGGCCCAAGTGAGCGCGAAGGGCGTCTACTACGGCTCGTTTTTCGATCCCGAATTGGCGGCAGAGGCTCACGCGCTGGGCGAGGGCGCGGAATTCCACGCTGTTTTCAATCGCGGCAGCGAGGATGATCTCGCGCCGGAATATTCCGTTCCCGCTCGCGTTAAGGCGCTAACGGGCGGGAAGCTGGTTGGGCGGCTGGGCTTGTTTGCCGGACGCACCCTGGAATTGGGGCCGTGCTGCCTTTTGGAAATCGGCGGCGAGGGCGGCATTTTGGTCGTCGTCATCAGCAACCGGCAGCAAACGGCGGATCCGGGGTTCTTCGAAATGTTCGGCCTGAACGTGGCCGCTGCCCGCACCGTTGCCGTCAAATCGCGCGGCCACTTCCGGGCCGGTTTCATCCCGTGGTTCCCGCCGGAGCGCGTGTTCGAGGTCGATACCCCCGGCCTGACCTCGCCGGTGCTGGAAAACTTCAACTGGCGCGGCTTGCCGCGGCCGGTCTATCCGTTGGACGAGGATACCGACTGGACACCGCCTGACTGGTAGGCAACCGATGAGCACCGGTAGGGATCTCCGATGGGTTGACGCGGCTGGCGAACTTCCGTCTCTTTCAGGGGCTTACGCCCTGCACATTGTCCTGGATAAGCCCGCCCGCCTGCCGCCACGTTGGCCGGGCCTTCGGATGGATGCGGGAGAGTACCTCTATTTCGGCAGTGCGAAAGGGCCCGGCGGTATCCGTGCCCGATGCGCCCGGCATTTCCGTGCCGGAAAAAAGCGCCATTGGCATGTCGATTGGCTAACGGTGGCGGCGACAGGATTGCGGGCTGCGGCGTTTCCCGATGCCTCCGAATGCGACCTGACCGCCCGCGCACTTGAAGTGCCCGGCGTTTCGATTCCCGTTGACGGATTTGGCAGCAGCGACTGCCGATGCTGCAAAGCCCATTTGCTGGCGCTCCCGCCCCAATTTGGCGCCCTATTTAGTGACAGTATACTAAATAGGGTTACTTTATTCGCCCACAACACGCCTTGAACTTTTTGCCGCTGCCGCAGGGGCAGGGGGCGTTGCGGCCGGGTTTGGCTGCGGCTTTGGTGGCGCCGGACGCGCGTTCCTTGTGCTGGCGAACGATTTCCATGACGCCTGCGGGAGCCTGTCCGCGGTGGGCCAGATCGGCCATGGTGCGCAGGTAAGGGGCGGCGTGCTTGAAAAAGCGCATGTAGGAAGCGCAGAAGTAATTCAGGCCGGGTTCATTGTCGGGTGTTTGCAAGAACCGGTGTTTGGGGCAGCCGCCGTTGCAGGCGAACTTGAAGCGGCATTCGCGGCACTTCTTTGGCAGCGTGTCTCGTTTATCGAGGCCGAATTGCGTTTGCTCGGGTGACGTTACCAACTCGTCCATGGACGTCTCGGTAATATTGCCCAGCAGATATTCGGGATAGACGTAATGGTCGCAGGCATATAGATCGCCGTTGTGCTCCATGGCCAACCCCTGGCCGCAGGTTTCGGCGAACCAGCATAGCCCCGCCGGACCGCCCATCCACAGCCCCAGTTGCACGTCGAAAAACTGCACGAAGATTTTGCCGACATCGGCCTTTATCCACTCGTCGAATATGCTGACGAGGAAATCGCCGTAGGCTTTGGGTAGAACGCTCCACGGTGTCACCTTGGCCTTTATGCCCTCGTCGTCCTGTTGCGGTGCGCCGGTCAGGGTTTCGCCGTCAGCCGAGCGCTCGACCAGCGGAATGAACTGCATGAAGTCAACGCCATTTTCCTTCAGGAAGCGATAGACATCGCGCGGCCGACGTGAATTCTGGCGGTTGACGACAACCAGCGCGTTGAACTCGACCTTGTGGCGTTTCAGCGTTTCCAGCCCGGCCATGACTTTGTCGAAAGTGGGCAGTTCGCGGCGATCAACACGGTAATGATCGTGCAGGTCCTTGGGGCCATCGATGCTAAGCCCGATCAGAAACTGGTTTTCCTTGAAGAACGCCGCCCATTCATCGTCGATCAGGGTGCCGTTGGTTTGCAGGGCGTTGCGGATCACCGCACCTTCCGGACAATATTTTTCCTGCAGTTCAACAACCTTCTCGAAGAACCCGACCCCCAGCATGGTCGGTTCGCCGCCCTGCCACGAAAACCAGATTTCCGGCGCGCCCGCGCGGCGCTGCGAGGCAATATAATCGCGCACGAAAACTTCCAGCACCTCGTCCTTCATGCGGAACTTCTTGGTGTCCGGATAAAGGCGGTCTTTTTCCAAGTAATAACAGTAGGTGCAGTCCAGATTGCACCTTGGGCCGTTTGGTTTGGTCATGACCTGAAACGGGCGGGGGGCTTGCATCGATTTTCCTAGAGGGGTCAGGGGCCGGTCCAACGCTTCATTAAGTCGTGCTCAAAGCCAAATTGGTCAAGGATTTTGCCAACGGTGTGGCGCACGATGTCGTCGATGGAGGTTGGCTTGTTATAGAAAGCGGGCATGGGCGGAAGCAGCACCGTGCCCATATCCACGGCGCGGCTCAACAGGTCCAGATGGCCTTTGTGAAGGGGGGCTTCGCGAAATACCATTACCAGCGGGCGGCGTTCCTTCAAGGTGACGTCGGCAGCGCGGATCATCAGGTTGTAAGTGAACGAATTGGCGATGCCCGACAGGGTTTTTACCGAGCACGGCGCGATAACCATGCCGCGGGTCACGAACGATCCGCTGGACACCGCAGCCGCCAGATCCTTGTTGTTGTAAACCGTGTCGGCCAGGGAACGGACTTCATCCAGCGTGAAGTCCGTTTCCAGCGTGATCGTCTGCGCCCCCCACTCGCTCAGGATCAGGTGGGCCGGCTGTCCCATGGCCTTGAGCGCGCGAAGCAGCTCAACGCCATAGATGGCGCCGGTCGCGCCGGATATGCCAACGAGGATGGGGGCGCTCATATTTGGCTCCTTACCAGTATTTCAGACCGTCGCGGTACATGTCGGCGACGTCCTGTTCGGTGACTTCGCGCGGGGCAAGAATAAGAAGACGCGGCTGATTGTACCCTCGTTTGGTCAGTTCGGGGATGTCGTCTTCGGTGAAACCCAGCGCCCCGGTGCCGTTGGGCAGGCCCGTTTCGCGCATCATTTCGATCAGCTTGTCGGTCAGCAATTTGCCGCCGTGTTCGGGGTCGGCGTTGCGCACGTCCGCCCCCAGGGCGGCAGCGGCTTCCAGATGCCGTTCGGGGCAGGCCGGCGCGCAAAAGCGGAAGGCGGCGGGCGCATTGAGAATGCAGGCGATGCCGTGGGGAACCATGGGGTTGTCGTCTTCGTAGCCGTCGGCGACCAGGGTATGGCACAAACCGGCCACGCCGTAGGACATGGCGTGCGGCAGATGAACGCCCGCATTGCCGAAGGATAGCCCGGCGGTGGTTGCCGCCAGCATCAGCATATGGCGCGCTTCCACGTCGCTGGGGTCCTTGACGGCGCGAACCAGGAACTTGCCACCCAGGCTGATGGCCTGCAGGCTGCTGGTGTCGCTATACGGGTTGGCTCCCTGAAATACCGGCCGCTGGTCGGGTGTTGCCGGGCGGGCCCGCGTGGTGTAGGGGCGCGCGGTATAGGATTCGATGGCGTGGGTCAGCACGTCGAAACCGGACGCCGCCACGACACCGCCGGGCATGGTTTCGGCCGTCGTCGGATCGACCAGCGCCAGCGTCGGTTTCATGAGTTTTTGCGAAATCGCCGTTTTGACCTTCAGATCGACGATGTCCATGACCGCCGTGCTGGTGGTTTCGCTGCCGGTTCCCGATGTGGTGGGGCAGGCGATATGGGGTTTCAGGGGGCCGGGCGCGGGGCGGAATTCACCGTAGGGCAGGTTGACGTAAGCCAGAAAATCGGCCGGATGGGTGGAATACAGGTTGGCCGCCTTGGCCGTATCCATGGTCGATCCGCCGCCCAGCGAGACAAATCCGTCGAAATTGCCTTCCGTGGCGAACTTGGCGGCTTCCATGAACGAGCGATCCGTGGGTTCGATCTTGATTTCATCGTAAATCACGTAATCGACACCGGCCTCTTTCAGGGATTTTTCGGCCACCGCCGCCGGTTCCGTATTGCGCACCTTGGGATCCATGAACAACGCGACCCGCTTGAGCCCCAGTGATTTGGCGTCGCCGCCCAATTCGACAAGAACGCCCGCGCCGAATTTAACGGCCGCCGCCGCCACGGAAAATGCGTAATCCCCATAGTCCGTAGGTGCGTAATAGACCGGCTTTTCCATAGTTTCCTCTCCCCAATTTTTTCTTTGGTTTTCGAACGATTTCCCCGAAGGCGCAGTTTAACGCCGAAACTCAGCGCCTTGCACCCAAAATTCCCAAATTCCGCGGATCAAACGTGGCATTTCACACGCTCGTGCGTTCCGGCGTCGTCCATTGCGACCCATATATATAGGAGGTTGCCTGGATCGGGATCGAAATGCCCGAATTTGCGGAATTTTTGGAGGGCCTTGTCGAGCCGGGCCCCTTGCGCAAAGCCATCGAAAAAGCGCATCTGGCCGATGAGTCCGCTTGTCTGAAAAACCTGTTGCCGCTGGCTGAATTTTCGGACGAGGCGAACGGGCGTATTAAGCTGCGGGCGCGTGATCTGGTGGATCAGGTGCGAAAAATGGGCGCGGCGTCCGGCAATCTGGATGCGTTCCTGCACGAGTTTCGGCTGTCCGATCACGAAGGTCTGGTTCTGATGTGTCTGGCCGAGGCGCTGCTGCGGGTACCCGACCCGCAGACGGCGGACCGGCTGATCCGGGACAAAATCGGCGACGCCGACTGGATGGCCCATTTCGGGCATAGCGATTCCATATTCGTGAACGCCTCGACCCTTGCCCTGGTGCTGACCGGGCGGGTTGTTACGGTGGACGAACAGGCGCGTGGCAACCTGGCCGCCTTTCTGGGGCATCTTGTGGCGCGCACGGGCGAACCCATCATCAGAACCGCCCTGGTTCAGGCCATGCGTATTCTCAGTGAACAATTCATCATGGGCCGCACCATCGAGGGCGCGCTGGCCCGCGCCGAGCGAAAGGAATTCCGCAGCTTCGGGTTTTCCTACGACATGCTTGGCGAAGCGGCTCTCAGCGCCACCGACGCCAACACCTATTTCGAAGCCTATATGGCGGCGATCAGGGCTCTTGCCGAGGCCGTTGAAACCGACGACGTCATCACAAATCCCGGAATTTCGGTAAAGCTGTCGGCCCTTCATCCACGGTACGAATATGCGCAAAGGGACCGGGTGATGGCCGAACTGGTGCCGCGCCTGGCCGAACTGGCGGAAAACGCCGCCCAGGCAGGGATCGGGCTTTGCGTTGATGCCGAGGAGGCTGATCGGCTGGATATTTCGCTGGACGTGATCAAGGCCGTATCGGGTGATCCCAAACTTGCCTATTGGCAGGGCTTTGGCCTTGCCGTGCAAGCCTACCAGAAGCGCGCGCCCTTTGTTATCGACTGGCTGGCCGATCTTGCCCGCCGCCACGGCCGCCGCTTTATGATCCGCCTGACCAAGGGCGCGTATTGGGATTCAGAGATAAAGCGGGCGCAGGAAATGGGGCTCGACGGCTATCCCGTATTCACGCGAAAACCTTCTTCCGACGTTTCCTTTCTTGCCTGCGCGCGCAAGATCATCGACCTGCCCGAGGCTTTCTTCCCTCAGTTCGCCACACATAACGCGCAGACGATTTCGTCGTTGATGGAAATGCTGGGAGACCGGCGGGATTTTGAATTTCAGCGGCTTCACGGAATGGGTGAGGTTCTTTATGACATCGTTTCCGGCCCGGACGGCATGGGCCACCCCTGTCGCATTTACGCGCCGGTCGGTTCGCACGAAGACCTTTTGGCCTATCTGGTCCGCAGGCTTCTCGAAAACGGATCGAACACCTCGTTCGTCAACCGCATCGGTGATGCCAATGTTCCGGTTGAAGGGATTGTAGCTGATCCGGCCGAACGGGTTCGCGGTTATGACGGCGAACCGCACCCGAAAATTCCCATGCCGCTTGACCTTTTCGGGAGCCGCCGCAATTCCCGGGGAATTAATCTGGACGATCCCGGAGCCTTGCGGGACTTGGCCGACGAGCTGTCGGAAATCGACACGAACTGGCGCTGTGATCCCATTGTCGGCGGGAAACCCGTTCCGGGTAGCCCGGAGTTGGTCCGTTTTGAGCCTGGGGATGATCGGCGTGAATGCGGCCGCGCAACGTTTGGCGGACCTGTGCAATTGGATCAGGCTCTCGAATGCGCTACCCAAGCGTCTCGGGAATGGGACCGGGTGCCGGCATCCGATCGGGCGGCAGCCTTGGAAAAGGCAGCGGACCTGATGGAGGAACGGTGTTCCCAGTTTATCGCGTTGTGCATGACCGAAGCCGGCAAGACCCTTCCCGACGCCATCGCCGAAATACGCGAGGCTGTCGATTTTTGCCGCTTTTACGCCATGCGCGCGCGGGCCGAATTTTCTGAAGCCGAAATCCTTCCCGGTCCGACCGGTGAAATCAACGAGCTTTCGCTGCATGGGCGAGGGGTGTTCGCCTGTATCAGTCCCTGGAATTTCCCGCTGGCGATTTTCCTTGGGCAAATAACGGCAGCATTGGCGGCGGGAAACGCGGTCATTGCCAAACCCGCCGAACAAACCCCGCTGATTGCCGCCCGCGCGGTCGCCTTGCTTCATGAAGCGGGTATTCCGCCCGATGTCCTGCACCTTATTCCCGGCGACGGGCCTTCGGTCGGCGCGCCGTTGGTAAGTGATCCGCGCGTATCGGGCGTTGCGTTTACGGGATCGGGCAAGGTCGCCCGCGACATCAACCAGGCGCTGGCGCGCAGGCCTGGCCCCATCATTCCCCTGATTGCCGAAACCGGCGGTCAGAACGCCATGATCGTGGATTCAACGGCATTGGCCGAACAGGTGGTGGCCGATACGGTTGTTTCGGCGTTTCGCAGCGCGGGGCAGCGGTGTTCGGCTTTGCGTGTCTTGTTCCTTCAGGAAGACGTGGCGGACCGAATTCTCGAGATGCTGGCGGGCGCCGTTTCCGAGTTGCGCATCGGCGATCCCCGGCATCTGGCCACCGACGTGGGGCCGGTGATCGACCGGGCCGCAATGCGCGCCCTGGAGGCGCATGTAACGCGCATGAAGGCGGAGGGAAAACGGATTTGTTCGGCAACCCTGGGCGATGACTGTTCCCACGGCAATTTCATCGCACCCCAGGCGTTCTTGATCGACAGCCTCGATGCCCTGAAAAACGAGGTCTTCGGACCGATCCTGCATGTCATTACCTATGGGCGGGATCGGGTCGATCAGGTAATCAATTCGGTCAACGAAATTGGATACGGGTTGACGCTTGGAATCCATAGCCGCATCAACGGGACAGCCCATCACATCCACGAACGCCTGCGGGTCGGCAACACATACGTGAACCGGAACATGATCGGCGCGGTCGTCGGTTCCCAGCCCTTCGGCGGCGAAGGATTGTCGGGAACCGGACCAAAGGCGGGCGGCCCACGGTATCTTCACCGGTTCGCCACCGAACGCACCCTGTCCATCGACACCTCGGCAGCCGGTGGCAATGCTGCGCTTCTGTCGCTAAATGATGGTGACGAGGGTTCATAACCGTCACCTGTGATGGCCGTCATATCAACCGGCATTTTTGTACGCTACTGATACGGCAACCCGACTGGAGGAAGCATGCGACATCGTATTTTTATTCTACCGCTTCTTGCTGCCTTGATATCATCATGCGTGAGCACGGGTGGCGGCGATGGCTTGCCGACCTCAGTCAAGATGCCGCCGTTGGCGACCATGGCAAGCGGGCAAATTGAAATTGGAAACAAATTGGTTCCGCTGCCCGAGGGGCAATTCCAACTGGCGGGTACCGGCATCCAGGCCAATCAGAAATCGGGCCATAACCTTACCGCCATGCTGCTTCAGACGCGTGACGGACGCGTCGTCAAGGCTGTGGAAATTTTTTCGAACCGGCCGGCCAACACCAAACAGGGGCCGCCCACGCCGGGCTGGGTCACCCATCGCAGTTGCAATCGCGATGACATCCATTTTGTCGAGCTGATCCAAAATGAGCGGCTTGGCGATCAGGATTGTTGGTGGGTCAATCACTGGCGCATGGTGCGAACAGGTTCTCGCGCCACCGAGCACTGGAAAGAAACGCGGAAATACCTGTCCGACAACAAGATTACGGCGCCCATCGAAATGATCGGTGTTTCCTATCGGGTTGCGAACAAGAGTGATTTTTTGACTGTGAACTATTTCTTTAATCCCGAAGACGATGGCTTCCCGGTAGCGACCGATGACAATTGGGCTGTGACGACCTGGTCCACAAGCAAGTGGCATCCGGACCAAATGGACGGGGAGACAAAAAAACAGTATATTGAAGGCCTCATTTCTTGGGGCCGGTCGATGCATGAACGGGTTCTGAATACCGTTCGCTGAGTTTTTTTTGATCAGGAGAGAGACTATGCTGAAAATTCGGTCCAGGCAGCTTTCGTTAATTGGCGGTGTCCTTTCGCTGGCCGTGGTCTTCGGCCTTACGCCGGTGCAAATTGATCTTGGCGATTTTTCCGTGGGAACGGGTGTCGCCTTTGCCAAGAGTGATAATGCCGGCGGTAATGGCAATGGTAACGGAAACGGCAATAGCGGAGACAACGGCAACGGCAATGGCCGAGGCGGCGATGATGGCGACGATGGCGACGATGCCGATGATGCCGATGGCGGCGATGACGGCGCTGGCGATGACGATGGTTCGGACGATGGTGACGGAAAGAACCCCAACGCCGGGCCGGGGAATAACAGCGCTTACCATGCCTCGGACAGGGCCAAGGAGCGTGCGGCCGAGCATTCAGCCGTCGGTCAGGCGGCTGCGGCGGAGGCGGCGGCAGATGATGAAGCATCGACCGGAGATGACGGCGACGGTGCCGGCGACGGTGATGCGGGCGATGGTTCTTCGTCGCCCGATGGAGATGCCGGTGACGGTTCGGGCGGTGGTGACGCCGGTGACGGTTCGGGCGACGGCGGTGAACCCGCCGGTGACAGTTCGGGCGACGGCAGCGAACCCGCCTCCTAATTCCAGCACAGTCTGAATACCATCCCCGCAGCAAACAATGCTGCGGGGATTTCTTTATTCAGACCTCCAGCACGATTTTTCCGATATGGCCGCCTTGTTCCATCATGCGGTGGGCGTCGGCGGCTTTGTCCAGCGGGAATACCGCGTGGATGATCGGTTTGATGTGTCCGGCCTCAATTTCCGGCCAGACGCGCCCCCGAAGCTGGCGGGCGATCTCGGCCTTGAATTGGGGGGATCGCGGACGCAGGGTCGATCCCGTCAGGGTCAGGCGTTTCAGCATGATGGGCATCAGGTTGACGTCAACCTGCGGGCCCTTGTCGAACGCAATCTGAACCAGACGCCCTTCCACGGCCAACGCCTTGATGTTGCGTCGAACGTAGTCGCCGCCGACCATGTCGAGGATGACGTCGACACCACGATTCGGCGTCTCTTTCTTGACGATTTCAACAAAGTCCTCGGTACGGTAGTTGATGGCGCGATCGGCGCCCAGTTGTTTGCATGCTGCGCATTTCTCATCCGTTGAGGCGGTGGTGAATACGGTGGCGCCCACGGCCTTGGCGATCTGAATTGCCGCACTTCCAATGCCGCCGGATCCGCCATGAATCAGAAACGATTCTCCGCGCGTTAAACCGGCCCGCATAAACACGTTATTCCAGACCGTAAAAAAGGTCTCGGGAAGAGCCGCCGCCTCGACCATATTCAGGGCCTGTGGAACGGGCAGGCACTGATCGGCCGGAACGGCGCAAAACTCGGCGTACCCGCCGCCGTTCACCAGCGCGCATACGGGGTCGCCGATGGCCCACCCGGTCGCCTCGGCGCCAATCGCTTCAACCGTTCCCGACACCTCAAGGCCCGGCAGGTCGGACGCGCCCGCAGGTGCTGGATACGCCCCGGCGCGTTGTTTCAGGTCGGGGCTGTTCACGCCGGCGGCGGCGACACGTATCAACACCTCACCCGGACCGGGTTCGGGGCGTTCGCGTGAGGTCGGTTTCAAAACCTCCGGCCCACCCGACTCGGATATTTCGATTGCACGCATCGTCTGAAAAGAGCCGTCGGGCATTGGTTTTTTCACCTGTAAATTGTTGGGTTGGCCGAGGTGTCGGATTTTGCTTGTGAGATAATGCTTTCACATGACGAAAAAGCCAAGCCTGTGCGCAGAGCGAACAAAAGAAAAGAACCGGAGGGTAGCGCAATGCGCCAAATGATAACGAAAGTGATGGCCGAAAAGAAATATTAGGAAAATCTAATTAAACAGGCACTGGCAAGATCGAAAAAAATCTCATTTTAGAGGCAGCGGAAGGATGATATGCCGTAATTTCAGTAATTACTTAAAAGTCGACAAGGTTGGAAAGTCATTTCATGTTTATATTCTATTGTATTTATGCTTCATTTCTTGTGTTTATTGATAATTGTTTTCATGATCAACAAAAAACAGTTTACTGAGTGACGTCTCTATATTAATGCAGTTGACCCAAGAAGGGTATACGATCTTCGTACAAAACTCATCGGCGATTACGACACCCAGTCGGGACCACCAAGGGAACACCAAGAGAAAATGACGGCCAACAAATCGACCAATCAGGCGTTCGTTATCGACGCCGACAAGGGACTCCAGAAACTCATCGCTGTATTGGCGGCCGAGGGATACCAGGTTGTTGGACCAAGGCTTGAGGATGGAGCAATCGTTTACGCCGAGCTTGCCTCGTCGGCGGATCTTCCCGTCGGCGTTAAGGACAAGCAGGACGGCGGCAACTACCGGATCGTCAAGGGACGTGAAGGGGTCTACTTCGACTATGTCGTCGGACCTCATTCGTGGAAGCGTTACCTGTTCCCGCCCGAGCAGAAAATCTGCGAATTCAGGCGGCAGGGGAAGGCGTTCCGGATTGTCGAGGAAACGCCCGATGTTCCGGCATACGCATTCATCGGCGCGCGCCCGTGTGAACTTCAGGCGATGCAAATCCATGACCGCGTGTTTGACAACGGCGAATTCGCCGATCCGGCCTATCTGGCGCGCCGCGACGCAGCCTTTGTCGTCGCGGTGAATTGCACGCAGGCCGGTGGAACATGCTTCTGTGCGTCCATGAATACGGGGCCGAAGGCGTCTGGCGGGTTCGATCTGGCGTTGACCGAAATCGCCGAAAAATCACGGCATGTTTTCGTGGTTGAGGTTGGCTCGCAACGTGGACAGGAAATCGTGGCCAAGCTGAAAGGCGCGGCGGCGACGGACGGCGATGTCTCGAAGGCCGATGCCCTGGTCAAAAAAGCGGCTGCGAAAATGGGCCGCGAAATGGTCGACGATGTCGGGCCGCTCTTGAAGCGCAATCTTGAAAGCAACCGCTGGTATGAAATTTCCAAGCGTTGCCTCAGTTGCGCCAACTGCACGTTGGTCTGCCCGACCTGCTTCTGCAATACGGTCGAGGACGTCACCGATCTGACCGGAGCCAACGCGGTGCGTAATCGCCGTTGGGACTCGTGCTTTACTATGGATTTCAGTTACATTCATGGAGGAAGCATTCGCCGCGAAGGCGCGTCGCGCTACCGCCAGTGGATGACGCATAAACTTTCTTCGTGGTTCGATCAGTTCGAACAGTCCGGCTGTGTCGGATGTGGGCGCTGCATTACCTGGTGCCCGGTCGGGATCGATATCACGCAAGAAGCCCGGGCGATCCGGGATAGCGAAGGGAGAGCATAGTATGGTGCAGGATATGGGCCTCGATAAACTGATCCGGGACCATCCTTTTTTTGAAGGGATGGACGATGAAGCGCTGGAACTGATTGCTGGTTGCGCCGCCAACGAGCGGTTCGACGCCGGACAGTATGTGTTCCGCGAAGGCCAGCCGGCAGACAAGTTTTACATGGTGCGTCACGGTTCCGTGGCACTTGAAGTCAGGGCGCCCGGACGCGATTCCATCGTCCTGCAAACCTGTGACGACGGGGACGTGATGGGCTGGTCGTGGATTGTCCCGCCCTTCCGCTGGAAATGGGATGCCCGGGCGACCCGTCTTAGCCGTCTGGTCAGTTTCGACGCGATTTGCCTGCGCGGCAAACTCGATGCCGACCCGGCGCTGGGCTACGCCATGTACAAGCGGTTCGTCAGGGTCATTGCCGAACGTTTGGCCCATGCGCGTCTGCAAATGATTGATCTCTATGGTATCGGTAAAGAATAAATGAACCAGATGGCTGCCCTCGTGGACCCGATGGTTCCGGCTCCTTTCCGGATCGAACGGGTAAAAAAAGAGCTAAGCGATACGTTTACCCTTGACCTTGTTCCGGCCGAGAGGAAGCGCAGCATCAGCTTCCTGCCCGGCCAGTTCAACATGCTCTATGTGTTCGGGGTGGGCGAAATTCCCATTAGCATCAGCGGTGATCCGGGTGTTGGCGATAAAATCGTCCATACGACCCGGGCCGTCGGCAACGTCACCAACGCAATGTGGAAGATGGGCGTCGGCCAGACCATCGGCGTGCGCGGCCCGTTCGGCACGGCGTGGCCGGTCGAGGAAGCCGAAGGCAGCGATGTGGTCATCGTTACCGGCGGCATCGGTCTGGCGCCGTTGCGCCCCGCCATTTATCAGATCCTTGCCAATCGTCAGGCTTACGGCAACGTCTGCATCATGTACGGTGCGCGCACGCCGGAAGATATCCTGTTTCGCAAGGAGCTGGAAAAATGGCGCGGCCAATTCGACATGCAGGTCGATGTCACGGTCGATCACGCCACCGGCCGCTGGGGCGGTAAAGTGGGTGTCGTGACCAAGTTGATCGGTCGCGGCGGGTTTGACCCGCATCATACCGTCGCCTTCGTATGCGGACCCGAGGTCATGATGCGTTACGCCGTCGACACGCTGGTCGAACGCGGCGTTTCCGAAAAAGACATTCATGTGTCGTTGGAACGCAACATGAAGTGCGGCATCGGTTTTTGCGGCCATTGCCAATTGGGTGGGGATTTCGTCTGCAAGGACGGTCCGGTCTTTCCGTTCGATGCGGTCGCTGATCGTTTCGTGATCCAGGAGCTCTGAAAATGGCGGTGCAGAAAAAGCCGAAACTGGCGGTTTGGAAGTTCTCGTCGTGCGACGGGTGCCAGTTGCAGCTTCTTAGCTGCGAAGATGAACTTCTTCAGGTGGCTGGGGCCGTCGATATCGCTTACTTCCTTGAAGCGACGCGGGCCGAACTTCCGGGACCTTACGACGTCTCGCTGGTTGAAGGCTCGGTAACGACGCCCGAAGAAGCCGAGCGAATTCGCAAGGTGCGCAAGCAAACCAAATTTCTGATCACCATCGGCGCATGCGCGACGGCGGGCGGCATCCAGGCGTTGAAGAATTACAAGGACGTGGACGGGTTCATCAACACCGTTTATCCGCACCCGGAATATATTGAGACGCTTGCCACATCGACGGCCATCCGTGACCATGTGGATGTGGATTTCGAACTGCGCGGCTGCCCCATCAATAAGCTTCAGCTGCTTGAGGCGATCAACGCGCTGCTTAACGGACGTAAACCCAACATTCCGCCTTACGCTCAGTGTGTCGAGTGTAAGCGCGCGGGCTCCGTGTGCGTCATGGTGGCCAATGGAACGCCGTGTCTGGGCCCGGTAACCCAGGCCGGATGCGGGAACCTGTGTCCGTCGTTCACACGCGGGTGCTACGGATGCTTCGGCCCCAACGACACGCCGAATACCGCGGCGCTCGGGAAGCAGTTCGCCGATATGGGTATGGATGAAAGATCCATCAAGCACTTCTTCCGGTCGTTTAACGCTAACGCGAGCGCTTTCCGCAAGGAGAGCGAGGCTCATGAGTAAGGGCAAGTCGATGGTTGCTGCCAAGAAAAAGGGAAACGCCAAGTCCAAGGCGGGTAAAAAAGCGGTTTCGTCCACGCGCAACATCAAGGTGGACGCCCTTGCCCGCGTTGAAGGCGAAGGCGCGCTGTATGTCCGCGTGAAAGACGAGGTGATCGAAGATATCCGTTTTCGCATCTTCGAGCCGCCGCGCTTTTTCGAGGCCTTCCTTCAGGGCCGTATTTACAGCGAAGCCCCAGACATCACCGCAAGAATTTGCGGCATTTGCCCGGTCGCCTATCAGATGGGCGCCAGCCAGGCCATGGAACAGGCGCTGGGCATTCAGGTAACGGGAACGCTGCGCGACCTTCGCCGTCTGGTTTACTGCGGCGAGTGGATTGAAAGCCACGTTCTGCATGCGGCCATGCTGCATGCGCCGGATTTCCTGGGCCTTCAGGATGCGCTTCAGCTGGCCAAGGACGATCCGGAAATCGTCGAGACCGCGCTTCGGCTGAAAAAGCTCGGCAACGAAATTCTGGAAGTCGTTGGCGGCCGGGCGGCCCATCCCATCAATTTGAAGGTCGGCGGGTTTTACAAGGCGCCGCGCAAAGAAAGCGTGCGCACCCTTATCGAGCCGCTGAAATGGGCCATCGACGCCGCCATCGGCGTGGCCAAGGTATTCGGCACCTTTGAATTCCCCGATTACGAGGACGACTACCAGTGTGTTTCGCTGCGTCATCCTGACGAATACGCCATCCACGAAGGGCGTATCGTATCCAACCGGGGTCTCGATATTGCGGTGGCCGAATTCCCCGACCACTTCAAGGAAACCCACATCGCGCATTCCAACGCCTTGCACGGCCTGATGATGGACGGCAGCATCTACTACACCGGCCCGAACGCGCGCTATAACAACAACTACGCGCAGTTATCGAAGCTGGCCAAAAGCGTGGCCAAGGATTGCGGCCTCGGCAAGAAGTGCAACAACCTTTATCAGAGCATTCTCGTTCGCATGGTCGAGACCGTTTACGCCTGCGAGGAAGCCCTGCGTATCGTCGAAGCCTATGAAGAACCCGATGCTTCGTGCGTCACGGTCAAGCCGGGCGCCGGTATTGGTGCGGGCTGCACGGAAGCGCCGCGCGGCATTTGCCTGCACCGGTATGAGCTGGACAAGGAAGGCCGTATTGTGAGTGCGCGCATTCAGGCGCCCACCTCGCAAAATCAGCCGCAGATCGAAAGCGATCTGCGCGGGGTCGTCCAGGGCAATCTTCATCTGTCCGACGAGGATCTGAAATGGCGTTGCGAGCAGACGATCCGTAACTACGATCCCTGCATTTCGTGCGCCACGCATTTCCTCAACTTCACCATTGATCGTGAGTGAGGCCTCCGGCGTTCTCGTAATTGGTATCGGCAACCGCTTCCGGCGCGACGACGGCGTCGGGCCGGTGGTTGCCGAACGCCTGCATGAACACGGGCTTGACGTTGTTGAGCTGGGCGGCGACGGCACGGAATTGATGCAAGCCTGGGAGAACGCCGGGCACGTAATCCTGGTCGACGCCGCCCGTTCGGGAGCCGCCGCCGGAACAATTCATCGCTTCGACGCCAATTCCACCGAAGTTCCCACCGGGCTGTTTCATTATTCCAGCCATCAGTTTTCGGTGGCCGAGGCCATCGAAATGGCGCGTGTTCTGGGCCGCCTGCCACCCAGGATGGTGGTCTACGGAATTGAGGGAAAAGACTTTTCGTACGGAGAAGAGTTTTCGCCCGAAGTGGCGCAGGCGTTGGATTCGGTCACGCAGGCGATCTTGGGCGAAATCGAAAACGCGGCCACATAACGTTTTTCCTTGCTTTTTGGGGCGTTAAGGCGTTTTTTTCCGGCCCTTGTTTGGCCGCAGGAACGGTCTTTTGAAAGAGCTGTCATGCACGAGATGTCGCTTTGCCAAGGCGTCTTGAAGATACTGCAAGAGCAAGCCGAAATTCAGAACTACAGCCGGGTAAACAGCGTGACCCTGGAGGTTGGCGAGCTTTCCACGGCGGTTCCGGAATCCATGGAGATGTGTTTCGACGCCATCACCCGCGGGACTTTGGCCGATGGCGCGGAACTGATCATCGTTCGCACCCGTGGCGAAGCCTGGTGCCGCAAATGCGAAGACCTGGTGCCGGTCAAGGAACGTTTCGGTCCGTGTCCGCAGTGCGACGGCGTCGATATTGAATTGCGGGCAGGCGACGCGCTTAGAATACAGGAATTGGAGGTCGACTGATGTGTTTGACATGCGGCTGCGGACAGCCGGGCCACGTTCATTCCCATGATGGGCATTCTCACGATCATGATCATGACCACGGGCACAGTCACGATCATGGCCACGATCATGGCCACGATCATTCCCATGAACACGCAAGCGCCCTGGGCGTGACGCACGACCCGGATCTGAGCACCGCGCGTGTGGTGCAGATTGAACAGGACATCCTCAGCGTCAACAACCGCCATGCGGACGCCAACCGCCGGTTCCTGAAGGATCGCGGGATTTTCACGGTGAATTTCGTGTCCAGTCCGGGCTCGGGAAAAACGACCTTGCTGGCGCGCACCATCACCGACATGAAGGCCAAGTTCTCGTTTTCGGTGGTGGAAGGGGACCAGCAAACGGAAAACGACGCCGAACGCATCCGCGCGACGGGCGCTGCCGCCACCCAGGTCAATACCGGCAAGGGCTGCCATCTGGACGCCCACATGGTCGGCCATGCGCTGGAGCATCTGGACCCGGACGCCGAAAGCGTGTTGTTCATCGAAAACGTGGGCAATCTCATTTGCCCGTCGGCATTTGATTTGGGCGAGGCCCACAAAATCGTCGTACTTTCGGTGACCGAGGGTGAGGACAAGCCGCTTAAGTACCCGGATATGTTCTATGAAGCCGACCTGATGATCCTGAACAAGGTCGATCTGCTGCCGTACCTGTCGTTTGATGTGGACAGCTGTATCGCCTTTGCCAAACAGGTCAATCCCGATATCCGCATTTTGCAGCTGTCGGCGACGGCGGGTGATGGACTGGATGAATGGTACGAATGGCTGAGCGCCCGGCGGGACGCCACCATCGCGGCGCGGAACAGGGCCAACTAGCCGGGGTTTGTATGCGCCAAGACCTCATCGCCTTGGAATTTGATTTGCCAAGGGACGTGCCGCCCGTTCTGGGGGTGGGTGCGTTTCTGAAGAACACCGTCTGTCTGGCATCCGGCAAAAAGGCGTTCGTTTCGCACGATGTGGGCAATCTTGATACCGTCGAAGCCGTATATCGGTTCGAGGAACTGGTGAGCGGGATCGGTCGCCATACCGGTGTCGAACCCGTTGCCGTCGCCCACGACCTGCACCCGGATTTCCATAGCAGCCGCTACGCGCAGGGCATGGGGCTGAAAACCATTGCGGTTCAGCACCACCACGCCCATGTGGCCGCGATCATGGCCGAGCACGGCCTTGAGGGGCCGGTGCTGGGATTGTCGCTGGACGGTTTCGGGCTGGGGCCGGACAACGCGTCTTGGGGCGGTGAATTGCTCAGGGTCGATGCCCTGGGGTACGAACGGTTGGGCCATCTGGCGTTGCTGATGCAGCCCGGCGGTGACGCGGCGGCCCGCCAGCCGTGGCGCATGGGAGCCGCCGTCCTGCACGCCCTGGACCGGAACGACGAGATTTCACAGAAATTTGCCGAAATAGACGGTTCCGGCGTGATCGCGGCCATGTTGCAGCGCGGCGTGAACTGCCCGGCCACCTCCAGCGCCGGACGCCTGTTCGATGCGGCGTGCGGATTGCTGGGCGTCAAACTGGTGGCCGAATTCGAGGGCGAAGCGCCGATGTTGTTGGAAAGAATGGTCCGGCAGCCCCAAATTCAACCCGATGGCTGGCGCATCCAGGATGGAGTTCTCGATCTTTTGCCGCTCATGGATAGTTTGACGCGCATGGAGCCCGAAGCAGGCGCCGATCTGTTTCACGGCACCCTGGTGGCGGCGCTGACCGATTGGGCCGAACGCGCTGCCCACGAGAGCGGCATCACCGACATCGCATTTTGCGGCGGCTGTTTCCTGAACGCCGTGGTGCGCGAAGGATTGGCGGACGCGTTGGAAAGAAAAGGCCTGACGCCGCGCCTCGCAAACGCTATTACACCCGGAGACGGCGCCATCAGTTTAGGTCAAGCCTGGGCCGCCGGACTTTTGTTGAACGGAGAATAAAAAAATGTGCCTCGCAATTCCCGCCGAAGTGATCGCCATCGACGATCAGGAACTGGCCACGGTCGATATGGGGGGCGTTCGCAAGGACGTATCGGTTTCGTTGCTGGACGATGTTTCGGTCGGCGACTATGTGATCGTGCATACGGGATTTGCGCTATCCAAGCTGGACCCCGAGGAGGCCAAGATCACGCTTGATCTGTTCGCCGAGATGGCCGCCCTGGTCGAAGAGGCGGACAAGAATTGAAGTTTGTTGACGAATTTCGCGACCGCGAACTGGCCCAAAACCTCGCCACTGCAATAGCTGCCGCGGCGCGCCCCGATCGCGACTACTACATCATGGAATTTTGTGGCGGCCACACCCACGCGATCTTTCGCTACGGCGTTCAGGACTTTCTGCCCGCCAACGTCCATCTGGTTCACGGCCCCGGCTGCCCGGTTTGTGTGCTGCCGGTGGGTCGCATAGACAACGCCGTCGAACTGGCCTGCGATAACGACGTTATTCTTTGCACCTACGGCGACTTGCTGCGGGTTCCGGGCTCCAACGGCATGAGCCTGCTGCGCGCCAAGGCCGAAGGGGCGGATGTGCGAATGGTGTATTCGTGCCTGGATGCGCTGACCATCGCCGCCGAAAACCCGAAACGAGAGGTCGTCTTTTTCGCCATCGGGTTCGAGACGACAACGCCGCCCACGGCGGTCGCCCTGAAGTCCGCCAAGGCGCAGGGATTTACGAATTTCAGTGTTTTTTGCAATCACGTTCTGACCCCGGCGGCGATCACCAATATTCTGGAAAGCCCCGAGGTTAGAAACCTGGGAACCGTGGCGCTGGACGGATTTATCGGTCCCGCCCATGTCAGCGCCGTCATCGGCAGCCAGCCGTTCGAATTTTTCGCCGAGGAGTATCAGCGGCCCGTGGTTATCGCGGGGTTCGAGCCGCTTGATGTCATGCAGTCCGTTCTCATGCTGATCCGGCAGATGAACGATGGCCGCGCCGAGGTGGAAAACGAATACACCCGCGTGGTTACGCGCGAGGGCAACGTGAAGGCCCAGGCCCTGGTCGCCGAGGTATTCGAGTTGCGCGCCGCGTTTGAATGGCGCGGGCTTGGTCTGGTTCCCTACAGCGCCCTGCGCATCAAGGAAGAGTTCGCCGAATTTGATGCCGAGAAGCGCTTTTCGGTTTCAAGCAGCGTGGGCAAGGAAAACAAGGCGTGCGAATGCGGCGCCATTTTGCGCGGTGTCAAGAAACCGACGGATTGCAAGATCTTCGGAACCGTCTGTACGCCCGAATCGCCCATGGGGTCGTGCATGGTGTCCTCGGAAGGGGCGTGCGCCGCCTATTACACGTTCGGCCGGTTCCGCGAAGAAGAACGACAGGAAACACCACGAAAATGACGCAAGCCCGCAAACCCTACGTCCGTCCCATCGATTTCGAGAACCGGCGGGTTGATCTGACCCACGGCAGCGGCGGACGCGCCATGGCCCAGTTGATCGAGGAGCTGTTCGAAAAAGAATTCGACAACAGCCTGCTTTCGCAGCGCAACGATCAGGCCGTGTTCGAGGTTCTGGCGGGCCGCATGGCCATGACCACCGACGGTTTCGTCATTTCGCCGCATTTTTTCCCCGGCGGGAACATCGGCTCGCTGGCGGTGCACGGCACCGTTAACGACGTGGCCATGGCCGGAGCCAAACCGCTTTATCTGTCGGTCGGCATGATCCTCGAAGAAGGATATCCGTTGGCTGATCTGAAAAAGATCGTCCAGTCCATGGCCGCTGCGGCCCGCGAAGCGGGCGTCATGATCGTAACCGGCGATACCAAGGTCGTCGAAAAAGGAAGCGGCGACGGCATTTTCATCACCACCACGGGGGTGGGCGTCGTTCCCGAAGGCGTCGAGGTTTCGGCCGATAGGGCGATGCCCGGCGACAAGGTGCTGGTCAGCGGCTCCATGGGCGATCATGGCGTGGCCATCATGTCGAAGCGCGAAAACCTGACGTTCGAGACCGAAATCGAGTCCGACTGTGCGTCCTTGAACGGCATGGTGGAGAAGATCATCGCCGCCGCGCCCGGCGTTCATGTGCTGCGCGATCCCACGCGTGGCGGTCTGGCGGCCGTGCTCAACGAAATCGCCTTGCAGTCCGGTGTCGGCGTCAAGGTGCGCGAGGCGGACGTGCCCGTTCGCCAGGAAGTCCACGGCGCGTGCGAACTGTTGGGCCTCGATCCCATGTATGTGGCCAATGAGGGCAAGCTGGTGGCCTTTTGCGCCGCCGAGGATGCAGACAACATCCTTGCCGCCATGCAGGCCGATCCGCTGGGCAGGAACGCGGCCATTATCGGCGAGGTGATTGAGGATTCGCGCAATTTCGTGCAAATGGAAACGGCGTTCGGGGGAATGCGCATTGTGGACTGGCTTGCCGGTGAACAGTTGCCGCGCATCTGCTGATGCGGATTTTATTTCTTACCCACGCGTTCAACAGCCTGACACAAAGCCTCTTCGTCGAACTGACCACGCGCGGACACGACGTCTCAATCGAATTCGATATCAACGACACCGTAACCCGTGAAGCGGTTTCCCTTTTTCGCCCCGATCTGATTGTCGCGCCCTATCTGCGCCGCGCCATACCGGAGGACGTGTGGCGAAACAATATCTGTCTGATCGTTCATCCCGGCATCAAGGGGGATCGCGGGCCGTCGGCCCTGGATTGGGCGATCATGAACGCCGAGACCGACTGGGGCGTAACCGTCCTTCAGGCGACGGGCGAAATGGATGCCGGCGACATCTGGGCGGGCGGGCATTTCCTTGTGCGCGAGGCTACGAAAAGCAGCCTGTATCGCCGCGAGGTCACGCAGGGGGCTCTGGATGCCGTAGTTAAGGCCATCGGCAAGATAGAGGCGGGCGGGTTGGTGCCGGAGCCGCAGGATTTGAGTGTCGCATTTCGACCCTTGGTAAAGCAGGAAAACCGCGCTATCGACTGGGCGAGGGACGATACCGCCACCGTTTTGCGCAAAATACGCGCGGCGGACGGATTTCCGGGCGTTGATGACGTGATTGGCGGGAATGCGTATGCGCTTTTCGACGCTCATCCCGAAACCGGCGTGAAAGGCGTGCCGGGCCAGATCATAGGACGGCGTCACCATGCTATTTGCCGGGCGACCAGAGACGGCGCGGTATGGATCACGCACTTGAAACCGGCCCGGACTGCCGGGGAACGACCCTTCAAGCGCCCGGCGGCGATGGCCCTGGGAAACGAGTTGGACGGCGTGCCCGAAATTCTGGAACCGACATGGCGGGAAATTCGCTACGAAGAGGCCGACGGTGTCGGTTATCTGTATTTCCCGTTCTACAACGGGGCCATGAGCACGGACCAATGCAAGCGCCTGGAAGCCGCGTATCGGGAGGCCTGTTCACAGGATACGCGCGCTATCGTTCTTATGGGGGGTGGCGATTTCTGGTCCAACGGCATGCATCTGGGGGCCATCGAGGGGGCCGACAGCCCGGCCGAGGAATCGTGGCGCAACATCAATGCCATCGACGATTTGTGCCACGCCATTATAACGACCGAAACCCACCTTACCGTTGCCGCCATGCGTGGAAACGCGGGGGCTGGGGGTGTGTTCCTTGCGTTGGCGGCGGATCGGGTGATCGCAGCACCCCATGTCGTTCTGAACCCGCACTACAAGAACATGGGCAATCTTTATGGTTCGGAATACTGGACGTATTTGTTGCCCAAGCGGGTCGGCGAGGCCGGTGTTTCGCGCGTCATGGGCCGGCGCTTGCCCATCGGCGCGCCAGAGGCCGCGCAAATGGGGCTGATCGACGAATGCCTGGATGGCGGCAAAATTCGCGATTATGCAAAAGCTTTTGCCAATGCCGGGGACGTCCCAGCCCGGCTGGCCGCGAAACGAAAATCACGGCGTGAAGACGAGGCCGCGCGGCCTCTTGCGGAATATCGGAAAGACGAATTGGAACGGATGCGCCTGAACTTCTTCGGCTTTGATCCCAGCTATCACATCGCCAGATACAATTTCATGCGTAAAACTCCCGCATCCCGCACGCCGCTGTTTATTGCCAGCCATCGCCGCATGGGCGGAAAATAGCAAGAATATTGGCTCCGGCCCTGCCATATAACGTTAAACGAGTTTAATTTTTCGGCTGCCTTTTTTTGCGCCGAAACGGGACTTTTATGTCAACTCGGTCGTTGACACGGAGGAGGGGGAGGAGTCACGCTTGTGGTAACAGACGAGCTGATTCTCGGCCCGTGCTTTTGGACGAGTTGGTCGATCGAGAGCGCGCGTTTTTGCGTTTCGGTGACCGAATAGGATTCCTTGGGGGAAAACAGGTTGGCTAACATGATGAAAACAGTAACGGCAGTTGGGGTGGCGGCGATGGTGGCAGTCGCCGGAGTGTCGGCATATCCAGGCCTATCCTTGGCCGCGGATGTCAGCAGCAGTCGCATAAAAGCGGCGCCGCAGGGCGTTCAGCTTGCGAAGAGCCAATTGTTCGACAGCGGCGGGATTTTCGGCCGCATGCTGCAGGGCGATACCCGCAAGAAAAGTGGCGGTGGCGGAAATGTACGTGTTGGCGGCGATCCCATTGCCAATGCATTGCGCCAGATTGACGTCGGCAAGGGCATTCAGGAAAAAGCGCTCAAGCTTGAGGAAAGCGTCCGCCGGGTCATTTATACGGTCAAGCTGTATCAGGCCCTGAACGGCGGTATCTGGTACAAGCTGGGGCTCCAGCTCAACGATATCTACAAACTCAATGATCAGGCCGAGGCCGCTTGGGTGAACGATTTCATTGCCGCGACAAAGGCCAAACGGGTCGCCGGGCAAAACGCTTTGAAGTTCGTGGAAATTAACGCCGTAGAGGACATAAACGGCCAAAACCACACGATCTCGGGAAACAACAATAAAATCGCTGTGTTGCGTAAATCCGTCGCCGCTTATGCCAACGCGGTTGCGGGGCAGGGCAGTTTCGAGGGATTGGTCGCCAACCAGAATATTCCGCTCAACGAAATGATGAACGCGTACCTGACCCACGTCGAAGATATTACGGCGACCATGGAAGGTGCCGCGCTTACCTTTGGCGACATGTCCAAGTCCTATGAAGACGCGGTCTTCGAGATGGACAGGGCCATTGCGCTGTTTAATGAACAAAGTGGTCTGGTTGCGGCCGAGGTGACCAAGCACATCGCCATTCTGGCGCTGGAAGTCGCCAATCTGACCCAAGCCGTTGATCGGGCGAAGGACAATCCCTTCGGCATGATCCTGGTGCTGGCTCAGGGAATCGGCATCATCCAGGACCTCAACTCCATGCAGGAGACGCTTAGCAGCTTCAACAAAACCAAAGACTGGTTCGATGCAAACTCGCAGGAAATCCTGGCTGCCAGTCAGGGGGCCCGGCTTGAACTGGCCCAGTCGCTGGAAACGATGCAGCAAATCCGCCCCGTTTTGGTGGCGTCGTGGCGGCGTCAGTGCAGTGCGGTGGCCACGGCTGCAGCCAGCCAGCGTATGGAAACCCTTGCTTTTGAAAGCGAGTTGGAAGCGGTGCGTGCGCGCGGGCGGCAAAAGGCTCCGGCGGTCGAGAAGGCCGACATGGACGAGTTTGATGACCTGCTTGTCAAGCCGCGGCGCCTGAAGAAGTCGAAAAAGGGCTGAGCATTCGTAATCACAAAAGCGGCGCGCTGATCCGCGACGCGGGGGATTTGGAAAGATGAAAGCGTTAAAATTTGCAGTGTTGGGGACGATTTTCATGGGCTTGGCGGCCTGTACGCCGCAATCGGCCAAACAGGCCCGTGGCGACCTTCATTTGACGTCCGGCGCGGCTGCGGCGGCGTCGAAAACGGCTGCCAATGAAAGCCTTATGATGGGAACCGTGGCGTCCGACATCATGGTCGATGTCCAGAATATCCAGGAGATCGAAGCCATGTTCGATGAACGAAGGCTGATTTCGTTCGATTAGGAGGCACTTGATGCGGCGAGACATAACGAAAGTCGGAAAATTGCTATCCGTCGTTGGGCTCGCCGTATCGATCTGGGCCGCGTTGCCCGCTGTTGCCGATGCCGCCGTGGCCGAGTTCTTCTGGGCCGGCTTCAACATTTCCGATCCCGGGGTCGACAAGGGTAAAGTCGAAGGCGTTCTTTACAAGGATGCCGACCCCCATTTCCGAAGCCGCAACAAGGGATCGATCGCACCCCTTTTGGGGGGCTTGAAATGGGACGAATTCAGCTATTTTGAAACTGCGTCCGAGACCGGCTACATCAAGGAGAACATGCGCGACGTCTACGGCGTGTTTCTTTCCATTGACCGGGTCATGCGGTTCAGCCCCAGCGTCGTCGAGGTCGCCGGGAAACGGGTCAAGAAGTACTACACCTATATCTTCGTCACCCTGAACGTTTTCGCGGCCGATACCCGGAACCTGGTGTTTTCACACCCGCTGTTTCTGACCGAGGTATTCGAGCGGCCGCCCGACGTGGCCGATTTGCTGCGCATCACGCTGGGCAAGTTCGCCATGCAGCTTAAAGACCCGGCCAATCCCTACACCCAAAAGATCGCGCAAAGCCTGCAGGGCTATTTCGGCCCGCCGGGGGTTTCCCTTGAAGCCATCCGGCGCACGCAGAACCCCATTCACGCCATCGACGGCTACTTTGCCAATACTTTTGGTGTGATGGATCTTTGTGACGAGTGTGTCGCCGTTGCCGATAAATCCGGCATGACCAAGCCCGATACGGCGACCATGGGCGCCTTCGCCCGCTTTTTCCTGAACGCGCGTCTGGCCCAATACCGGCAGGTGGCGTTCCAGCCAGAGCAATCGCGTACGGTCGAGGAACGAACGGGTGATGCGGCGGCAACGGCCAAGGAAGGCGACATCAAACGCGATTGGTCGGAATTCTGTCTGCCCGAGTATGACGAGACCGGAAAAAGCCGCATTTGTGTGAAAGTCTTGCCACCCAGGAACCCCATATGGATCGCTGTGCGATCTTTGGTGAAACCGTCCAAAGGGTCCGGTGCGCTGGTCAAGCTTGGGTTCAAGGCCGTTGTCGATATCGAGGCCGAGTTGGCCGGACGGGCCCAGCCCCTTGAGACGCGCCTCGCCGAAATGGCCTATCAGGTTCCGGCTGTGCAGGGTGAGGCGGTGTCAAATGTGTATTATATCAATACGTTAATGAAAGCTATTAACAAAATGAATAAAGAAACAATCAGGTGATGCGCCAATGAAAAAGGCTTTGGTAACTTTATTGGCGGCGCTGTTTGTCGGGAATTCGGCCCTTGCCGCCGTCGATGATCCGGGGGTTGTCCGGGTCAATTCGGTTGTCGTTGCTCCGGCGGCAAGTGTGGGCGAGGCCGAGGCCGAGGCCAAACGCGCGGCATTGCAGCGCGTTATCGGCATGCGCGGCAATTTGCAGATTCGTGACGCCGACGTGCGGCAAATGATGTCCGAGGTGGACGGGATCGTCCAAACGCGGCACGTCCTGAATGCCAACGCCGTCGGCGGGAAGTACCAGCCCGCATTCTATTTCAATGTCGGCATGGATCGCATTAACGAGATTATCCAACAGGCCGATGCCGGTGAAATTGCCGTGCTGGGCTCGCCGCGCATCCAGGTGGCGATTGTCATCCGCCGCCTGCCCAAGGCGTTCAGCGAAGGCGATGACCGCGAAATCTATATCGATGATCTGAACGAGACGGTTAAGGAGTATTACGGGCGGGCCGGATTTATGCTGGTCGATTTCCTCAATTTCGACGAAGAGGAACTATATACACTTAAGCGCCTGAAATCCCTGGAGCGGAAGGTGTTCAACCCCATGAACCCGCCGACGGCCATCGACTTTTACCTGTTGGGCCAGCTTGATATTCCGGGTGACAGCGTCAAGGAGCGGGACGGCGGCGCCTATTGGCGGGCCAACGCCAAGCTGCAGATCAAGTTACTGGATTTGAACAGCGGCCAGCCGGTTTCAAGCAGCCGCACGGTGGAGGGAACAGGGCAATCGGCGCGCGAAAGCGTGGACGACGCCCTGCGTAACGTGGTCAAGGCCATCCAGCAGAAGGCCAGCGCGCCGGATATTCTGAAAACCTGGAACCGCAACATCCAGACCGGCATGCAATATGAAATCACGTTTTGCGAAAAGGAACTGAAGTACGATTATTTTAATAATCTTGCCAAATACCTGGAACAATTCGGTACACTGTCCGGTGGCAAGAGCGATCAGGTGCCACTGTACGTGTTCAAGTTCCCTGGCGGCAAAATGATCGATCCGGCCAAGGAATTCGAAAGGATGTTGCAGTCGGTGCAGGGGAGCAAAAGCGAATACAAGGATACCTCGGTCCGTCCGATCATATACAAGAAGCACAAGGTGTTTATGTTTGGAAATTCCCCCAACTGTTTCGGCGGGGGCCGTGGGCAACAGGCCGTCAAGTGACGGCAGAAAATGCATTTGAGAGCCTTTCATAGGGGATCTGAGGGGGGTATGCCGAAGATTATGGCCCAAGTGGTTCCATAGAAAGGTGTGAACGGCTTTATTAACGAGGCAGGAGAATGTGCGATGGTTAGGTTGTCTTCACTCAAGAAAGCGATTTTTGGTGTTGTTGGTTCGTTGGCGCTGGTTTCGTGCGTCACGGCCCCGACGCCTTCACTGGCGCAGCAGGGAACGGACATTCCCGTCATTGTCATGGGTGAAGACTCCGATCCCATGAGCGTTGCGCGCACGAGCGATATCTTCCGCCGGGTCATTTCCCAGATCCAGGAACAGATGAGCCGCTATGACTTCTACGTCATCGACGAAGAAATCCTTGCGGTCGAACTGGGCTGGCAGGTTCGCGCCCGCCGTCCCAAGACCGAACTGATCCAGGTCGTGCAGATGGCTCACCTTAGCCGTAAGCCTGCCCTGCAGGCCCGCGCCATGGTTATCTTCAAGATTCGCGCGGCGGCCCAGAATGTTGGTTTCGCGACCAAGGCGATGGTTCGCATCACCGGCGATATTTACGATTATCAGGCCAAACGCTTTATCGGCAGTTGGGAAGCCCCGCGCATGGAATTCCCCGCGCCCGCCAATTGCACCGGCATGTGCATTCAGGAAATCGTCGGCGATAACGCGCGTGACGTTGCCGGTCAGGTTGGCGACGTGCTGCGTAAAAAGCTGGCTTATCTGACCCGTGGCGCAGGCCGCCCCATGGCGCAGGCCGCTCCCGCCGCCGCCGCTTCGGTTCCCGCCGGTGCTCCGGTTGCCGGTTGCCCGGCCAGCGCCAATACGGGTTTGGCGTCAACCTACTCTATCGTCATGAGCAACTTCACGACCCGCGAGTATCTGGAAATCAAGAACGTGATGGAAAACGAATTCCCGTGCTTCATCACCACCCGCAATCCGTATGGCGATACGTCCAAGCGGGTCTATGGGTATGTTTCCAACGCGTCGGCCAGCAAGATCGAAGAATGGATCAACATTCTGCTGATCGACATGGGCCTCGATCCCGACAGCCAGGTCAAGGTTCTGGTTGCGGGCACCGAGATCATGCTCGACAAGATCTTCGGCAGCTCGCCGCAGACACAGGGCCGGACCCCGCGTTTCCAGTAGAACCCACGAAGATATCCCCCTCTCCGCCATATTCAGGGGAGGGGGACTTTCGTTAAGTGATTAAAGTTTGTACGGGCCGGAGGATGAAATGCGTTTTTCACCATGGATAATTGCGGCGGGTTTCGTTGCGGCCTCCACGACACTCGGGGCGGCTGACGGCGTTGCGGTTTTGCATCAGGGCGAAATCGAATACCCGGCGGATTACTACGGACGGGTCGATTTGCCTCTGCCGCAGGCGTTCGGACACCTCAAACGCCTGATCGGCGACGCCGACAATTTCGAACCCATCCGCAAGTTTTCCGAACGCAACCGCTACCGGATCATGGCCTCGCCCATCGGCCGGCTGGACCTTTTGGTCAAGCGCAATGGCAAACAGGGCCTCTCGTTGTGCACCGGGTGGATTATTTCGGTCGATTACATCATGACCAATCACCATTGCATTCCGGGAAAATCGGGGCAGGTGCTCAAGGCGTCGCTGCTGATGAACTATATTGAAGAAGGCAAGACCAGCGGCACCAAACGCTTTGATGTGGAAACCAAACCGGTCGAAACAAGCCGCGAGCTGGACTATTCCATCGTCAGGGTTCGTGGAAACCCGGGCATGAAATACGGGATCATTCCCATGCAGGCCCGCGAGCCCAGCCCGGAAGAAGAACTTTTCATCATCCAGCATCCGGCGGGCAAGGCCAAACGCCTGTCCCGCCGCAATTGCCGGGCCGATAGCCAGACCGAACGGCCCGAGGAACTTCGCCATTTCTGCGACACATTGGGCGGAAGTTCGGGCTCGCCGGTGTTCTCGGACAACGATATGTCCCTGGTCGGCCTGCATTTCGCGGGAATTGAGAAGAAAGTGAATTTTGCCAAGAGAATGACCACCATAATCAACAATAGCCCAATTCTCAGGCAACTGGGGCAGGCCCCGCAGGAAAGCGCGCCTGCTCCAAAACCCACGATTCGGCAACCGGCTCCGCAAAATACCGCGCCCGTCGAAGCTGCGCCGAGCGGAGGTTGGCAGCCCATCAACTAATTTGATATGGACAGGAGATTTCCTATGTTTGCGCGATTTGGTTTCGTCGTTTTGGCCGGGATGGTTCTTGCGGCCTGTCAAACCACCTACAGTAACCAGACCCAGGCCATTCTGGCCGTGTTGGGCAGCGGGTTGACCGATACCGACGTCTATAACTCGCCTTTCTATCAGTTTGACCGGGGCGACGGCGCATTTTGCCAAGTCTATCAAATCCGGCAGTCCAACACCTATGGACAGGTCCGTTATGGCAACGCGACCGTTTGTAAAAAACCAACAAGCGGATGGTTCCTGGCCGGTCATACCTTCAATTCCTGGGTGAACGCCAGCGCGCCGATACCCACCCCCAGCTATCCGGTGCCCAGCCCCAGTTATCCGGTGGTGAACCCAAGCGTTCCCGTGCAGCCCGCGCAGCCGCTACCCGCGCCGCCGGCTCCGGGTCAGCCCGGCCAGTGGGTGCCCATTACCCAGTAATCAAACTGTTACCGATACCGTTGCCAGCGCCCCGTCCGGTTCATTCCGGGCGGGGCGTTTCGATTTTCGCCCTTCCTCCTTCCATAAGCCTGTTGAACAGAAGATGGGATGGTCGAAGTGGAAGATACAGGCTACGGAAACGCGATGACCGAAATCGCCCTGGCGTTGGCCATGGCGTTTTTCAGCATCATGGTTCTGACCATGATTTCCATGGGCGTTGGCGAGGGTAAGATCGATCCGGCCGTCGGCGCCGTTATGGCAACGCGACCGTTTGTAAAAAACCAACAAGCGGATGGTTCCTGGCCGGTCATACCTTCAATTCCTGGGTGAACGCCAGCG
>JADHSV010000033.1 GCA_016776725.1 Rhodospirillales bacterium
GCCCCTTTTTCCAGGGGCGCGCCCACTTAACCTCGGACAGGGGAATTCGGCCCGTGGTTCCGTCGGCCAGTCCGATTTGGGCGGCCTTGTCGGTGATGGTTATAACGGCGGCCAGCCGCCACTCGTCAAGCGCCGGGGGCGGTTGGATCTTTGTCAGCCCCGCCATCCAGGGGGCGTCGGCTTCAAGTTTGGCGATGGGGCCGCGCCATCCGTGGCGGCGGTCATAGGCGCGCAGGCCGTTGCGCAATACGCGGTCGGCAATTTCCTGCAAGCGCGGGTCCAGGGTCGTGCGAACCGAAAGACCGCCCTTGTAAAGTTCCTGTTCGCCATACCTATCGGCAAGCTGGCGGCGGACTTCCTCGGCGAAATAATCCGCCGTGACGAACCGGGTTTCGGACCGGCGCTGAACGATGATCGGTTCCGACCACGCCTGATCGGCCTCATCGCTGGTAATCACGCCGTCTTCCAGCATGCGCCGAACCACCCAGTCGCGCCGCGCGGAGGCCGCGCCGGGTTTGCGAATGGGGTGATAATTGTTGGGGGCCTTGGGCAACGCCGCCAGAAACGCCGTTTCGGATATGCTCAACTGATCAAGAGGCTTGTTGAAATAGTTGAGCGCGGCCGCCGCCACACCGTAAGAGCCGAACCCCAGATAGATTTCGTTCATATAGAGTTCGAGGATACGATCCTTGGTGAAGGCGCGCTCGATGCGAAACGCCAGAATGGCTTCCTTGATCTTGCGTTCCCAGCTGACCTCGGCCGATAGCAGAAAATTCTTGGCCACCTGTTGGGTGATGGTCGACGCACCGACCATCCGGCGGTTGGTGCCCATGTTCTTGACGTTGGTTACCATGGCCCGGATGACGCCCAGAAAGTCGATCCCGGGATGCGAGTAGAAGCTCTTGTCCTCGGCCGACAGAAACGCTTTGATGACCCGCCTGGGCATGGCGCCGATAGGCACGAAAACACGGCGCTCGACCGCATATTCAACAAGCAAGCGCCCGTCACCGGCATGAACGCGGGTCATGACGGCGGGTTCGTAGTCGGCCAGTTGTCGATAGTCGGGCAAGCCGCGGCCGAATTCATGGAAAATGAAAAGAACCCCGACACCGCCCGCGATGCCTATCAAAAACAGCAGGCCGAAAATTGAAATGATCGCTCTTTTCATCGGTTCCTACGCGCAAAATCGCGTTTCTTCAAAAATTGTAACGGATAATGGATATATGGGAAATATGGCCGACTTATGACCGAAATCGGGAATTAACGTCGGTAGGCCTCTTCCACTCTTGAAAAATATTTATCGACCGCGTGAACAAAAGCTGCCCCCAACTTGGCGCGGTAGCTCTTTTTCAGCAATTCCTTTTCGTCTGCGCGGTTGGAAAGGAAGCCCATTTCCAGGAGAACCGATGGCACGTCCGGCGCCTTGAGAACCCTGAAGCCCGCGAACCGGTGGGAGTTTCTGAGAAGGCGGGTCTGGCGGCCCAGTTCCTTCACCAATACGGCGGCGAAGCGCGCGGATTCGTTCATCGTTTCGCGTTGCGCCAGATCGATCAGAATGTTGGTGACCTCGGGGGTTTCGTTGCTGAGGTCAATCCCGGCAATCAGATCGGCCTTGTTTTCACGTTCGGCGAGCTCGCCCGCCTCGCTGTCCGAGGCCCGCTCGGACAGGGTATAGACCGAAAGCCCCCGGATGTTTTTCTTGCGAATGGAATCGGCGTGAAGCGAGATAAACAGATCGGCGTCGATCTCGCGCGCGAAGGTGACGCGGTCGCGCAGCGCAATAAGGGTATCGCGGTCGCGCGTCAGGACGACGCGGTAACGGCCCGTTTTTTCAAGCATGCGGCGGAACTCTCGCGCCGCCGACAAGGTGATGTGCTTCTCGTACGTGCCGCCCACCCCCGATGTGCCCGGATCGGCGCCGCCGTGGCCGGGATCGATAACCACCAGCGGCAATTCATCAATAAACTCGGGTTTTCGTGGCGGCCGGGAAAAGGGGAAGCGCGCCGAAACCAAAGCGGGCCGGGCGGCGGGTGTGGCCGCCGGGGCCGCCGGGGCGGCGTGAACCGGCGTTGGTGCAACGCTGTCGGCGCTCACCGTAACGGTTGAAGCCCCGCTTTTGGCCAGGGCGCGAAATTGCGCCGCCGTCGTTTTTGCCATGTCGAGCACCAGCCGGACCGGCTTGTCGCCCGCGCGTGGAAAATAGCGGGCTTCAATTAACGCAATGGGGCCGGTGGCTTCGATGACGACGCGGGTCGTGCCCGGTTTGAACAATCCGTAGCGGACTTTCTTATAAAGGCCCACGTTCTGCGGCAAGGGTTGCGCGGGCAGCCGCCATCCCACTTCGGGAAGATCAAGGACAACACGATAAGGATCGGCCAAAGTGAATATGCTGGCCCTGATCGGCCTTGTCATGTCCAGCACGAAACGGGTGATTATGCCGTGGTCGGCGACACGCACGTCGGAAACGACCGCGCGTTCGCTCCCCGCCGCCGCCGCCGAATTCCAGAAAACGGCGCCGACAACCAACAGCGAAAGTATGATGGCCGCCGAATACGACCACGCCTTCATGCGCCACATCGTGTGTTCGCCCGCCTTTTGCTGGCAAAAGTGACAACGCCAGACCTATAAGATCTGACAAACCATTGCACAAGATGATTGTGGAACCAATTTGCTACCGTTATGTTAACACGGTAACAGACGTTCCGGAGGGGTTACCCGAAAATTTCTTGTTGGGGTAGGCTCTGCGGCGTTATGCGCAAGGATACATTATACGGCGCGCTTCCGTTTGATCGGGAATGCGTCAATTTGAGGTTTTCATGCCGGATAGAGCAGCGCGACCAAATTCCGTTAAGTCGACGCCCCCGTCGAAATTTGACACGGGGCGATTCGACGGAGTGATCGCAGCCGCCGCTGGCGTTTTCTGCAGTTTTTCCCATTGGGCCGGATACGGACGAAACGTATCTGCCGTGGGATATCGGAGAAATATTTTTTATGGCACAGAAGCGAATGCTGATCGATGCGCTGCATCCCGAGGAGACCCGGGTGGCGGTGCTGGATGGGAACCGGCTCGAAGACATTGATGTTGAGGCTGCCTCTCGAAGACAATTAAAAGGAAATATCTACTTAGCCAAAGTCACCAGGGTCGAACCGTCCCTGCAGGCGGCATTTGTAGATTACGGCGGCAACCGGCACGGTTTTCTCGCGTTTAACGAAATTCATCCCGACTACTATCAAATTCCGGTTGCTGACCGCGAAGCGCTGGTGGCCGAACACAATGCCGACGAACGCGAGGACGAGGCCAAACGCCTGGCCGAACTTGAAGCCTTGAACGGCGACGAAAACGATGACGAGCCCATCGCCGCCGTTGAGACCATCGGCGGTGATGACAGCGAGGAAGTCGAGGTTCGCCGGGCCAGTCCCCTGCGGCGGCACTACAAAATCCAGGAAGTCATCAAGCGCCGCCAGATTCTGCTTGTGCAGGTCGTCAAGGAAGAGCGCGGCAACAAGGGCGCGGCTATGACGACCTACCTGTCGCTGGCCGGACGGTATTGCGTTTTGATGCCGAATACGGCCCGTGGCGGCGGCATCTCGCGGAAAATCCCCGCCGGAAAGGACCGCAAGCGGCTGAAAACGATTTTGAGCGACCTTGGCATACCAGACGGCATGGGCGTTATCGTCCGCACCGCCGGGGCCGGGCGAAGCAAGGCCGAAATTCGCCGCGACTACGAATACCTGATGCGGCTGTGGGACAATGTTCGCCAGCTGACACTTGAATCCATCGCGCCGGTTCTCGTTTACGAGGAAGGAAACCTGATCAAGCGCTCGATCCGGGATTTGTACAATCGCGAAATCGACGAAATCATTGTCGAAGGCGACGACGGATACAAAACGGCCCGCAACTTCATGAAGCTCATGATTCCGAGCCATGTGAAACGGGTTCAGCGTTATCAGGACGAAGAAATGCCGCTGTTCCACCGCTACCAGGTGGACAGCCAGCAGGATGCCATGCACAGCCCCATCGTGCGGCTGAAATCGGGTGGCTATATCGTCATCAATCCGACCGAAGCCCTGGTTTCCATCGACGTCAACTCGGGCCGCTCGACGCGCGAACGCAACATCGAGGAAACGGCGCTGAAAACCAACCTCGAAGCCTGCGACGAAGTTTCGCGGCAGCTGCGGCTGCGCGATCTGGCGGGCCTGATCGTCATCGATCTGATCGACATGGAAGTGTCGCGCAACCGCGTTCAGGTCGAACGCCGCCTGAAGGACGCCATGCGCAACGACCGCGCGCGTATTCAGATGGGGCGTATCAGCCCGTTCGGCCTGATGGAAATGTCGCGCCAGCGCCTTCGCCCCAGCGTGTTGGAAACCAGCTTCGAGACTTGCGAGCACTGTGGTGGCGCAGGTCTGCGGCGTTCAACCCAGTCGACGGCCTTGCATATGCTGCGGGTCATCGAGGAAGAGGGCATCAAGCGCCGCTCGCGCGAAGTCACTTTCCACATTCCGACCCACATCGCGCTTTACTTGCTTAACCACAAGCGCGACTCGCTGGCGTCCATGGAAGCGCGTTACGAGGTGAAAATCGTCCTTGCCGCCGACGACGTACTTATTCCGCCTGATTTCCGCATCGAGCGCATCAAGGTGCGCGATCCGGAAGACAGGCCGGACGTGCCCGTCCATGCGGAATCCGTTCCCGGACCTTCGATCGAGAGCCCGGACG
Organism: Rhodospirillales bacterium; assembly: GCA_016776725.1. Classification (GTDB taxonomy): domain Bacteria; phylum Pseudomonadota; class Alphaproteobacteria; order Rhodospirillales; family Shumkoniaceae; genus JABGRG01. The sequence goes on from JADHSV010000033.1 coordinate 4,721, forward strand.
AAGAGAAAGACGAGGGCGAGGAAGGCACTAAGAAACGCCGTCGTCGGCGCTCACGGCGCAGAAAACGCGGTGATGAGACGGAAAACGGCGCGACGGTGACGGATGATACCGCCGCCCAGCCCGTCGATGACGATTCAGCGGAACCTGAATCCGCCGACGAACAATCCGGTGAAAGAGCCGAGGCCGGCGATGCGGACGGCAACGACAAACCTGCGCGCCGTCGTCGCCGGGGCAAACGCGGCGGACGCCGCAGGCGCGGACAACGCGATACCGAAGAAGTGACGGTGGCGGCTGACGCCGAACCGGCAATTCAAACCGACGCTTCCGACGCCCCGCCGTCCGAAGACGTGGTTGCCGAGGAATCGCCCGTTGACACGCCGGACGAAGCTTCGGTCGATGCCGAAGCCGCAACGCCGGATACGGACGAGGCGCCGGAGCCCAAAAAGACCCGCACCCGGAAACCGCGCCGCACACGCAGCGACGATACGCCCGCACCCAAACGCCGGCGGACCCGCAAGGCGAAAACCGACGACACACCGGAAAAGGCGCAAGAAGAAAGTGGCGCAAAATCCGAGGCCATCGTCGCCGTTACGGTGGACCCACCGGCGCCGGAGCCCACGCCGGAGCCTGCGCCCGCGCCGGAGCCTGCGCCCGTTCCGGAACCCGTGATCGTGGCGGAAGCTTCGAAGGTTCCGGATGATACGGGGGAATCCAGGGCCGTTGTGATTGATGTGGATTCAGCCGAGGTCGAAAAGCCGCGTCGCGGCTGGTGGCGCCGTCCGTCAACCTGATCGGAAAATGAAGAGTAAACAGCGGCTCATTCGCCTAACCATCGAATGAGCCGTTGTGCTGCCTGCGCCATGTCGTCCGTTTGTCCGGCAAAGGAAAAGCGAACGAACGCGCGGCCCCGATCGGGATCGAAATCGATGCCGGGTGTGGCCGCCACGCCGGTTTCAGCCAGCATGCGTTTGCAAAACGCATTGCTGTCGTTGGTCAGATGGGCGATATCGGAATACAGGTAAAAGGCCCCGTCGGCGGACGCCAGATTTCCGAACCCGGCTTTCGGCAATTCACGCAACAGAAGTTCGCGATTGCGCGCGTAGCGCGCCACATGACCGTCCAGCTCGTCGCGGCAGTCAAATACGAAAATGCCCGCGTGCTGGGAAACGGTCGGCGGCGAAATAAACAGGTTCTGGGCCAGGCATTCCACGGGGCGCAACAAATCCTCGGGCACGATCATCCAGCCCAGCCGCCACCCGGTCATGGAAAAATACTTTGAGAAACTGTTGACGATGATGGCGTCGTCGGTAAATGCCATGGCCGTCTCGGCAGGCTTACCGTACGTGATGCCGTGATAGATTTCGTCGCTGATCAAACGAATTCCGCGTTCTGCGCAATAGTCCACGATGGCTTTCAATTCGTCGCGGCTGACCATGGTTCCCGTCGGATTTGACGGGCTGGCCAAAATCAGTCCGTCCAGCCGTCCATCGACGCGATCCAGAAGTTCGGGGCTGGGCTGGAAATTGGTTTCGGGCCCCACCGGAACGTCAACCGCCTCAACGCCCAGGGCGCGAAGGATGTTCCGATAGGCGGGGTATCCGGGGCTGGCCAGCGCCACGCGGTCACCTGCTTCAAACGCGCTCAGAAACGCCAGAACGAACGCGCCCGAAGATCCGGTGCAGGCGACGACGCGCCCCGCGTCAATGTCCGCGCCATAGGTTTCCCGGTAGTGCTGTGCAATTCGCTTGCGCAGGGCGGGCAGGCCAAAGGCATCCGTATATCCCATGCGGTCGGACGGCATGGCGTCGGCCAGTGCCTGAATAACGGCGGCCGGAGCCCCGGTTCCCGGCTGGCCGACCTCCATATGCAGAACGTCGCCACCGGCCGCTTCTCGCTCGTTTGCGGCGCGCATGACATCCATGACGATGAAAGGCGGAATGCGTCCGCGCTGTGCAACTTTCAAAACCATTTCACATAACCCGTCTAATCGGCCCCCGTCTAATCGGCCCCCGTCTAATCGGCCCCCGTCTAATCGGCCCCCGTCTAATCGGCGCTGACGGCCAGCCCATATCCGCGCGGCCGAACGTCGGCGAAAATCGAACATTTCGTTGCACGCTGAGGAATCCCGTCCGGGCAGTGGGCCGCATTCACCCGCCCCAGGGTCGGTGTTCGGGCCAACCGATGCCCACGCCCGAGCAGGGCTTTCTGTGCCGCGTCGGTGATGCCGTTCTCGAAAAACGTGATATCCGGAACGCCTTCGTGATGAATGCGTTTGGCCTGCATGGCCGTTTCCAGGGGTTCCTCGGCAAGCATTGTGCGAGCAGCGACATTGATTAACGACGTGGGCGCCGCAACGCCCCCGGAAGAAGCCGCCGCGAAATACATCCTTTGAACAAGTTCATTGACCACGATCATCGGTCCCAGGGATGTGGGTCCGCGGCCTGCCGCGCCATCGGGGTAGGCGGCCAATAGAACGCCCGTGCCTTTGGCAAACCTTCCCGTGCCGAACAAATTGTTCATGGTCAGCGCACACGCCACGGCCGAGCCAAAACGGTCGAAAACCACGAAACTGGTGGCAAACGGGTTTTCGAGCCGTTCCACCGGCGGCGGCGTCAATTGTCCCGCCGGAACGTGTCGTTCGGCGCTGTAGTTTGCCATTTGTCGTGCGGCCCTGTCTTCCGAGGCCAGATCGGCGGGCGCTAGGGAACTGGAGCCGTCCGGCTGCAACCATTGCCCCCGGTCGGCATAGGCCCGCATGGCCGACTCGGCCAACAGGTGTGGTTTTTCGCTTTCATCCGCGGCCTTATAGCGATCATCGATACTTAGCATACGCCACATCCCGGCGCCGACGCCTCCGGCTGCACCCGGCGGCGAGGCGAAATGGGCCGTCAGATCACCGAACGGAACGGCAATCGTCTCGCGCCATACCGGACGGTAGGCTCGTAAATCCTCGGCCTGCAGGGCGCCGCCCGCGTCGGCAACGGCTTCGATGAAATTGCGGGTCATGGTTCCGCCGTAAAATGCGCCCGGCCCCTCGCGCCGCAGCCTGCCCAAAACGGCGGCCAATTCGATCTGGGTCATGGTTTCGCCTTCGCGAAGGACCCTCTTGCCGCTGGAATGACCAAAAATACGCCGGCTTGGCGCTTCGGCCAGCAGAGCGCGCTCGACCTGGGCCAGATCAGCGGCAAAGGCCCGCGACACGGGCGATCCGAACCGAGCCAGGGCTTCGGCGGGGCCGACCAGTTCTTCCCACCTGAGCCGCCCGAATTTGGAATGCAGGGCGAAAAAACCACGGGGATTGCCCGGTATGGCCGATGGCCGCGATGCCCCCGCCGGAACCTGACGCGGTGGTCTGGCCAGAAAATCCAGGGTTTTGGTGGCTTGATCGACCGCGTTGCGAACCACGCAGACACCACCGCCGCCCAGACCCGCCTGAGACGGCATGGTCACGGACAGGGCGAAATAAACAGCAGTTGCCGCGTCGGCGGCGTATCCACCTGCCGACAGAATATCCCTGCCGATCAATGCGGCGCGGGGTTCATCCGTGGCGACGCCGCCGATAAACCCTTCAACGAAGCCAATGGTTCCGCGCTGCGGTTCCTCCTCGATGGCGCATGCGGTCAGGAAAATCAGCGCCGAGGCGACGACAAATTGACGCCATGGCCTGCCCGCACTACCTTTGTTGTGTGGCGACGCCTCCTTTGACCTATCCCCCATTGAAGGGACTTCAGTTTTGCTTGATCGCATTTTTCCCCTTTTGACCGCAGCCCTCGTATTTGCCGCCGTCATCCTCCACGCTGGGGACACGGCGGCAAAAAAACGCACCTTTATTCGCGATTCCGAAACCGAAAATACCATCCGCGCGTTCGCCGCGCCAGTGTTCCAGACAGCCGGGCTCGATCCTGCGGCGGTTCAGGTTTATCTGGTCAATGATCCGGCGCTGAACGCGTTTGTGGCCGGGGGACAGAAGCTGTTCATCAATACGGGTCTTTTAATGCGAAGCGAAAGCCCCGGACAGGTCATCGGCGTTATTGCGCATGAAACGGGGCATATTGCGGGTGGGCATTTGTCGCGTACCCACGACGCCATCAGCAAAAGTTCGGCCCAGCAGATCGTCGCCATGGTGCTGGGCGCGGCTGCCGCCATTGGAACCCGGCGCGGCGACGTGGGCGCCGCGATCATGGCCGGTGGCCAACACGCGGCCATGGGGACATTCCTGCTTTACAGCCGCACCCAGGAGGCCTCCGCCGACGCCGCGGCCATGAAATATCTGGACGCGACGGGACAGTCGTCCAAGGGAATGCTCGATTTTCTGGGCAAGCTGGCCGATCAGGAACTTCTGAGCGCGCGCCACCAGGACCCGTATCTGCGCACTCACCCCCTGACCCGCGAGCGCATACGCACCATCGCCAATCACGTCTCGAAGTCACCATTTTCCAACACGCCCGCCCCGCCGGCCTTCAATGAAATGTATGCGCGCATGCGGGCCAAGCTTCTGGCTTTTCTGGAACCGACCTCCCGCACGCTGCGGCGTTTCAAGGAAACCGATACCAGCCTTAGCGCAAGATACGCCCGTGCCATCGCCTACTATCGCAAATCGGATTTGACCCACGCATTGCCGATTATCGACGGCCTGATCGCGGAGCGGCCCAACGATCCCTATTTCCACGAATTTAAGGGACAGATGCTGTTCGAGAACGGCCGTATGCAAGACGCGCTGGCCCCGTCGGAGGACGCCGCACGGATGGCGCCGCATTCGCCCCTTATTCGGTTGCAGTTGGCGCGAATTCAGTTGGAAATGAACGATCCGGCCTTGCTTGAAAAAGCCATCGTCAATTTGCGGGCGGCCCAGCAGTACGAGCCGCGCACACCTTCCATATGGCGCAATCTGGCCATCGCATACGGACGGAACGGAGACATGGGACAAAGCGCGCTGGCCATGGCCGAGGAAGCGTTCTTGCGGGGCAAAAAGCCCGAAGCCCGCCATCATGCAACACGCGCAATAAAAATCCTTCCTGCCGGATCGGCCGGGGCTCTGAAAGCCGACGATATTCTGAGCGCGACCAAAGACAAAAAAGATAAAGACAAGAAGAAGTAGGGCATACATCGTGGCAATTTGCGCCCTTCGATTCGGCATCAGGTCTTTTGCGGCTGCCGCAGGAATTGCGGCCAGCCTGCTGTTGGCGGGTTGCGAAGTCCGGCAGGCGAGTGTCGATCCGTCCGGCAGGCTGAACGTTCTTGGATCGGGCATGGATCTGGCGGATCCGCGCGTGGCGGCCGAGTGGTCGATGGCCGGGGCCGACGCCGCCGATGGCCCGACATTCACGCCAACGGAAATCGAAGGCGTTAGCGCCCTTCGTGTTACCAGTGGCCGCCAAACCGGCTTTTTGCACCGCCGGACGGACGCCATCGTGGCGGTTGCTCCGTATCTGAGCTGGGCCTGGAACATCGAGGCCCACGGCGGAACGGAGCATCCGGTTCGCATTGTCGTCGGGTTTCAGGGCGGCAATCCGCAAAGCGATAGTTGGGGCCGACGCGCCCTGGGGCGGATCGGCTCGGACTTGCCACCCTATGAGCGCATGCTGAGCATTGGCTGGGATGCTTCGGCCCTGCGTCGCGGCCATATGACGTCGGCGCGCGAGAATCCCCTGGCCCCACGGCACTACGTGGTGCGCGGCGGCATGGAAAACGCCGGTGACTGGCGGCTGGAAACGGTGGATCTTGCGCAGCTCTACCAAATGGCCTGGCCGGATGACGATCTTTCTGCGATCAAGGTTGTGTTCATAGGCATCGCCGTGCTCGGCGGCCAGCAGCCCGCGTCGGCCAGCATATCCGGCTTGATGCTCTCACGTTAGGGTGATCGGTATTGATTTGCGTGTGCCTGCCCGGTCGGGCATGATGTCGCCCCTTTGCGAACCAGCCGAAAACTGAAAGGCCTTTTATGAAATTCTCGCGTTTTTTGGGTGTAGTGTTGTTGGTGGCGGCCATGCTTGCGCCGAAGACCGGCGTTGCGGAATCGCTGAGTGCCGACCAGCAGGACGAAGTGCGCCGGATTATCCGCGAATATCTGGCGAAAAACCCGGATATCGTGATTGACGCCATTCAGGCCTATCAGGTGCGCGCCGAGGAAGAGAAACGCGCCCTTCAGGCCGTGGCGATGGCCCACAGCAAGGCTGCGCTGGAACGTGACCCGGCCTCTCCGGTCATCGGCAATCCGGACGGCAGCGTGACGGTTGTCGAATTCATGGATTATCGCTGCGGCTATTGCAAAAAGGTGTTCCCGGCCGTTCAGGAACTTCTGAAAACCGACGGCGACATCCGTTATGTGGTCAAGGAATTCCCCATTCTCGGTCCGGATTCAGTGGTTGCTTCGCGCGCGGCCATTTCGGTTTGGCTTCTGGCACCTGAAAAATACTTAGCCTACCACACGGCCTTGATGGAAGCGCGCGGCGGACTGAGCGAAAAGCGCGTGGTTGTCATGGCCGAGGAAATGGGCCTTGACGGGCAACAGGTGGCGGAAAAAATGAAAAGCGCTGACGTTGTAGACAGCATCAACAGGAATCGCGATCTGGCTCGCGCGTTGAACATCAACGGCACGCCCGCCTTCATTGTCGGCGATCAGTTGGCCCCGGGCGCCGTCAGCGTTGACAAACTGCGAGAACTGGTTGCGGCGGTTCGCTCCTAGCCGTTATTCCACGGGAAGCAGCGAAAAGCGAAAACCGTTGCGAACGCCCTGGGTTGATCCCTCGACCATAAGAAACAGGGAAGTCCGCCCTTCCTTTTGGGCTTCCTTGTAGGCGTTCAGGAATTGTTTGGGACGCCAGATGTCAACCTGATTGACGCGAACAATCACGTCTCCCAGTTTCAGGTCCACAAGCCGCTTAAGGGCTTCCACCTTCTTCTGGTCAATTTCGGTGACGGCGACCCCGGTTGATCCCCAGCGCAAGCCGAATTTCTTGCGCACTTCCGGCGTGATGGCAGCGACTGTCACGCCCAGTTCGGGGATGATCGCAAACCCCTTTTTCGACACGCTCCAGGACTTGGGTCGGGGGGTGGTTTTCATCACCAGTTCAAGCTTTTTGCCGTCGCGCACGACGACCGCTTCGACCTCTTGTCCAGCTTTCAGGGACCGAACCACGGCGACAAGCTGCTCGAAGGTATCGGTATCCTCGCCATCCATTTCCACGATCAGATCGCCGCGCAAAAAACCGGCCCTTGCCGCCGGCGTCCCCAGCGCCACGTCACGAATGAGGACGCCGTTGGCATCGCTTTTGCCCAGCGCTTCAGAGATTTCGGGCGCCATGCCCTGAACCTGCATTCCAAGAAAGGCCGGTTCAGCTTGAACGCCGCCCGGTGCAATTGCCGCAATCGCGCCCAAAGCCAATGCAATAACGAAAAGACGCTTCTTTTTCATTCCGCCCAATCTCTCAACAACCTGAATTTACGATAGGCTTAACAATCTTGAGGTCCAGCAACAATGAAAAATCGCCAAGGTCCAGCACCATTTTACGGGCGATACCGTTATCCAGTTGCAAAACCTCGACCTCGAATTCCGGTTCGGCTTGCTGGCTACCAACGGGGAACACGGCCATTCGAACGGGCCATCCCGGACGCATGGCCAACGGACCCAGCGCCGTTTCGGCTTGTGGTTTCGGCAACTGCACCGGCCCGATGAAGGCGGTCATCTGTTGCGGGCCGTCCACGGTCGAGCCTTCAAAAACAATGCGTGGGTCCATCCGCCGTCCGCCCCGTGCCGCTTCAATCAATTCCTTCGTGTGGGTGATGGGAAAGATGGTTCCGACCGGGAGTTCAATGGTTTTTGTCTCGGGAGCCGCGAATTTGGCTTGCCCCGGATTTGCGCCAGCGCCAAGCCGCGCCGATCCCTTGAAACCCGACTGCTGCCCGCCGGTCGTTTGGCGCGAGGCGAAGCGGTAGGAATTTCCGTCCAGCGACTCCCAGCCCGCGAATCGCACTTCCTGACGAACCGCGCTGGCGTTGCTCAATCCAATGTCGAGGGACAGTTGCTGGGCGAAAATCCAGCCGTCGCATGCCTTTTCCAGCGAGATGATCATCGTCCCGTCAACGGTGGCGACGTTTCCGGTCGCCCGCATTTTGTGAAGCTTGGCCGAATAGACAGCCCGGTGAGGCTGAAGCATCACGGCATCCGCCCAGACCTGGCCGGCCAGGAAAACCAAAAGAAAAGTGAGTGTAGTGGTCGTTATTTTCATGAATCGAGGATACCCTCGATGCCGTCGGATCGAAAGGCGATCTTGCGAATTTTGCCGTCTCGCTATATCCAATGGCAGAACCTGCCGACGAGAAAGCGATTATGCGCGTTCTAAGTGTTTTCGGAACCCGGCCCGAAGCCATAAAAATGGCCCCGGTCGTCAAGGCTCTTGCCAGTGCGCAAGGGGTCGATGCGCGCGTATGTGTTACGGCGCAGCATCGTGGCATGCTTGATCAGGTGCTGGCGCTGTTCGATATCCGCCCGGATGTCGATCTGGACATCATGCAAAACAACCAGACCCTGACCGACATAACCTGCGGCGTGTTGCGCGGCCTCGATGGTGTTTTGGCCGATATGAAACCGGATCGCGTTCTGGTCCACGGCGACACCACCACCACTCTGGCGGCCAGTATGGCGGCGTTTTATCGGCGCATTCCCGTGGGGCACGTAGAAGCGGGCCTGCGCACCGGCAATCTTTACGCCCCATACCCCGAAGAAATGAACCGCCGTCTGACCGACGGCATCGCCGACATGATGTTCGCACCCACCGAAGGCTCGCGTCAGAATTTGCTGGCCGAAGGCATCGGCGACCGCAGAATCTTCGTGACCGGCAATACGGTCATCGACGCCCTACTTGAAGTGACCGAACGGTTGCGAACCGATGCCGCATTAATGAAAGACCTGCATTCGCGGTTCCCGTTTCTTGACGAGGGGCGAAAGCTGATATTGGTCACCGGCCACCGGCGCGAGAATTTCGGCGACGGGTTTCGCCAGATTTGTTCGGCGCTGGCCAGGGTGGCGGATCGGCCCGATGTGCAAATCGTTTATCCCGTGCACCTGAACCCCAACGTTCAGGCCCCGGTAAACGAGATTATTGGCAAGCACCCCCGGGTTCATCTGTTGGAGCCGCAGGACTACCTGCCGTTCGTTTATCTGATGGATCGGGCACACTTGATCCTGACCGATTCGGGCGGCATTCAGGAAGAGGCCCCGTCCCTGGGCAAACCTGTGCTGGTTATGCGCGAGGTGACCGAACGCCCCGAAGCCGTGGCCGCCGGAACAGTAAAATTGGTGGGCACCGATTGCGACCTGATTGTCGAGACGACCGAGCGGTTGCTGGATGACGACGCAGCCTATGGCGCCATGAGCCGCGCCCACAATCCCTACGGCGACGGGCAGGCAAGCAAACGCATTATTAAGGAGATTCTTCGTGAAGCCGGCATTTGAGACAGCGTGCGTTATCGGTCTGGGCTATATCGGCCTGCCTACGGCGGCAATCATTGCCAGCCGCGGCGTCAGTGTTATCGGTGTCGACGTCAACAAACGGGCGGTCGATTTGATCAAAAAAGGCCAAATTCATATTGTTGAGCCTGATCTGGATACCCTGGTCAACGGAGCGGTGGCCACCGGCAAGCTGAAAGCGACCACCGAACCGGCGCGGGCCGATGTATTTATTGTCGCCGTTCCCACGCCGTTCACGGACGGCAACAAACCCGACCTGAAATACGTGCGGGCCGCAGCCGAAGCCATCGCGCCGGTTCTGGAAAAAGACAATCTGGTCATCATCGAATCGACCTCGCCCGTCGGGACCACCGAACAGGTGTCGGGGTGGCTGGCCGAATTGCGTGATGATCTGACGTTCCCGCATCAGGCCGGGGAAGAGGCGGACATTTGCCTGGCCTACAGCCCGGAACGCGTATTGCCGGGGCGAATTCTGATAGAACTGGTGCGCAATGACCGGGTGGTCGGCGGCATGACGCCGCGTTGCGCCGAGCGGGCCGCCCAGCTCTACCGCATGATTATCGAGGGCGAGTGTTTCGTGACAACGGCGCGAACCGCCGAACTGGTCAAACTGTCCGAAAATGCGTTTCGCGACGTCAACATCGCGTTCGCCAATGAACTTTCCATGATTTGCGACCGCCTGGATCTGGATGTGTGGGAAGTGGCGGAACTGGCCAATCGCCATCCCCGCGTTGAGATTCTCAAACCAGGTCCTGGCGTCGGCGGCCATTGTATCGCCGTAGACCCGTGGTTCATTGTCGATTCGGCGCCGGAGGAAGCCACGCTCATTCGCACCGCGCGCAATGTGAACGACGCCAAACCGGGCCGCATCGTCGCAAACGTTCTGGAGGCGTGCGAACGATTCGCCCAGCCGCGCATTGTTTGTCTGGGCCTGTCGTACAAGGCCGATATAGACGATCTTCGTGAAAGCCCGGCGGTCGAAATCGTTCGCCGAATCGCCGAAAGCGCAACCGACATCGCCGCCGTCGAGCCCAATGTTACCGAACTTCCCGACGCCTTGGCCGAAACGGGCGTGAAACTGGTCGATCTGGACGATGCGCTGGATACGGCGGACATCGTCGTGCTTCTGACCGACCATCGGGAATTCAAGGCCATCGACCGGAAAAGTCTGGCGGGAAAAACCGTTTTCGATACACGGGGAATTTGGAGGTAACGCAAAATGGCCATTGGCGACATGAGCGCAAAAGTCGTTCTGGTAACGGGTGGGGCCGGTGGAATTGGCACCGGGATCAGCGCGAGGGTCGCACAGGCCGGGGCTCGCGTGATTTTGATCGGTCGCCGGACCGATGCGGAATTACAGGCCGCCGCCGATGCTCTGCCGGGTGACGGCCACTGGGGCGTCAGCGTTTCTGTCACCGACAGCGCCGCGCTGGCGGCGCTGGCCGGGAAGATCGCGGAAAAGTTTGGGCGCCTTGACGTTTTGGTCAACAACGCGGCGATTACCAAGCTGATCGCGCACGACGATCTGGACGCCCTGGACGACGATTTCATTGACGAGATTTTCCGCATCAACTGGCGCGGCTCGTTTGCCTGTGTTCGCGCTTTGCGCGGGCTGCTGGAAGGCGGCGAGGGCGGGGTCGTCTTCAATGTTTCCTCGGCCGCCAGCAAGGACGGGAAGGGAAGTAATATTGCCTATTGCGCGTCCAAGGCGGCCATCAACACCATGACCCTGTCGCTTGCCCGTGCTTTGGCACCCAAGGTCAGGGTATATGCGCTGTCGCCGGGATTTGTTGATACCGGGTTCGTTTCCAGCGATCCGGCGTGGGTGGCGGCGCGCAGCAAAGCGGGCGTGATGAATACCGCCGTTCCCATTGAAGCGCTTGGCGATGCGGTCATTTCCATGACCACGGGTATGGCCTACAGCACGGGATGCTTTGTGCCGGTAGATGGCGGCCGTATTTAGATCGCTTTGTCGATAGCGCCATACATTTGTATCCACTGAAAATACTCGGGTATAACCATATAAACTGCATGGTTTTTCTTGCGTGGATGAGTCTTTTCTAATATGTATAGGTTCTAAATAAGGATCGGCTCATTCAAATGGCGATCGGCGGAGCAATTCGCCGGATACGTCCAAGAAAAAACGCGAGTTTGAAGGATATGACAAACAAGCCGGAAATCGGCGCAGCGACGGCAATGCGTTTTGTCGGCATCGTTGTGGCAATCGTTCTCTTATTTTCGTCTGCCCATTCATTTGCGGCCCGTGCGCTCGATATATCGACGAACGCGCAGTCGACTGCGGACCATTCGCAGTTTGAGGTGCTGAAGCAAAAGTTTCAGACCGGCCCCGAGGTTACGAAAGCCTGCCTGAGCTGCCACACCAAGGCCGCCAAGCAGCTTCACGAGACCAAGCACTGGAAATGGGAATACAAAAACCCAAAGACGGGACAGACGGTCGGCAAGAAGCATGTCGTGAACAATTTCTGTATCTCGGCGTCACCGAACATCGCGGCTTGCAGCAGTTGCCATATCGGTTACGGCTGGAAGGATGACAGCTTCGACTTTGCCTCCGAGGAAAACGTCGACTGCCTCGTTTGTCACGACACTACGACAACCTATTCCAAGACCAAGCTGCGCGAAGGCGGGAAGCGCAAGCTGAACCTGTCAAAAATTGCGCAGAGTATCGGCAAGACCAGCCGCACCACCTGCGGGGCGTGCCATTTCTCGGGCGGTGGCGGTAAGGCCGTGAAGCACGGCGACATGGACCCGTCGCTTAACCATCCGGACTATTTCGTCGATGTTCATATGGATGCGGACGGGCTGAACTTTTCGTGCTCGACCTGTCACACCAGCGACCAACACGAAGTGGCCGGAAGCCGCTACGCGCCGACAGCCGCCGATACCGCGGGCATCGACGTGCCGGGCAAAACGGTCGGTGGCCGCGCCAGTTGCGTATCGTGCCACAGCACCGAACCGCATCCGGAAGAAAACCATCCCAAGCTGAACGACCACACCGACCGCGTGGCCTGCCAGACGTGCCATATTCCCCGCCTCTCGCGTGGCGATTTCGCCAACAAAACCTGGTGGGACTGGTCGACGGCTGGAAAAATGGCCGATGACGGCTCGGTCTTGCACAAATTCGATGAAAGCGGCCACGAGATCTACAATTCCAAGAAGGGCGACTTTGTTTGGAAGGAATGGGTCAAGCCCGAGTACGCGTGGTTCAACGGCACGGTGCGGTACAATCTTGTTGGCGACCAGATCAACCCCAACAAGATCGTTCCCATCAATATGATCGAGGGCGGCGCGGACGATGCGCAAGCCCGCATCTGGCCGTTCAAGGTCATGCGCGGCAAACAGCCTTACGATTCGGTCAAAAACTCACTGGTTACCGTGAAAACGACGGGAAAGACCGGCTTCTGGACGACGTTCGACTGGCCGTCGGGCATCCAGCAGGGCATGGATCTGGTTAAAAAGCCCTACAGCGGCAAATTCGGCTTTGTGGAAACCGAAATGCACTGGCCCATCACCCATATGGTCGCGCCGCCGAACGAAGCGGTGTCGTGCAACGAATGCCACGCCAAGGACAGCCTGCTGAAGGATCTGACCGGGTTTTATATGCCGGGTCGCGACTCTTTTGCGTGGCTCAGCCAGCTTGGCTGGCTGGCGGCGGCACTTTCGCTTTTGGGCGTTCTTGTCCATATGGCCTTGCGCATCTTCCTGGGAATGCGCAACGGGCGGAAATGAGGAACAGAACGATGCAACAAACCAAAATAAGCCGCCGCCGGATATTGAGCGCGGCGGGCGGAGCAATTGCCCTGGCCACCATCGGCGCGCCCCTGTCGGACGCGCTGGCCAACCCGAAGGACGCCAAGAAAAAGCTGGCTGAAATCACAGGTGGGGCCAAGGCGAAAAAGGGCCGCGTCCATGTGGAACTGCCCGCGCTTTCCGATCAGGGGCCGCTGGTTCCCATCGGGATCACGGTAGACAGCCCCATGACCGATGATGACTACGTGTCCGAAGTTCACATCATCGCCACGCGCAACACATCGCCGGATGTGGCCGTGTTCCATTTTACGCCGCTTTCCGGAAGGGCCGAGGTTGCCACCCGCATTCGTGTGCGCGAAAGCCAGATTGTGACCGTTGCGGCGAAAATGAACGACGGATCGGTTTATGTGGGCAAGGCCCGTTCACGCATTGTCGGCGGCGCCGGCGGTTGTGGCTGAGGCTGAGGAATGGAATTAGCACAATGATTGACGCTCCGCGCATTCATGTTCAAAACATCGCCGAAAAAGGCGAGGTCGTCCGCGTCCGCACCAAAATCCCGCATCCCATGGAGACGGGTTGGCGCAAGGACCACGACGGCAACAAAGTTCCGCAAAACCGGATCAACCGGTTTGTGTGCACCTTTAACGGAACCGAGGTTTTCTCGGCCGATATGTTCTCGGGCATATCCGCCGACCCCTATCTCTCGTTCTTCATTCGCGTCGAAGAGAGCGGCACCGTTGACTGCATTTGGGAAGCGGACGAAGGAAAAAGTTTCAAAAAATCGGCGACGATCACCGTCGCCTAACCACTCGACACCATTGGAGGATACAGCAATGAAATTGGCAACTCCGGTGCGGCTTTTGCTGGTCGCAACCATTCTGTTTTTTGCCGGGCAGCAAACGACGTTTGCCGCCGATGCAAAGAAGTTCAAGGAATTCCACACCATCGTCGACTACGCCTTCATGAAGGATACAGCGACGATCCCCGTCAAGGCCGACGTTTTGGTTATTGATTCGCGTCCTTCGCGCAGATACGACAACGGCCATATCCCGGGTACCATCAACATCTCGGATTCCAAGTTCGACAAGATGACCGACCTGCTTCCACAAGACAAAAGCAAACTGTTGGTCTACTACTGCCAAGGCCTCAAGTGTTCCCTTAGCCACAAGTCGGCTTACAAGGCCGAGAAGCTGGGTTACACCAACGTCAAGGTTTATGCCGCCGGTTATCCCGACTGGGTGAAGCAAGGTGGTTTGGCCGGTGTCAGCAGCAAATACGTCAAGAAGCTGGTCGACAAGAAAGCCGACGCCGTGATCATCGACAGCCGCCCGGCCCGCAAGGCCAAAAAGGGCTTCGTGCCGACCGCGATCATCATTCCGGACAGCCAGTTCAAGAAAATGACCGACAAGCTGCCCGCCGACAAAGGCAAGGAACTGGTCTTCTATTGTGGTGGCCTCAAGTGCAAACTGAGCCCCCAGTCGGCTGCCAAGGCCATCGCGCTGGGTTACACCAACGTCAAGGTCTATCAGGCTGGTTATCCGGCCTGGGTCAAAGCTTACGGCAAGGGTGACAGCATTGCCGCCTCGGGTGGCGCGAAAAAGGCCGCGTCGGCTGCCATCAAGGCCGGACCGGATGGCGACACCATCACGGTCGCGTCGTTCCAGGACATCATCAAGAACGCGCCCGACGCGATCCATGTGATCGACGTTCGCGACGCCGATGAGTTCGGCACGGGGTCGTTCCCCATGGCGAGCAACATCCCGGTTGACGAACTCGAAGACAAGATCGCCGGCCTGCCGTCCGACAAGCCGATCGTCTTTGTCTGCGCCACCGGCGCACGTAGCGGCGAAGCGTTCGACATGGTCAAAATGGAACGCGAAGAGCTGAAGGTTTACTTCCTCGACGCCGAGATCACCCACACCAAGGGTCAGCCCTCGGAAGTGGTGCCGGCAGGTTAAGCGCACCTGAGCATACGAAACGGCCAAGAAAAAGGGGCGGTGCCGATTGGCCCGCCCCATTTTTTTGCCCGCAGCTTATTATTCTATCCGGCTGCGTCGGATTAACCGATTAACTCTCAAGCAGTGATCCCAGGTCCACCGGGACCGGCGTATCCAATTGCCGCAGTTCGGTATCGACGTCACTGCCGTTGTCATGGCGCAGCATGACGAACTCGCCCGGCGCACACAGCGCGCAGCGCGGCGCGTGCCATACGTCGGCGTTATAATTGACCGCCTGTGCACCCGTCGCTACGAAGACGACCAATCCCGACAGGTCCGGTTCGCCATCGGGCGTGGACGGGCAAACGGCGACCAGCGAATGGGTGCCGTTCAGCGGAATGAACGTCTGGTTCGAGCACGAGTGCCGCTCCAGCGCCGAGACCTGCAACGGCGCCGTATCGACCGGCACCCGCATGAACGTCATGTTGGCTTTGGCATCAACACGCAGGTTATCCATGCGGGCGGCGAATTCGTCGCGTTGCGGGCCTTCGCCGCTGCCCATCAATACCTGTCCGAACGGCGCGAAGGCCTCGGGCGTCAGTGGCTTTGCTTTGATCGTCATACCAGAACTCTCCGCCTTAACGATAGAAGAACTCGACCGGTGCCATGGGCAGGGCCGGAATGTAGGTCACCAGAAGCAGAACGACGGTCAGGACCGCGATGAAGTAGACATTCACCTTGGTCACTTCCCAAACATCCGCGCCACCCACCGAGCAGGCCGTGACCAGCACGCTGGCGACCGGAGGGGTCTGCTGGCCGATGGCCAGGTTGAGGGTCACGATCAGGCCGAAGTGAACCGGGTCGATGCCCATGAGGTTGACCAGCGGCATGACGATGGGAACCACCAGAATGATGGCCGCCGCCGAATGCAGGAACAACCCGACAATCAGGAAGAAGACGTTAAGCAGCAGCAGAATGAGGTACTTGTTCTGCGTCAGCTCGCCGATCTTGGCGGCCAGTTCCTGCGGCACCTGTTCTTCGGTCAGGAACACCCCGACCAGGGCCGACGCAGCAACCAGAACCATCACAGCGGCGGTTTGCACGCCACCGTCGATTAACGCCTTTTTCAGGCGCGGCAGGTCCAGTTCGTTGTAGATGACACCGATAATCAGCGATGCCACCACGGCCAGGCCTGCGCCTTCGGTCGCCGTCACAAAGCCACCGAAAATACCACCCAGAATGATGACCGGCAGGGTAAAGGCCAGCCAGCCGTCCTTGAAGGTGGCCCAAACACGGGCGGCCTGGAATTTTTCCTCGACCGGATAGTTGTGCTTGCGCGCGAACCAGTAGCACAGCGCCATCATCGAGAACCCGCCCATGAGGCCGGGAACGAAGCCCGCCACGAAAAGCTGCACGATGGAGGTCTGCGCCATCACCGCATAAATGATCATGGGGATGGACGGCGGCAGCACAATTGCCAGCGTTGCGGCCGACGACGAAACGGCGGTCGCGAACGGCAGCGGATAGCCTTTGCTTTTCATGGCCGGGATCAGGATCGAACCCAACGCGGCCACACCGGCCACGGCGGAACCGGAGATTTCGGCAAAGAACATGGATGCGCCGATGGTCACCATCGACAGGCCGCCCTTAACAAAGCCCAGCAAGGCCGAAGCAAAGGCGATCAGACGCCGCGAAATGCCGCCCGCGTTCATGATTGCGCCCGCAAAAATAAACAGCGGAATGGCGATCAGCGGAAACTTGGTTGCGCCGTCGAACATGACCAGCGCCACGTTCGGCAGCATATCGGGTCCCTGAACGGTAACCATGGCCACGGCGGAAACAACCCCCAGGGCAACGGCGATGGGAACGTTAAGGAAAACCAGGGCGAAAAGCCCAAGGAACATGAAGAAAATGCTCATTATTTCATCGCCCTACGCTAGTGTTTTACAAGCACGTCCGCTTGTCCGGTCGCTTCGCGCCAGATTTGCGGCATGTTGAAAAGTTCGGCGATAACGTACAGCGTAGCGCCGATGGGAATTACTGACTGGGTTAGCTGGTATGAAATCTGCGGTAGGGTGACCAGGTAGTCGCCCTCCAGAACATCCAGCACGACGAAGCCGAAATAGGCCAGCAATCCGAAAAAGCCGAGAACGCATGTCTCGGCCACAATTACCGACGGAATGCGGTACTTGGGCGGCATCGCAGCGACAATGCCGGGCATGCCAATGTGGGCGCGTTTCATGGCCCCAAGGGATGCGCCGTAATAGGTCAGCCATGCCAGCAAGACGGAGGCGACTTCGTCATACCAGTCGAGTGAGTTGCCGCCCCAACGGAACGCCACACCGATGACGACAATCGCCGCCAGGCTGATCATCAGGAGCATGGTGACAATTTCCAGCACCTTCTCCAAACCGTTGCGCACGCCTTGCATTATTTGGACTCCGAATAATTCACGAGGTTGTCTTGCAAAAAAAATTAAGTGGGAACCGCCCCGCCTGATTGGGGCGGGGCGGAAACCCAATTGTGACGTTTTTTATTTACCGAGGGCGATGGCTTTTTTGACCATGTCCGTACCGCCGGCAACCGACTTACCGAACTCTTCGTAGATCGGGCCGCTGGCGTCGATGAATGCCTGCTTGTTGGCATCGTTAACCGTGATGCCGCCGGCAATCAACTCAGCAAGAAGCTTCTTTTCCAGTTCGGCCGCGTACTTGTACACGAACGGCTGGGTGTCCTTGGCCGCCTGCTCGACGATGGCGGCGACATCGGCCGGAACCTTCGCCCACTTCTTGATGTCGGCAACGATGTAGCCCGGCGTGTAGACGTGACCGGTAAGCGACAGATACTTCTGCACTTCCTGGAAACGCGCGCTGGCGATCTGTGCGAACGGGTTTTCCTGACCGTCAAATGTGCCGGTTTTCAGGGCCACGAAAACTTCGCCGAAGGGCAGCGGCGACGGGTTGGCGCCATAGGACTTGAACATCTTGACGCGCCAGACCGAACTGGGCGTACGCAGTTTGATGCCCTTCAGATCGGCCGGAACGTCAATCGGCTTAACGTTATTGGTGATGTGGCGGAAACCGTTTTCCCACAGGGCGAGAATTTTGTAGCCCTTCTTTTCGGCGGCAGGCGCCAGGGTCGGCCAGAAGATTTCTTTTTCGATCTTGGCCATGTGCGCCCGGTCTTTGACTAGATACGGCATATCGAACATGCCAATTTCGTCGACCTTGGAAGCCATGATTGAAGAGTTAAGTGCAAGATGAGCGGTGCCCAGCTTGATCTTTTTCAGCATTTCCTTGTCTTTGCCGAGCTGACCGGCGCCGAACACGGTGACTTTGCCCTTGTCGCCCAATTTGGCGTTGGCGATTTTGGCAAATTCATTTGCGCAGGCTTCAAAAAGCGAACCGGGCTTGCCATTGTGGCCCAGCTTCAATTCATAACCGGCAGCGAAGGCGTTCGAGGCAAACACGCCTGCAAGCACCACGGTTCCCAGTACCTTAAGTGAAGTTCCGATTTTCATTGAGGAAATCTCCCTTGCTCATTGTCGTTTTGGTTTGGTGGTCCAACGTTTCCGCGCGTAGTTGGGAATTGCATTCTTATTATTGTCCCGGACGAAGTTCCTTAATACTAATCCCCCGGGGTAAGTTCGCGGCCCCTTCACCCCTTTTGCAAATAATCCATTGCCGCCTGGACACCGCCCTTGGTGTGCGGAATTCCCGCCAATCCAAGGCCCATCTCCACACCGGCGAGCGTCCCGCAAAGCATAACATCATTGAAATCGCCCAGATGGCCGATGCGGAACACCTTGCCCTGCACCTTGCTCAGGCCATTGCCCAGCGACATGTCGAAATTCTCGAGAATGATTTTTCGCAACTCGTCGGCGTTGAAGCCGTCGGGAACGCGAACCGCCGTCAGAACGCCACTGTATTCGCGTTCTTCCTGACACTGAATTTCCAGGCCCCCGGGAATTTCCAGACCCCACGTACGAACCGCGCGGCGCGTCGCTTCGCCATGGCGGGCATGGCGGGCGAACACGGCATCCAGTCCTTCTTCCATCAGCATGTCGATGGCTTCGCGCAGGGCAAACAACATGTTCGACGCGGGCGTATAGGGGAAGAAACCGGTCTTGTTGGGGCCGACCATGCTGTCCCAGCGCCAGTAGGATTTTGGGAAGTTGCTCGATTCTGCAGCCTTCATGGCCTTGTCACTGATGGCCGTAAAGCCAAGGCCCGGCGGCAGCATCAGACCCTTTTGCGAACAACTGACCGTGACGTCGACGCCCCATTCTTCGTGGCGATAGTCGATGGAAGCCAGCGACGAAATGGTGTCGACGAACAACAATGCCGGATGGTTGGCGCGGTCCATGGCTTGACGAATTTCGTCGATGCGTGATGCCACACCCGTTGATGTTTCGTTGTGAACGACACAGACGGCCTTGATCTTGTGTTCGCGGTCTTCCGCCAGTTTGGCTTCGACCACGTCCGGATCGGCGCCCCTGCGCCAGTCACCGGGTACGAATTCGGGGTCCAGCCCCAGGCGCGTGGCCATTTCATGCCACAGGGTGGCGAAGTGGCCGGTCTCGAACATCAGAACCTTGTCGCCCGAAGACAACGCATTGGTCAGCGCAGCTTCCCAGGCTCCGGTTCCGGACGCCGGATAAACAATGACCGGACCATTTGTTTTGAAAATTTGCTTCAGATCTTCAAGCAGCGGCCGCGCCATGGCGCCGAAATCCGGCCCGCGATGATCGACGGTCGGCATGGAAAGTGCGCGAAGAATCCGACCCGGTACGTTTGACGGACCGGGAATTTGCAAAAAGTGTCGTCCAGCCTGATAGGCGTTCGGCATACCACCCCCCGAAAAATAGGTCGTGTCGTATTTTATTTATGCATAATGAATGCATATTGTCGACAACTTGGCAAGCCTAATTATATTTGAATATACGAAAGTTAGTGAAAAATCGTTTCAATTCAACAAGGTGACTGTAATTTTGCGGACTCGATGCACACATTACAGCCTAGGCACATATTGAATTCAAAATAATGTGGCGTATGGTGGAACGATGACAAAGATGGAAAAGACCATCATTAGAAGGGCTTGCGCATGAAACCGTCTTTGGCTCGAGTCGGTGCCAATATCGGAGACAGCGCCCTGGCCGAGCGCCTTCGCCGCGAGATCGAGGGCGATGTGCTGTTTGACGCCTTCACGCGAGGGCGGTACAGCACGGATGCGTCCATCTACCAGATCGAACCCATCGGCGTCGTCATTCCGAAAACCGAACAAGATGTGGTGCGCGTCATTCAGATCGCGGGCGAGCAGGGGGTTGCGGTGCTGCCGCGCGGTGGCGGATCGTCGCAAAACGGTCAGGTCATCGGCGAGGCCATTATCATCGATACCACCCGGTATCTGGATCAGGTTATTGATTTCAACCCGGAAGACAAAACCACGGTCACGGTTCAGCCTGGTATCGTTCTCGATGCGCTGAACGGATTTCTTAAGCCGCACGGCGTTCATTTCGCGGTCGATCCCTCGACCGCCAGCCGCGCCACCATCGGCGGCATGGCCGGAAACAACAGTTCGGGGGCCAGGTCCATCCGTTATGGATTGACCGCCGACAACGTGCTGGCCATCGACGCATTGTTGAACGATGGCGCGAAACTTCACTTTGCCGATTTGCCGCCGGATTTGTCGTCAAGCGATGTGCCGGATCGGTTCCGGGAACTTCTGCTGCCGCTTCAGGAAATGGCGGTGCGCGAAGCCGACGAGATCGCCCTTCGTTTTCCCAAGGTTCTGCGTCGCGTCGGTGGTTACAACATCGACGCCCTGGTGCCAGGCGGGAGCGGGACGCAGTTGGGCAATCGGGCGGCGCGCCTGCTGGTGGGCTCGGAAGGGACGCTGGCTTTTTCGACGGCGTTGAAGCTGATGCTGCACCCCGTTCCCACCCACAAGGTCATGGGCGTGTGCCATTTCCCGACCTTCTATCAGGCCATGGATATGACCCGCCACATCGTCGGTCTTGGTCCGGCGGCGGTGGAACTGATCGATAGCACTATGATCAATCTGGCCCGCGACATCGCGCTGTTCCGCCCCATCGTCGAGCGTTTCGTCATGGGCGAACCGGCAGCCGTGCTGCTGGTCGAGTTCTCCGGCGAGGACGGGTGTGATCTGGTCACGCAACTGATCCGTTTGAAGGAAATGATGGCGGATCATGGCTTCCCCGATGCCGTCGTCGAGGCGACAGATCCCGCATTTCAGAGCGACATCACAACCGTTCGCAAGGCCGGTCTGAATATCATGATGTCCATGAAGGGGGCGGGCAAACCCATTTCGTTCATCGAAGATTGCGCCGTGCCGCTGGATGATCTGGCCGAATACACCTCGCGCCTGACGCAGGTGTTCGAAAGCCACGGCACCACCGGCACATGGTACGCCCACGCGTCCGTCGGCTGCCTGCATGTGCGGCCCGTGCTGAACATGAAGGAAGAGGAAGACGCCACCAAAATGCGCGCCATTGCCGAAGAGGCCTTCGCCGCCGTGCGTGAGTACAAGGGATCGCACTCGGGCGAACATGGCGACGGCATTTCGCGTTCCGAATTCCACGGTTCCATGTTCGGCGAGCGCATGGTGGCCAATTTTGAAACGGTCAAGGACACCTTTGATCCGGACAACCGCTTCAACCCGAACAAGATCGTCAGGCCCTACAAGATGGATGACCGGTCCATCATGCGCTTTGCGCCCGACTATCGCCCCATGGATATGGAAACGGCGCTGGACTGGTCGGAATGGGGCGGGATGAGCGGTGCTGCCGAAATGTGCAATAACAACGGCGCTTGCCGCAAGTTCGACGCCGATTCCATGTGTCCGTCGTTCCGCGTCACCCGCGACGAGGCGCACGTCACGCGCGGCCGCGTAAACACCCTGCGGCTGGCCCTTTCGGGGCAGCTTGGCGCAGACGCCCTGCATTCGGACGAGATGCATGAGACCATGAAGCTTTGCGTAAGTTGCAAGGCCTGCAAGCGCGAATGTCCCCTTGGCATCGACATGGCGCGCATGAAGATCGAATATCTTTATCAACGGGCGAAAAAGCACGGCATCAGCCTGGGTGAACGTCTTGTCGCCTATATGCCAAGGTACGCGCCATGGGCTTCACGGTTTGCCGGACTGATAAACCTGCGCAACAAAATTCCGCTGCTGGCCCGTTTGGGCGAAACGGCGACCGGGTTAAGCCACAAGCGTGATTTGCCGGAATGGCGGCGCGATCCGTTCCGCCCCGATACTGCCGCCGTGGGACCGGCGGACGGGAGCGAGATTGTCCTGTTTGGCGACACCTTCAACACCTACTTCGAGCCGGAAAATCTGGGCGATGCCGCCGACGTTCTGGTCGCCGCCGGATACCGCGTTCATTTTGCCAGACCGGACGACGGCGGGCGACCCCTGTGTTGCGGGCGCACGTTCCTGTCGGCGGGGCTGGTGGATGAAGCCAAGGCCGAGGCCCGGCGCCTGGTGGAGGCGCTGAAACCCTTCGTAGCGCGCGGCGTTCCCATTGTGGGGCTTGAGCCGTCGTGCCTGTTGACGCTGCGCGATGAATACCAAGCGTTGCTTCCCGGCCCGGAAACGGATGCGCTGGCGAAATGCGCCGTTACGTTCGAGGAGTTTCTGGAGGCCGAGGCCGACGTTGGACGGCTGAACCTGACGCTTGAAACCATCGCGTCCGACAAGATCATGCTGCACGGCCACTGCCATCAGAAAGCGTTTGGCCTGATGGGGGCGATAAAAAAGGTTCTGGGTCTGATTCCCGACCTCGACGTCGAAACCATCGACACCGCGTGCTGCGGGATGGCGGGCGCCTTCGGCTACAACGCCGAGACCTATGAGACGTCCATCAAAATGGCCGAGGCAAAGCTGGCCCCGGCTGTCAGAAAGGCCGACCCGGCAACTGTTATTGCCGCAGACGGCACCAGTTGCCGCCACCAGATAAACGACACTACGGGCCGACGCCCCATGCATGTGGCCCGCATTCTGAAATCCGCCCTGAAAAACCCCGTAATGAAAACCAAGCCGGAAGATTGAGCCATGGCTACTACAATGTCTGAACCGATTGCCCGCACATCCCTTCACGATCAGGTCGTGGACAGGCTTCGTGACATGATCGTCGAAGGCGAACTGGACCCCGATACGCGCATCAACGAGAAAGCATTATGCGAACGGTTCGGGATATCGAGAACGCCGTTGCGCGAGGCGCTAAAGGTGCTCGCCTCGGAAGGTCTGGTCGAACTTATGCCCAATCGCGGCGCGACCGTCGCGTCGTTTACGTCCGAAGATCTGGACGAGACGTTTCCCATTATCGGGGCGCTGGAGGCGTTGTCGGGCGAAATCGCGTGCGAGCAGATTACCGATACGGAGATCGCCGAAATCAGGGCGCTGCATTATCAGATGGTCCTGCATTACCAGAAGGGCGAACTTCACGAATACTTCCAGATCAACCAGACCATCCACGAGAAAATTCTCGCCGCCACGCACAATGGGACACTGACCAATATCTACAACAGTCTCTCGGGCCGCGTCAGCCCGGCGCGTTTTCGCGCCAACATGTCCAAGCCACGCTGGGCCGAAGCGGTGGAAGAGCACGAAAATATTCTAAAGGCGCTGGAAGCGCGGGATGGACAGACATTGTCGCGCCTGTTGAAAACGCATCTTGCCAACAAGCGCGAATCCGTGCGCGAGGCGTTGTTCTCGGAAGACGGGGCGGCGGTCTAGGCCGCCCAGGGGCAGGCCCCTTCCTGGGCGCATGAACCGCAGGACGGTTCCGCGGCCACTTCTCCGCCCGTACCCGAGCTGACGCGCGGCGCCATGATCGCCTTGACCACATTGGTGTCACCGCATTCCGGGCAGGAAAGCGCACCATCGGCGGCCATCTTGTCGTACTCGTTACCCGACGCGAACCATTCGTCGAAAGCGTGCCCCTTGGCGCAGCGAAGACTGTAAACAATCATAAACGGCCTCGTTTTCTTTTCCAGATCAGCGACAGTTAAGTGTCGTTTGCCGCTTTCTTATCGTCACTGTCGGCGGCCTGCGCTGCGGCGATTTCGGCACGTACCGCATCCATGTCCAAATCCTTGACACGATCAACGAGTTCGCTAAGTGCGGACTCGGGAACCATTCCCGGCTGGTTCATCAGCAGGACATTTTCGCGAAAAACAGCCAACGTCGGAATGGATTGAATGCCGAATTGCGCCGCCAGTTCCTGTTCGGCGTCCGTATCGACCTTGCCGAAAAGCACGTCCGGATGGCCGTCCGAAACCTTTTCGTAAATGGGCGCGAAACTTTTGCACGGCTGACACCATCCGGCCCAGAAGTCGATCAGCACGATATCGTTCTCAAGGACCGTGTTCTCGAATGTGTCGCGCGTAAGGTTCGTGGTCGCCATTGGTTCCTCCGGAGCGTGCTGCGAAATTCCGGATGTTTATGCAACATTGCACGGCCCGACGCACCAATTTTCGACACCGGTTGATGGTGGGGCTACGCTGCGCTTCACTCCGGGCGGGGATTATGTTAAGTAGCCGCGCGCTGGCAATCCGGCGCTTTCACTCAATTGAGACTGAAACGGACCCAAGACGTTATGACGACTTATCGCTCGGAATTCCTGCGCGCCGTGATGGAGCGCGGCTACATGCATCAGTGCACCGATCTGGAAGGGCTTGACGCCCTGGCCGCCGAGGGGATCGTCACGGCTTATATCGGGTTCGATTGCACCGCGCCCAGCCTTCACGCGGGCAGCCTGCTTCCGATCATGTTGCTCAGGCGGCTCCAGGAAACCGGACACAAGCCCATCGTGCTGATGGGCGGCGGAACCACCAAGGTGGGCGATCCGTCGGGCAAGGATGAAAGCCGACCGCTTTTAACCGAAGAAAAAATCGCCGAGAACATGGCGGGCATCAAAAAGGTCTTCGCCAAGTTCCTGAAGTTCGGCGACGGCCCGACCGACGCCATCATGGTCAATAACGCCGATTGGCTGGACACGCTGGAGTACATCCCGTTCCTGCGCGATTACGGGCGCCATTTTTCGGTCAATCGCATGTTGAGCATGGAAAGTGTCAAGTTGCGGCTTGAACGCGAAGATCCGCTGACGTTCCTCGAATTCAACTACATGATTTTTCAGGCTTATGATTTCCTGGAGCTTGGACGGCGTAACAATTGCGTGCTGCAGATGGGCGGCTCGGATCAGTGGGGAAACATCGTCAACGGTGTCGAACTGGCGCGCCGGGTGGATGGGCTGGCTCTTTACGGGTTGACGACGCCGCTATTGCAAACTTCGTCCGGCGCGAAAATGGGCAAATCTGCGGCAGGCGCGGTATGGTTAAACGAGGACATGCTTTCGCCCTACGACTACTGGCAATACTGGCGCAACACCGAAGATGCCGACGTTGGCAAATTCTTGCGCCTGTTTACCGATTTGCCACTGGACGAAATCGCTGGTCTGGAAGCCCTGCAAGGGGTTGAAATCAACGACGCCAAGAAGGTTCTGGCCAACGAAATCACCCGCCTGTGTCATGGAAGCGATGCGGCGGCGGCGGCGGCTGAGACCGCGCGCAAGACCTTTGAGGAAGGCTCGTCCCTGGGCGGCGAATTGCCAAGCTTCGATATTCCCGCCGCCGAACTTGAGGCCGGGATCGCCGCGTTTGAGCTGTTTCGCCGGGTTGAACTGGCCGCCAGCAACGGCGAGGCCCGTCGCCTTATCAAGGGTGGCGGCGGCAAGCTGAACGACAAGGCGATCAGTAGCGAAATACAGGCGATTACCCTGGCCGACCGCAACGCGGACGGTGTGATCAAGCTTTCTGCGGGCAAGAAGCGGCATATCGTTATCCGCGCCCAATAAAGACGGTCAGTTATTTGGCGTTTCGCCCACGTCTTCCCGGCCCTCGAGGAAGCCGAACAGCTTCCTTAAGAACCCCGGCGCCAGAACGGACAGCGGGTTGACCTCGATTTTGGGAGATTCCGTCGGGCCAGTGATCTTGTAGGTGGCGGCGAATATCCCGCCGCCTTTTTCGCCGCCCGAGAAAATCTTGCCCAGAACCGGTATGTTCCCCAAAACCGAGTTGATAGCGTAAGCCGGAACGAGAGTTCCTTCGATATCGACGATGTCCGAGTAGGAGTAAATCTTTCCCGATGCTGTGAAGCCGAGGGAAACGCCGTTGGCGCGGGCCTCCATCAGGGTAATCACACCTTCATGCCGCGTAAACGGGACTTCCAGTTCCGTGAAGGCCAGTCCCTGGCCCTGCAACGCATCGACGATGCCCGTCAGCGAGAGAATGCTGACAAGGTGGGTTAGTGCCGGGGCGCGAATGATATGGAAATCGGCTACCGACATGCGGCCCCTTAGAGGACTGTCGTCGATTGTATCATCGAACATGCCGGTGATTTTCAGGGACCCGCCAACCATGTTGTCGTAGTAACCGAAGGTACGCAGCGTATCTCCCGCGTCATCGCCCAAGATTGTCAGCAAGCGGTTGCCCTCGGGTCCGGGCTCTACGAGAAGCTCGATCTCTTTTTCATCTCCAACGTTGCCATTTAGCCGGACTGAACGCCAAATGCCGTTCTGGCGGGCAAGCGTTCCCTTGACCTTTTTGATTTCACTGGCGCTTCCAATCCACACCTCGTCCAATTCAATGGAAAAACTAAGGTCCGGTCCTGGCTGGTCATCGTCCGGGAGTTCCGCGTCAAGCGTGAACAGGTTGCCGAAAATCGGCGAGAAATCAAAACTGGGCCCGTGAACGGTTACCGTCCATCCGCCATCCTTGCCCGGTATCAGCGCTCCCTTGACATCTGTTCGACCGAAAGCGATGCGATCAAGATCCACACGCGCCAATTTACCGTTTTCAAGATCGAACGCCGCCGATCCCTGGGCCGTCAAATCGCCCGCGGCAATGGAAAAAGCCGAAAGTTCCGTCACTTTACGGTCTTGCAAGGCCAGCTCGATTTGCGCCGTGCCCTCGGTCCCCGGCTGCTTGGACCAGCCGAATTGCGGCAACGTCAGGCTCGCCTGGGTAAGGTCGAGCGTCGCCGTCATCTTTTCATGGCCCGTCGCCAGAACATCCCAGCGAATTTCAGTACCGATGGCGCCTTGCATGAATTCTTCCGAGAACGGGGCGAAATCGAGTCCCAGTTCCTTTCTGATCTGGTCATCGTTGACCGCGCCGCGCAAGATGTAGGTGCCGCTGATGGGGGCCGTTTCGTCAAACGTTTTTTGCCATTCCAGCGTTCCGGGCATGGTTCCTAGATCAACCTTTCCCGAAACCGCCATGCCCTTGTTGTCGACCCGCAGTTCAAGTTCGCCGTTACGGATGTCGTGGCCGATAATGGCGTCGAAAACGGTGACGTCTGCCATTTTGGAAGCCGCCGTCACCTGTACGCGCTCCATCGTCAAACCGTGTTCCAGCATGAAATGAAGCCGCATGCGTGTGCTGGCGATGCCCTTGGAGGTCTTGGGATCGATGCCGATGGCCGAGGCCAGGCCAAGGGGCTCGTGATCAATCACCTCCAGCGCCCGGCCAAGGTCGCCCTGGAGGGTCAAGTCGGCATCCAGGAACTGATCGACCTGATCGAGCCCGGTGAACGACAACGTACCGCCGCCCGACGCCAGTCCATTGAGTTCGCCGCCGCTTAGCGCGATATCCAACTTGGTGAGATCAAAGGTAATCGTGCCATCAACCCCATGGGCCTTGGGCATCGGGGCCAGATAATCGACACTGACGTCTTCCAGGCGCATGTCGCCCGACAACGAGGCAATGTCGAGTTTTCCGTCATCTAACAGATTGGCGTCGATTTCCGCCCGTGCTTCAAGCAACGTTCCGTCGGAAAGGTTCGCCACAATCCAGTCGCGCGCATCCACGCCCCACGGTTTTGGCCAATAGGCGCCCACATGATCGACGGGGACGTTTTTGATGGTCCCCTCGCCCTTTACGGCGATGCCTTTCTTTCCCTCGATCAATTGCAGCCGGGCCTGAAGGGTTGCTCCGCCGAGAGCGGCCTCAGCGGATTTGATGTCGACACGCGTTGTTGCCGTGGACAGGCTGCCGCGGGCCTGAAGACGCATCAGCGGCACGCGATGACCATTTGCCGACGGAAGCAGAACGCTTCCGTCTTTTCCCAGGTCCAGAACAAACTCGTCAAACTCTATCGTGTCGGCCTGTCCCAGGTATCGCCCGAAGGCCGCCATGCCTTTGACGTTAAGCCGTTGCGCAATCGGAGCCGGAATATCCAGCCGCCCGGCCCCCGAACGAAGATCGAAATCCACCGCCTCTATGGTGCCGTCCAGGGTCATACTGACCAGCAAGGTTCCGCCGATGGGTACGCCGACGGCGTCCAGCCCGCCAAGCTTCGGCGACAGTTTCGAGAAGACCGCCGGGACGATATCGGAAAACTCGATGCCGAAATCAAGACGTCCCGACTCGCGCCGGTAGCCGCCCAGAAGGGTGACGTGCGCCAAACGCTTCTGGATTTCAAGATTGAGCGAAAGCTCCCCGTCGATGCCGTTTTCGTCGCGGCGCAAATTGACCTCGGTGCTCGGCGCGTGCCAGGTCGTATCCAGCTTTTGATCGACAATAAACAGGTCGGCTTCGCGAACCGAAATGCGTGACAGGTATCCAAGGGGTCCCGCTTCATCGGGTTTTTCCGCAAGGCGCGAAAGCAAGGCTATGGCAACCACGTCCGAGGCGGCATCGCCGGTACCGAAGGCCACGCCTAAGGATGCGTCCCGGCGGCGCACGATTTGAAGGCTGGGCCGGAAAAGTTCGATGGATCGGGGCGCGATGTCGCCGTGTAGCAGAGCCTCGGCGCTTAACGAAAACGAAAGCTCGGGCACCACCGCGACCGCCGCCCCACCGGGGCCGATGG
Source organism: Rhodospirillales bacterium (assembly GCA_016776725.1). Classification (GTDB taxonomy): domain Bacteria; phylum Pseudomonadota; class Alphaproteobacteria; order Rhodospirillales; family Shumkoniaceae; genus JABGRG01. Next base: position 33,788 of record JADHSV010000033.1, read on the forward strand.
CGCGCACATTCAGAATGCGAACGTCAACGGCGCGTTCCCAACCGGCCCAGGTCAGAATGGTGTCGTCGAAGCGCAGCTTGAAAGAGCCGTCGGGCGCGCTGAGCGCCTTTTCCACATAGGGCGAAAGAAAGGCCAGCGAGATCGGTCCGGTGGACAGACGCCAAGCGAACAGCACGAATAAAATGGCCACCCCTGCGCCAAGGGCTCCAAGCAGTTGGACCAGTCCACGGAAAGCGCGTTGCATCACCGGTTGAATTCCGTCCTGTTCCTCGTCATCCTTACATCAATCCCGGCTTTGCACAACGTCTTGCAACCGAAGGCTGGGTGGCGCAAGCAAAGGCCGTTTTGGATATGCATGAATTTGACCATCTGTCCAGTCATCTTCCGTCAGGCGCCGACCCCGAGCGTATTTCCCTTGGCCTAGAAAAGTGGAGCGAAGCCGTAGATGCCTGCGGCGATCCGGCTGTTTTGGCCTTTGCCAAGCGCCTGAATGAAAGCCCCGACGGCCAGCGTTTTCTTCGATCCGTTTTCGGCAACAGCCCCTACCTGACGATCTGCCTTTGCCAAGATCCGCATTTTACCATGCAGCTTCTAACGCGCGGATGGGATGCGGTCCATGCAAACATACTGGAAAACCTTTACAATTTGCGTAGCAACGCGGGCAATACTGCGGAAATTTCGCAAATATTGCGCATGGCGAAACGTCAGGCCGCTCTGACCATTGCGGCGGCGGATATCGCGGGCGCGTGGACGGTTCAGCGCGTAACCGAGGCTCTTTCGGATTTCGCCGATCATGCCATCAGCGCCGCCGCCGCCCATGTGCTGCGCGAAGCGGCGGCCAACGACGGCCTTCAACTGGCCCATACGGATGATCCGCAAAAAGGGTCGGGACTGGTTATTCTGGGCATGGGGAAGCTGGGATCGCGCGAGCTGAACTATTCCAGCGACGTCGATCTGATCGTTTTGTTCGACGCGGAAAAGATCGTCGTTCCCGATCCCGACCGCATTTTGAAAATTTTTGTCCGGTTGACGCGAAATCTGGTCAAGCTGCTGGATGAACGCACCCGCGACGGCTATGTCTTTCGTACCGATCTGCGCCTGCGCCCCGATCCGGCCTCGACGCCACCCGCCCTGTCGGTGCTGGCCGCGGAGCTATATTACGAGAGTTTGGGCCAAAACTGGGAACGCGCGGCCATGATCAAGGGCCGCCCGGTGGCGGGTGACCTGGAGGCCGGAGCCGAGTTCGTCAGGCGGCTGAAGCCCTATATCTGGCGCAAGCATCTGGACTTCGCCGCCATCCGAGACATTCATTCCATCAAGCGCCAGATCGATGCCCATCGAGGGGGCGGGGAAATCGCGGTTGCCGGGCATAATGTCAAGCTGGGGCGGGGCGGTATCCGCGAGATCGAGTTTTTCGTGCAGACCCAGCAATTGATCTGGGGCGGCAGGCAACCCGAATTGCGAACGCCCGGAACGCTCAGCGCCCTTTCGGGCTTGGCCAAGGCCGGTCATGTCGAGCAAACCACGGCCGACGAAATGGCGGCGTCATATTGTTTCCTGCGGCGCGTCGAACACCACATTCAAATGATCAATGACGAACAAACCCATACCGTGCCCCAGGCTCCCAAGTCCCTTGAAGGATTGGCGGTGTTTTTGGGGTATGCAGGCACACCCGAATTTTCCGTCGATCTGGAATTTCACCTGCGCCGCGTTGAAAGCCATTACGCCCATTTGTTCGAGGACGCGCCCGACCTTACGGCTGATGGAGCCGGCGAAGGCAATCTGGTTTTCACCGGCAGCGAGCCCGACCCGCAAACCCTGCGCACTTTGAAGGATATGGGGTTTGGCTCGGCCGAAACCGTGGATGCCGCCGTTCGCGGGTGGCATCATGGCCGCTATAGGGCCATGCGCAGCGCGCGGGCGCGCGAACTGCTGACCGAACTGATGCCCGAACTGCTGTCGCAACTGGCGAAAAACACGGAACCCGACGCTGCGTTGCGCAATTTCGATGCGTTCCTGTCGGCCTTGCCCGCGGGTGTTCAGTTGTTTTCCATGTTCTACGCCAACCCGCACCTGTTGGAACTGGTGGCCGAGATCATGGGCGGCGCGCCCCGGCTGGCCCGCCACCTGAGCCTGAAACCGACCATACTGGACAGCGTCCTTTCGGGCGATTTCTTCGACGCGCCACCGCCCAGCGGCGATCTTTCCATCGAACTGACCTATCAGTTGTCGCAGGCCGAGGCCCTTGAAGAAGCGCTGGATATCAGCCGCCGATGGGCCCACGACCGGCAATTCCAGGTGGGTGTGCAGCTTCTGCGCGGTTATTTGGCGCCTCGGGCCGCGGCGGTCGCCTTCAGCAATATCGCGGACGCGGCGCTCAAGGGCCTTTATCCCATCGTCGAGACCGAGTTCGCGCGCCGGCACGGGCGCTTCGCCAATTCCGGCATGACGTGCATAGCCTTGGGCAAACTGGGTGGCCGGGAAATGACGCCCACGTCCGATCTGGACATCATCTTCGTGTATGAAATTCCGCCTGATGTGGACGCGTCCGACGGGGATCGTCCCCTGCCGCCGAGCCAGTATTTCGCCCGCTTGAGCCAGCGCCTGATCAACGCCGTCACCGCCCAGACCGCCGAAGGTACCTTGTTCGAGGTCGATATGCGGCTGCGGCCATCGGGGGCGGCGGGGCCCATCGCGTCGAGCCTGGAAGCCTTCGTCAAATACCACGAAGCCGAGGCCTGGACGTGGGAGCACATGGCCATGTCGCGTGCGCGCATTGTCTTCGGTCCCGATGAATTGCGGGCCAGGGTGGTAGGGGTCATCGGCGACACGCTGGAGCGCGAACGCGACGGGTCCGCTTTGCTGAACGATGTCGCCGACATGCGCGCGCGGATGGATGCCGAACATCACAGCGATTTCGTGTGGGAGGTCAAACACCGGCGCGGCGGGCTGGTGGATATCGATTTCATCGCCCAGTACCTGCAACTGCGCCACGCCCGCGATTGTCCGCAAATCCTGTCACCCAACACCAGAACCGCGCTGCGCGCCCTGCGCGACAACGGTTATCTGGAACCGGCCATCGCCGACGAGCTGGTCGAGGCGCTGGACCTGTGGCAGGCCATCCAGAGCGTCCTGCGCCTGACCATCGAAGGCGTCCTGGATGCCGAACGCGAAGACGAAGTGACGCAAGGCTTGCAAAAAACCCTGGCCCAGGTCGGCGGCGCCCCGGACGCCGCCACGCTCAAGGAAAAAATGCAGTCCAGCGCCGCCCGATCCTACCGGCATTTCCAAAACATCATTGAAGCCCCGGCCGATTCCTAACCAAATTCCCCACGAACGAGCCCTAACGCCCGCCTTTCGGCGACCCGAATAGCGCCTAAAACCCAACTGAAAGACGAAGATGAGGATCGCGTCGAAGCTTTCAACGAGGCGGTTGGAGACGCGTGGGGGGAGAAAGCCGGTTGGGATGAGGACAGTCTCGAAAGTTTCAAGGAATTGTTCGGAATGATGGCTAGAGCCGGTTTAATTTAATCAGAGTCGTTAAGGGGTTATCAATCTGATCTGTGATTCCGTCTTCTTGATGTTTTTTGAGGAGGCGGACATGTCCCATAGTTTTGGCGTGGATTTGCGGTTGCGGGTTCTCAAGGT
>JADHSV010000034.1 GCA_016776725.1 Rhodospirillales bacterium
CCGCCACGACCGCGAAATTCCTTGCGGCAAGCTACTCAGTTGCCGTCTTATGAGCGCGGGAATAGCAAATCCTTTCCCATCAATCAAGCGTCGCGGACCCGAGAATCGAGATAAACATGGCGAAGCCCGAATTAATTGAATGGCGCACCGCCGCCGAACCGGTCGATTACGAAACCGCGGTCGCCTTCATGGAGGACCGGGTCGAGGGAATTCGCACCCATCAAGCCCCCGAAACCGTGTGGCTGCTGGAGCATCCGCCGCTTTATACCGCCGGAACCAGCGCCACCCCCGACGACCTGCTGGAACCGGGCCGCTTTCCCGTCTACCGCACCGGGCGCGGCGGCCAGTACACCTACCACGGCCCCGGCCAGCGCGTCGGCTATGTGATGCTTGATTTGAACAAACGCGGACGCGACGTGCGCGCATACGTGCACAATTTGGAAGAATGGATCATCGCCACCCTGGCCAAATTCGACGTCAAAGGCGAACGCCGCGACGACCGCGTCGGCATCTGGATCGATCAGGGCGGCGGCGTGGAGCACAAAATCGCCGCCATCGGCGTACGCATCCGCCGCTGGATCACCTTCCACGGCATCGCCATAAACGTAAACCCCGACCTGAGCCACTTCACCGGCATCGTGCCCTGCGGCATCGAAGCCCACGGCGTGACTTCGCTGCACGCGCTGGGCATCCCTGTGACCATGGAAGAGGTGGACGCGGCGCTGCGCGGGGCGTTTGACGAGGCGTTTGAGCGATAGCGCGAAATTCCCCTTTTGTTCTCTGTTAATCAATCATAATTGAACCGAAAATATCGTCTCACAGCGTCAACCACCCTGTTGTGCAACGGATCCCAATCCCGTTGATATGCGTCCGATCCCATAGCGCTTTGCACGTCATCCTCTCCCCAAGTGGAGGGCGAACGCCGCAGCAGATCGTCCGATCCAAAACCGGAAAATATATCGTTCGGTTTCTGGCTACGTATGGCGCGGGTCGTGCAGCGGATGTACAGCCTCAACGGAACGGAACGCGACCTAAAACGCATTTTTGGTTGCTGAATGGAATTAGCCTGCGTCCTGAAAGTGATCGAAGCAGGAGGCCCCGAGAAGGACTCCGTAACCGCCGGCCCCGAAGATTTAAAATATCTCACTTCTCCCTCAAAAGGCGATTGAAAATCCGAGATAATAGATACGTCCAATGTAATCTCTAATGGCCCCCCATACTGACCTCGAAGCAGAACATTGTCCCCCCACACAAAGGGTGTCGCATCATATGTGTAAGCTTTATACATAACATCCTATCGTTCATGTTTTGTTCATAAAAAATGAAATTAGTCTCTCTACATCATATTGTCAACCATAATAGGAAAATTTATTTGTATTATCCACTATTTATCAGGTTATGATTGGCGTATGCGAAATTTCCTAATCATGTTGATGGCCTTGTTCCTTTTCCCGACGCAGGGGCTTGCGCTGGATGAGCGTGCGGCGGACGTTCTGAAAATCTTCAATGAAGGTTACATGGTGGAAAGGGCGGTCGACCTTGCGCGGGAACTGGATGACGAGGACGCGGAGGAGTTGTTGCGGGCCGTTTCCGTGGATTTGGACAAGCGCTGGATCGAGAGCTTCGTCGATAATCCGGGTTCGTCGACCGGAATAACAATGCCACTGATCGAAGCCCAGTCAAGACTTGGCGATGACGACGGGATGCACGTCACGTTGGAACGCATTGAGGCTATGCTGGAGCGTTCGGCAAAGCCCGAGGAGCATTCCTTCGCCTACGCCTCGCTGGCGGGTATGTGGACGAGACTTGGCCGGCCCGTGAGGGTTCGAGACCTCTTGAGCAAAATGCTGGAAATAGCCCCTAAGGTCCCGCGCCGAATTGTCGAAGTCAGAAATCCCTACCTTGGCGTCTTTTTTTCCGTTGCCTCAATTCAGGCGGAAAACGGCTGGCATGACGAAGCGCAAGCTACGCTGAACGCAATTTCGCCCAGGAATAGGAAAGAACGCTGGGAAATCGCGCGTTATTTCGGGGTATTGAAAAAAGTTCGGGAAATGGTCGGGCCGCAGAAACCTTCACAGGAAGAAAACATCGCCGAAGTTCTGAATACCTTCGATGAAGGCGTCATGGCATTGAGAGCCGCCGCCCTTTCACGCAAACTGGGCGACCCTGACGCCGTGTCGCTTCTTCGCGCCGCTTCCGGAGATTTGGAAAAACGCTGGATGAAAAATCCTATCCCCCATCCGGGATTATCGACCGCCGCGGCGACAAATCTGGCGAAAGCCCAGGCGGACTTGCGCGATGGGCATGGAACGAACCTCACGTTGGAACGCATCAAAACGATGCTGGAGCGGAGCGCGACGCCGAAGGATCGTTGCATCGCCAACTCCTTTCTGGCGCAAATGTGGATCAAGCTCGGCCAATCTGAGAAAATTCAGCCCCTATTGAACGAAGCCCTGACATTCCCGCGCCAAGCTGAAAACCCCTGCCTTGATGCCTTCTTCGGCGTCGCCGTGCTTCAGGTGCGAAAAGGCCGTCACGACGACGCCCAAGCCACCATGAACGCGATTGCCCCCGCGAATGAAGCCGAACGCAAGAAGATTGCGGGGTTTCTTTTACGGTTGCGGCGGTTCGGCGCGCATACGCTGGATGTGAGAAGTCAAGAAGTCCTGATAATCGACAGCTACGGCCACATGGTGAACAAGGCCACGGAACTTCGGCACAAATTGGACGAACTGGAGGCGGTGTCGCTTCTTCGCGCCGTCTCCGGGGAATTGGAGAAGCGCTGGACCAAAAGCCCCGACAATAATCCGGTTCAGTTGGTCGGTTCAGCGACAGAAGTGGTTGTTGCCCAGTCCGAACTCGGCGATGACGACGGGATGAATCTCACGTTGGGTCGCATCGAAGCAATGCTGGAGCGCACGGCATCAATCGAAGATCGCTGCTCCGCCAACTTCCGTTTGGCAGGCATGTGGATGATCCTTGATCAACCCGAGAAAATCCGCACCCTTATGAGCGACACGCTGAGTTTAGCCCAGTCGCTTCCCCGTCAAATCGGTGAATACCGCCTTCCCTACCTTGACATCGTCTTCCGCGCTGCTGGTTTTTTGGCGCAAAACGGCTGGTATGACGATGCAGATGCCGCCGTGCGCGCAGTTGGTCCGACGGACGACGACGAACGCTGGCATGTCAGGCATTCCATTTCCCTGTTGAACGCCTGGATGAAGTTACGAAAGTAGCCAAAGCTTGCCCTACCCTGCTATTAAAAACAAAAATCAAGGGAGGAGCCCCACCATGCGTATCGTTGATATCCGTGAACAGACCGGCGCGTTGCAGACTTCCATGCGCAACGCTTTTATTGATTTCAGCCAGATGACGGTCAGTTTGGTGGCTGTGGTTACGGATGTGGTTCGTGATGGCAAGCCGGTGGTGGGCTATGGGTTTAACGCCAATGGGCGGTATGCGCAGGGGGGGATTCTTCGCGAGCGGCTGATCCCGCGTATTCTGGCAGCCGACCCGGACACCTTGCTGGACGAAACGGGAGACAACATCGACCCGTTTGCCGTTTTTGGCGCGATGATGACCAACGAGAAGCCCGGCGGGCATGGGGATCGGGCGATTGCGGTGGCGGCGCTGGATATGGCGGTGTGGGATGCGGTCGCCAAAATCGCGCAGGTTCCGTTGTGGAAACTGCTGGCCGATCGGTTTAACGGTGGGAACGCCGACGGGCGCGTGCTGGTCTATCCGGGCGGCGGTTATTACTACCCGGACGGCAATCTGAATAAGCTGCGCGACGAGATGCAGAGCTATCTGGACGACGGCTACACGATTGTCAAAATGAAAATCGGCGCGGCCGATCTGGCGACCGATCTGAAGCGCATCGAAACGGTCATCGACGTGGTCGGCGGCGACGGTGGCAGGCTGGCGGTGGACGCCAACGGCAAGTTCGACCTTGAGACCGCCATCGCCTACGCCCACGGCATGAAACCCTACGGCCTTTTCTGGTACGAGGAAGCGGGCGATCCGCTGGACTATGCCCTGCAGGCCGAACTTGCCAACCATTACGAGGGCCCGTTCGCCACCGGCGAAAACCTGTTTTCCCATCAGGACATCCGCAACCTGTTGCGCTATGGCGGTCTGGACCCGCAAAAAGACTGGATCATGCCCGATCCCGCGCTGGCCATGGGCCTAACCGAAGGCCTGAAAATCATCGACACGGCGGAAGCCGAAAACTGGCCGCGCGAGCGCATCGTGTTGCATGGTGGCACGCAGTTGGCTCTGGCCATGTCCGCCGGGTTGCAGCTTGGCGGAACCGAAACGTACCCTCTGATGTTCCAGCCCTATGGCGGGTTTGCCGACGACACCCCCATCGAGAACGGTTTCACGACCCTGCCGGACCTTCCCGGTCTGGGCATCGAAGGAAAAGCCAAACTGTACGAGGTGATGAAACCGCTGGGAGAATAGCTGGTCGGCAATTGCCCGCTACATCAGGACAACGACCGCAATGGCGGCGTAGCAAAACCATGATTTCACCCGCCCCACTTTGCCCTTATGCTGCACCGCCGGTTCCGGCGCCGACAGCTTTTTTTCGACCAAAGAAAGGCCCAAATCAGTGGCTTTATCGCCCGCCCCCCACGAACCTTCTTCCATTCGCAGGGGAATCGTGCTGATTCTCATCGCCTATGTGTTGTTGGCGATCATGGACGCGACATCGAAATACCTGGTGGGGTCTTACCATTTCACCCAGATCATGGCCGTGCGCTTTTGGGTGTTTTTCGTTATTTCGCTGTTCACGGTGCGCCGCACCGGCATTCTGGCGAGCTTTAAAAGCAGCTTTGTATTTGTCCAGATCATCCGCGCCCTGATCCTGATCGCCGAGGTGTCGCTGATCATCTTTTCCTTCGGCCGCCTGCCGCTTGCCGACGTGCATGCGGTCCTGACCGCGGCGCCCCTGTTCGTTCTGATCTTGGCAGGATGGACCCTTGGTGAGACCATCGGATTTCGCGGCTGGATCTCGGTCCTGGCCGGGTTTTCCGGAGCCGTCCTGATCATCCGTCCGGGATTCTCCGATGTTAGCGGTTATCTGGTGCTGCCGCTGATCGCCGCTCTATTATGGGCGGTCTATCAAATTCTGTCGCGCCTGGTCAGCCGGCGGGATACGGCCGAAACCACACTCATGTACACCACGTTGATCTGCATGCTTGCCTTTTCGGCGATGGCCCCCTTCCATTGGGTTTGGCCACAGGGTTTCGACTGGGTGTTGCTGCTGTTCGTCGCCCTGCTCGGCGCCGCCAGCCATTTTTGCATCATCAAGGCCTTTACCTTCACACCGGCATCATTGCTGCAGCCCTACAGCTACTCCCTTTTCCTATGGGCCATCGTCTTGGGTTATCTGGTCTTCGGGGATGTTCCCGACCTGCCGACGGTGATCGGCGGCGCCATCATCATCGCTGCAGGCATTTATGCCAGCGATCGTGACGGCACCCTGTGGGCGCGACTGCGCGGTCGCATTGGGTTGGGGCCCTAGAGCCTGTCTCCCTTATACGGAACCGCTGAGACGCCGTATCCGATCTGTTGACAAGGAAGGCGGCGCGCCGCGATGCCGGCGCATCGCAAGCGTTGCCTGACGCAGCTCAGCAGGCCGGATACGGTGCCTTCGGTCGCTTTTGCGGCCCTCCCGCGTCGTCGAGAACGCTTGATGATGCCCCGCATCACCGGCGCGTCCTCTCCTATCGGGAGGGCCGCAAAAGCGATCTCAGTGATTCCGTATAAGGGAGACAGGCTCTAGGGAAAAGTCATTGCGCCAACCCACCGGTCGGGTTCCGGTTGTTTTCTTGCAAGGGCGCGAAGTTGACCCGACCGGGCGTTTTCACCGCCTTGGCAATTTCCGCAGGATTGCAGTCACCCGAAGTCCCGTTCCATGGCCCGTCGGAAGGTTTCGCCAAATTCCGAGGCGATGCCCGAATTGGGCCTGCGCTGCGGGTAGATGAGCGAGAATTCATACGGGATTCGGGGCCGGAACGGTTTGGTCACGACCTCGTCCTTGCCCACCTCGGCGACCACGAACGGATCGACGATGGCTACGCCAAGGCCGCGCGCAACAAAGGCGCACGCGGTCGAGGCGTATCGTGTTTCGATAAGGGAATTGCACTGGACATTGGCCGATTGCAGGGCGGCGGCGATGTGCATGTGCAACAGGCTGCTTTGCCCCAGGGTGATGAAATCGGCCCCTTCCAGATCCGTGGCATGAATGACCGGCAACTCGGCCAGGGGATGGTTTCGCGGCACCGCGCAGACGGCATCGGCGATGGGAAGCGCGCGAACGTCAACGCCGGGCTGCTCGGTCGGCACGTAGGCCAGCCCCAGGTTGACCTGGTTCTTGGCCACAAGGTCGATGATATTGACCGAACTGTCCGAATGCAGAACTATCGAAATACCGGGACGGTCGGCCAAAAACTCCTGAACGATCTTGGGGAAATAACCCAGCGAGATGTTGGGCATGGCCGCGATGCGCAAGGTTCCCGCGCTGCGGTTGCGAATGGCGGCGGCGGCCTCGCGTATCCTCTCGCCGCCGACGAACAGGCGTTCGACATCCTGATACAAAATCAGGGCCTCGTTGGTCGGCGTAATATGGGCGCCGTTGCGCTCGAACAACTCAAGCTCAAGGTCCGTTTCAAGGGCGCGGATCAAACGGCTGATGGCCGGTTGTGATATGTGCAACATCTCGCCGCCTGCCGTCATGCTGCCGGTCAGAATGACCGCCCGGAACGCCTCGATCTGACGTGGATTGATGGGTCTGGCCATTCGATCCTTCTCACTTTGCTGAAAGGTTGCGAGCAACATAACATCTATGCATTCCAGCATCAAAAAAATCGATTTGACATTGTAGTAGCGGTGCGTTGAATTACTTAAACGCCGAGTGTTCGTATCCGCAGAAGGAAACCCGTCCGAATGTCCCTTTGTTTACTAATCCAACCAATCCACCAAAGCGGAATCGATCTCTTGAAAAACGCCGGGCTGGACGTGCGTCAGGCCTCGGCTGCAACCATGGACGTGGTCGCCCGCGAGATCGAACCGGCCGTGGCCGCGATTACCCGCAATGCCGGGCTAAACCGCGCCGCCATGGAAGCCGCCAAGGGCCTTCGCGTGCTGGGCAATCACGGCATCGGGGTCGACCCGGTGGATGTGGGCTACGCCACCGAAATTGGCCTGCCCATCATTTTCACGCCCTACGGCAACGTGGAATCCGTGGCCGAACATACGGTTTCGCAGATGCTGGCCATCGCCAAGCGGGTGCGCGAGGCCGACCGCGCCGTGCGCGAAGGCAACTACGATTACCGCTATACCCGTGATTTTTGCGAACTGAACGGACGCACGCTGGCAATCATCGGTTTCGGCCGCACCGGCATTCGCACCGCCGAGATCGCCAAGGCCGGATTTTCCATGAAAGTTAAGGCCTACGATCCCTACATCGACGCGGCGGCCATGGCCGAGCGCGGCATGGAAAAGGCCGACGATCTGGATGCCCTGCTGGCCGAAGCCGACGTGGTTTCGCTGCACCTGCAGCTGACCCCGGAAACCCGCGAAATGATTACCCGCAAGCACCTGTTCGCCATGAAGAAAGGCGCCATATTGGTGAACACGGCGCGCGGCGCATTGGTGGAGCCCAACGCTCTGGTCGAGGCCCTGGAAAGCGGCCATCTGCGCGGCGCGGCCATGGATGTGTTTGAAACAGAACCGCTGCCGCTGGATCATCCGTTTGCCACCACCGACGGCCTCGTCATGTCGCCGCACATCGCGGGCGCCACCGAGGAATGCCTGGAACGCACCGCAACACAGTGTGCCGCTCAGGTCATCGACGTATTGGAGGGCAGACGGCCCGATAACATGGTTAACCCCGACACCTGGGAACGCCGACGCTTCAAGGAGAATTGAAAATGATTAAAAGCAACCCCGTAAAAGCCCTTTTGAAGGCGGGAAAACCGGCGTTCGGAACGTGGATTACGCTGTCGCCGCACCCACGCACCATCAAGATTTTCGCGTCCAGCGGATTTGATTTCGTGATTATCGAAATGGAGCATACGGACTTTTCGCCGGCCACCGTTTCCAGCCTTTCCATGCTGGCGCGCGAAGCCGGGATGGTTCCCATCGTGCGCACGCCCGGCACGGTGAAAGCACATGATCTGACCCGCGCGCTGGACGGCGGCGCACAAGGATTGCTGCTGCCCTCCATCGATACCGCCGAACAAATCGAGGAATTGATCCAGGCCACCAAATACCATCCGCGCGGCAATCGCCCCATGAACCTGAAGGGCCCGCACACGGATTACTTCACCGACTGGAAACCCGCCGAGACCATCGCCCATGTCAACGAACAGTCCATGACGGTGATCATGGTCGAAACGGTCCGCAGCATGGAAAACCTGAACGCCATCTGCAAGGTAGACGGGGTGGACGCCGTGATGATCGGGCCGGACGATCTGTCGCAGGATCTGGGCGTGCCCGGCGACATGGCAGCGCCTGAACTGCTGGAAGCCTTCGACAAAATCTTCGATATCTGCAAGGCTAACAACGTCCCCTATGGTCTGAGCTGCCACAGCCCCGAGATGGCGCAGCGCTGGTTCGACAAGGGCTGCACGTGGCTGCCGTATTCCAACGATGCGGCCATGGTTCTGAACGCGGCGCGCGCCGCCGTACCGGCCCTGATGAAAATCGGAGGACGCTAAATCATGAGCGAAAAGAAAGATGCGCCCGGCATTTCGCCGCAGCAAATCGCCGGGAAAACCATGAAGGCGGTACAGATGTACAGCCCCTATGGTTACCGGGCGAAAATCGGGCTTATCGTTCCATCGACCAATACGGTGAACGAACCCGAATTCAACATGATGGCGCCGCACGGGGTTTCCATCCACAGCGCGCGCATCATGCTTCTGGGCAAGGCGACCGAGGAATCCTACATCAAGATGGGCGAGGAAACGTCGCGTGCGGCGGCCGAACTGGGCACCGCCGAGGTTGATGTGATCGCCTGGGGATGCACGTCGGGCTCCGTCGTGGTTCCCGCATCACAACTCGAAGCCCAGATCGTCGAAGCCTCGGGCATTCAGGCGGTGACGACCATCAACGCGGTTCTGGCCGCCCTTGACGCCCTCGGCGCAAAGTGTGTCGCGCTGGGCACGCCCTATGTGGATTTCGTCAATCAGGCGGAAGTTCAATTCCTGGAAGACGCCGGTTACGAGGTAACCTCCATGTACGGCCTGGAACTGGGCGAAACCCAGGAAGAACGGCGCGGCATTGGCCGGGTTCCGCCGGAATCCCTTTTCCGTCTGGTCCGCCATATCGACCGGCCCGAGGCCGATGTTATCTTCCTGAGCTGCACCAATCTGGCGACCGTCGAAATGATCGCGGAGTTGGAAGAAGAAGTGGGCAAGCCGGTGATTACCAGCAACCAGGCCACTTTCTGGCACAGCTTACGATCCGCCGGATTGCGCGACAAAATCGAAGGCTTCGGCAGCCTGCTTGAAGAGCATTAGGAGACCGGCGCGATGAGCGATTGGCGAAAACAGGATCTTGAAGCCGGCGGCGCCCTGGCCCGGCGCGCATTTTTGGCCCTTGAAAAAGAAACCGCCGACCCGCCCGGCGTCACCCGCAAGGGATATGGCAAGGGCGAGAAGTTCGCTTTCGACCTGATGATCGGCGAAGCCCAAGCCCTGGGTGTCGAACACCGCTATGACGCGGGCGGCAACCTGTTCTTGACCTACCCGGGCGAGGACCGCTCGCGTGTCATTCAGATCGGATCGCACATCGATACGGTTCCCCACGGCGGCAATTACGACGGCGCGGCGGGCGTTATCGCAGGTGTCGCGGCAATGGCGGTGTTTCATGCCGCCGGGAAAAAACCGCCGTTCGATCTATGCGTCGTTATCACCCGGGCCGAGGAAAGCTGCTGGTTCCCCTACAGCTACATCGGCAGCCGCATGGCGCTGGGTATTCTCGATCCCGATTTGCTGGACAGTTTGACGCGCAGCGACACCGGCCGCACCCTGGCCGACCACATGGCCTCGGACGGATTTGATCCCGACGGCGTCAAGCGCGGCGAAAGCCTGATCGACAAAGCCAAAGTGGTCGCCCACATCGAACCCCATATCGAGCAGGCCCCGGTTCTGATTGATGCCGACGTTCCCATCGGCGTGGTCACCGGTATTCGCGGCAGTTTCCGTTATCGGACCGGTAAATGCGAGGGAGCCTACAGCCATTCGGGCGCCATGCCGCGCAAGTACCGGCAGGACGCCATGGCCGCCACCGCCGAGTTGATCGTGCGCATGGATGCATTGTGGGAAGAGATGCTGGCAGCCGACCGGGACGTCACCATCACCTTCGGCGAAGTCGCCACCAACGCCGAACAGCATGGTTTCTCAAAGGTCGCGGGTGAGACGCACATCTGCCTGGACGTACGCAGTCAGGACCAAAGCGCACTGGACCATGTGCAAGCGCAATATCTGGCCATTGCCGAAGAGATCGGCAAAAGGCGCAATGTCAAATTCGATTTCGGCGAAATCAGCGGCAGCACGCCTGCGCTGATGAGCGAAAACCTGATCGGGTTGATGAAATCGGCGGCCGAAGAAGCCGATATTCCCTACAAGGTGATGGCCAGCGGCGCGGGCCACGACGCGGCCATATTCGCGCTGCAGGGCGTTCCGACGGTCATGATCTTCATTCGCAACCAGAACGGCAGCCACAATCCGTTCGAAGCCATGGAGATGGAGGACTTCGACAAGGCCGTCGAAATTCTCGCCAACATGCTGGCCCGGCCCGCCGAAGACTGGCTTTAGGGAAACACCACCGATTTAAGGGCCTCGCCAGCCGCCAGCCGGTTAACGTTCGCTGCCATTTCTTCGCGGCGGCGGCGGATGGTGCCGTGGGTCCAACCCGACATGTGCGGCGTCATGATGACGTTATTCAACTCGTGGATGGGGAAGTCGGAAGGATGCGGCGTATCGCTTTCGGGCGACGGGTAAACGTACCAGGTGTCGATGACCGCACCGGCGATGGTCTTGTCGCGCAGAGCTTCATAGAGGGCCCTTTCCTCGATCACGCCGCCGCGCCCAACGTTGAACAGTACGGCGCTGGATTTCATCTGATTAAACTCGTCGTTGCCGATCAGGCCCGCCGTTGCGTCCATCAGCGGCAACGCTGAAACCACGAAATCGGCCTCGCGAAGAGCCTCGCCCAGTCCGTCCATGGGCCAGTAAGCATCGACAAGTTCGCCCGTCGCAACCGGGCTGCGGTTAACCACATGGACAACCATGTCGAAGGTTTTGGCCATGCGGGCGATTTCCTGAGAGATATGGCCATAGCCCACCAGCGCCACCGTGCCGCCGGTCAATTCGTCATGCAAATTGCCGATGGGACCGGCCCGATACGCCCAGTCACCCTTGCGCAGGCGTTTGTCGGCGTCCATCAGGGGCACGCGATGAGCCAGCATGCCGGCGACCACGTATTCGGCGATGGGCCGTTCATGGCCGTGACAGTTGCAGGCTTTCGCATCCGGCGCCAGACATGTGAAATCGATCGCGTCGATGCCGGCAGCGGCGATCAGGTACAGGCGGGCATTCTCGGGTTTCGGGTCGTCGGCGGAAAGATGGGTGCCGACAATGATGTCTGCGGTGCGGAAACACTCTATTTCACCGGCGTCCGTCAAGGCGTCGCCGACCGAAACGAATTCGTGATCGCCTTCCAGCAGATCGCTAAACCCCTCGACAAACGTGGCGGCGTTTTCACCGTGAAATACGATCCGCATGGCTTATTCCTTCCCCAAATAAACAACCGCCCCGACGATACATCAAATATCGTCGGGGCGGTTTAGAGCAAGCGTCGCACTATCTGACCAGGAACAGTGCGATTTCCGGGAACAGCAGCACCGAGAACAGCACCAAAAGCTGCAACACGATGAACGGCCCGAAGCCTTTGAAGATATCGAAAAGCTGGATATGTGGTGGACACACGCTTTTCAGGTAGAACGCGGCTGGTCCAAAGGGCGGCGACAGGAACGACACCTGCATGTTGATGCAGAACAAAATGCCGAACCAGATGGGGTCGTAGCCCAGTTGCACGATCAGCGGCAGGAACACCGGCATGGTCAGCAAAACAATGCCGATCCAGTCCATGAACATGCCCAGCAGCAGGAAGATCAGCATGATCAGCAGCATGACGCCGATCGGCGCCAGATCCATGCCGATGATCAGTTTGGCGACGTAGGTGGGGCCGCCCGACAGGTTATAGGCACCGGCCAGAATGGTGGCGCCGAAGGTCACCCAAATGATGGTGCCGACCGCACGGAAGGTCTGAGTCAGGGCTTCCTTGACCATTTGCATGGAAAGTTCGCGCCTGAAATAGATGATGACCAGACTACCGACCACGCCAATTCCCGCAGCTTCGGTAATTGATGTAATGCCGCCGTAAATCGAACCGAGAACCGTGAACACCAAAAGAAGCGGCGGGATGACGCCCTTGACCAGAAAGACCTTTTCGGACAATGGCATGTCCTTGTAGGTCTCGCGGTCAATGGGGGCCAGTTCCGGGCTGATATGGGTTCGAATCAGGATGAAGATGATGTAGATGCCGCCCAGCATCAAACCGGGAACCACCGCCGCGATAAACAGCGAATGAATGGAGGTTTCCGTTATCAGCCCATAGACGATCAGAACGATCGAGGGCGGGATCATCGTACCCAGCGATCCACCGGCGCAGATGGTGCCGACGGCCAGATTCTGGTTGTAGCCGAGCCGTAACATCTGCGGCAGGGCGACCAGGCCAAGCAGCACGATTTCGCCGCCGATGATACCGCTCATGGCGGCCATGATCACGGCCATCACGGTGGTGACGACGGCGACGCCGCCGCGCAGCCTGTACAGCCAGGCATTTAACGAGGTGTACATATCCCTGGCGATGCCGCTGCGCTCCAGCAGCGAAGCCATCAGAATGAACAAGGGTACCGAAATCAGCACGTAATCGGTACACAGCCCGTACATCCGCTGCATGACAAGGCCGATGCCGGGGATGCCGAATTTCTGAAAGAGGACGATAACGCCTAGGAAACCGGTGGCAAAACCAAGCGGAACACCGATCGCCAGCAAACTGAGAATGGCGACCAGCAGGAAAATTGAAAGTGTTGCAATATCCATGGGTTAATCCTTTACCGCTTCTAATATCGGTTTTGCTTTTGGTTTGCGGAAATCCATGATGAAATTGCTGAGCGCCTGCGTCGCAACAATGATCGAAACGATGATGACCATGGGCTTCATGGTCGCCGGAATTGGCGGGTCCCACGCAGTGCCGAATTTTTCCCAAATCTCAAATGCCCGCGATGCCGACTTGTAGCCGCCCACGGCGACACCGGCTGCAAAGCACAAGATAACGAGCAGCGAAATGGCGTCAAACACCCGCTGAACGCTTCGCGGCACATAATCATAAAGCACCGTAATGCGGATGTGCCCGCGCAGTTGCATGGTGTAAATGCCGGAAAGCAGATAAATCATGCCGCCAACCCACAGCGACATTTCGTTCACCCACAGCGTCGGCATTTCGAAGACATAACGCATCACCACTTCATAAAAAATGATGATGACGATGAAAGCGACAAGCCACATGGCCACACGCGAAATCGCGAGGGATATGCGGTCAATAATCGTTCGTTTTTCTTCCATAAGGCCTGCACTTTCCCTTTTGCGGAAGTTTCCCTGCTTAGAACGAAGAAGGGAGAGGGGCGAATTGCGCCCCTCGTCCCCGCTTTAACACCTTCGCAATTCAGCCTACTTGACGAGGCCGATTTCCTTCATGAAGGCAAGGTGGCTGGCCACGACTTTACCGGACGTTTCGCTCTTTTCGGCCCACTTCAGCCAAACTTTGCGAACGAAGTCACGATAGGTCCGCAGATCTTCGGCCGACCACGCATGCAGGGTGATGCCCTTGGTGATCAGCATCGCCGCAGCTTTGTCGGCTTCGATCTTGGAGTTGGTGAACATATCGTAAGCCATCTTATCAAACGCGATTTTGATAATGTCGCGGGTATTCGCCGGCAGCGAGTCCCACTTTTCCTTGTTGCAGGCCAAGTGATCGGACGGCATGGAGTGCCAGCCAGGATACGTGGCGTGCGTGGCGATTTCGTAGAGGCCGAGGCTCACATTGGTGTTGAGCTGTGAGGCGTCGGCGCCATCGACGATACCGGTGCTAAGCGCGGTGAAGACTTCGCCGAAGTCCATAACGATCGGCGAGGCGCCGAAAGCGGCGAAGATTTCCGTTTCCATGCCCGGAGGCGAACGGAATTTCCAGTTTTTCAGATCGGCCGGGCCGGCAAGCGGCTTGGTCGAGGAAAGGGATTCCGGAACGCCGCCCCACAGGCCGACCAGGTACATGTTGTACTTGGCATAGAAGGGATCGGCCAACTCGCGACCGCCACCCATTTCAAACCAGGCACGCATCTGGTCAGGGGTGTTGTAACCGCCCATGACGTCGCCAAAGAACTGGAAGGCCGCGTCTTTACCGGTCTGATAAGCCGAACCGGTCATATCACAATCGAGAATACCGGTCGAAGCCGCATCAAAGGTCTCGACCGACTTGACGACGGAACTTGAGAAGAAGGGCTCGATGGTCAGCGCGCCGTTCGAAAGACGCACGGCGTCATCGAAGAACTGCTGGGCCATTTTTCCGTTCAGCGATTCAGCGCTGAAGTGGGTCTGGATACGAAGGTTGTCGGCTGCGCTGGCAGTCGAAACAGCCATGAAAGTCGCGGCGGCCGTCAAGGCAACGGATTTAAGAACGGAATTTTTCATTTACATTCTCCAACGATTAAAGATCTCCCGCCGAATTCGGTAAGTCCGAACCGGCGAATGCTTATCCCGGATTTTCCGGTTATTGTTTTTGGTCGGGCAACCGACTTTTAGCGCGATGGGCGAGGTTAGAGCAAGCTTAACTAAGGGAACACCTATACAATTCGTTCCGTATACGGAACTTAGTTCAGTTTTCAACCAGGAACTGGTTTACGAAATCGAAATCGATCTTGAAACCGAATCCCGGCCCTTTCGGTAATCCTATCGTACCGCCCTCTTCGGCCACGCGGCCCAAGACGTTATTCGGTTCGACAAGAAGTTCTTCACGGAATCTGTTCGGCGTGGTGTCGTACTCCAGCATCGGCTGGACCGGATGCGCGCCGCCCGGCAAGTCAGGCAACGAAGCCAGCAGGTGCATGTTTACAGCCACGGCCACGGCCGATCCCCAAACATGGTTCACCACCGGCACGAAATGGGCGTGCGCCATGGCCAGAACCTTGCGGTATTCGGTAATTCCGCCCAGCCCGCAAACCTCGGGCTGCAACAAATCGACGCAGCGCCCCTCAATCAAATCGCGGAAGCCCCAGCGGGTGAATTCGGCCTCGCCGCCGGCGATGTTCATATCAAGCGCCAGACAAAGATCGCGATACCCCTGCTTGTCCTCCGGCGCCACGGGCTCCTCAAACCAGTAAACACCCAGCTTTTCCAGCTCGCGGCCCAGCGGAATGGCCTCGCGCGCGGTGTAGGCGTGATTGGCGTCGACCATCAACTTCACGTCATCGCCGATGGATTTGCGAACGATTTCAACCAGTTCCAGATCCTTGCGCGGCCCCAGGCCGATTTTCATCTTGGTCGCGGTGAAGCCCTTCGCGGCGATGGCGGCGCTTTCGCGGGCGAAGCGTTCCTTCAAATCGGGAACGCGCTGCAACATCATGCCGTAGCCGTAAACTTCAATGCGGTCGCGGAAGGCTCCACCCAACAACTTGTAGACGGGCTGCCCGTAAAACTTTCCGGCAATATCCCAAAGCGCCATATCGACGCCCGAGAGCGATTGCATCGGCATGCCCTTCTGGCCGTGGTCCCGCAGCAGGTTATAAACCTTGTGCCAGATCACCTCGTTATCCAGCGGATCCATGCCGATGATCATCGGCCCGATGGCTTTTTCGACAATCGCCTGGTTAGCGAGCGCGACCCCGCCGCCGCCGAAAGCTTCGCCATAGCCCTTGATGCCCGCGTCCGTCGTGACCTCGACGATATGCGCCGTTCGCAGGGCGTAGTATTGCTGCGAATAACCCAGTTCTTCTTCCAACGGGTACTGAAGAACGTAGCTTTTGACGTCGGTGATTTTCATCGGTTCACTCTTGTTCTTTCATATCGCCGAAAACATTATGCATAATTTCTGACATGTGCGCCTGATGGGCAAGCATCGCCTCGCGCGCGCCCTTGGGATCACGGGCCTGAATGGCTGAATTGATGGCTTCGTGCAGGGTTAGGGAATATCGGTTTTTAATGGCCGTCGGATTGGTGATGCGCAAACTTGAAAGCATCGCCGCGCAAATGGCGTTGGCAACGGGCCGCAGAAATTCATTGTGATTGGCCGAAATAACAGCAGCGTGAAATTCTAGATCGGCGGCGATATATAGGTCGATGTTTCCGACGCCCTTGGCCATATTATCACAGCAATCTTGGATCGCAACCAGTTCGGCATCGGTGGCGCGCTTGGCCGCCAGCTCCGCCGCCGCCGGTTCGACAATGCGCCGCACCTCGACCAGTTTGTGCATGTATTCGCCGTCGGGCCTGCCGCCGTGAACCCAGGACAAGACGTCCGGGTCAAGCGCATTCCAGTTGTCCCGATCAAGAACGGTTATCCCCCGGCGCGGGCGCGATTCGATCATTCCCTTCGCCGACAAAACCTTCATCGCCTCGCGCAAGGCGGTGCGGCTGACGCTCATTTCCGCGCACAGGACTTCTTCGGAAGGAAGGGAATGGCCGGGTTCGATATCGCCGGTGGCGATGCGCCGTCCCATCTCGTGCACGATCTGGCCATGCAAGCTACGCCGCGGATAGGTGCGATTGCCCGACAAAAACTGGAACGATCCATCTCCCATATTGTAATACAATATGAGCAGAGCAAATGTGTCAATAGACCATTGCGTTTTTGCGGAATTAATCGCGTTCGCTGACCTTGCCGCGCAACTTTTTTACCGAACCGCGCCGCTGCTTGGTTTCCATGCGGCGCTTTTTGGACCCCAGGGTGGGCCGCGTCGGCCGGCGTTTCTTGGGCATCACCGTGGCGGCACGGATCAATTCGACCAATCGTTCAAGAGCGTCGGCGCGGTTGCGTTCCTGCGAGCGATACTGCCGGGCATTCAGCACAATCACCCCGTCCTTGGTCATGCGCCGGCCCGCCAGGGTAACCAGGCGATAAAACACGAATTCCGGAATATTGGGGCTGGCCTTGGCGTTGAAACGCAACTGCACGGCCGTTTCCACCTTGTTGACGTTCTGCCCGCCCGGACCGGGCGAGCGCACGAAATGCTCCTCGATCTCGTCTTCGGCAAGGCTGATGGTGGAGGTGATGATAATCATGAAAGGGATATATCCAGTTGGATAATATCGTTAAAATTACCGCATGGCCTGGGAACAATATATCGACCAAGAATATAACTGCGTCGTGGTCGTCCACAAAGGACAGTGGGATGACGTCGAACCCCTATTTCAATTGAAGGACTTGGTCAACCGTCCAGATCACCGTGAAGGAATGAACATCCTTCGCGACATGCGCCGAGCTCAGTTTTCTTCGAATTTGAACTACAATTGGTTTTCGGCCCAACGAAGTGCTTTTTTGACCATCGATGGCAAGTTGGGAAAATGCCGAATTGCCAATGTTGTTGGGTCGGAAGCCCAGTTCGGCATCATAAATCAAATCAGATTGATCATGGATGATACGTGGGTTGCGCGAATGCCGTTCATGGACATGCTGGAAGCCAAGAGATGGCTGGGCCTTCCGGACGACTATGGCCCTGACCTCGTCCCAAACGAGATCACCCTGCCATTTTCAGTGAAATAGCCAACGATCTGCCGTTTATCCCACACCCAAAATCCAGGTTCCCCCAATTATCCACATCGCCAGGAACGCCGTTTGCGACACCATCATGACGATGGGGATGGTTCCCACCTGGGCCAGGGATTTAAGCGACGTTTTGACACCCAGCGCCCCGATCGCCGCCACCAGACACCAGCGCGACGCGTTGACGGTTGCTTCGTGCAAAGGTTCGGGCAACGGCGCATAGCTGTTAATGGCGACGAACAGGCAAAAGAACAGAACGAAGAACGGCACGGGAATTTTACCGGCCTTTCCGCCCCGATTGCGAAACAGCAGCGACAGCGTGAAAACCACCGGCACCAGCATGGCCACCCGGAACAGCTTGGTCACGGTGGAAATGTCACCCACTTCCGGCGACAAACCGTAGCCCGCGCCAATCACCTGGGCCACATCGTGAATACTGCCGCCGAGAAAAAGCCCGGCCGTATGGTCGTTCATTCCCAGCCATGTGGCGATAATCGGATAGGCGATCATGCTGATGGTGCTCAGCGTGGTAACCGCGATGACCGTAAAGATCGTGTTTCGCTCGGCATTGGAATTGCGCGGCAGAACCGCCGATATGGCCAACGCCGCCGAGGCCCCGCAGATGCCGACCGCGCCACCCGTCAGCATCCCGAATACCGCTGTGCGCCCCAACATGCGGGCCATAACGATGCCGACCAGGATTGTCGCAATGACGCCCGCACCTACCAAAGCTACCGAATCCAGGCCAAGCCCGACAACCTGATCGACGGTAATGCGCATTCCCAACAGCGCCACCCCGATCTGCAGGATTTTCTTGGCCGTCAGTTCAATGCCGGGAATGCACGCTCTTTCCTCGGCCAGGAAATGAAACGCCAGCCCCAAAAGCAGGGCAAACAGCATTTGCGGCGCGCCGTAGTGATCCGAAAGGAACCGCGCCGCCGCCGCCACGGTGAAACATACGAGAATGCCGGGGAAATAACGGTGAACGGTTTTGCGGCTGAATCTGTAGGCGATTGGAAGTCTCAAAATCGTCCTCATCTTGGCTGGCTGGAAAAGTCTTATGTCTTATATAGGACTTACGAAGCGATTCGTCCGCATTATTTGCGCCAAATCATTCAATCGCAGTACACTCGCCGCCGAAATCGGGAAATTGGTTACGGGAAAACGCCATGCCGCCAAGGAAAAATCCGCTGAAGTTGAACAAGCTGCAACTACGCACCCTGGTTCTGGCCCAGGTTCTGGCAGGCGACGAGGACGGCGCGCGGCATGACGAAGCCACCGGCGAGGCAACGATCCTTCATGTCCCCCACCCTCATGGCGAACATGTGCATGTCGGCGGATTTACCGTATCGTCCCGCGACGCCAGCGGATTTTCCAACCGCGCGGTTTGGACGGCCCTGAACCGCAAGGGTCTGGCACGCATCGAGGACGGACTGGTCGTCCTGACGGCGGACGGCCTTGCCTACGACACCGGCCTGAGCGATCGTTTCGTCACGCCGTCGGACCATTAACAATCGCTTCGATTTTGCGGGTTTAGTGCTTTTTGTTGATGATCGAAATGCGGTCCCAGATTCTTTCCGCCAAATCCGGATGTTCCGCGAAGAAGGGTCTGGAGAAAATCAGATATCCGTATTTCATTTCCAAAGGCTTCGTTGAACGCGACACCTTGGCGGCATATGAGGGAACACGCGAGATGATATTCCGGTAGACCTCGGCGGTTCCGGCGAAGGCATCGAACCTGTCGCGAACCAACATCCGTGCAAGCGTCCAATACTCAGCCGCCTCCACCACCGTCACACCAAGGCCTTTCAATTTCCTGATGATCGACGTCCCCCTTTCCGCCCCAATTCTTTTCACGTTACCGACAAGGCGCGTTCCATCCCAATCGCCGCCCTTGGATTTAAGGCTGTAGAGCCAATAGCTGTATACCTTCAACGCCCGTGCCGTATCGGGCATCCAGTCACTTTTCATCGGATAGACGGCATAGGCGGTGCGCTCGGGTTTGAAGCTGGCGAAGAAGGTCCCGTTAACGGTGTCGTCCCTGACCATTCTAAGGGCGCGCGCCCACGGCACACGCAGGTATTCAAAGGTTACGCCCACCTCTTTGGCGACCGTGTTCAGCAGCTTTTCCATGGGATCGATGGGTTCGGCCGCTTCGTCTTTCCTCGCGCGGACAGCCTGCTGTTTTTGAACCTGGATTGTCGCCAGGGTGATAACTGGTTTACCGGACCCGACATCATGGGACGCAAGCCCCGGCGCTGGAAATCCGGCCAGGACGGCCGCACCAAGAAATAGCGAAAGGACGAGCCCTGAAATCCTCATGTCGAACCTGTGCTTCCGACCCTGGGAAAAAGCGGCGCTAATTACTCTTGCGGTTCTTCGATTATTCTGCCCAATCGAACAAATAATACCGCATTAAATCCGCGATCAAAAGAAATGGATGGCGGACGGACGATTAAACCGTCGGATATAGCCGGAAATCGCCGTGGCCGGGAATCTCCTCGGATATATCAGGCGTCAGATGATCGACGCGGGCCGAGGGCGGGCCACTCCAGCAGGCTTCCATCATATCGTTGACGACGCCCTTCGGGCCGTGAAAAAAAGCTTCGACGGAGCCATCCGCACGGTTGCGCACCCAGCCCGCAAGGCCGCGCCTTTGGGCTTCTTGTTGGGTCCAGGCCCTGAACCAGACGCCCTGAACCCGGCCCCTGATCACGACGCGCACGGATTTTGCCGGCTCGTTTGGCATGCGATCACCCCGCAAGTCGGGTGATGAAGTATCCGGCGACTACGGCGGTTCCGATGACGCCGGCGACGTTCGGCCCCATGGCGTGCATAAGCAGGAAGTTGTCGGGATCGGCACGCTGGCCTTCTACCTGCGAGACGCGCGCGGCCATGGGCACCGCCGAGACGCCCGCCGACCCGATCAGCGGATTGATCGGGTTCTTGCGCGAAAACAGGTTCATCACCTTGGCCATCAGCACGCCCGATGCGGTGGCAATGCCGAAGGCAACCACGCCAAGCGCCAAAATCTTGAGAGTTTCCGCCTGCAAGAACCGCTCGCCGGTCATGGTGATGCCGACGCTGGTTCCCAGGAAGATGGTCACCACGTTAATGATTTCGTTCTGGGCGGCCTTGGACAGGCGTTCGGTAACGCCGCATTCGCGCACGAAGTTGCCGAACATCAACATGCCGATCAGCGCCGACGCCGCCGGAACCAGCAAGATACAAGAGACCGTCACGACCAGCACGAAAACCAGCTTTTCGGCGCGCGACACCGGGCGCAGTGAACGCATGCGGATCTTGCGTTCCTTTTCCGTGGTCAGCAGGCGCATGATCGGCGGCTGGATCACCGGCACCAGCGCCATATAGGAATAGGCCGACACCGCGATGGGCCCCAACAGATGCGGCGCCAGCTTGTTGGCCAGGAAAATCGACGTCGGACCGTCGGCCCCGCCGATGATGCCGATGGCGCCTGCCTCCATGACCGAAAAGCCCAGAAGTATCGCACCGGCGAAGGTCACAAAAACGCCGAACTGCGCTGCCGCGCCCAATAGCAGCGTGCGCGGGTTGGCGATCAGCGGCCCGAAGTCGGTCAGCGCGCCGACACCCATGAAGATGATCGGCGGGAAAATCTCTAACGTGATGCCTTGCGAGATGTAATAGAAAAGTCCGCCCGCTTCGTCACCATGGGGCAAATTCACCAGGCCCTCGGTCGGCAGGTTGGCCAGCAATGCGCCAAAGGCGATGGGAACCAGCAAAAGGGGTTCGAACTTACGAAACACGCCCAGATACAAAAGTGCGATGGCCACACCCCACATCACCAGCATTCGCCAGGTGAGATGCGAAGCCGCTGAAAGGCTCCAAAGCTCGGCTATGTTATCGAACAAGGGTTACGTTCTCCCCGGGCCAGCTAAGCGAGCGTGACCAGAAGCTGGCCTTCCTCGACCGCCGCGCCTGCGGCAACGGCTACAGCCGTAACCGTGCCCGCCCTGGGCGCAATGATGGAGGTGTTCATCTTCATCGCTTCGATAATCAACAAACCGTCACCGGCGGCCACCGACTGGCCGACGGTGACATCGACCGACACCACGGTTCCGGCCAACTGGCTGACCACATCGTCGGCCGCGCCTGCCGGTGCGGGTTCCGCCGGTGCGGCTTGTGCCGGCGGGGCGGAAACCGCGGGCATTGACGCGGGCGCGGGCGCAAGCGCCGGCGCAGGCGCAATGGGCGTCCCGGTATCTCCCAACACCTCGACGGTGACGTCGTAAGTCTTACCCTCGACCGTTATGCGAAGCTTCTTCATTGTCCAACCATCCGATATTCCTACTGCCCGCCATTTGAAGCGCGCAAACCACGCCAATCCGCCGGATGACGGCTTGTTCGTCCGTGTCCCGCCCAAGTTGCCGCCGTGTGGGCGGGCGCGGAAACCTTTACGATACGGTGCGGCTCGTCAATCACCTCGGCCACCGCAGCCACAATGGCGACAAGATGGCGGGCCGGAACACCGCCCTCGTCCGCCTTCACCTCGACCTTTTTACCGGGGCGGTTTTTGGCGCGCGCGCTCAGCTTGACAACGCCGCCGATCATCGCCGTCATGGCCCACAGAAGCGACAGAACCCCCATCACGATGGCAACGCCCGTGACCATGATTTCAAGTTCGGCCACGCCGGTCATAGCGGGATGTTCCCGTGTTTCTTGGGCGGACGGGTTTCGCGCTTTGACAGCAGCGTGCGCAGCGCCAGCGCGACCCGCGCCCGCGTCCGCGACGGCTCGATCACGTCGGTGATAAAGCCGCGTTCCGCCGAATGATAGGGCGAGGCGAACTGTTCACGGTATTCAGCCGTCAATTCGGCGGCCATTTCGTCGGGGAACTGGGTGGCCTCGAATTCCTTTTTGTAGAGAACCCGGATCGCTCCCTCCGCGCCCATCACCGCAATCTCGGCACTGGGCCACGCGAACACCGCGTCGGCCCCCATGTCCTGACTGCACATGGCAAGATAAGCGCCGCCGTAGGCCTTACGCATGACCACCGTAATCATGGGAACCGTCGATGCGCCGTAGGCAAACAGCATCTTGGCTCCGTGGCGGATGATGCCGCCGCGCTCCTGCGCGATACCGGGCAGAAAACCCGGAACATCCACCAGGGTCACGATGGGAATGTTAAAGACATTGCAGGTCCTGATAAAACGCGCCCCCTTGTCGGATGCGTCGATATCCAGCGTGCCTGCCTTGACCATGGGCTGATTGGCAACAATGCCAACAACACACCCCTCGATCCGTGCGAACCCGATCACCAGATTGGCGGCGAAATCGGCCTGGACCTCCAGGAACGATCCGGCGTCGGCCAGCCGGGCAATCACCTGCTTGACGTCAAATACCTGCTTTGAATCATCGGGCACGATGGCGTCCATGCCCGGATCTTCGGTGGCCGTCACCTCATCGGCCATCATATGCGGCGGGTCGGCCATGTTGTTGGGCGGCAAATAGGACAAAAGCCGCTGCAGGATGGAAACGGCGTCGGCGTCATCCTCGGCAACAAAATGAATATTGCCGCTGATGGCCGCGTGGCTTTCGGCGCTGCCGATTTCCGCCATGGTGGTGGATTGGCCGGTGGCGGCCTTGATCACGTCGGGTCCGCAAATGAACATGCTGGCGTTGTTGCGCAACATGATCACGAAATCCATCAGGGCCGGTGAATAGGCCGCCCCGCCCGCGCACGGCCCGGCGATAACGGCGATTTGCGGCACCACGCCCGAAAGGCGCACATTGCGGTTGAATACCTGCCCGTAACCGGACAGGGAGTCGACCCCTTCCTGAATGCGCGCGCCGCCCGAATCCTTAAAGCCGACAACGGGAATGCCGGTGCGTTCGGCGTAATCCATGATGGCGCAGATTTTTCCGGCGTGCACCTTGCCCAGCGACCCGCCCGCGACGGTGAAATCCTGGCTGAACGCGGCGACCGGCCTGCCCGCCACAAAGCCGGTTCCGGTGACCACGCCGTCACCGCCCATTTTCTTGTTCTCGATGGTGAAGTGGTCGGTGTCGTGACGCGCGTGCAGGCCGAACTCCTGAAACGTATCGGTCTGGAAAAGGTTGTGCAGCCTGTCCCTGGCCGTCATCAGGCCCTTTTCCCGCCGCTCCCGCGCCTTGCGCTCGCCGCCGCCCGCTTCGGCGGCCGCCCGCCGCCCCGCCAATTCGTCCAACAATTCCCGTGAAATAGCCATCAGCCCCGCGTCGCCCACTGCCCTCACAATTCCGACCACCCGAACTTGCCCTTATATTGCGGCGTAATCCGGGTGGCGGGCAGTATATGCGGGATTGAACGCTGGGCGCTAGGGGATAGAAAGGAAGGTCGAAGAAGCAAATGACGAAAACGACATTCAGGGACGCCAGTAATCACGATTGCTGTGCCGGACGTGTAGCACCCTAACCGTCGATCCGTCGATGGTGAAAAAAATGCGCCACGGCGTCCCTCGCCCGAAGATAAGTTGCCTGATATCGCAATCGAAGGCATCGCTTTCCGGCGCCACGGCGTGAGACGACGGCAGCGTCTCCAGGCCGAGGATTTTGTCTCGTATTCCAGCAAGCCATTTGGCGGCGTAGGCGGGATTCTCGGTCATCAGCCATTGGTGCGCATCGTGAATGTTATCCGCCGCGAAGGGCGTGATGACGACCTTGAAGTGCTTCATTGTTTGTCGGCTGCGCCGAGCTTTTCGAAGAAGGCGGACGCCTCAACGCCCTGCCCGCCGCGGGCCTGATCAAGCCCTTTGCGGATACCGGCCACGGTCCGGGCGTACTCCACCTGATCCTGAACGTCTTGCCACGCATGAGCGTCCATGACGACCAACTCAGGCTTGCCGTTCACGGTCAAAACAGACGGACGCCCGGTTTCCTTGAGGCGGGACACAAACCGCGCCGTATCGCGTTTGAACTCGGTAAGCGGTCGGATATCCTTGGTGATGTCCATGGCGAATCTCATCATTTACGCATTATATATGATGCGAATATAATGCTTTTTATGATGTTTGTCGAGCCTGCGGGACGTCAGCCGCCCGGCACCCAATCCGGAACAACACCCGCCTGGATGCCGAAGGCGAATTCCATGAGGGTGTAGGCGATGAGCATGATGAGGATCAGCGAGATGATGTTGATCAGGAAACCGGCGCGCGCCATTTGCGGGACCGTCAATGCGCCCGACGCGAACACGATGGCGTTTGGCGGGGTCGCCACCGGCATCATGAACACGCAACTTGCCGCCAGCACCATGGGAATGGTCAGGAACAGCGGGTTTTCGCCCAGGCTGACGGCCAGCGCCGCCGTCAGCGGCAGGAAGGCGGCGGCTGTCGCCGTGTTACTGGTCAAATGGCTGATCACCATCACCGCCACGACGACACCCATGATCAAGGCGAACGTGGGCATTCCCGACAGGCCGCCCATGGCCGTGGCGATGGAGGCCGACAGGCCGGTCTGATTAATGGCCGCGCCCAGGCTGAGGCCGCCGCCGAACAGGATCAGCACGCCCCACGGAAGTTTCTGGGTAGCGGTCCAATCCAGCAGGAATACGCGGTTTTTCGGTTCTACGGGGATAACGAAAACGACCAGGGCGGCGATCACCGCGATGCCGGGATCGGTCACGCTGATGCCGGGCAGCCACTTGTCGATCAGCGGCCGAAACATCCACAGGCAGGCGGTGGCGACGAAGATGGTGGCGATAATTTTTTCGCCGCGCGAAATCTGACCCAGTTCCGCCAGTTCCTTCGAAATCATGTCATCGACGCCGGGTAGCTCCTTGACGCGGATGGGGAATACGATATGGGTGAGAACAAACCACGCCACGGTCAGCAGGACGATTTCAAGCGGAACCGCCATCACCATCCAGTTGGAGAAACTGACTTCGATGCCGTAGGTTTCGGCGAAATAGCCGGCCAGAAGAGCGTTGGGCGGCGTGCCGATAAGGGTGCCAATGCCGCCGATACTGGCGCTATACGCGATACCCAGCAGCAAAGCGGGCGTGAACCGCTCGCCCCTGCCCTCGCCCTGGCCGGGCAACCCGCCCGCCGAGACAAGGGCCACCACGGAAAGCCCGATAGGCAACATCATAGTCGCCGTCGCCGTATTGCTGACCCACATGGACAGGAAGGCCGTGGCTACCATGAACCCGGCGACCAGCGCCGCCGGGTTCGATCCGACAATACGCAGGATATTGAGCGCGATTCGCCGGTGCAGGTTCCAGCGCTCCATGGCCAGCGCAATAATGAAACCACCCAGGAAAAGGAAGATCAGCGGGTTGGCGTAAGGCGCGGCGGTGGCTTTGATGGAGGAAATGCCGAACAGCGGAAACAGCGCGATGGGCACCAGCGCGGTGGCCGGAATGGGAATGGCCTCCAACACCCACCACGTCGCCATCAACAGGCCGATGGCCGCGACAACCCAGGCCTTTTCAGGCATATCGCCAGGCGGGTCCAGCGAGATCATGCCGACGAACACCAAGATGCCCGCCAGCAGGCCCGTTGAGCGGCGCAGAGCCGATGGGTGACGACCCGCTTTCGGGTTGGCCGCAGTTGCCGAATCACGATGGGTGGTTGCTTCGCTCGTCATCAGGAATTCCCTTCATCGCCTTTGTTGCGAATCCCTCTTAACCCGTTGGGATCGCTTGTTTTCAGGCTAATTTGAGCGTCGGGATACTCCTAAAAGACCCCCCTCACCATTTCCTATTTCGCGATACAGCCATGCCGAGATTGCATAGCTGTCGAGAGAGATTTAGTGGGAGAATTTCACCCGAACTTCGCCCAATCCTTCGAACCGTCCGATGGCTTCCGAACCAACGTCCATGGCCGTCGGAACCGTTGTGCTTCCCGTTGAAATAAGGTCGCCCGCTACCATTCCATATCCGCGCCGCGATAGATGGTTGATGGTCCACACGACAACATCGATGGGGTCGATACGAAATTCGCCGGTCAGGCCCGGGGCCGCGACTTCGCCATCGATGATCAGATCGACCGGGGCCGCCACGAAATCCACATCCCGCCAGTTGGCCACTTCCGGCCCCACCACATAAGCGGCGAAACCGCCGTTATCGGCGATCATGGGCATGGGTTGCGGGGTCGGCATGGCGAAGCGG
Organism: Rhodospirillales bacterium; assembly: GCA_016776725.1. Classification (GTDB taxonomy): domain Bacteria; phylum Pseudomonadota; class Alphaproteobacteria; order Rhodospirillales; family Shumkoniaceae; genus JABGRG01. Next base: position 27,017 of record JADHSV010000034.1, read on the forward strand.
TTATCGGCAATCTCGATGCCCAGCAAAATGGCGTCGGTCGCGGCCTCTACTTCGGCGTAGGTGTATTCGGCCTCGCGCGCGGGCAGATCGTCCTTCAGGCGCACGGCGAACTCGGGTTCGACCTTGGGACCGGCATAGTGACCGGCCGGAATAGTCGCGCCATCCTCGAAAACACACTCCTTGAAAATGCGGCCCGGAACCGGCGCCGTTACGTTGAACTGGGCCATGGTGCCGGGCGCGCTCATGCCCAGTTTCCAGCCGGCGCACGTCAGGCCCAGATTTTCGGCCATGGCGTCCTGAATGGCGTAGGAATCCTCGCGCTCAACCGGACAGCAATCTTCCGGAATTTCAGATAGCTGTTGATGGCGCTTATAGGCGTCGCTCAGCAATTGCGCAGCCCGTGCAATTTTTTCCGGTGTCATGTTCGTTCCCCACTTCCTGTTGTTTTTTCTGATGTTCGTATCAGCCCCAAAAACTTTTCAGCGGCCAAAATGTCATGGCGCAGTTTATTGCGCCGGGCGGCGGCTTCGTCATCCTCGCCCCATTTCCCGGTCTGATAATCCTCGTCCAGTTGCGATGCCGCGAAGGCTTCGGCACCGTCGATCCGTCCATCCATCATGGCCAGTGCGATAACGATGGAACCCGTCGCCGCCGTGACGCTTGACAGCGCGGCGATCTCGAAATCATCCAGGGCCGTCACCACCTCGCCTAGCGCCGCCGCCACCTCGGGCGGCTGATCCACCGGGATTACCCCCTCGGTCACCAGGAATTGCGCTCCGGTTTTTTGTTCCGCCCAATCCAGAAGGGGCTGCCAAGCCGCCTGTTGACGTTCCACCAAATCGTCGGGCTCGGCTGCGCGGTAACACAAGAGATCGGTTCCGGCGTAGGCGAGAATTTCGCCGATAATCGTCTCGCGGTTCGCCCGCACCCCGTCGACGGCAGTTACCGCCAACTGCTGGGCGGGCATGGTGTCGGGCCGGATTTCCTCTTCCTGCGCGTCCCATTCCGACGCGATTGCCTGGGCGAGCCCACGCGTAGGAACAGCCAAGAGGCCCCCGGAAGGCGTCTTCACGGGCCGTCCGTCCAGAAGGATGGTAAACCCGTCGGACGATTCGCCGGTTAGGGCGGATTTGTAAAAACGTTTAGGTGTCCACATTAACCGATCTATTTCTTCTTGCCGCCGAACAGGCCGCCCAAAGCGCTGCCAACCCCTTCAAGCACGGCGGCCGGCCCCTTTGTTTCCTTTTTCGCGGGCGCGGGCGCGGGCGCGGACTGCGTCGATCCTGCGGATTTTTTAGCCGCCTTGGGCGGCGGGGCCTTGCCCAACGCCGTCAGGCACGGATGTTCGTCCTTGGTCGCGCGGCTGATCAGGGCTTCACCCAAAATGGAAAGTCCGCCCGTGGCCAGAGCCGCACCCATTGAAGCCGCCTTTTTTGCCACGCCCGCCGCGTCCAGCCCGACCGACGGTTCGGCCAGCGTTCCCGTGACCTTTACAAGGCCCGCCACCGCGCCGCCAAGGTTGATGCCCACCCCTTCCTTGGCCTCGGGTTTCACCGCGAAATCCAGCGTTTCCTTGCCCAGATTGACAGAACCGGTGCCGACAAGGTTCATCTTGTCGGTCTCCATGGCGACCCCGTTTTCCGCCGTCGCGATGCCGTCCTTGATGTCGAAGCGCACAACCGCGCACGAAAGAATGGAATAGTCCTTCTTGCCGCCTGCCGGATTAAGGGCGTCGGCCAATTGCATCAGGACATCGGCTCCGGCAATATCAAGAGCTGCCGTGCGCAGCTTGCCCTCGCCCACCTCGATCTTGATTTCGCCATTCAGGCCGGCCATCAGTTCGGCCACGGATGCGCCGCCGCCTTTCAGGCCAATGTTCATATCGATGTTGCCGCCGTCCATCAGATCCGACATCTGCAACTGGTCAAGCAGCTTCCCGGCAACCACGTTGTCGGCCTTGATGGAGGCATTCAATTTCGCCTTGCTCCCCGACGCATCCAACGTCACTTTCCCATCGATAGCGCCGTCAGCGAGCACGGTTTGCAGCGGCGACACCGAAAGGCGGCCCTTATCAAGGGCGACCGTCACGGACGTTTTTTGCAACCCCAAACCACCGGGCAGAACGGCCGCGCCAATTTTCAGGGAGACGTTCGCGTCAACCGCGCGAAGCCCCTCCAGCGGCAGGGGATCGGCGGGGAAAATCCTTTTTTTCTTTTCCGAAGTTTTGCCGGGCGCATCGCCTTCGGGCATGGCTTTCAGGATCGCCGCCACGTCAAAATGCTTCGAGGAAAGGTCGGCCGATAGGCTGGGCCGCGCCCCCGCAAGATCGATGGACGCCGCACCCGAGAGATCGCTTTTGCCGATGCTGAGCGTCAGCTCGGCCAACGAATAGCCCCGTTTCGTCTGACTTGCGTGGGCCGAAACCTTTATCGGCAGCGCCGGGGCGCCAGCCCCCTTCAACGCGGGGAACGCGGCCGCCACGGCCTGCAGCGAACTCGCAAGATTGGCGGACTCGACCGAAACGGCCAGATCAATGCCGGTTCCTTCCAGCGGCTTGGCGATGGTCCCTTCCACCCCGACCTTCGCGCCGAACGCCGACGCCGTTAACCCCATGGGAAACGTCTCACCGCCCAGCAGTGCCGATATTGCGCCCATGTCGCCGTTGAATTCATAAGGGGCGTCGCCGAACGTTCCCTTGCCGCGAACGGCCAGCGGACTGCCGGGGCTATCGGATTTCACGGTCAGTTCGTTCAACACGGTGGCGAAGGATTGGCCGGAAACCGCGTCGCTGAAACTGACCTTCACGTTTTCCAGAACCACGCTTTTGACCACCGGCGTGAACGGTAATTCCACGCCAGCACCGTCTTCGGACGGCGCCGACGCCACTTCTTCGAACTGCCAGTTGGGACGGCCGTCTTTGTCGATCTCCAGCGCGATCTCCACGCCGGACAACAAAACCCGGTTAATACGCGCCTCACCGGAAAGCAGCGGCATCAGATCGACTTCGGCTTCCAGGCGATCCAGCTTGAGCATGTCCGGCTGTGCCGCCCCCGGCGCATTGGCCAGCGTTACGCCTTCCAGACGTAGCGAGGGCGAGAGCGAGATGTTCAGATCAAGATCACCCGCGATCACGATTTTGCGGCCCGTCGCCTTCTCCACCTCTTCGGCGATGACATCGCGATACGCGCCGAAATCGGTCGATTTGAGGATGGCGATACCGGCCGCGCCGAAGCCAACCGACAAAACAACGAGAACAGACAGGATTTTGAAAGCGCGCTTCATGGCCTTTCTCCTCTAACGAGGGCATTTAGCGTCTCGGGCAGGTCACCGAAATCGCTAATAACCGCGTGAGCACCCGCCGCCCACAATTCGTCGGTCGGATGATACCCCCAATCGACCCCGACGGCATAGGTCCCGGCGTTTCGCGCCATCAGGATATCGAAGGTGGTGTCGCCGATCATCGCCGTGGCCGACTTATCGGCCCCGGTTTCGTCCATGGCCGAAAGAAGCATTTCGGGATGGGGTTTGCCGCGCGACACGTCGGAGGTCTGATAAGTCACGAACCGTCCGTCGAGCGGGTGGGTCTTCAAAACGCTATCCAGCCCACGCCGGGATTTCCCGGTAGAAATCCCCAGCAGCCAACCCGCTTTCTCAAGTTCATCAAGCGCCTCGAGCGCACCGGCGTACATGGGTTCTTCCAGTTCGCCGCTCTCACGCTTGCGGGTCCAGTTTGCAACGTAGGAATCGCGCAACGCCTCGTGGCGTTCGGTCGGCTCCTCGGGAGCCAATCGAACGATGCACTCCAACAGGGGCAACCCGACGACACCAAGCACCGTCTCGCGGTCCAGCGGCGTTTTGCCATTGGCCCGCCACGCATCCGCCATTGCGCCGACGATGGAATTCTGGCTGTCGATAAGGGTGCCGTCGACATCGAAGACGGCAAGGCGAAGGGTGTTTTCGATGGTTAAACTAATTTTGGGCCTCTTCTTTTACGTCTGATCATAATTACCAGGGGAATCATCCAAACAAGAATGGTCGCGATACCGAGAACAGCGGAAATCGGCCGGTCGAAAAAGCCGACAATGCTGCCGCCCGACTTTATCATGGAGGTCAGGAAGTTGTCCTCCAGCATCGGACCCAGCACGATCCCCAGAATGGCGGGCGCCACCGGGATGCGGTTTTCCTCCATGACGTAGGCGATGATGCCGAGAACCAGCATGATGGACACGCCGAACACGGTGTTGTTGATGGCGAACGAGCCGACGACGCAGAACATCAAAATGATCGGCATCAGGGCGCGGCGCGGCACGCGCAGGACTTGCCGGGCCGACCGGATGGCCAGGAACCCTAGCGGGATCAACGCGATATTGGCGACGAAGAAGGTAATGAACACCGCGTATATCAGTTCCGGGTCGTTCAGGAAAACCGTCGGCCCCGGGTTCATGCCCTTCATATAAAGCACGCCGATGACGATTGCGGTGATCGAATCGCCGGGAATGCCGAAAACAATGGCCGGAACCCACGCGCCGCCCAGCCCGGCGTTATTGGCGGCGCCCGCGTCCACCAGCCCTTCCACATGGCCGGTTCCAAATTTTTCGGGCTCCTTCGAGGTCTTCTTGCTGACTGCATAGGCGATCCAGGCGGCAATATCGGCGCCCGCACCGGGAAGCGCGCCGATGGCCGTTCCGATCACGCTGCCACGCAGCAGATTGAGCTTGTATTTTTTCAAGGTCGGCCACAGCCCGGCAAAAAGGTTGCCGATAGCTTTTTGCGAAATCACCGGCGGGTGTGAAAGGGTTACCGTGTAGCGCAGCACCTCGGTTACCGCGAACATGCCGATCATTGCCGGAATGAAACTGACGCCGCCCATCAGTTCGATGCTGCCGAAGGTGAACCGTGGATAACCGCCAACGATGCCCAGGCCGATGGTCGAGATGAACAGTCCGATCAGCAGCGAAACAAGGCCCTGTACCGGGGCTTCGGTGGAAATGATGGCGGCGCAGGTCAGGCCCAGGCAGGCCAGCCAGAAATATTCATAGGAACTGAAATTCAGGGCGAAATCGGCCAGCGTCGGGGCCGAGGTGACCAGAACAATGGTGCCGAAAAGCCCGCCGATGGACGCGCAGACAAGGCTGGTCCCCAAGGCCCGTTCGGCGAGGCCCTTCTGGGTCAGGGTGTAGGATTCGTCCACGTAAGCCGCCGACGCCGGCGTGCCCGGAATACGCAGCAAGGCGCCCGGAATGTCGCCCGCGAAGATGGCCATGGCGACGGCGGTGACGATGGCGGCCAGCGCCGGTACCGGATCCATGAAGAACGTCACCGGGACCAACAGTGCGGTCGCCATGGTGGCGGTCAGCCCGGGAATGGAGCCAACGAAAAGCCCGAACAGCGCGGAAAACAAAATGACGCCCAGAACATAGGGCTCGAAAACCAGACCAAATGCGGTTGCAATTACATCCATGGGTCAGTCACCACGCAATCGGCTGCATGATGCCCCACGGAAGGGGAACCAGCAGAAATTTATAAAAGAAAGTATGGATAATCAGGGTCGATCCCGCCGCCATATACAATGCGTTAAGGGGGCGCACGCCAAAGCGGATCATCATCAGCATGGTGATCGCCAGCGATGTCGGAACAAAGCCCAGGAAATCCACCGCCAGAATATAAAAAAGCAGGCAACCCAGAATGATCGCCAGATTGGTGCGGTGGCGCGGCGACCTCGCCCACTCGCCCATGACCACGAGCGGAACCTCGTGCCGCTTCAGGACACCCTGAATGATCAGGATGACACCGCACCCCGCCAGGCCGACCCCGATGATGGTGGGAAAGAAGGCCGGGCCGTAATTCTGGCCCGGCAGTCCCGGAAAACTCAACTGAGAGTGGATGGTGACTGCTGCTCCGAAGAGCAGCAGCACCATTCCGGTAATCGCGTCGTTAAAACGCATGTAATTTTCTTTCGTTCGAAGTGATCTCCGTTACTTGACGAGACCGACAGCCTTGAGAACGCCGCCCATGTCCTTGTCGGCCTGCTTGTACCATTTCTTCAGGCCTGCGGGATCACGATAAACGATCTGGAAGCCACGCTTGTTCATGAATTTCACGAAGTCGGGATCCTTGACGACCTTGGCGAAAGCCGGAACGAGAACGTCGATGGCTTCTTGCGGCATGCCCTTGGGGCCGACGAAGGAACGCCACGCGCCGAGCGCCCAGTCGATGCCCTGTTCCTTGAGCGTCGGAACGTCAGGGAAAGCACCCATGCGTTCGTCACTCATGGCGGCGAGGATCTTGACCTTGCCGGCATTGGCCAGCGGACCGGCTTCGGTCGGCGAACACGTCACCACGGAAACGCCGCCGGCAACCAGTTCTTTAAGGCCCGGTGCGGCGCCCTTGCTGGGAACCCACGGTGCGGCACCCGAATCGACACCGGCCGCCTGAAGCATTCCGGCCAACGCCAGATGCCAGATGCCGCCCTGCGAGGTGCCCGAGCCCATGAACTTGCCGGGGTTGGCCTTCATGGCGTCAATCATTTCCTGGGCGCTGTTCCAGGGCGAATCGGCGCTTACCTGCACACCCGCGGGATCGACGTTATAAAGACCGATGGGCGTGTAGCCGTCCGACGTCAGTTTGGTCAGGCCGACCCAGTGCATCATGGCGATTTCCACCGTGGCGACGCCAAGGGTGTAACCGTCGGGCTTGGCGTTGGCGATGGCCGAATGGCCGACAACGCCCTGGCCGCCGGTGCGGTTGACCACGTTCACGGGAACGCCGACGTACTTCTTAAGGATGGTGCCGATCATGCGGCCCGTGGCGTCGGTGCCGCCACCGGCGCCCCACGGAATGATGATCTGGATCGGGCGTTCAGGATACTTGGCCAAAGCCGTACCATAGGAAACGGCAACCATGCCAACTGCGGCAGCTGCAACACCAAGAGTTTTTGCTACTGATTTGAACTTCATCGCCTTCCTCCTCTGTGTTTTAACATCCGCTTCCCGCACGTGCGGGAAGCGGTTTTTGGGTCGTACGCTTCGCAACAAAACGATACTTGCGTTCTCCCCCTATGCGGCGCCTCCTTTACTGGAATGACCGCATGATTCGCGAATAACAAGACGTGGCGGCAATGTCACCCGTTCGGTTTTCCCGTTCGGGTCCGCAATGCGCCGCAATAAAAGGTTCGCCGCCTCCTTGCCGATCTGGCGGGGGTTGACGGCGATCGTCGTTAAGGCCGGCGACCAGACGGAGGCCTCGGCGATGTCGTCGAATCCGGTAAGGGCGACGTCGTGACCGGGCCTGATCCCCATATCGCGAAGCCCCGCGGTAACTCCCATGGCCACGATATCATTGTAACAAACGGCGGCGGTCGGCCCGTTTTTCGTGGCGAAGGCGTCGTGCGCAGCGAGCGCGCCACCCCTGAAATTCGATGAACAGGAAAAAACAATGTTTTCGTCCAGACCATGGCGACGCATGACCGACCTGAACCCACCGCGCCGTTCGCGCGTGACCGACATCTCGAAGGCTCCGCCGATGAAAGCGATGCGCTTGTGACCCAACGAAATAAGATGTTCGGTAGCCAGTTGGGAACCCAGGCGGTAATCGGGAGCCACATAGTCGGTCTGTTTGGCCAGAACATGGCGCAGCGCCTGAACGCAGGGCATCCGCCACGAACGTATTCGGCGCACCAGTTCCGGTCGCGACCCGGCCGACGGACAAACGATAACACCATCCACACCGTGCTCTCGCATGCGGTTCAGAAACCTGTCCTGACGGGCTTCCGTCTCCGAGGTGTTGGCCAGAAACGCGGAAAATCCCGCTCGGTCCAGGGTTTCATCCACGCCGACGGTAAACTCGCCAAAAAACGGATTGTCGATTTGCGGAACGATAAGGCCGACCGTTTGCGTGCTGGCCGAACGCATGGTGGCCGCGCCGCGGTTGTAAACGTAACCAATTTCGCGAATAGAGGACTGGACCTGCGCGCGCGTCTTCTCGGCGACCAGCGAACTCCCCCGCAAAACAAGGGAAACCGTCGATTTGGAAACTCCGGCATGGGCGGCAACGTCGCGCAACGTGGCGCGTCCCGACCGGCCAAGTTTCGAATCTACGTTGGGCTCCAATTTATCTCCAATCCCCGTTTCGCCTTCGTTACGAAGGGCTGTGCTGTTTCACCTTTTCCAACGCGCTATCCCTGAGCAATCCAACATCGGCGGCGCCGACGATCAGATCGTAGCCCCGCTCATACAAATCCTTCGGCGTATAGGGGCCATAACCGATGCCGCCCATGGATTTCCCGGCCGCCTTGATGGCCGCCTCCGATTTGGCCATGGCCTCCTTGTGGCGCGGATTGTCGAAATCCGCCGGTCGGCCCAGGCTGGCCGAAAGATCGAACGGTCCGATGAAAACCATATCGATGCCGTCAACCGCCGCGATGGCTTCCACGTTCTCGACGCCGGTGGCCGATTCCACCTGACAGATGATGAACACGTTGTCCGATGCCGTTTCCAGGTATTCCTTGGCCTTCAGGCCGTAGTCGGATGCCCGCGCATCGGTGTGCGCAATGCCGCGAATGCCGCGCGGCGGATAGCGGCAGGCAGCGACCGCGGCCTCGGCCTGCTCGACCGTCTCGACCATGGGAACCATCACCGCCTCAACCCCGATATCGAGAATTTTCTTGATATAGATGGGGTCGTTCCACGGGATGCGGACAACCGGCGTGGTGTCGCTGGCCGCCGCCGCGCGAAGCTGGTGCAGCAGCGAAATGACATCGCCCGGACCGTGTTCGTTATCGATCAGCAGAAAATCGAACCCGACCATGGACAGCATTTC